>CAZTRA010000001.1:0-158166 GCA_964616075.1 uncultured Candidatus Saccharibacteria bacterium
GGGGAATTCAACCGCGCCCGAGCGTTCCGCCGGAGCGAAGCAGAGACGGTCAATCAGGTTTTTCCGCAAAATGGGTTCTGACTTTTTCAAACAAACACCACAAAAATAAGTTGTGTGATTGAGTGTAGTTTTGTGAGAATCCTGAGCATATTCTTTGGGAGGCTAATCGTCCTTATTTTCCGTGGGCGGAACCCTTATGAAGGGGACACCTGTTGACAGATTAACCAGACGAGAACCAAATCCGCTTGATGTGGGTCTGAAAAGGATCCTCCAGCTTGATCGTACACCTAGGATCTAGACTTTCGTGAGAACGATCTCCAAAAAGACCTTCGCGAGAAGGTCTTTTTTATATATTGTTGCGCTATCCACTACTTTTTTATTTTTATTACCCAGGTTGACATTGCCTGGTATACAATGAAGGTGTTATGAAATTGTCCGCACGTGAGCAAGTGGGGCTTGGCGTGGCCATCGTTGCCGCGTTCGTACTTTTGTTCACCGCGGCCGTGCAGATAAAATCAGGGCGGGTCAGCACGTTTATTGAAAACGCTGTGGTTGCGGATGGTGGTTTGCGCATCGTGGAACCACAAGCGGCACATGTTGCACTCAAAACAATTGCTGGTAAGACGGGCATGATTGAGCCTGCGCTTGTAGTGTTTGCCGATGCGGGAGAGCGTTGTGAAAAAGTATCTCCTCTCGTTACAACACACTATGTTTCAGATGGTGTGTTGTATATCGATGTTGGCGCATATGCAATCAAAGAAGAGCCAAACCAGAGTAGAGAATGTAATGGTTCACCAAAACTTTCACAAGCACTCATTCCGCTTCTTGAAGTTTTTAATGGCCACAAAGAATTACCCACAAAAATCATTCTTCGTGATTCATCTAATGGATACTTACTGACTCGTGATGCATACGCCATATATCTTGAGCCCATTGTTGAATCAAACGTGACACTGGCGCCTACAGATACTGGTGTTAGAGAAAATATCTTAGTGTGTCTCAAAAAGACGACTGATCCAAAAGCCCCTGCGGCATGTAGAGAGTAGTATCCGCTCGCGCGTAGTGAGTATGAGCGGTACAATAGAGTGCCGCTATGATTGTTGCAACCCATCACCCCACACTACTGGTCATATTTGGAGCAACTGGGAATCTTGCCGAAACAAAAATTTTTCCGTCCCTCTTTCATTTATTTGAGGAAGGACGGTTACCAAAAGATTTTCATGTCGTGGCGTTTGCTCGAAAACCATTTTCAGACGCTTCTTTCCGATCATTGGTATCTTCGTGGCTTACTAATATTTCTGATCGTTCACACACTTCTTTCTTGGAACGTATTCACTATGTACCAGGTGATTTTGATAATAACGCAGCATATGCAAACCTTTCAGAAAAACTACATTCATTTGATGAAGCGACATTCTCCGCGTGCAGCAACAAATTATTATATCTAGCCGTACCGCCGCACTTATACGAACCAATTTTAAAACATATTTCTCATGTAGGGTTATCTATTCCGTGTCATGACAATGCGGGATGGACTCGTATATTACTTGAGAAACCATTTGGAAACGACTTAGTAACTGCTCAAAAACTAGATCACATGCTGGGTACTATGTTTGATGAGCAGCAAATATTTCGCATCGATCACTACTTGGCAAAAGAAACATTACAGAATATCTTGGCTTTCCGTTTTTCAAACGGTATGTTTGAACCTCTATGGAACAATAAACATATTGCGGCCGTTGATGTCATCATGTCAGAATCACATGATGTAAAAAAGCGCGGCGCGTTTTATGACGGAGTTGGTGCATTGAAAGATGTAGGACAAAATCATTTGCTTCAAATGCTCGCACTTGTTGCCATGGATCGCCCAAGTGATTTTAATGCAGAAGCAATACGCGCAAAACGCGCCGCAATATTAACATCACTTAAAACTCCGAAAAAAGAAGACGTCGTACGTGGTCAATATGTCGGGTATCGTTACGAAGCAGGGGTTGCGCCCGATTCGCACACAGAGACCGCGTTTGCTCTCAAAACATTTTTACACACACCGCGCTGGGCAGGGGTGCCGTTTTTTCTCGGGAGTGGAAAAGGGTTTCACTCATCGCATGCAAGTATTACCGTGTACTTTAAGCGACCTGATATGTGTGCGTTTGGTGGTGACGCGTGTGCATATGAGAATGCGTTAATGTTTCGATTGCATCCACACGAAGGCATTGAGATATCTTTTCTCGCAAAACAGCCCGGTTTTGGTATGGAATTGGAACGACGTAAATTATCTTTTACGTACCACGACCCAGTGCGTACGATGGGGCGCGCCCCCACTGCGTATGAGCGGGTACTGTTTGATTGCATTAAAGGTGATCAAACACTCTTTGCTTCAACAGCAGAAGTTGACGCCTCGTGGTCGTATATTGCGAAAGTCATTGATGCGTGGCAGTCACAGACGGTACAATCATACGATCGTCATGTGCCGTTTGTACTGTGGGCTCGGTCGTTTTTCCCCGCAGGTTTCGGTGATCCGGATGATACGGTATCAACAGTATAATTATTTTCATTTTTTGTATGAAAGAAGACAAACAGCATGTAATCGCGTACATCGGTTTGGGTAAGATGGGTCTCAATATGGTGCAACGTTTGAAAGAACAGGGTGTTACGGTGCATGCGTGGAATCGTGGAGTTGAAGGTCGCGCAAACGCGCGTTCACTCGGACTTACGGTGCACGATACGCTTGAGCAAGCGATTTCTAGTGTACCGATTCCTAGAACAGTGTGGATCATGGTTCCCTCTGATGTGGTTGATGACATGCTTACAACGATCCGACCCCTCTTATCTAAGGGTGATACGGTTATTGATGGTGGAAATTCTCACTTTGTAAAAGCAAAGGCACGTGCCGTATTTTTGGCAAAGGCAGGTATTCGTTTTGTTGATGCGGGTGTGTCCGGCGGACCTGGCGGGGCCCGTACCGGAGCATGCGTTATGGTTGGTGGAGAGCCGTCGGTTGTCACTGCGCACGAATGGTTGTTTACGGCGATCGCTGCACCGGACGCTTTTCTCCGTGCGGGAGCTGTTGGTGCCGGTCATTTTGTGAAAATGGTTCACAACGGTATTGAATATGGCATGATGCAAGCGCTCGCTGAAGGATTTGAAGTACTTAAAAAATCACCGTATAAATTACCACTACGAAAAATTGCTAGTTTATACAACACGGGCAGTGTCATTGAATCAAGGTTGGTTGGTTGGTTACAATCAGCGTACAATCGATTCGGTGAAGAGCTCAAAGATGTGTCGAGCGTTGTTGCTCATACTGGTGAAGCATCGTGGACGGTTGATGCCGCGCGTCGGCTCGGTGTCCCGGTCACAGTCATTGCACAGTCATTAAAATTCAGAAAACAGTCAGTACGACGTAAGACATATACCGGGAAAGTGTTATCTGCACTTCGGCATGAGTTTGGGGGACACGCATTTGATACAAAAAAACCAAAAAAACGTGGGTTTAAAAAGTAGTGTTTATGAATGTTTTTTCTGCTCGTACAGAAGTTGAAAATCTCGCTGCCGCACAGGTCGGGCTGGTACACTTATTGAACCAGTACGCAACACAACCGACACTACTCCTCGTGTCGGGAGGTTCCGCGCTGGCGCTCTTTGATCGCTCAGATCTTTTCTCTGGGGATGCGAGTAATGTGTTTATTACAGTTCTTGATGAACGATTTGATCGACAACATAGTAACTTTGCAGCGCTATCTTCACGCCCTCTATTTAAAACACTTATTGATCGTGGAGCGTCATCTGGTAACCCATTTACACATAAAAACTGTGACACGATGGACGGGGTAGCGGAGTACATGCATACAACCATTACAGACTGGTACAGCCGTAATCCTCACGGACACAGTATTGCTACGTTTGGCATTGGTCATGATGGCCACATGGCGGGCATTTTCCCAGACAATGAAGATCGTGCCTGGTTTAGACAGTACACAGAAACAGACAAATTATATATTGCAATAGATGTAGGGCATCGAAATCTTCATCGCTACCGCATAACCGCAACACCGCGATGCATACAAAAAGTTATAGACGGCATTGTCTTCGTTACCGGGAAAGAGAAAGAACCAATCTTGAAACAATTTATTAACGAAACTATACCGAACCGCATACCAGCGATATACATAAAAAGTATTCCTCGAATATGTATCTACACTGATGCCGCGGTCGTTGCGTGATACAATATATACCCATGGAGCAAGCGATACGTGATTTTGGTACACAATTTTCTTTTACACCGACCATTGAGAATGCAGAGTATCTCCCAATATTTAATCCCACGATGGGGTGGCGGGCTGTGGTAGCTGGTATGGGAGGATCTCATCTTGCCGCAGACATATTCGCAGCAGTGTACCCCCACATACCGGTGAGTGTGCACCGTTCTTACGGATTACCAGTCGGAAGCAAGTCAGGAGCTGATCTTATGTTATACATTGCTTCTTCATACTCTGGAAACACGGAAGAAACGCTCGATTTCATGAAATCTGCTCTTGCAGCTGGAAAGCATGTTGTTGCGATTACTACGGGAGGGGCGATGGCTACGCTGGCTCGTGAGAAAAAAGTACCACTTATTCTTCTGCCCATTACCGGCATGCAACCTCGTTCGGCACTCGGTTTTTCTTTGCTGGCGATCGCTGCATTGCTTGGTGGTGAACATATGGTCAAGGAGTTACAAGCAATCGGTTCAGCCATACACACGAACGAACTTGAAGCAGAAGGAAAAGATATCGCTGAACTGCTGAAAGGAAAAGTCCCCGTGGTGTATGCATCCGAGGTGAATACATCGGCAGCGTATAATTGGAAAATAAAATTTAATGAGACTGGCAAAATACCCGCATTTTATAATACATTCCCCGAACTTAATCACAATGAACTTGCTGGGATGGATGTATTACCCACAACGGCACTCTTATCAGAACGACTCCACTTTATTTTTTTGGAAGATGCGGAGGATCATCCGCGCATTATTACGCGCATGACGGTCACCGAACAATTGTACGGTGAGCGCGGTATATCTTTTTCACGCAGCCCACTGTCAGGTAAACATCGTGCTGAACGAATTCTTACATCGCTCGTACGTGCCGATTGGGCAGCCTTTCATACGGCACTTTTGTATCGTGCTGAACCCGAAGCGGTAGCTATCATTGAATCATTTAAAAAATTGATCGGTTCGTAATACACCATGCACATTCTTTTTGATATTGGCGCAACAAAAATGCGGATTGCACGCGCAGGATCTCTCACACAATTTGATACGCCGCGTATTATTGATACACCAAAAACATTTGAAGAGGGTGTGCATTTGCTTATAGAAACCGCAAAAAAAATAGCTGGTGATGAATCGATTGTAAGCATCGCGGGAGGTGTAACTGGTTCACTCTCACCTGATAAGAGAATTATTGATGTATCTCCTCATTTACCGTTATGGTCTGGTAGGTCAATTGTTGCCGAACTTGAACAAGCATTTCACGTCCCTGTTTTTACAGAAAATGATTGTACTATGGTTGGGTTGGGCGAGGCACATGTTGGAGCCGGTGCTGGATATCCAATTGTTGCGTACATTACCGTTTCTACAGGTGTGGGGGGTATACGATTAATAAACGGATTACCTGATATTTCAGCACACGGATTCGAACCGGGACAACAAATTATTGATGCTGATAATTCACTCTATCCAGAGTGTCCAATGCCCAACACACTTGAGCACGCTGTATCAGGAACTGCAGTTGAGCAACGATTTGGAAAAAAACCTTACGACATACCCCAAGATGATACGTTATGGGAGCAATTAGCTGATTGGCTCGCGATCGGACTTGCAAATTTAACGGTCATGTGGTCACCGGATGTCATTGTACTAGGAGGTTCAATGATGGTTGGAAACCCTGCTATTCCAATAACTCGCGTTCGTGATAAGGTGAAAGGAAGCGTCGCCATTTTTAAACACTTACCAGAAATTAAGCGCGCAGAACTAGGGGCGATTGGTGGTATTCATGGTGCACTGATTTATTTACAAAAAATAGTGATTCACACATAAACATGTTGAAGCAATTTCTCATGAAGCGGGCTATGGCCGCACAGTTAAAAGATATTCCCGAGGAACAGCGTAACAAAATTATTGCAATAGTAGAGAAGAATCCTGAATTTTTTGAACGTCTCGCACTTGATATACAAGAAAGAATTGCAAACGGTATGACTCAAGAAGAAGCAACAGTTAGAGTACTCGCAAGCAATCAAGATGAAATGAAAAAATTACTCTCATAAAATAGCTAAACCTTCTGTAAACATCATAGTGAAAGGAACAGTTCTTATTATCGGTGCTTCCGAATTAACAGCTCTAAACGCGCCTACCAGTTCCCACTAATCAACGTTACCATTAATTGTAGCAAACCAATCTACAGATATCGCAATTAGCATCCTCCATATCGGGACAACTATCTTCCATCTTTGAAAAAAGTTGTCGAAATTGTCTTATCCATGTATAGGACAATTTTTTCTTTTGAAAAGCACCTATTCATGGTACTTTTTATCGATATGTCACTTTCAATTGGTATTGTTGGTCTTCCCAACGTTGGCAAATCAACGCTTTTTAATGCACTAACTAAAAAGGCTGTGCCAGCAGAAAACTATCCGTTTTGTACGATTGATCCGTCGGTTGGTGTGGTTGCAGTACCTGATCACCGACTTTGGAAGTTAAGCAACTTTAGTTTGTCAAAAAAGACAATTCCTGCAGCAATTGAGTTTGTTGATATTGCAGGATTAGTAAAGGGTGCATCTGAGGGGCAAGGGCTTGGAAATCAGTTCTTGGCCAATATCCGAGAGACGGATGCTATTTTGGAAGTAGTCCGCATCTTTGATGATCCGGATGTGATCCACGTTGATGGAAGTATTAATCCGAAACATGATATTGAAATAATAAATCTCGAGCTTATATTGGCAGATTTACAGGTCGTCACTAAGCGTATTGCCGGTGTAGCAAGAGATGTAAAAGCAAATAAGAAAGAGGCGAAGATTGAACACGCACTCCTTGAGCGTCTGAAAACAACCCTTGAGGCCGAGCATCTAGCCTCGACAGTGACGCCCACGGATGAGGAGATGCCCTTTTTTAAACAGCTTTGCTTACTTTCAGCAAAACCGATCCTGTACGCACTAAACAAAAAAGCAGGAGGAAAGAATCTTGATGAACAAAAAGGGGCTGCATGGGAGGAGCTCGTGGCGTTTTTTGCTACACAACATGCTTCCTATGTGCTCTTTGATGCCGCTATTGAATCAGAGCTCAAAGATTTATCTGATGCTGAGAAGCAGGAAATGCGATCCGGTTTGGGTATTACAGAAGATGGCATTGATCATTTAATTAAGAAAGGTTACCAATTACTTGATCTCATCACCTACTTCACAACCGGTGAAGATGAAACGCGTGCTTGGACAATCCGCCGCGGCTGGACTGCACCACTTGCTGGTACTGCTATTCATACTGATTTTAAAGATAAGTTTGTGCGAGCCGAAGTTATTGCGTGGAATACGCTACTTAGTGCAGGTTCGTATGCTCATGCTCGTGAAAAAGGTTTAATTCGCACGGAAGGAAAGGAATATATCGTAAAAGACGGTGATGTTATTGAATTCAAGATCTAGGTAAAAAGAAAATAGACCTTGATGGCCTAATTAAAAAATATCAGTGAGAGGTACTACGTGGGCATGTTTTGTCAATTAGAATAAGTGTTGTATAGTTTCTTCCATGACATTCCCACCGTATAACCATCTCAAGGTAGAGCGTAAGTGGCAAAAAGAATGGGAAAAGAAAAAACCATTCAAAGCAAAAGATACCTCCAGGAAGAAAAAATTCTATGGTCTCATCGAATTTCCGTATCCATCGGGCGACGGACTTCACGTGGGACATGTTCGCAGTAATACCGCCATGGATATCATTGCACGCAAACGTCGCGCGGAAGGGTATGAAGTACTTTACCCGATTGGGTGGGATGCGTTTGGCCTTCCCACGGAAAATTACGCAATCAAAACAGGTATTGCCCCTGACAAAGTAACCAAAAAAAATACTGACACCTTCCGAAGACAGCTCAAGGCTCTCGGTTTTTCTTTTGATTGGGATCGGGAAGTAAATACTACCGATCCTGCCTACTACAAATGGACGCAATGGATTTTTCTCCAGTTATTCAAAAAAGGATTGGCCTACAAAAAGAAGATGGCTATCAATTGGTGTCCGAAAGATAAGATTGGTTTGGCAAACGAAGAAGTGATAGATGGAACATGTGAACGTTGTGGTACCGAAGTAGAACAACGGGAAAAAGAGCAGTGGATGCTTGCTATCACCAAGTATGCGGGTCGTTTGGAAAAAGATTTAGACGATGTTGACTTTCTTTCGAAAGTAAAGTTGCAACAGCGTAATTGGATTGGTGCGTCTGAAGGCTCAACTATTCCGTTTCTAATTACAGCTGGAACGACGCAACATACTGTACAAGTATTTACGACTCGTGCAGATACACTCTTTGGAGTGACGTACCTTGTTCTTTCTCCAGAGCATCCGCTCCTGAGTACCATCATCTCTTCTGCATCAAACAGACAAGACGTTGAGGCGTATGTAATTGCGGCACGAAAAAAAGATGTGGCCGATCGCACAGCGGCAGATAAAGAAAAAACGGGTGTACAAATACAAGGAGTCACTGCAATCAATCCAATAAATAAGGAGCACATCCCGGTCTATATCGCTGATTATGTGTTGTCAGACTACGGCACCGGAGCGGTTATGGCGGTGCCAGCACATGATGAGCGTGATTTTGTATTTGCAAAAAAATATAATATTCCAATTAGGCAAGTTATTGCGCCGAAATTTATTGACCCTCTTCATCCTCCTCAAAATGGCAAAAAAGTGGTTAGGCGTCATACATTGCACGCAATCATTCGTCGAAAAGACGGGAAATTTCTTGTACTTAAGTGGAAAAGTGCTGCGTGGGGCAAGAACCCACCAAAAACATTTATTATTGGAGGTATTGAAGAAGGGGAAAATATTATTGAAGCAGCAAAAAGAGAAATTCATGAAGAAACAGGCTACAACGATCTCGTCCTGACTGGCACATCAAATATAGAAATACATACGGAATATTTTGCCGCACACAAAGACGAAAATAGATACTCAATAATAAAAGCTCTTTATTTTGAATTACAATCTGAAACAAAAGATCCGATTTTAGCAGAAGAAAGTAAAAAACATGAAGCGTTGTGGATTTCAGAAAGTGATGTACCATCTTTTTTGAATATTGCTGACGGACCTTTTGTGTGGAATCGCTATAAGATTGGTGAAAAAGCCTATGTAGGTGATGGCACACTCATCAACTCTGGCATATGTGATGGTATGAAGGCGACTGACGCAATCAAAAAAATAACAGAGGCCGCGGGAGGTGAGATCGTAACAACCTACAAGCTGCGTGACTGGGTGTTTTCGCGACAACGCTACTGGGGTGAACCAATACCGCTGGTGTTTTGTGAATCATGTAAAAATAATACGGGTGAAGGTTGGGTACCTGTTCCTGAAAAAGATTTACCAGTGAAATTACCAAAAGTTGCTCAATATCAACCAACAGATACCGGGGAATCACCCCTCGCGCCTATTAAAAAATGGGTTGAAACCAAATGCCCCGTATGCAAAGGCCCAGCCAGACGAGAGACAGACACGATGCCTAATTGGGCCGGTTCGTCGTGGTATTTCTTGCGATATATTGACCCTAAAAATAAAAAGGTGTTTGCAGATCCAAAAAAACTCGCCCACTGGCTCCCGGTTGATTGGTACAACGGTGGTATGGAACACACTACGCTACACCTCCTGTATTCTCGCTTTTGGCATAAATTCCTTTTTGATCTTGGATTGGTTCAAACTCATGAGCCGTACCAAAAACGCACCTCCCACGGGCTCATTTTGGCCGAAGGTGGCGTCAAAATGTCTAAATCGAAGGGTAATGTGGTTAATCCGGATACCATTGTTCAGACCGTGGGTGCCGACTCATTGCGTCTTTATGAGATGTTTATGGGGCCTTTTGACCAAGCAATTACCTGGTCGCCAGATGGTGTTGTTGGTACACGGCGGTTTCTTGAGCGAGTGTGGAAATATGCCGGACCCTATGCGGATAAGAAGTACAAACCAGTAGCATCTTCACGTGCACTATCTGTTATCAACGATACAATCAAAAAAGTTTCTCACGATATTGAGACAATGAATTTTAATACTGCGGTCAGTGCACTCATGATCGCACTCAATACACTAGAAAAAGAGCAGGGGGATCGAGAAACGTTTGCTATGTTCCTCAAACTACTCTCACCGTTTGCCCCCCACATGACTGAGGAGCTCTGGAACACACTCGGGTACAAAGGCACTGTACACGCTCATCCGTGGCCCGTGTTTGATGAACGTAAAGTACAAAAACAGTCCGTCAAATTGGTTGTTCAAATCAACGGTAAAGTGCGGGCATCCTTCCACCCAACCGATAAAAATAACGAGGCAAAAACCATTGCAGAAGCTACAAATCTTCCTGAAGTTGCAAAATGGCTTCTTGGCAAAAAAATTCAAAAAACAATTGTCATTCCAGGAAAAATCGTTAGTATTGTGGCGGTAGATGAGTCAATGACAGCTAAGGTATGAAGTTTGACCTATTCAATAGTATATGATAGTTTGATCTAACATATAAATTAATAAATAGCCACACATGTCAACTCTGACGTTTAAACCAAAGCAAGTCATCAAACGCCTCCTAGGTGCCCTTGCAGATCGTGCCAAAGATATCCTGGTGAGTCGCTATGGTTTAGGTGATGATCCAGAGCCAAAAACACTTGAGGCTATTGGTAAAAAGTATGGTATTACGCGTGAACGCGTACGCCAAATCGAAAAATACGCCCTTTCTACAATCCGTAAATCAGCTGAATTTAAAAAAGAAAAACAAGTATTTACTGAACTCCACCAACTCTTGCATGAAATGGGAGCGATCATTTCGGAACAAGATTTTCTTGATCATTTGAGTGCTGACTTATCAACGCAGAATCATCTAAATATTTTGTTAGTACTTGGTGATGAATTTAGTTTTTCGAAAGAAAATGATGATTTCCGTCATCGATGGCACATTGATCAAGAGATCGCTCGCCGGGTTGAAGATACAATTAAAAAACTTTATCAAAGCCTCTCAGACGATGATATTATTCCTGAAGCTGAGATTATTTCACGATTCCTTGAACACGTGAAAGATCTCTCAGAAAAATACAAAAAAGAAGAGATTGTACGACGCTGGCTCTCGATCAGTAAATTGGTTTCTAAAAATCCATTGGGCGAATGGGGTAAAGCATCTTCACCAAATATTCGTGCCAAAGGTATGCGAGATTACGCATTTTTGGTTATCAGACGTCATGGCTCACCTATCCATTTCCGTGAAGTTGCAAAATCAATCGAGAGACTCTTTGGTAAAAAAGCTCACGTTGCAACATGTCATAACGAACTTATAAAAGATCCACGTTTTGTTCTTGTTGGTCGTGGTCTCTATGCGCTCACAGAATGGGGATATATGTCGGGTGTAGTAAAAGACGTTATTCGATCAGTACTCGAAAAAAATGGACCTCTTACTAAAGAAGAAATTGTTGATAAAGTCATGAAAGAGCGTTACGTCAAAGAAAACACCATTCTCATCAACCTCCAAAATCAGAAATATTTCACTAAACTCTCAAACGGCAAATACGAAATAGCCCAATCATGGCCAGAAGAGTCACGACGTCGTGGTGGTAAAAAATAAGCAGTTCTAAAGAAAACTCCACACTAACCATTTGTGTGGAGTTTTCTGATTTAAAAACTTTGTTACAATAAAGGGAAATGACATTGTTTCCTCCATTTCTTGTAAATGCATACTACACGTTTACAGAGAACCTTCTCGTGCAATGGCTCTTCTTATTGATTTGGAAACTGACTCCTGTGTGGGTACCAGCAGTTCTTATTACCTTACTCTTACGTCTATGGCTTAATTATAAACGTCTTGAGTTTGTTCGAAAGCAAGGATCTATGCTTCTTGAATTAAAATTACCCATGGATATCGACAAATCTCCTCGGGCAATGGAAGTATTTCTTACCTCACTGTATCAGAGTGGATCAGCTACTATTTTTGAGACATTTTTAAAGGGCAAAGTTCGTCCGTGGTTTTCTTTAGAAATGGTATCAATAGAAGGAAGTGTGCGTTTTTTTATTTGGACACCACCAAAATTTAAAAAACTTATTGAAGCACAACTATACGCTCAATATCCGGGTATTGAAATCCGCGAAGTAGAAGACTATACAAAACATATCGATTGGGATGGGGGTATTTCGATGTGGGGAACTTATTTCAAACTTACGAAACCAGATCCTTATCCAATAAAAACGTATATTGATTATGGTCTCGATAAAGATCCTAAAGAAGAATATAAAATTGATCCGATTGTGCCAATACTTGAGTTTTTGGGTTCAATGCGACGAGGAGAACAAATATGGATTCAAATATTGATCCAAGCACATCGCGCAGAAAAATTTACAGATGGGCACACTCGACGTATTCCTGATTGGAAAGAAGCAACTAAAAAAGAAATCGATAAAATTAAAAAAGAGGCGACAGTGAAGGGAGGAGATGAAAAAAAACCAACCACCTTTTCAGACTTATCTCCCAGCCAATCAGATACCATAAAAGCCCTTGAACGTTCGCTCGATAAATTTCCCTTTGAAACCATGATTCGTGGTATGTACCTTTCAAAAGAAGGAGCCTTTGATCCTATTTCAATCACTGGCCTCGTCGGCTGTCTGCGACAATTATCTAGCAACAGCAATTTGAATGGCTTTAAACTTGGATGGTGTACAGATTTTGATTATCCATGGCAAGATTTTATGCGTATCCGCCGTAACGCGGCTGAAAAACAAATGCTTAAAGCGTACCGTCTCCGCTCATTCTTCCAGCCGCCTTTTAAACATTTTAATGGTAAGCCATTCATACTAAATACTGAAGAATTAGCAACCATATACCACTTTCCGGGACGCGTTGTTCAGACACCAACATTTGATCGTGTTGTATCTCGCAAAGCAGAAGCACCATCAAATCTGCCAATATAACTCAATGTACCTCTCTGACGACACACAAACGGAACCACTATTGCGGGTTTCAATACGTAAAGCAGTTTCTGTCTTTACACGTTCCTTGCGTATTCATATCTTTGGTACAAGTTTGAGCATCATTATTGGTATTGTACTAATGAAATCTTTTGTTCCACCATTATCTGATGAGACGTTTCCTAAAATCATCCGCATCTCGTCAGGTACGACCGTTCGAGAGAGCGCGCATATTCTCAAATCATCAGGAGTTATTAACTCTCCCATTCTTTTTAAAAATTTTGTAATTCTTTTAAATGGAGAAGGTGGATTACACGCTGGTGATTATTATTTCAAAAATCCTGAAAGTAGTTTTTTTGCAGCACTACGTTTTACCAAAGGAGAAGGGAAGCTTGATCCGATAAGAATCACCATTCCAGAAGGATTTACATCTAAGGAAATAGCAACATTACTTGAAGAAAGACTTACCGCCTTTGATAAAAAATCTTTTTTAAAAAAATCACAAGAACGACAAGGGTATCTCTTTCCTGAAACATACTATATCTCGCCAACCGCACCCCCCGAAGACATTATTCGGATTATGGAAATGACGTTTAGCAAAAAAATAGCCCCATTTATAACAGATATAGAAAAATCTGGACGTTCCCTTAATGATGTCGTCATCATGGCATCCATACTTGAACGCGAAGCACGGACATTCGAAACAAAACAAATGATCGCAGGTATTCTATGGAAACGACTTTCAATCGGCATGCCACTACAGGTCGATGCAGCCTTTGATATGGTCAATGGGACAACAACATTCGGACTTACACTTGAAGATTTACGTACCAATCATCCATACAATACGTATACAAATCGTGGCTTGCCACCAGGACCTATTGCAAATCCCGGCTTGGAATCAATTCAAGCAGCTGTATCACCAACCGTATCAAGTTATCTCTACTATTTAACCGACAAAAAAGGGGTCATGCGCTACGCTCGAACACATGATGAACACGTACAAAATAAAATACACTATTTACAGTAGTGTACTATGTATATATTGCTGATAATGTGTTTTTGTTGTATTCTGATAAAAAGATTGTTATTGTAAATACCCATGAAGCGCAAAAAAATAGTTTTTGTGGGTATATCTGGTGGCGTTGATTCGGCGACAAGTGCCGCAATACTCAAACGCGATGGCTACGATGTTACTGGTGTTTTCATTCGTATCTGGAGCCCTGAATGGACCCGATGTTCAATGCAAAAAGACCGCACTGACGCTATTCGAGTTTGTGCGGCACTCAACATTCCATTTCGCGAAATAGATTGTACACATGACTACAAAAAAGAAGTTATTGAACCGATGATTGAAACCTATCGCGTCGGCGGCATACCCAATCCTGACGTACTATGCAATCGCTACATAAAATTTGGCGCTTTTTTCTCCTATGCAATGAAGGAAGGGGCAGACTATGTGGCAACAGGCCATTACGCTCAAGTACACAAAGAGGAGAACATATATACATTAGTACAAGCAGCCGACCAGAACAAAGACCAAACGTATTTTTTATGGACACTACATCAAAGAGAACTCGAAAAAACATTATTTCCGATTGGTCATTTACAAAAAAAAGAAGTTCGAGTGCTCGCACAAAAATTACACGTACCTGTGGCTGAAAAAAAAGATAGTCAGGGTTTATGTTTTTTGGGTGATTGGGGCGTAGATGAATTTTTAAAACAATACATTCCTCAACAAAAGGGTGTCGTGCGTAACGAATCAGGCACAATCATCGGATCACATCCGGGAATACATACACTCACCGTTGGATCACGACACGGTTTTACCGTGCACAATAATACAACACACACAACACCGCACTATATTGTCAAAAAAGATGTAACAACCAATACCATTACCGTGAGCCCAACTCCGCACGAACAAAAAAATAACTGTATTGAAATAGCACAGCCACACTGGATCACAAACACACCGGCACAAAAGACATCCCTAACAGTTCGCCTCCATCACCGGGGCGCACTGCACCCTATTACCCTATTGATCAAAGACAAAAAGACATTTCTCATTTTTGAAAAAGAGGCTCCACTTATATCTCCCGGGCAATCAGCAGTCCTATATAATAATTCTGTGTGCTTAGGTGGAGGTGTTGTACAGTAGGCAGGTAGGCGTACAAACCTGTATACTGAAGTTCATGACACCAATTACTATCCATAAAGCAGGGGGAGAGGCAGAGCCTTTTAGTAAAGAAAAATTCGTTCACTCTCTTACAAAAGCTGGAGCAACTCCATCAGCTATAGATTCAATTCTTACGCACATAAACCGAGAACTTCATGAGGGTGTTACAACACATCATTTATACTCACTAGCGTTCCGCCTGCTCCATAAAATGGAAAAGCCTGCTTCCATTCAATACTCATTACGGCGAGCTCTTGAAGATTTAGGGCCATCAGGTTTTCCCTTTGAATCGTTTCTTCAAGAATTATTTCGTGTTCGCGGTTTTGAAACCGCAATACGTCAGATATTACCTGGACGATGTGTACCTCACGAGCTTGATGTTATTGCCTGGAATGAAAACAAATTACTTATGGTTGAATCAAAATTTCACAACCAACAAGGTATGAAAACAGATATCAAGACGGCACTATACGTAAAAGCTCGTTTTGATGATCTATCTGAACAATTATTTGATTTTGGAGGAAAATCACGTTCCCTTGACGAAGGTTGGCTCGTGACGAATACTAAATTTACTAAGCATGCAATCGATTACGCAGCATGTGCTAATATCCGACTACTTGGTTGGAATTACCCAGAACAAGAAAGTTTACAAGATTTGATTATGGACTTCGGTCTTCACCCAATTACCTGTCTCACCTCACTCACTAACCAAGACAAAGAACCGCTACTTACTCACGATATCGTATTGTGTAAAGACGTGCTTCAGAAAAAAGACTTGCTCTTATCCGCGGGATTAAAAGAACACCGTTACCACGCTCTTGCTGAAGAAGCAAAACAAGTGTGTGCTATTTCATAGCACAACATGATACTCTTTCTTTTTTGAGTCAAGATTGTTGGCAATAACAATATGATATAGTACTGCACGATTATAAACGGTTTTATTACGTTTTTTATGAACGAACAAAAGCAGCAACAAAATCAGAATGGCGGTAACAAAGGGGGTCAAAATCAACAACGACCAAACGGCCCACAGAATCAACCTCGAGTAGACCGTCCTGTGATCGTGAATCGACCAGACCTCTCGGGCGAACCAGTTGGTCAAAAATATGTTTCAATTGCCATTATTGCATTCTTGCTTGGATTTGGAGCCGCCGCACTCTGGTTTGGTGACGACAAAACCAATAAAGGTAGTGTGAATACAACAACCGCAACATCAAGCGTTGTGTCAGTTGAGGACGATGACGATGAGCCAATTAAAACGGAGAGCGGGGTCACTTCAACAATATCAATCCCAGCCAATACCACCCCTATATCTTCTATTGATGCAACCCAAGCTGTTATAGTAAAAAACCAAAAGTCTGGTATCAAAGTTTCCATTGCATCAGTAACACTATCTGAGCCTGCATGGCTCGCAGTAACAGAAATGGTTGAAGGCGGTGTTCGTATTCTTGGAGCACAACTATTTGATAAGGGCGTCACAACTAACAAAGACATCGAGTTGCTTCGTGGAACGCTCGTTGGCCGTCCATATGAAGTAGTTATTCGTACAGACAATGGCGACCGTGCATTCGATCCAAAATTGGATAAACCAATTTTAAACGCCAACGGTATGCCAATCTCTGCATCTTTTATTGCTCTTGAGCAATAGAACACTCGTGCGTAGTTAAAACCGTCCAACCACCCGAAATCAATACGATTTCGGGTGGTTTGCTATAATTACATTCTATGGATTCATCTACTTTACCTGTGCCCACACGTCTCTCTCGATCTAAAATAGATCTTTTTATACAATGCCCCCGATGTTTTTTCCTTGATGTGAAAATGAAAATAAAACGTCCGGACACCTATCCACTCACCCTCAACCTGGCAGTTGATGCATTACTGAAAAAAGAATTTGATATTTATCGAGCGCGAGGTAATGCACACCCACTCATGCAAGCATATCAATTAAACGCTGTACCATTTAACCATCCACACATCGACACATGGCGCGAGCTTGACTATGGTCGTGGCGGTGTTCACCACCACGATACAAAAAATCATTTTGATGTATATGGTATTGTCGATGATATTTGGGTAACTCCAAAAAATGAACTCCTTGTTGTTGATTACAAAGCAACCGCAAAAAAAGAGCGGCCGACCTTAGCGGGAAATCTTGGTGATCAGTATAAACGCCAGATGGAAGTGTATCAGTGGTTATTACGCAAAAACGGCTTTACTGTATCTGATACTGGATACTTTGTGTATGTGAATGGGAACAAAGATGCCGAAGTATTTGATGCAAAACTTACATTTGATATATCACTGCTTCCCTGTGTTGGTCATACGGATTGGATAGAGGAAACCCTCTCACGCATGAGATCGTGTCTAGATGAAAAAAAACCACCAGCACCAGCAGACACATGCGATTATTGTAACTATAGGGCATCAGCAGGAAAAGCATTACAATCATTGATACAAAAAATACCAACTGTAGAAAAACACACACATGTGAATATAAAAAAATCATCACAAAAAACTCGTAAAGTCACATTAGACACAACAGCCATACCATCCGGAACACTTTTTTAATCACCAACAATGCTTTATGAACACTTTTACAGAAAAAGTTTTAACTATTGTTCGAAACATACCAAAGGGTATGACTATAAGCTACGCAGAAGTTGCTGCACGAGCAGGTAATCCACGCGCCGCACGAGCAGTTGGCACTATTATGAGAAAAAATAAAGCGGTGTCGGTACCATGTCATCGTGTTATTAAAAGTGATGGCTCTATTGGTGGGTATAATCGAGGTGGACCATCAGCAAAAACAGCACTTCTCAAAAAAGAAAGGGCGCTGTAAGGTATGCATATATGGATAAAAATAATCTCCTAAAACACTTGAAGATTAAGAGCCGTGTTCTTGAAAATGAACATATTGCAGAAGCATTTCGAACTATTGATCGAGCTGATTTTATATCTGATGACTATCAGAGCGAGGCGTACGAAGATTATTCGGTACCTATTGGGTATGGTGCATCAATTCCTCAACCAACCACGACAGCATTTATGTTGGAACTACTTGCCGCAGAAGAAGGTAATCACGTTCTTCTTATTGGTGCTGGTTCTGGTTGGTCATCAGCTCTTATTGGCTCATTAGTAGGAAATGAAGGTGATGTTATTTCGGTCGAAATTATTCCTGAACTTACTACCCAAGCAACAAAAGCAGTCCAGAGATACGGGAACATACAAATATATCAAGCCACTGGAGAAATAGGATTACCAGAACATGGACCATATGATCGTATTATTGTATTTGTGGATACACACACACTTCCAAACAGTCTACTCGCACAATTAAAAATTGGCGGTATTGCAGTCATACCAATAGGTGGCACTCTTTATAAAATTCAAAAAAATGGTGAATTTGATTACGAAGATACCCAATATCCGGGTTTTTCATTTCAACCCATAAAATCTCAGTAGACGAGATCACATTCTTCCGTTACAGTAATTTCTACTATGCTTGACGTTGAACAAATACGAAACCGTTACCTTCGTTTTTTTGAACGAAACAATCACACGGTTATTCCTTCGGCACGACTCATACCCGAAAATGATTCTACAACGCTCTTTAATAGTGCTGGTATGCAACCATTGGTGCCATTTTTACTCGGAGCCCCCCATCCGTCAGGCCCTCGACTAGTTAATTCACAAAAATGTTTCCGCGCAGAAGATATAACTGAAGTTGGAGATAATCGTCACACCACTTTCTTTGAAATGCTTGGGAATTGGTCACTCGGAGATTATTTCAAAAATGAACAACTCCCGTGGTTTTTTAAATTCCTTATAGAGGAGATCGGCTTATCACCCGAACGCATATATGTCACCGCATTTATTGGTGATGAAAAAAACAAATTACCAAGAGACGATGAATCAGCAACTCTCTGGCAAACACTTTTTGCTCAATACAACATTGAAGCAAAAATTGTTGCTATCGGTTCTGAAAAAGAGGGAGGAGAGAAAGGTATGCAGGGAGGAAGAATTTTTTTATATGATGGTAAAAAAAACTGGTGGTCACGTTCCGGACCACCCGATGCCATGCCACAAGGGGAACCCGGGGGTCCAGATTCGGAAGTGTTTTATGATTTTGGTACACCACACGATCTTACCTTTGGCAAAGAATGTCATCCAAATTGTGACTGTGGTAGATTTCTTGAAATTGGTAACAGTGTGTTCATGGAATATAAAAAAGAACCTAATGGCTCTTTTTCCAAATTACCAAAACAAAATGTTGACTTTGGTGGTGGGCTTGAACGTATCGCAGCAGCAACAAACAATAATGCTGACATTTTTCTCACAGACATATTACATCACGTCATTGAAACTATAGAACAGACTACAAAAACATCATACACGACATGCACCCCATCAGAACGAGCAGCAATGCGCATTGCCGCAGACCATTTCAGAGCAGCTCTTTTTATGGCAGCTGACGGAGTTCTCCCAAGCAATAAAGAACGCGGATATGTCATGCGAAGATTATTACGGCGTGCACTTTTCAAATTACACCGTATTGGCGCATCTTTACATACTGACTTTATTGAAGCAATTATTCGCTCACTTGTTACAGACTACGAATCTTACTACCCGGAAGTGGCAATAGTACAACAGAGTATAATCAATGTTATTAGTGATGAAGCACGAAAATTCTTTACAACACTAGAAACCGGGGAACGCTTGCTCCAAAAAGAAGCTCTTAGTGTATTGACCCCTGAACTGGCATTTACACTTTTCACTGCACATGGCTACCCTGTCGAACTCGCAAAGGAGATTGCGACTGATTATGGAATACCATGCGCACCAAATTTTGACCACATATTCACAGCCCTCATGGAACAACATCGGTCAATTTCACGTGCTGGTGTTGAGCAAAAATTTAAAGGGGGCCTTGCAGATACAAGTGAGAAAACTGTGCAATACCATACCGCAACACACCTTTTGCACAAAGCCTTGCGTGAAGTCTTAGGAAATCATGTCATGCAGAAAGGAAGCAATATTACACCTGATCGACTTCGATTTGATTTTACTCATGGAAACAAAATGACTGACGAAGAAAAGGCACGCACGGAATCATTTGTCAACCATGCAATCACAGCAGCGCTCCCTGTACATCGTTTGATATTACCAAGAGACAAGGCTGAACAATCAGGAGCACTGCACTTCTTTGGAGAAAAATACGGGGAGCAAGTTTCTGTGTATTATATCGGAGACCAGTTAGAAAATGCGCTTTCAAAAGAATTCTGTGGAGGCCCACACGTTTCAAACACAAGAGAACTTATAGGAACATTCAAAATTGTAAAAGAAGAAGCAGTATCAGCAGGAGTACGTCGCATCAAAGCAATTCTCACATAAAAAGAGTGATATTGTGTGGATAGGATAATCAACAATAACATCTCAGACGGTATAATAAACCTTATCTATGGGACTCTTTGGCGCACACAGTCACAAACGCGATGTCACACTTATATTTGATGTTGGCAATGCTTCAATTGGAGCCGCTTTAGTTACTTTTGAAAACGGGTACCCTACTATTGTATATACAAGTAGAATTCCGATTGGTTTTCAACAGGCAATCAATGCAAAACGTTTTTTAAACGCAACTACTACGACACTGGAAACGCTCTGCGTAAAAATACAAAATGACTATATAAAAATATATAGTTCAACCTATAAAATAAAACAGGTAGTGTGTATGTTTGCCTCGCCATGGCTATTTTCAAAGCCAATCACTATTCATTATCAACAAGATAAAAAGTTTACTCTCACAGATGATTTTATTGATCGTCTTGTTTTAGAAGAACAACATAGGTTTATGGCGTCCTTTGTTAGAGAAGAGAAACCTCAAACAGCTCGCCTAATTGAAACTCATGTAACTTCAACCATACTAAATGGTTATGACATCACCCATATAACAAACCAACATGGAACAGACCTAACAATACATACCTTCTTTTCAGTGGCGGCAAAAGAAGCAATTGAGGCGTTTGAAAAAATAATACACGTAACTTTCCATATAGATAACATATCATTTTCTTCTTTTCTCTTTGCATATTTCAATACAATTCTTAACACGTATGAACAACATAAAAATTTCATCTGTATAGATGTGACCGGCGAAGTGACTGATATCCTCGTAACAAATCATGGCACGATCGCAAACGTGTTTTCTTTTCCTTTGGGAACGCACACTGTTGCACGAGCAATTGCGAATGATACAGGTACTTCTGGTGATTCAGCTCTTGCGTTGCAAAACCTTGTAACGAAGGAAGGTGCCACAACAGACTCCCGTATTCAATCATCTCTCAAAAAAGCAATGGGTGATTGGACAATTGCAATGAATGAAAGCCTACGCACTATAAGTAATGGTGCCTTACTCCCTCAACATATGTTTGTAACTATCGATACCGATGTAGCACTGCCATTTCTTCATGTCTTACGAAACCTTGAATACAACGTATTCGGCCTATCAAAAGAACACTTTACTGTCACCCAAATAACTGAAGAACTTGGGGCACAGGCACTCACTTACAAAACCGGTGTGCCTGTAGACCCATTTTTAACCATTGGCGCTCTTTTCATAAAAAAATATTTTCCAAATAGTTAGGTTATCTACACAAGAATAAGCTACTAGTCTGTGCTAAAATAAACACATCATGGTTAGAAAACCCATACAAGACGTTGTTCCTCCGGAAAAACGCTCTATACGAAACGTCACGCTTCCTCACAGAGCGCAGGTTGACACACCCCCCCTGCAACAATCACAACCCTCACCACCAATTCAATTCGAACCAATTATGCCACCTAGACCTATTACTCCATACACTAACGAACAAAAAAACATTTCACCGAAACCAACCGTAACACCCGTTCCCACAAAAAAACGTTATGTGCACCTTGTTATGTGGTTACTTGCATTGGTTGCAATCATTTTTCTTATTGGAACCATTTTAATGGTTTTTTCAAAAGCAGAAGTATTTGTTACTACAAAAAAAATACCAATTACCGTTGATACTACAATTCTTGCTGATCAATCTGGCTCTCAAGAATCTCTACCATTTGAAACCATATCACTAGGGAAAACATCTTCTGCAACAATAACCGCAACAGGGGAAGAGTTTGTAAGTAAAAAAGCATCAGGAACTATAACCATCTATAACAATTACTCATCATCACCACAACGTTTAGTAAAAAATACACGCTTCGAGGCACCAGGTGGCTTAATTTATCGCATTGACTCTTCAATTACGGTCCCAGGACGTAGTAGTAAAAACGGAGTTACCGTTCCTGGTAGCATTGATGTACTTATCTATGCTGATGAAGCAGGTCCGACCTATAACACATCTTCCGCTGAATTTACCATACCTGGTTTCAAAACTGATCCAAATCGCTACAACAAATTTTATGCAAAAACAAAAACAGCTATTGCTGGTGGTTTTATTGGTACAGTCCCTAAAGTTGAACCAGAAGCACTGAAAGCGAAATTTAAGGAAATGGAAACCCTGTTAGTTGAAACACTGTATCGCGAAGTCGAAACAACCATACCAGAAAAATTCATCTTACTAAATGGGGCTGTTACATTTGCAACAACATCATCACCGACAAATAATCAAGAAAAGGGAACCGCACTTGTTCAACTTTCTGCAACTGCTACTGCCTACATATTCCCCGAAGCCTCATTTTCACAATCGCTTGCTCGTATTGCAACTCCAGAATTAGACGGGTCTTTTATTCTAGAAAAAACATCAGATATAGCAGTAAAACTCGAAAGAATCCCTTCAAAAGAAAACCCAACACTTTCTATACGAGTTATCGGAAAAGCTAAGCTCACTTCTGTATACGATAAAAAATCATTAAAAGACGCTCTTGCTGGACAGCCGATTAAAAATGCACAAACCATCATTTCAAGATTTTCAGCGTTTGAAAATGCACCTCGTGTCGTAGTACGGCCATTTTTTAAACTATCTTTTCCCGCGACAGGGGCACGTATTACCATTATTGAAGAAGAAAACTAGCTGCACTTGACGGCAAACAGCTCTATCTGCTAGTATTTCGAAACTGCTTATTTAAGCAATGGGAGAACAAAAAGAAAAGGCAACAATTGTCGGGACCGTAACGGAAGCGTTGCCTAATACGCTTTTTCGAGTTTCTTTGGAAGAAGCAGTCGGTGACCAAAAAGAGGTACTAGCGTACCTTTCAGGCAAAATGCGTCTCCATCGAATTCGCGTCCTCGTCGGTGACCGCGTAAAAGTTGAATTAGACTCCTACGGTGGTAAAAGCAGAATAAGTCAACGACTTTAAAATATTATATGCGGGTTAAAGCATCAGTAAAAAAAGCATGTCCGAAATGTAAGACAGTTCGTCGCAACGGTCGTGTTTTTATTGTTTGTTCAGGTAACCCGCGCCATAAACAGCGTCAGGGCTAATTTTTTATAATCAACATGCGTATCTCAGGTATTACGGTTCCGGATCAAAAACGCCTTGAAATAGGCCTCACTGTTTTTTATGGTATTGGACGCTCTAAGGCCCAATCAATTCTGAGGGAAGTGGGTGTTGATTATGGAAAAAAAGCTATAGAGCTATCTCCCGAAGAGGAATCCCGTATTCGGTCTATTGTTGAAAAAATTCGTATTGAAGGTGATTTAAAACGAGAAATTGCTTCAAATATTAAGCGTCTTAAAGATATTAAAAGTTATCGTGGCAATCGTCACATGCGAGGCCTTCCGTCTCGCGGTCAAAGAACCAAAACAAATTCACGCACGCGCCGTGGTAATACACGCAAAACTATGGGTACCGGTCGTCGCAAAGCAGAGAAGAAATAAACACTAAAATTTTTTATGAGCACTGAAACAGTCCCCGCGCAACAAAAAGAATCTAGCCAAAAAACGAGTTCAAAACGTCGTGTGGAGAATGGTATATTGTATGTACAGTCAACCTACAACAATACTATTTTAACCCTCACCGACACTAAAGGAAATACACTCTGTTTTTCATCGTCTGGGGCTCTGGGATTTGCTGGGGCAAAGAAGGGGACCCCTTTTGCAGCAGCAAAAGTCGGTGAAGCTATTGGAGAAAAAGCAAAAGCTCTTGGTATGAAAGACGCCGCCGTGATCGTCAAAGGTGTTGGTGCAGGACGAGAATCTTCAATTAGAAGCTTTTCCACCAAAGGAATTGGCATCCTATCAATTACTGACGAAACACCAATCCCTCATAATGGCCCACGCCCACCTCGTCCCCGTCGCGTCTAATTACTTGCATTTCTAAATCATTTTTTTACGACTATGTACAAACTTAAGAAATACAAAGTAGCACGACGATTGGGCGCACATCTGTTTGAAAAAACTTCAACCGAAAAGTTTGCTCTTCGTGCAGAACGATATGTTGGAAAGACAAATCGAAAACATGGTAGAACGCTTACAGATTATGGTAAGCAAATGCTTGAAAAACAACGCGTACGCATGCTCTATGGTATTCGTGAACGACAATTTGCAAACTATGTGACTGCTATTATCTCAAGTCATTCACAAAATCAAACCGAACGTCTCTTTTCAGTACTTGAGCGACGCCTCGATAATGTCGTATACCGCATGGGCTTTGCCTCGACCAGACAAGCAGCGCGTCAAATGGTCTCACATGGACACATTCGAGCCAATGGCGACCGAGTCACCGCACCATCATATACTGTCAAAAAAGATACAATTATTTCAGTCCGTCCTGGAAGTACCAGTAAACCATTATTCGCAGGGCTTGCTGAAAAAAGAAAGGATTTTACTCCCCCAACATGGCTCACCGTTGATTTTGGAACACTTACAGGTACAGTGATTGACGAGCCCAAAGAAACGGGGATGGTAATGATCGACCTTACGCAAGTGCTTGAGTTTTATAAGCGATAATTGCTTATTATACAAAAAGTAGTATAATAGGTAGTCTGTATTTTAATAAACTGCTAATTGAGTTGCAACAATGGCTGACTACAACGTTGTTTTGCCATCAAAGCCGAAGGTGATACGTGAAGAAGGCTTTCTTGGTGTATATGAAATAGACGGTCTCTACCCCGGATACGGTCACACGCTGGGCAATTCTTTGCGTCGTATCATTTTATCGTCACTCCCAGGAGCGACGGTTACATCTGTCAAAATTGCAGGTGTTGAGCATGAATTTTCGACAATTCCTGGTGTACAAGAAGATGTCGTCTCTTTAATCCTTAACATCAAACGTCTTCAGATTCGTATGACAACAGATGAGCCTCAGGTCCTCAGACTCGAGGCAAAAGGTATGAAAGATGTGACCGCAGCAGATATTGAACTCCCCGGTCAGGTTGAGATTGTTAACACAGATTGCCATATTGCAACACTTACTGAAAAAAATTCTTCTCTTTCTCTTGAACTTACTATAGAGAAGGGCCTCGGATACGTACCAAAAGAACAACTTCACAAAGAAAAAGTTGATATTGGAACTATTCACCTTGATGCAACCTTCACACCAATTCGCCGAGCAAACTATGAGGTTGAAAACATGCGTGTTGGAAACCGAACCGACTTCAATCGACTGAAACTTCATATTGAAACCAACGGCACCACAAGTCCACGACAAGCACTTGAACAGGCAATTGAAGTAATGATTAATCAACTTCGTGCCATTGTTGGGTTTGTTACGGAAGAGCTCCCTAAAGAAGAGTCAATAGAAATTCAAGCCGAGCAGGTTAAAACAGAAAAAGAAGAAACAGACGCCGAGGTTTTAAAGACTCGTATTGAGTCCCTCGAATTGAGTGGTCGTGTAGCAAATTCACTCCTATCCGCAAATATCCGAACCGTTGGTGGTTTAGTACGGAAAAAAGAGGAAGACCTTCTTGACGTTGAAGGCCTCGGTAATCGTGGCATTCAAGAAATTAAGAAAGCCCTTTCATCAATTGGTCTCACCTTGCGCTCGTAAATAAAAATACCTATTATGCGGCACCATAATCAAAACCGAAAATTTGGCAGAGAGACAGACCAACGCCGTGCGTTGTTGAAATCACTTGCACGCTCACTTGTATTGCATGAATCAATTGAAACAACCGAGGCGAAAGCTAAAGAACTTCGTCCGTACATCGAACGTCTCGTAACAAAAAGTAGAACAGCAACACTTGCAACACGTAGATCAATGGTTGCCTTGCTCGGGTTAGAGGCTACCAAAAAGTTACTCTCGGATATAGGCCCACGCTATCTATCACGAAGTGGGGGGTATACACGTGTAACCAAGGCCGGTATCCGTCAATCTGGCGGAGCAGCTCTTGCCAGAATCATGTTCGTGAAATAATCATACTATCCATGAAAACCGCTTACACTATTGACGCAACAGGGATGACGATTGGTCGGATCGCCTCAAAGGCGGCTGCTCTTTTAGTGGGAAAATCAATCGTTAGTACTAAAAAGCACCTCGTACCTGAAGTAACTGTTTCCATACAAAATGCAGGCAAAACAAAAATCGAGGAGAAAAAACTTTCTCAAAAAATATATGTAACTTATTCCGGATACCCAGCTGGTATTAAACGCCAGTCATTAGAGAAAAAAATTGCGAAACACGGAACATCAGATGCATTAAAAGAAGCCGTATGGGGCATGCTTCCAAAAAATAAACTACGAGCACGTATGATCAAAAATTTAGTTATTTCAGAATAATTCCATGGCCGATAAAAATACTTCACGCTATATACAAACCGTAGGTCGTCGTAAAACAGCAATTGCTATTGTTCGTGTTTTTGAGTCAACCAAGCAACATATCGCCGTGAACGGAAAACCTGTTGAGGAATATTTCAAGCTCGCTTCTCAGCAAAAAATTGTACGTGATGCACTTGTCATTGCAAATATTGGAACTGTTTCTATTGAGGCAATGGTCAAAGGTGGTGGTATGACAGGTCAAGCAGAGGCCGTCCGCCTAGGAGTGGCACGTGCCTTAATTGAAAAGCAAGCCGATCTACGGAAAGATTTGAAAAAGGCAGGTTATCTAAAACGTGATCCTCGAGCAAAAGAACGACGCAAATTCGGTCTCAAGAAGGCTCGTAAAGCGCCTCAATGGAGCAAGCGCTAACGAAAAAAGCAACCCGGAAGGGTTGCTTTTTTGTTTTTTTATTCTAGTACAGTATAATGATCGTCACCTATGACAGAAGATCAAAGCATACATTCCCAAGAATCCTCGCTTGAGAGAACTGATCTCGATGATTCAGTCGTCACAGAAGAAACACAAACCGAAACGATTAAAAAACTGCGAGAAAAAATAACATCACTCGAAGCAGAGAAGCAGGAATATTTAACAGGTTGGCAACGAGCAAAAGCTGATCTTATTAATGCCCGAAAACGGGACGAGGAAGACAAGCGAGCATTTGCGAAGCGTGCAGCTGAAGATATAGTAACTGAATTAATTCCCGTACTACAAAGCTTCGAATCAGCCATGAGCAACAAAGACAACTGGGAAAAGATTGATAAAAATTGGCGCATTGGCGTTGAATCAATCGCTCAGCAACTCAAACTCGCACTTGCAAATCATGGATTAACTGAGATCGACCCGCTGGGGAAAGAGTTTGACCCATCACGCGATGAAGCAATCGAACATGTACCAGTAAATGAGAAAAATAGACACAATCTTATTATTGAAGTACTCCAAAAGGGTTACGCACTGCACGGTACCATCATACAAGCTCCTCGTGTCAAAGTTGGCGATATGACAAGGTAGCAACACCTTGACATTATTTATGTTATGCTATAATCGGTACATAGCTCTTATGAATTACTCGACGCTTACGAAACAAACTACCACTTTTTGTGAAAAAATACTCACTGACAGGCGAGGTGTTTCTGTTCGCGTCACCTTCGCGGTTATCTGTACTGCAGGTATCAGAGAAATCCGTATCATATCGGCAACGCCAATCTTGACCCTTACAGGGTATGCCGCTTCTCCCACACAAGTAGCACTCCCAACTTCTTTACACACTGCATACACTGCTGAAAAAACACAACCAGAAGACTCTGTCCCATCTCCTTATTTTTCAACCACAGAACTCTTTCTTACGAGCCAAATGACTCGTGCTCCGGCAGCCCACCTATTACCGATTGTATAACGCACTGACACCTCACACGTGCTTGGACAGTCGGCATATCCTTCGTTAGCCTGTCTTTTTTGGTAGTTATTATCATGCTTATATAAAAAATTATTATGGGAAAAATTATTGGTATTGATCTTGGAACAACATTTTCGGCAGTAGCAGTCATGGAAGCAGGTAATCCTCGAGTACTTGAAAATGCCGAGGGTGCCCGAACTACTCCCTCAATTGTAGCAACAAGCAAAACAGGGGAGCGCTTAGTCGGCCTTCTTGCAAAACGTCAAGCGGTTACTAATCCAAAAAACACTGTCTACCAAATCAAACGCTTCATGGGACATACTTTTGATGAATCTGGTGTACAGCAAGATGTTAAAAATGTGTCATATGAAACCAGAAAATCAACAAATAATAGTATTGAAGTAAAGATGGCAGATAAATGGCATCGACCAGAAGAGGTCTCCGCTATGATTCTTGCTAAATTAAAAGCAGACGCGGAAGCACGGCTCGGGGAACCAATTACTGAAGCAGTCATCACCGTACCAGCATACTTCAACGATTCACAACGCCAAGCAACAAAAGATGCTGGAAAGATTGCTGGACTCGATGTCAAACGCATCATCAATGAGCCAACCGCAGCCGCCCTCGCATACGGCTTCAACAAGAAAAAGAATGAAAAGATTGCTGTCTTTGACTTCGGTGGTGGTACTTTTGATATTTCTATCCTTGAAGTTGGAGACGATGTTGTTGAAGTAAAGTCGACAGACGGCGACGCCCACCTTGGAGGCCGTGACATTGACGCAAAAATACTTAATTGGCTCGCTGAAGAATTCAAAAAAGAAAATGGTATTGATTTGCGCACTGACCCCCTAGCAAAACAACGCCTCGATGAAGCCGCCGAGAAAGCAAAAATAGAACTTTCTACAGCTACACAAACAGAAATCAATATTCCCTTTATTACTTCCGGCGCTGATGGCCCCAAACATCTCTTGGTGACCATGACTCGTGCCAAACTTGAAGAACTTGCTGCTGAATTTGTAGATCGAGCAATGACCATCACCAAACGAGCCATGGATGCATCTCCTTTCAAAAAAAATGAGATCAACGAAGTCGTGTTAGTTGGTGGCCAAACACGCATGCCCGCGTTACAAAAGGCAGTCAAAGATTTCTTCAACAAAGAACCACACCTAGGCGTCAACCCAGATGAAGTGGTGGCAGTTGGTGCAGCTATTCAAGGCGGTATCCTTCAAGGAGACGTAAAAGACGTACTCTTACTTGATGTTATCCCACTCTCTCTTGGCATAGAAACCATGGGTGGTGTATCCACAAAACTTATTGAACGAAATACCACTATTCCGACTGCAAAAACGCAGGTCTTCTCGACCGCTGCAGATAACCAAACATCCGTTGAAATACACGTCGTGCAAGGGGAGCGCGCGATGGCAGCAGATAATAAATCACTTGGTAGATTTATGTTAGATGGAATCCCTCCATCACCACGAGGTATGCCTCAAATTGAAGTGAGCTTCGATGTCGATGCTAACGGTATCCTTTCGGTTAAGGCGAAAGAAAAAACAACTGGAAAAGAACAATCTATCCGAATTGAAGGGTCGTCAGGGCTTTCCAAAGATGATATCGAACGAATGAAACAAGATGCAGAGAAAAATGCAACCGAAGACCAGAAAAAACGTGATCTGGTAGAAGTAAAAAATACAGCCGAACAACTCATCTATACGAGCGAAAAATCGCTTAGAGAAAATAAAGATAAGGTTTCAGAAGAAATCCTGAAAGATGTAGAGGAGAAAATTGCTGCTTTAAAAAAGACGAAGGAAGGAAGTGACTTAGAGGCAACAAAACAAGCAACAATAGCATTATCTACCGCGCTCTCAAAAATTGGAGAAGCAATGCAAAAAGTAAATAAAAATCAACAAACACCTCCCACAGAAAACTCTGGAAATGAAAAAGAAGGCACAGTACGAGATACCGATTACAAAGAAGGAGATCAAAAATAAGGCGCCTACGCCACCCGCGTTCAAATATCTGGGCGCGGGTGGTAATGCCACACACCTCTATGGGAAAAGATTATTACCGCATTCTTGGTGTTGATAAAAACGCCTCAAAAGAAGACATAAAAAAAGCATTTCGAACTCTTGCACATAAATATCACCCTGACAAAAACGGTGGGGATGCATCAAAATTCAAAGAGGCAAGCGAAGCGTACGCGATATTGTCTGATGATGAAAAACGAAAACAATACGATACCTACGGTAACACCTTCGGTCAAGGAAATACAGGAACATCTGGTAACCCATTCGGAGATTTTGATTTTTCTCAATTTGGTTTTGGGGGAAATAATGCTGGATTTTCGAATATCGATTTTAGTGATATTTTTAGTGATTTTTTTGGGGGAACATCGGAACGTACACATCGTGGACGAGACGTATCAGTTGATATTGAACTTACTTTTTCCGAAGCCATATTTGGTACATCAAAAACCATACGGGTACAGAAAATGATGGCCTGCGGTATATGTAAAGGTACTGGCGGGAGCGGTACACACACCTGTGCCGACTGTGAAGGTAAAGGTAAAGTACAAGAAACGCGACGCTCCATCCTCGGGTCTTTTTCGACCGTACGCACATGCAGCACCTGTTTTGGTACTGGTTCAGTACCAAAAGAAACCTGTACAACTTGTAGAGGTGGACGGATTGTACGAGGAGAACAAGAATTAACTCTGACCATTCCACCTGGGATAAACAATAAAGAAATGCTTCGACTATCCGGAGCTGGAGAAGCCACACCAGGCGGAACATCTGGAGATTTGTATGTACGTATACATATCCAACCTCATCCAACAATCAAAAAAGACGGTAACGATTTGGTAACAACTATATCAATACCTCTCTCTAGTGCGCTTTTGGGTACAACTATACACATAGAGTCACTTGGAGAATCTCTTCCTTTACATATTCCAGCAGGCATATCACACGGAGAAATATTAAAAATCAAAGGAAAAGGAGTCCCCCACGGAAAATCAAAGCGTGGTGATATGATTGTTATTGTCCATATAACAATCCCAAAAAAACTGTCGAAAAGTGCCCGTCAACACATCGAAGAACTAAAAAAAGAAGGTCTATAGTATACTTACACAATAACAATGTTTATTTTGCGTGTTGTACCACCGCTTATTCTTCAATGGATGCTTTGGCCTATTACTCGTCCATTGTTTCTTTTTTTTGGAAACCTTTCGATACAAGGAAGAGAACATTTAGATACCGCACCGTCTGGTGCGATCTTTGCGAGTAATCATACTAGCGAATTAGATGCCATTATTATTCCCACCGCACTCCCTTTTTTTTCTCGTTTTCGACCTTTTTTCTACACTTCGAGAGAACAAAAATTTTATTCCCGAACTGGTTGGAGACAATGGTTTTATGGTGGCACGTTATTTACATTACTTGGCGCATACCCAATACTCCAGGGAGCTCGTGATTATGCTCGTTCATTACAAACCCATATTACGCTAAGCAAAAAAAGGCAAAGCGTTATAATTTTTCCAGAAGGTCACGTGGGCCACAATCACATACTGCAAGAAGGGCGGGGAGGAGTTTCATTTATCGCGTACGCCGCACAGGTGCCAATCATCCCTATCGCTATTTCAGGAACGTATGATCTTACTGCAAAAGAATTTTTTACCCGCAAACGAATATTCCGCATTTCATTCGGAAAACCTTTATACCCACAAGATCTGTTTCCAAATCAACAACCAAAAATTAAAAATGACCACAATGATTTCAAAGCAGCCTCACAAATTATTATAAAACACATACAAGAACTTGATAGTAAGTTACAAAAAAATGTGTATTCCCTCAATATATACCAACCACTAAAAAATAACGTCTCCGTGCAAACCTCATAGCCTTCTATGAATGTATATAAGAAACTTATCATTCCACGAACAGGACATACTGACCGTACCGTTTGTTTTGGCATCGCAGATTCTGAAAAAGAAAAAAAAGAAGTGTACCGCTTACGATTCAATGTTTACAAGGAACGAGGTTACATTAATACTCATCGGTACCCACAAGGCGAAGAAACTGACACGTTTGACACGGCCGACAAAAGCGTACTTTTTATCGCAACAATTGAAAATCACATTATTGGTTGTATCCGCCTCATTACTACTACCCCCTTACCAACAGAGTACTATTTTGATTTTGAAGAACCAAAAGAAATGAGAGCTATCGCACCTAACCAGCGTGGTGAGTTAGGACGATTTGTTATTATTCCACCAGATAGGGATAATAAAGATTTCCTCCCTAGAGGCCTCATCATGCTTTTTATGTTAGATACCGTAGCTCATTATGGATTAACACATACTATTAGGGGCGGCTACGCATTCATTAAAAAAAGTTTAGAAAAGAAAATGGAGAAATTAGGTGTTCCATTTAAAAAAATACACAGGTACAAAGAGCATTACCCACCGGAAGGTGTCTTGCACAACTACTTTTCCCAAGTCGATAATCCTGTGGTACCTGTATACTTTCTTACACAAGAGTGTGCTTTATTTACTGAAAAAAAAATCTCACACCCCTTATTTTTTAAACACACATCATCAACCACTGTGCACCTGCGCACACCTCGCCTTTTATCTTTTTTACAGAAAATAAAAATTTTGTAACACTGTCCATGAAAACACTTAACAAGCATTTTTGGAAAAAATATTTTGATGTATACGATGTACTTAATGAACTTATACCATACCGCGTATTACTCCAGATAATCGCACAGAAAGCTAATATTGTAGCGGGCATGAAAGTTCTCGATCTTGGATGTGGAACCGGAAATTTAATACCATATCTTACTGAAAAAAAGGCAGCAGTGACAGGAATAGATTTTTCTCACGAAGGACTCACTCGTGCGCATAAAAAAAATCCTCAAACACATTTCATTCAACAAGACATTACCGAAAAATTACCATTCCCCGACGAATATTTTGATCGCATTGTATCTAACAACACCACATACACACTCACAGAAACGCAACAGTCTATGTTATACAAAGAACTTTTTCGCATACTAAAAAGAAACGGCCGAGTTGTTATATCAAATATAAGTACTAATTTTAAACCACTAAGTATATACACTGCACATATACATACCTCCATACAACAGAACGGTTTTTTTGATACTTGTAAAAGAATTATGTATCTATCTATTCCGACTATTAAAATTTTCTACTACAATATGATGATACAAAGAGCGTGGGAGCACAAACATTACACATTTGCTACCGAACGTGCCCAACGCCTGTCATTAGTGAACGCAGGTTTCATCTTTGTACATGAACAACGAGTCTATGCAGGAAATAACGTACTCACTGTTGTAGAAAAAAAATAAGTTATGGAAAGTAGTACTATTATTATCATCCTTGCAACTGTCGTCATCACTAACATGGCGCTGACGCTGGCTATTTTTTCCCGTGGATTTCATGAACGTGCACACATCTTTTTTGCCTGTATATCACTTTGTACCGGGCTATGGGGACTTTCCATTATTGGTTTCTATACAAATCCACCATTTTTAGAAAACATACAGTGGACCGTGCTTACCCATACATTCGCAATTATTATTGCACTCCTGTTCTTTTATTTTTCAATTAACTTCCCCCAACAAATAATTCGGAAATGGCCTATATACCTCATCACCTCTGTACCAGTCATCGCAATCATCTACAATCTCTTTAACAGTGACGCAATTATTGGCGCCACACAAGGAGAAATCTATGAAATACATAGTGGCTATTTTTGGTACGGACTGGTTATGTTTGTATATTTTTTTGCAGGATATTTTTTCCTATACAAACAATACCAAGTAGCTCGAAACAAAGATGAACAACAACAAGTAAAATATGTACTTTTTGGTTCTTTTGCTTCATCTCTCTTTGCGATCATTCCTGATCTTATTCTTCCATATTACAATATTTTCTCATTCACCTGGCTGGGACCAATTTTTACTCTTATATTAGTCGGGTCAATCTTTTTTGCCATTGTCAGATATGGTCTCTTCCACATCAAAGTAATTCTCACCGAAAGTGTCGTGTCGGTGATTATTGTGTTCCTCACTGGAGAGTTATTGTTCGTAGATACACAAGGTGAATTGTTCTTCAAAACGTTAGGTGTATTCTTTGTTGTACTTCTATCACACTTACTTATTAAAAGTGTATCTAAAGAAATTACACAACGAGAATATATTGAAAATTTGGCAAAAGAACTCTCTCGGGCAAATACCCGTCTGCAAGAAATCGATAAACAGAAAACAGAATTTGTCTCTTTTGCTAGTCACCAGCTTCGATCACCACTCACCGCAATCAAAGGCTACGCCTCAATGATTCTTGAGGGAGATTTTGGGACATATGGACCAGAACTGAAGAACGCCGTTGAAACTATTTTTGAATCAAGTAAAACGCTTGCGAACGTTGTCGACGATTACCTTAACATTTCCCGCATCGAATTAGGTACTATGAAATATCATTTTGAACCGCTCAACTTGAAAACAATAGTCGAAACCGTCATCAACGAACTGCGTCCAAACTTTGAAAAAGAAGGTGTGACTCTCGTTTTTGAAAGCGACCACACAAAACCGTACACCATCAACGCTGATCCAGATAAACTTAAACAGGTTATCGCAAATATCATTGACAACTCGATGAAATATTCACCAAAAGGTCACGTGAGGGTCACGATAGATCGTGATGAACAGAAAAAATGTATTCGCTTTAAAACAGAGGATAATGGCATTGGCATGTCTCCAGACACGCTCGGGAAGCTCTTCAATAAATTTACCCGCGCAGATACTGCCAATCGCACAAATATTCGTGGCACCGGGCTTGGATTATACGTCGCTCGGGATATTATCGGTGCACACAAAGGCAAAATTTGGGCAGAATCAGACGGAGAAGGGAAAGGGTCTCGATTTATTGTCGAGCTTGCATCTACATAACAGCCTTGTTACGATAGTGTAAGTGGTTCATTAGCGTGCTCCCCAGCGGGATTCGGGGGCTGGGCTCTGTTCTAGTGCAGAGAGCCCTATCTGAGCTGAGGCCAACGGCTCACACATGTGTCGTAGTAATATACGACACGGGGCTCACGTTGGTTCGGAAACCGACCTCGCTGACTAACCACCAAGCCCGTACCTAAAGTGCGGGCTTTTTATATGAGCTTACTTTGTATGTATGGAACTAACTCTGGAACTTTTACACGAACTTGTTCCATAGAATCACGATCTCGAACGGTAACACAGTCATCTTTTTCGACCGTATCAAAATCAACAACCACACAAAATGGTGTACCAATTTCATCTTGTCGACGGTATCGTTTACCAATATTACCGTTATCGTCATACATCACCCGTCCAAAGACTTTCTTTATAGTTGAAAAAACATTTCGTGCTTTTTCTACAAGCACCGGTTTATTGCGCAATAAAGGCGAAACAGCAACTAGCACCGGCGCAATATGCGGAGCAAATTTCATAACTACACGTTCATCTCCTTCTTTAACCACCTCCTTTCGATACGCACTAGAAAGAACAGCAAGAACTGTCCGATCGAGGCCAAATGATGGCTCAATGCAGTGGGGAACAAGTTTTTCCTTATTTTCCTCATCAAGATAATATAATCCAATCCCACTATCTTTTGCGTGTGCCAACAAATCATAATCAGTACGGTAGGCGAGGCCGTACAACTCTTTTTTCCCAAACGGAAAATCAAATTCAAAATCTATAGTACGCCTACTATAAAAGGCTCGATCTTGTTCTCCTATTTCATGTTGATGCACATGCCCTTTTGGCAAACCAATATCCGCAATAAACGCGTATATCTCGGAAACAAACACATCAAATGCTCGCTGCCAATCTTTCGGGTGTACAAAATATTCAATTTCCATCTGTTCAAATTCTCGAGAACGAAATGTGAAATCTCTTGGAGCAATTTCATTGCGAAACGCTTTACCAACCTGCGCAAGACCAAAGGGAAGCTTTGGATGAAATGAATCTACTACATTCTTAAAATTCACAAACATTCCCTGAGCAGTCTCTGGCCGTAAGTATGATACCGATGACTCATCTTGTGTTGCTCCGACAAAAGTCTTAAACATCATGTTAAATTGACGAACTTCACCGAGAGAATTACCATCGGGACTTTTGATACCTTTTTCTTTTATAACCTGGGTCATCTGTGCAAGTGTCATTCCTGCAGGATTAATACCCACATCTTCGAGTACATGATCCGCCCGATACCGTTTCTTAGTTATCAGATCGTCAACCAGTGGATCAGAAAAACCCCCCACGTGACCGGTCGCAACCCATACCTTTTGATTCATTAAAATAGCCGCATCAATGCCATACATATCTTCACGATCATCAACAAATCGCTTCCACCACGTCTTGCGAATATTATCTTTCAACGCAACACCCAAAGGACCATAGTCCCAGGTACCCGCGAGTCCTCCGTATATTTCTGAACCTTGATATATAAAACCTCGTCGCTTACATAACGACAGTAACTCTTCCATGACACCTTCTTGTATTGTTTTTTTCTCCATAAAACACCTGATTGATACCATGTATACTATACGAAATACCCTCTCTTTCATACCCCCCCCATCATAGTAAAAGATTACTTTTTTATATGGCAAGAAATTATAACGTCCTTTAATGCGCGTCTAAAATTTGATACCATAGTGACTATGGCACAAAAGATACTCTTATCAGGCGTCAAACCGACCGGTAAACCTCACATTGGCAACTACTTTGGCGCAATGAAGCAATTTGTCGACCTCCAGACAACGCACACTTGCTACTACATGATCGCTGACTACCATGCCCTCAATCTTATACAAAATGGTGCAGAAATGCGCACACTTACAGAGGAATTGATTCTTGACTACCTTGCAATCGGTCTTGATCCTGAACGCGTGGTCATCTTTAAACAGTCTGATGTGCCCGCACACACGGAACTCACCTGGATATTCGATACCATCACTACCATGCCATACCTCATGCGCGCACACGCGTTTAAAGATGCTGAAGCAAAAAACAAAGAAATCAGTGTTGGAACATTCAATTACCCGATGCTGATGGCAGCTGATATCCTCCTGTACGATACTGATGTGGTACCGGTTGGCCAAGACCAGAAACAACACATCGAATATGCCCGGGATACTGCCGAAAAATTTAACCGCATCTTCGGTGACACTTTTAAACTGCCCGAGCCATTCATGTACGAGCACGTGGCAACCGTCCCCGGCACAGACGGTCAAAAAATGAGTAAAAGCTACGGCAACACCATTCCACTTTTTGCAAGTGACGAAGAAATTGCTAAACGCGTCATGAGTATCGTGACAGATTCATCGGGAGATACACCAAAAAATGTATACGCAATCCATGCACTAATCAAAGACAAGATTTCACTTGATGCGCTATACGAGGAAAAGAAAGGGAAGTATAAAGATCTCAAAGAAGCCTTGATAAGCGATTTACAGGCCTTTATAGGCCCTCTGCGAGCCCGCCGTGAAGCCTGTGCGGCTAATCCCACCCTAGTACAATCAGTCCTCAAAAAAGGCAAAGAAATCGCTTGTACAGTCACGGAAAAAAAGATGGAACTGGTACGCAAAAACATCGGCGTACGCTGATAAAAAGTGCAGTTTTCTTTACAAAACGCTATACTACCAGCATTAGTAGGTAGCCCTATTGGCCTATGGACATGAAAAAATATATCGCCGAAACACTCGGCACCTTCACGCTCACGCTCGCAGTCGCTCTTTCCCTTGCCGGATCATTCCCGCTCGCAACACCTATCCTTGCAGCACTCGTACTTGGACTGTTTGTGTACACTATCGGACATGTGTCTGGTACACACATTAACCCTGCCGTTACAATCGGCGCGTGGTCAATTGGGAAAATAGCAACACTTCCGGCAGTGTGTTACATTATTGCCCAATTTGTTGGCGCCACACTTGCCTTGGTGCTTGCAAAAAGCATGCTTACACCGCTTGTACTCGTGGTAAGTGACACATCACGTATTGCACTTGCAGAAGCGATTGGCATGGGACTCTTTACCTTCGGTATTGCATCTGTGATCTATGGCAAAACTCCCGGAACACTCTCTGGAGTAGTGATAGGAACGTCACTCCTTGGAGGTATCGCACTCGCCAGTCTCCTTGGCTCAAACGGTGTCCTCAATCCTGCGGTCGCGCTCGGTATCGGATCCTTTAACCTCATGTACATCGCCGGACCCATCCTCGGTTCAGTCATCGGCATGCAACTCTACAAAATACTGGCCACAAAATAACCCGCATGGAACATACCCCACAAAAAATAAGCCGCAAAGGAATACGCCAGAGTTTCTCTGTGCTTTTTAGCTATCTCAAAAAATATAAAAAAGAGACCGTCACCTTATCGCTGTTAGGTATTGTGTCAGCACTTGGTAACGGAACCGTTCCGATTGTTGCAGGTCGATTCTTCGACGCGATCATCTCACCCAAAGAATTTACCTTCTGGAATTACACCATCCCTTTATTTTCCGCACTTCTTATCGTGTGGGCAGTGGTCCAAATCATCACTTACCTTATGGACTGGCAAATCAACATTAAAAGCGAAAACTTCAGTAACACCGTGTGGGTAGATTATTGGGCGAAAGGAGTAGGGCATCTCTTGATGCTCCCCATGAGCTATCACAAAACAAAAAAGATTGGTGAGGTGGGAGAAAAAATAAATCGTGCAGCATTTTCACTAGAAACCATCGTTGGTCGCATCGTTATTGATCTTGCACCGCAATTCCTCTCCATAGTGATTGCACTCTCGATCGGGTTTTACATCGAGCCCTATCTCGCACTCGCACTGGTTATTGGTATCGCCATCTATTCTTTCGTTTTATTCCGTTCGGTCGGACCCATTGCAGACATCCAACGCGAATACCAAACACACCTCTGGAAAGTATTCGGGGACAGCTATGATCTCATCGGCAACGCCCAGACCGTCAAACAATCGGGAACCGAGCATTTTGAATTCGAACGAATGGAAGGAACCTTAAAGGGTCCTGTCCTTTCCTTGTGGGGAAAAATGAACCGCGTATGGAGCGATCTCACCTTGTACCAACGGGTGATTATTCTTGCAACACAACTCACCATATTTATTGCGTCAGTTGTTTTTATTAATACCGGTAGTATGACCGTTGGAGATCTACTCGCTTTTAACGCCTACGCCACCATGGTGTTTGGACCTTTTGTGGTAGTAGGCCGAAATTGGCAAACCATACAAAACGGTGTCATCCAGCTCGAAGAGGCTGAGGCGGTCATGAATGAAGCCCCTGAACGATACCACCCGAGCGGCGCACCGGAGACCACTCCTATCAAAGGAGCAGTGTCTTTCAAGCACGTTTTTTTTCACTACGATGAATCAAAGCCTGTCTTGCAAGATATTTCGTTCAACGCCAACCCCGGAGAAGTGATTGCACTCGTTGGAGAATCAGGTGTAGGAAAGAGTACACTCTCAGAGCTTATTTCTGGATACCATTTTCCAACTGCGGGCACAATCACCATAGACGGAAAACCGATTGAAAAAATCGATCTCGTATCTTTGCGATCACACATCGCGATCGTTCCCCAAGAAGTGGTGCTATTTAACGACACAATCATCCACAACATCCGCTACGGTAATTTCAACGCACCTGAGCACGCTGTGCAGGAGGCCGCCCGCAAGGCACACGCGCACGATTTTATAGAAAAATTTCCAGACAAGTGGCACCAAGTAGTCGGCGAACGCGGTGTTAAACTATCAGTCGGCCAAAAACAACGCATTGCTATTGCACGCGCTATTTTACGTAACCCGCGCATCCTCATTCTTGATGAACCAACCTCCGCACTTGATGCTGGGTCCGAAAAAGCAATTACTGACTCGCTCGAACTCCTCATGAAAGGAAAAACAACGTTTATTGTGGCTCACCGCCTATCTACTGTTCGCAAAGCAAACACCATCCTCGTGTTTAAAGAAGGCAAAATTGTTGAATCGGGCACACATAGCGAATTGCTACAAAGAGAGGGCGGGGAATACCGCAGGCTCTACGAACTCCAGATTGGATTGCATGAGTAATATAACACTACAATTGTTTATGCAGTCTCAGCTTTTAAAGTTTTCTTACCTGTATTTGTCTAGCCCTTTGAGGAAACAATTTTAAATTGTTCATATATTTTAGGCTATTATTAACAGTAATCCACAAAAATTCCGAAATTACTCCGCTCGTCAAGATAATAATACGGCACAACACAGCACCCCCACCTTTCTTTACTTGGTTATATTTGGTTGTATAATTGAAAACGAATAACAATGAAACCGGCAGACACCGGTTAAGTTGAGGGAAGAACCCCCACACAAATACGGCGAACACGTACTTGAAAAGGAAAGTAGAACCCTCCGGGCAGGCCCGTAAGCGCCACACACTCCACACAGGTGGAAAAGAATAAAGCGAGGTGGCACCGCGTCACAACCAAACCACTGGTTCTCGTACGCCCTCGCAACAAAGGAGACGCCTCTTTTGTTGCGAGGGCATTTTACAATAACTAATCATCACTACACACATCATGAAACGAACACTTATTGACGCTTTACACGGCAGTATTCATACAGAAGTCCTCCTCAAAGGTTGGGTGGATATCAGACGTGATCACGGAAAACTAGTCTTTTTTGATTTTCGTGACCGATCTGGAAAAGTGCAGATGGTAGTGCTACCGAACCACAAGGAAGCCCACGCGCTCGCCCAAACCATCAGGTCTGAGTGGGTACTTTCAATAACCGGCAAAGTAAACCAGCGACCCGAACGAATGGTAAACAAAGATGAAAAAAATGGCGATATTGAAATTGAGGTACTTTCAATTACCATACTCAACGAATCAAAAACTCCACCATTTGATATCAGCGGCGACGGGAAAGATATCAACGAGGAACGCCGGCTCGAGTATCGATACCTCGACCTACGTCGTCCTCGTCTACAAAAAAATATTCGCATGCGACACCGTGTCGCAACACTGATTCGCAATGAATTGTCAGCGCAAGAGTTTATTGAAATCGAAACACCACTCCTTTCCAAAACAACACCCGAAGGGTCCCGTGACTACATTGTCCCCTCGCGCCTCTACCAAGGGACATTCTACGCACTCCCTCAGTCTCCACAACAATACAAACAACTACTCATGACCGCAGGATTTGAACGATACTTCCAATTCGCACGCTGTATGCGAGACGAGGACACCCGAGGAGATCGACAACCGGAATTTACACAACTCGACCTTGAGATGAGTTTTCCGACACGAGAAGAAATTATGACACTTAACGAACAGCTACTCATTAAGATAGTCCAGACACTCTACCCTCATAAAATTATTCAGGAAGTTCCATTTCCACGTCTCACCTACAAAGCAGCGATGGAAACATACGGGAGCGATAAACCAGATCTACGCCAAGACAAAGAGAATCCAAATCTGCTCGCGTTTTGCTGGATTATTGATTTTCCATTCTTTGAAAAGGCGAATGACGGGTCTTGGACATTCACCCATAATCCATTCTCAGCACCAAAAGATGAACATACAACGTGGCTCATGGAAAAACAGCACATTGCTGAAATTTTGACAAGTCAATACGATATCGCGCTCAACGGATTTGAAATTGGTGGGGGATCTATTCGCAATCATGAGCCAGCCGCCCTCAAAAAAGTATTTGAAATAATGGGTTACACAGAAGAAGAAATTGAACACGATTTCCACCACATGCTTGAAGCATTTTCACTAGGGACACCGCCACACGGCGGAATCGCATGGGGATTTGATCGCCTCATGGCAATTCTGGAAAATGAACCGAATATCCGAGAAGTGATCGCGTTCTCAAAAACAGGTGAGGGCAGAGATCTCATGATGCAATCACCTTCAGATGTAACCGCTGAGCAACTGCTTGAACTTGGTATAAGTATTAAAAAATCAGATAAAAAATAAAAAACCTATATTACTCTAAAATTATCTAGTCCATACAGCTCAACAAATTCATGTAGTGTTACATTTTTAACGGGGAAAAAGAGCTTCAAATAGTCGTATTTTCAGGGTACACTAGTCCCATGACTAGCGTATTTACCGTCAAATCACATATTTTTGAGGGTCCTTTACCACTCCTCCTTAGCCTTATAGAGGAACGAAAACTCCACATTAACGATATTGCTCTGGCAACGGTCGCGGACGACTTCATAACGTACACACAAACACAGGGCGATTTCCCTATGAAAGATTCGGCTGAATTTATTCTCATTGCCTCAACCCTCCTGCTTATCAAATCAAAATCACTTTTACCTTCACTTGAGTTAACAGAACATGAACAAAGCGACATTGCGCAACTTGAACTTCGCCTCAAACTCTATCAACGATTTCGTCATGTTGCTACGCTACTACGGCCATTGTTTGGGAACACGCCCCTTTTTGCCCCAGAAGAACGACCACGGCCTATTGTATTTTCAGCGCACCCACGCATCGCCGCACAGACCCTCCTTGCTGCAGTAAAAGACGCACTCCAAAACATACCAAAACCCACACACACTCCCACCGTGACGGTAAGGACCATCATCTCTCTAGAAGACATGATCGAGCGGCTCTCGTCACGCGTCCAACGAGCACTTTCAACCAGCTTTAAAGAATTTGCAGGTATTGGAAAAAAAGAAAAAGTTGAAGTTATTGTGAGCTTCCTCGCCATGTTAGAACTTGTTAAACGTGGAGTGGTTGCAGCAAAACAAAACAACCACTTTGAAGATATCACCATAGAAACAGAAATAATCGGTGTACCAACATTCAATTGACCTATGCCACAAGATCAACCATTACCACCTCACACAAAAACACTCCCGCTCCATGCACAACTGGAAGCGATTCTTTTCTTTAAAGCAGAGCCCCTCTCATTTGAAGAATTAGTAACTCTCACCAAATCATCAAAAGAAAACTTACAAGAGGGACTACGGCAATTAGGCACGATACTAGATACACGCGGCATACGACTTATTGAAACAGCAGGAACGTACACACTCGCAACCGCACCGGAAGCATCAACACTCATTACTGAATTAACGAAAGAGGAATTATCCAGAGATATCGGAAAAGCCGGCCTGGAAACACTGGCGATCATCTTATACAAAGGGAGTGTCACACGGCGCGATATTGACTTCATACGTGGTGTCAATTCTGCCTTTATCATTAGAAACCTCCTTGTCCGTGGCCTGATCGAACGAGTCGACGATACCAGTGATAAAAGACAGTTTCGTTATCGGCCAACAGTAAGCCTTCTCTCGCATTTAGGCGTAAGTAGCGTCGCAGAACTACCAGAGTTTGAGTCAATTGTTACAGAACTCGAAATGACAGAAAAAACACAAACCCTTGCAAACGAGGAGCAAAAACCGCCTCATGCATAACACATACGAACAAAAAGGACCCTTATTTGAAACACGAGAACTATTACAATTCTCATTTTTGTGCATATGTATTTTTTGTTTCTGGCTCATTCAAAAAAACATGTTTCCTCCCGCACCATCCACACCTACCGTGATTACTGAAACAGCTATCCGTATACCACCAAACCCATTTGATACTGTCCATATAAGCGCACAAGCAGCGGCTGTATACAGCATCAAAGAAAAACGTTTCATCTATACAAAAAATAGTGACATGCCGCTGGCACTCGCATCAATTACCAAATTGATGACCGCCCTCGTTGCTTCAGAAATAGGGGATCCAGAAGATATAATTGGTATACCCGCAACAGCTTTACTCACCGAAGGTGATAGCGGACTACATGTAGGTGAACAATGGCGTCTTGCTGATCTTATCGACTATATGATGATAGTATCTTCAAATGACAGCGCATCAGCGCTCGCACTTGCCATAGGGGCACGGCCTCAACAAAAACAGAGTGATGGTCTCCCTACGCCATATCCCGACCCTGTAGCGCGTTTTATTACTCGCATGAACCAGACTTCGGAACGACTCGGGTTATCAAACACACACTTCAATAATGAAAGCGGCCTCGATACGAGCACTGAACAAGGGGGAAGTTACGGATCTGCCCGAGATATTGCCCTCCTCATGGCACATACCCTGGAATATCACCCAAAAATTTTAAAAAAGACCACGTTACAAGAAACTACTATCAATTCAAAAAATTTCACACATCAAGCACGAAACACAAATCCATTTGTTGTCTCCGTACCTGGCATCAAGGGAAGCAAAACAGGATTTACTGATCTTGCCGGAGGAAATTTAATTGTTGCCTTTGATGCGGGAATCAATGAACCGTTTGTAGCAGTCGCTCTCGGTTCCACTCCTGAAGATCGTTTTTCCGACATCAACACCCTCGCATCGACCACGCGGGCATGGCTTGCTATTACTAACACCTTTTAATCACATCTATGTTCATTATCACTGATATCATAAAACTACTTGCTCCAGCTACTCTTTCTTTCTGTATCGGTATTACACTTGCCATATATCTCTCTCACTACCTCTACAAATATAAACTTTGGAAACCAAAAGCTGGTAAAGTTGATTTGTCTGGTAACGATACTCCTATTTTTAACACACTCCACAAAGACAAAGAGGTTGGTACACCGCGCATGGGTGGCATTATTGTATGGCTCTCTCCTCTTATAACCGCAACACTTCTCTGGATTACCGCGTTAATAATCCCCGCGGCATCATTTGTAAAACTAGACCTCCTTTCTAGAAATCAAACATGGTTGCCACTATTTGCGCTCGTCATGGGAGGTATCATCGGCCTCTTTGATGACTGGTTTGAAATTAAAGGTATTAAAGGACAACTCGCAGGAGGTTTATCGCTTAAGAAAAGACTTATATTAGTAAGCCTCATTGGTTTAGTTGGTGGACTTTGGTTTTTTGAAAAATTAGACGTCACCAGTATTAACATGCCACTCATACCAGGAGGAGAACTGCCACTTGGACTTCTATTCATACCATTTTTTATCCTGATAACCGTTGCGGTATATTCTGGTGGAATCATTGATGGTATCGACGGTCTTGCTGGCGGCGTATTTGCCATCGCCTTTTCAGCGTATGCAATTATCGCTTTTGTCCAACAACAACTTAATCTCGCTGCATTTTGTTTATCCATCACCGGAGCAATACTTGCATTCCTTTGGTTTAATATTCCTCCCGCCCGATTCTATATGTCTGAAACCGGCAGCATGGCACTTACTGTAACCTTGGCAATAGTTGCGTTTCTGACGGATCAACTTGGTGAAGGGAGGGGAATATTTGTACTTCCTATTATCGGATTACCACTTCTAGTGACGTCGCTTTCAGTAATTATCCAAACCCTTTCGAAAAAAATCCGTGGAAAAAAAATATTCCTCGCCGCTCCAATACATCACCATTTTGAAGCAATCGGTTGGCCAACGTATAAAGTAACAATGCGTTATTGGGTTCTTTCCGCCATGTGTGCACTCATTGGAATCATTATCGCACTTTTTGGTTAATCACAGGAATGAATGCAAAATAATCTTCCAATTAAAAAAAATCCTGATCGTATACTCCTCGTGCTTGTGGGATTACTTGTTATTGTGGGTGCAGCATTTTTTGTATCAGCATCCCTCGGACTTCTTGCTCGCGACAATGGACCAAGTTTTAGTACCATTGCAGTCAAACAACTCCTTGCGGGACTATGTATCGGTGGCACTGTACTTGTTGCGTGTATGCACATTCAAACAACATATTGGCGACGAATTGGTTTTTTTGTGTACGTAATTGCACTTCTCTTATGTCTCTCTGTGTTTATACCTGGATTTGGCTTTTCTTACGGTGGAGCACATCGTTGGATTATTATTTTTGGACAATCATTCCAACCCGCCGAATTATTGAAATTTGGAGTCGTTCTTTATGCCGCGGCACTTTTTGTTTCAGTAGGTAAAAAAATTTACACACTCCAAACAGCAGCACTTGTGTTAAGCGCAGCACTCATCCCCTCACTGTTTGTTCTTTTTTTACAACCAGATCTAAGTACTGCAGCTGTCATCATTTCTGCAATTATTGCTATGTATATAGTAGCTGGTGCACGAGTCTCTCACCTACTACTCATGGGAAGTATCGGTATCACTATTGCACTCTCAGCGATACTCTCAAAGCCGTACGCACTTGAACGGATTGTCACTTTTTTAAATCCATCTGCAGACCCCTCTGGGGCAGGGTACCAAATAAACCAATCGCTCACCGCAATCGGAGCCGGCGGCATCATCGGAAGAGGATTTGGTCAAAGTATACAAAAATTTAAATACCTACCAGAACCTGTCGGTGACTCTATTTTTGCCGTCATTGGTGAAGAATTTGGCCTCATTGGCGCGAGCGGACTTATTATCCTATTTCTTTTATTTGTTGGCCGATCATTCACGATTGCGTCAAAAACAGCAGACCACTACGGTAGACTGGTTATTGTAGGGATTGTTATACTAATAATAACCGAGTCATTTTTTAACATGGCTTCAATGCTCGGTCTCGTACCACTATCAGGTATGCCGCTTGTTTTTGTAAGTCAAGGAGGATCCGCGCTCGTGTTTGCATTGGCACAGGTTGGTATCATCCTTTCTGTGTCAAAAACAATTGAATCATCTCATCACCTTAGCTAATCAATGAAAATCGTATTAACTGGCGGCGGCAGTGGCGGACATTTCTACCCCATCCTTGCGGTAGCTGATTCAATACGCACCATTGCAAAAAAAGAACACCTTGTTGAACCACGATTGTGGTTTGTCTCATCAGAACCATATCCCGAGGGATTACTCTATGAGCACGGCTTAACTGGAACAGTTATACCAACAGGAAAAAGACGTATCTACACATCGATACAAAATATATTCGACATTTTCAAAACAGCCATAGCCTTCATCAAAGCTCTGTTTTTTCTATTTAGAATTTTTCCAGATGTGGTCTTTGGAAAAGGTGGCTATGCAACATTTCCACTCCTACTTGCCGCACGATTCTTTGGTATTCCAATTATCATCCATGAATCAGATACTGTACCTGGTCGAGTTAACATATGGGCAGGGAAGTTTGCGCTGCGCGTCGCAGTCTCATATCCAGAAGCTGCTGCCTTTTTCCCCAAAGATAAAGTTGCATGGACTGGTAATCCTATCAGACAAAGTTTATTTGCAACCAACGAACACGACACACCACCAGCTCTTTCCCTAGAAACAGGGGTGCCTGTTGTGTTGATTCTGGGTGGATCACTCGGTGCAAAAAAAATAAATGACACAATACTTGATACCTTACAAACATTACTACCGCAATGTTATATTATTCACCAAACTGGTAAAGATCACTTTGAAGAAGTAAAAAAACTAGCACACGTATCACTGGAAACTAACCCGCACGAGAAGCGCTACTATCCGCTCCCATACATTGATGATCATACGCTCCGCTTCCTCTCACAAAAAGCATCACTTATCATCACCAGAGCTGGATCAACGCTATTTGAAATTGCCGCATGGGGAATCCCCTCAATTGTTGTGCCCATTACCGAAAGTAATGGTGACCATCAACGACAAAATGCCTATACATACGCACGGACGGGAGCCGCGGTTGTAATTGAAGAGAGCAATTTTACTCCTCACGTTCTTTCGACTGAAATTACTCGTCTTTTACAAGATAAGGTCACCACACACCGCATGCGCGAAGCAACAAAATCATTTGCTCGTCTTGATGCCGCTGACCTAATCGCAAAAGAACTAATTGGAATTTGTCTTAAACACGAACGCTAACTATATGAGCCAATCACCTCCCATTGTACGCATACCCCCCTCACCAACAGGTAATTTACATGTCGGCACCGCCCGCACAGCACTCTATAATTACCTCTTTGCAAAAAAACACGGTGGTACCGTACTGTTTCGGCTCGAAGATACTGACAAGGCACGAAGCAAACCAGAATTTGAAAAAAACATCATTGATGGTCTCATGTGGCTCGGTATTACCTTTGATAATCACACAATCATCAGACAATCAGAACGTACTGAACTATACAAACAGACACTTAACACACTTATACAACGCGGTGTTGCGTACCATTCACAAGAAATTCCAAAGGATGAAAACTCCCGAACCGAAGTTATTCGTTTCAAAAACCCAAATAAAGTCATCACGTTTCATGATACCATTCGCGGTCTAATCACTTTTGACACGACCGAGCTTGGAGACTTTATCATTGCCAAGAGTCTTGAAGAACCGCTTTATCACCTTGCGGTTGTTGCTGATGATATTGAAATGGGAATAACACATGTTATTCGAGGAGAAGATCATATCAGTAATACACCAAGACAGATATTATTAATCGAAGCTCTAGGTGCTACACGACCAGAATATGCACACATACCCCTCATCTTAGGAAAAGATCGTTCCAAATTAAGTAAACGACAAGGGGCAACCGCGGTAAGCGATTATAAAGAAGCTGGCTACCTACCAGAAGCAATGATCAACTTTTTAGCATTCTTAGGTTGGAATCCAGGGGGCGAACGAGAACTTTACCACCTCAACGAACTTATTACTGTATTTGAACTTGGCAATGTACAAAAAGGGGGTGCGATATTTAACCAAGAAAAATTAGATTGGTTTAACCGGGAGTACATTAAAACACTCTCATCTACAGAAAAACATACTCGCGTTATGAACGCTTTTTTTAAAGGGCTCAAACCCGAACAAGAGAAACTTTTTACTGAAAACCAATCGATACTGACTCGCTCAGAACCTATTATCCTTGAACGAATAACCACGTTTGGAGACATTACAAAAGCTGTACAAACAGGAGAATATGATTATTTACTGAGCGACCCATCTATTGTCCGTGATACACTGCTATTTAAGGGTACAGGAGATTTACCCACGGTCGCGAAACATCTGCAGACAATACAGAACATTATGCTGGATATTTCTGACAATACACACATAGAAGTTATCAAAACTGCCATCATGCCGTATGCTGAAATACACGGGAAAGGTGTGGTACTGTGGCCGCTACGATACGCTCTCACCGGAAGAGAACGCTCTCCTGACCCATTTACAATCATTTCCCTCATTGGAACAGAAAAAACTCGACGTCGTATCGCTCACGCGATTACTGTCGCAACAACACCACTCGCATAAGTTTGCCGTGTTATTATCATCCCATCATATTCAAAAGATTTTCCTTGGCTCTATTGCTATTATTTTTTTCTTATCACTCGACACACACGCACAAACAAGTACTTCAACAACGGTTGTAACCGAAACCCTTGAAACACAGATCGACCAGCGGCGTGCGGAAATTGAAAATCTTGAAAAAGAGATCACAAAAGATCGTGAAGAAATAAACAGACTAGGAACGCAACAAAAAACACTTAATGGTGAAATTAAGTTGCTTGACGTCACAAGAACAAAACTAAATAAAGAGATTTCTATAACGACGAATCGTATCGCAATCACTGATGCTGAGCTTATAGACCTTGAAAATAGTATTGCAGAAAAAGAACGAAAAAAGGATCGCGCCATGCAAACAATAAGTGAAACAATACGACTCCTCCAACAGTACGATGACCAAACATTTACCGAATCTTTTCTTTCATCTGCATCTTTCTCAGACGCGTGGGAAGATATTGATATGGTCCGATCGTTGCAAGGCGCACTCAAAAAACATGTTACATCTATCACGATTATTAAAAATGATCTAGAGGGAAAACGGAGTCAGACATCAATAAAACGTGAACAACTTGCCGAACAAAAAGCAACGCTGGCTGACCAAAAATCAGTTGTTGATTACACAACTAAAGAAAAAAATAATTTACTAAAAACAGTAAAAAATAAAGAATCTCAATATCAAAAATTATTACGGGAGAAACTTGCAAAAAAAGAAGCGTTTGAGCGTGAATTGTTACAATTTGAAGCGGAACTCCGTTTTATTACCGACCCTTCAGCTATACCCGCACCACGACCAGGCATGCTGCAATGGCCACTCTCTTCTGTAAAAATTACTCAACAATTTGGAGATACCGCCTTCGCCCGAGCTCATACCAATGTATATAACGGCAAAGGACATAACGGTATTGATTTAGGAGCGCCTATTGGTACACCGATCCTTGCCGCAGAAGATGGTGTTATCGAATCCATCGGTGACACTGACGCAGTATGCCCAGGTGCTTCATACGGAAAATGGGTACTCATACGCCACAAAAACGGTCTCTCTAGTTTATACGCACATCTCTCTATAATAAAAGTAACAACTAATGATACTATTTCAGCAGGGCAGACTATCGGATACATTGGCATGACTGGCTACACCACAGGTCCTCACCTTCATTTCACTGTATACGCAACAGAAGGTGTGAAAGTGATGGATCGACAAAGTAAGGTATGTGGTGGAAGTTATCGCATGCCTATTGCCGACTTACGCGCATACTTAAATCCACTTTTATATTTGCCCACCTAATAAAAATAAAAGGACTTTACTTGATTTTTTAAAGTAAAACATGCTCCACAACAACATGAAAGAAGGCCAGCGCGGTTTTATAAAACTCCTTGTGATCATTGTTATTGCTATTGGCGCGCTGTGGTATTTCAAAATTGATGTACGAGGAATTGTTGGCATCGAATCTGCATATCGGTACAAATACGTCTGGCGTGCACATATCGATAATTTTTGGTACGGAATCCAAGTATGGTACGAACATCAATCGAAAAGCAGTAAACCACTCCAATGGTTTCAAGAACGTGTGAATGATGTCATACGGTCACGAGAAGGAACACCCATACTCATACGCGACACATCATCGACAAACAAAATATAAAATAAAAGCTCCCGCACGCTTTATATACTATACATGTCGCAAAAGATATATTGTGCGACGTTAAGATATATGTTTATTCCCGCCAAGTGTGAATTCCCTCTTCATTCCATTCATTGCCCACAAAAAAGAAAAGGGCTATCCACGATGTGCTGTGGATAGCCCCAATTTTGACCGCCTGCGGCGGAATTCAAGGGATCAAAAGACCCAGGAATTCAAGACCTCAGGGATCGATTACTGCGGGAGGAAGGCCGACGAGGAACCGCACTCGCCGTAGGTATGGTTTAACCAGCAGGCGTCGAACTTCACCAGGTCGGCGCCGAAGCTGAAGAGCGGCGTGGCCGCGAAGTTGCCAACGGCCTCCGGAGCGTATTCGTCACCGGCGCAGTTGATGTAGAGATCGTCGCAGTGCATCAGACGCTCAGGGTGAGTGAGCAACATGATCCCAACCGCGAAGGCGCCGAGTCCGAACTCGTTGGACACGAAGACCTCGCGAGCACGGCGAACGGAGCGTCCCCGATGACGGATGCCGAACTGGGCAGCCACCACGAGGATGTCGTGATCCTTCTGCTCGTCGCCGAGCGTCTGGAACATCTTCTCCGCCCGAGTCGACTGCTTGAGCCAATCGGGGCCGAGTTCGCCTTCGCACCTGTTCTTGAACTTGCCGTTGCGCGTCTCACTGATCTTCGCGAGCACCTTCTCCACGGCTCCACCGTAGGTCAAGGCGATCTTTTGCCACTTCGGGATGGCGAACCACCCTTCGGCATTCGTCGGGACCGGCCGTTCGGCCAGCTTCTCGTCGGCGAAACCGACGCTCGGGAACAGTTGCCGCAGGATGTTCGTCTGCTCGGTGATGCCCTTCGGCTTGTAACCGGACAGGTATCTGTAGGTGGATTGCACTTCCTCGTTCTTGAACTTGTCGGAGACCGACAGGTCCTTCAGCGAGGTGATGGCGGCCGTGCGGATGGCCTCGGCGAATTCGTCGCCGTGTTCGATGACGCGTTGTGCGCCGAATTTGTCGAGGCCGAGCTCAGCGAGAACCTTCTCAATGGTGTCGGAACCGAACCGGTTGATCTGCTTGACCTGACCGGTCGTTGCTGCTGTCTGAGTAATCGCGTTCATTGCGTTATCTCCTTTTGGATTTCCTGAACCGCTCAGGTAACGGATTGCCTCACCGCTTCCTTAATTCAAAGAGCGTTCTTTAGCAGTAGAACAAACTCATAGGGACTTGTCAAGTAGTAGGTTTCGTGCCTAATGCCCTAATTACAATCTGGAATTCCATCAATTTTGCGTGCTCCTTTCTCGTTGTTTTTTTGAATCGTCCCTATAATATAAACAAACCCCCGCAACATAAGCGGAGGTTTGTTTATATAGGGACCATGGTCGCAAGATCCTTTTCCGTAATCGAAAAAAAGATTAACTCTGATCTGCCCAGCAATGCTGAGAAGCTTTCCATGGCTTAGAACCTTGTATCTCGTACAAGTAACGGGCGTAGGCCATATTTCCTCGAATCGAATAAATATCAAATCCAAGTTGTGTAGCCCGTTCACTGTGATATCGTTCGTTGATTTGCATCACACCAACATCACCTGTATTTACTTTGCCGCGTAGAACACTCCCATCTTTGTTATGATGTCTGTAAGAAGACTCACAGAAGGCAATCGCAGCAAGCACAGGCGTATCCTCAAAATATGTTTCAACATATTCTTTTCGGAGAGAGAACGGTTTATTTGTATCAAGCGTTGCCACAGAAACAAATGAGATCTGCTCCTCCGTATCTCGTGATAACTCACGACCATCACCGACAACTTCTACCACACCAAGATCCGCAACCAACGTCGTCGTGCCAACCATTAGAGGCATCGCATACGGTGCGGTAGTTGATGCAGACGACGCCACAAACGCGAGACCAACAAACAAATCTTTTATAAAATTCATAGTATAAAGGTGATTAACAAGCGAGAAAGCTTCCGATACCTATAAACGAAAAACCAGAGCCTTGACTCTGATTTACATCTTCAGTATAGCATTTTAAATAAATACTGTCAATACTTTTGAGACAAAAAAAAGCATTTATATGCTCTTGTAGAGCCATATAAATGCACACAAAAAAATACCTTTTGTGAAGAGTCGGAAAGGGAGTCTTCTTCCTTACCCTCTATATCGACCGAAAGAGAATCTCAAATTGCTTCCCTTCTCCTTCTGCAAGAGAAAAATCGATGGGACTAAACAAAACGTGTTGATCCGTTACTGGTAGTGGTTGCAATATATATCGCCCCGGAGGCAAACTGACTTTAAAAACACCGTTTTCTGTTGACTCAACTGTTTTAACGATTGTGTTATCCTGAAAAACTCCAAACAAAGCACTGTACGGACGCACACAATCAGACACCCTACCCTCTTGCCTTTTTTCAGCTTCTTCACATGAAACCGTGAGCAACGTAACCCCACTCACACTTGAAAAAGAATTTCCCTCTTCATATTGGTTAATTAAACTGAGACTGGCAACTTTCTCTTTTTCAAAAAAACTACGGATACCAAACGTATTGGTAGTATACGCCAAAGCACACACCAACAGAGTCAATATGGCATACAATACGAGTATTTGTGTATTGATACGATGTCGGACAATAATCATTTGGTCGCCATACAACCGTTCCCACATTCGAACACCTTGTACTGCACCGACAATAACGCCTAAAGCGACAAAAATAATGTACACATAATCGAATGGATCATTTGAGTTATATACGTACCCCAAACCATCAGGTATACCTCCTATGAGAGAGTCAGCTTCAAGAATAGATAAATATGCCAACTCAGCGGACCATGCCACCATTCCGCTAATAATCACACTAAGACCAATAAAAAGAAGTATGTAGAGACTTTTTTTCATGAATACTATAGTACCACACAACGATATTTCTTTTTTTACTGAAGAGAACCAAAACATGCGGCAGATCGTACATATCCTGCCGACTGAGCTGCCGCCTCTGACATAAAAGTAACTCGATTTTCAGGCTTAATCCGACGAACTTGGGCACACCACGGTAAATAATAAGTCGTCCCCTTTTTGCTCGCCACAACACCCTGATTCTCCACACTGACCGATGAGGTATATACATTAGCGATAAACTCACTATCAGGTGACCTAGTGACTACTCCCTCCGAAAGAGAGGGTATCGAAAATACTACACGAGCATAATTATCTCGTGCCGAAAGATGTCCCAAGAAAAAAGAGGCAAGTCCTGTACCAAGCACTAAAAAAATCATATACCCACGGCCATGAATAGCATTTTTTATTATAAAACCGATAGTCTTGCGCTCTCCATATTCATCATGTATACTCACAATACTGTCATTATAGCAAGCAAAACAATACTTCTTCCATGGCATCAACAAAATCCGGCGGAACAGCCAAAAACCTAAACGATTCAAACCCAAAATACTTGGGTATTAAACTATACGATGGCGAATTTGCTAGCGTTGGATCTGTTATTGTTCGACAACGCGGCACGCGTATTTTGCCTGGTAAAAATGTTGGGATGGGCAAAGACCATACACTGTTTGCCCTTAACCAAGGAATCATCGCGTATGGCCAAAAACGAATGACTCGTTTTGATAACACCACATCAATAAAACGAGTAGTACACATAGTTGATGTTGAGGCAAAAAACAAACAAGAAAAGCAAGCTGCAAAAAAACAATCAGAAAAAATTGTTAAACCAACAAAACGTTCCGTTACCTCGTAACTAAACAAAAAACACCGACTCGTCGGTGCTTTTTGTTTAGTTACATTGCGATATAATATTTCCCTTCTTCTGAGCAGGTAACAGAGCTTCTAAATCTTCATATGTTACATCAGCTGACACAACCGCAATAGAAAAACCTTCCTGCTGCAATAAGTGAGCAAGTGAATCTGTTGGTTCTTTTCTCTGTAGTATACCCTCCTCCATAACACAATAACTCTAACCTACGTGCGTGCGTTAACCTTAATCGTTATCGCACCCTTCTTGCCAGCGACGCTTATATGAATACGATATTCACCAACCGACTTAATCGGCGTTTCAATAACAATATGTCGCGGCTCAAAGACAACCTTATATATTGAAGCAATTGCGTCAACAATATCCTGCTCATGAACTGCAGCAAAAAGATGACCTTGCTCATTTGCCTGACGTTCAAGTACCACTTCCTCCCCATTCACTTTTGAGACTTCCTTGGCCACAAGTACTTCAGCAGCTGCACGTTTTGCCTCATTCTCAGCACGTGCACGCTCAACACGTGCCACAGCAGATGGTGTCGCTGCAATAGCTGCTCCTTGAGGAATAAGTGCATTTAAAGCATATCCATCAGCAACTTCTTTAATGTCATGTTTACGACCAACTTTTGCAATATCGTGCATCAATATAACTTTCATACTGTTTGAAATAACAATTTTCTAACGTATAACAGGCTCATCGTAACCCATTTTCAAAGGCTCTACAAATAGTGTCTATTTTAAAGGTGTCGTATTCACTGTTTTTGGAATAATACCTTTTTTCAAAAAATCCACGGCGGCCTCCATTTGAGCGTCAAAACGTTTATCAATATCTTCTTTAGTAAGAGGTATCTCATAATCAGGAACAAGGCCGTTTCCACTAATGGAAACTCCATTTGGTGTCAACCAACGAGCAATAGTGAGTTTAAGAGCAGTATCTGGAGTGATAGATATTAACTCCTGAACGGACCCCTTGCCAAAAGTTCTAGTTCCAATAAGTTTTGCTCGACCATGATCACGAAGCGCACCTGCAAAAATTTCAGATGCGGAAGCTGAACCACCATCAACCAATACGACTATCTTTATCGAATCACCAAATGCATCATACCCTTTACTCCTGAATATTTCAGCTGTTCCCTTCCCACCACGGTCTTCAGAAACAACCACAGCCCCTTGCGGCAAAAACCAACTTGCCATTTCAATCGCCGCTTCAAGATACCCTCCAGGATTAGAACGGAGATCAATCACCAACTTATCACTACCAGAGACAATAAAATCACGAAGTGCTTCACGGAATTGATCGAGTACCACCCCTGAAAAATTATAAATTCGTATCACAAACACCTTATCATCCCTCAACATACCCTCAACAGTGGGCACTGAAATAGTGTCGCGTACAATTGAAACTTCAAATGGGTCTTTAATACCTTCACGATACACAGTTAAGCGAACTATCGTACCCTTCTTTCCTCTAATACGCCTGACAGCTTCGTCTACGGACATACCAGCAGTGACGGTATCATCAATTTTAAGAATTTTATCACCCGTCCTCATTCCCGCTCGCTCAGCTGGATTACCTTTAAGTGGTGCCACAACTGTCACAATCGCATCCTTCATGCCAACCTCCATACCTACACCCTCAAACTGACCACTTACCTGTTCTTCAAAATCTTTCTTTTCTACAGGTGGAAAAAACACGGTATACGGATCATGTAGAGACGCAGCGAGACCCGCAATCGCACCGTACACCTTCTCTTGATCACTCGTTGTTGTAGCGGTAACAACAAATCGATCATTGATAACATTCCATGCTTTCCAAAACGCTTCAAAATCAACTACCCCTTCTACGGGCCCATCTTTGTTAATAAGCCCAGAAATAGTATCCTTTTCTGATCGAACAGATTTTTGTCCAAATGAATACCCAAGAGCTCCAACGCCAAACAACACACAAAGCGTAATCAATACGAGAGGCAACGTTCGTCCTATCCGAGCATGAGAGTCTGTGGCAAAAAACATACGCATAGAGAACATTATCGCAGGTAGTAACTTGTCTGGTCAATAAAACGACATATGACGCGTGGTATAATGAGTGTACAATTTACACCATATGGTTCACCGTCGTACCTATAAAGACATCGTGTGGATTGATCTGGAATCCCCGACCGCATCTGAAGTGCGGCCGCTCATTAAGACTTACAACATTCATCCACTCGTCGCTGATGAACTCATACGTCCCTCACTAAAACCAAAGGTTGATTTCTATGGCGAACACATTTACTGCATCTTGCACTTCCCAGCTCTCAAGCACAGCCACAATGGATCTCCTGATCAAGAAATTGATTTTGTCATTGGTAAAAATTTTCTCATTACTACCCACTACGACACGATCGACCCTTTACACAAATTCTCAAAAATATTTGAAGTAAATTCAACCCTCGACAAAAACACTATGGGTGATCACGCAGGTTACATCTTCTACTACATGCTTAAACGTTTGTACCGTTCCGCACACCACGAACTTGAGCGTATCAATACGACACTTCGTTCAATTGAAGAAGCAATATTTAAAGGAAAAGAACGTGACATGGTTATTGAGCTATCAAAAATAGCACGTGACATGCTCACGATAAAACGCACACTGGCACTCCATCAAAACGTACTGGCATCACTCCACCAACCGTGCAATATACTTTTTGGTGCAGAATATGACTTTTACCTTCGTGATATGGAAAGTGAATATACCAAAGTCAATTATGCACTCAATAGCGAATCAGAATTTTTATACGAACTACGCAGTACAAATGATTCACTTCTTTCAACAAAACAAAATGAAATAACTAAAACTCTCACACTAATAGCACTTATGGTACTCCCCGCATCCCTCATCGCGACAATTTTTTCTATGCGGACAGAGCACCTCCCTATTGTGGGAACCCCCTATGATTTTGTATTAATACTTGGTGTTATGATTGCCGCTGGACTCAGCGCCTTCCTCATCTTTAAACAAAAAAAATGGCTCTAATAGACTTTTTTACTGGTAAAAAGACGTTCAAAAGAGAACCGCCTCGAGGAGATGTGCGGCTCTATAACACCAAAACAGGACAAAAGGAACCAGTCTCTGTACTTACGCCACCTACCGTCCGCATGTACAACTGCGGACCGACTGTATATGCGCAGGCACACATTGGAAACTTACGGGCCTATGTCTTCGCTGACATCCTAAAACGGACATTACTACAAGCTGGTTTTACTATTGATCAGGTCATAAACATTACCGATGTCGGTCATCTAACGTCAGACAACGACGAGGGAGCTGACAAAATGGAAGAGGGTGCAAAAAAGGCTGGAAAATCAGCACGCGAAATTGCCCATACCTACACTGACCTCTTCATGAAAGATCTTTCGGCACTCAATATTCTTACTGAGGACATTTCATTTCCAAAAGCAACAGACCATATTGGCGAACAAATCGCCCTCATACAAACTTTAGTTGAAAAAGGATATACATACAAAACATCAGACGGCATATACTTCGACTCTTCCCTTTTTAAAACATACGGATCACTAGGAGGTATTAATCTCACAGGCATCAAAGAAGGCGCCCGCGTGGAGAAAAACCCAGAAAAAAAACATCCGACTGATTTTGCGTTGTGGAAATTTTCTACCCCAGAAGAAAAACGTCAACAAGAATGGTTGTCACCATGGGGTGTTGGATTCCCCGGGTGGCACATCGAATGTTCAGCTATGGCAATGAAATATTTAGGCTCAACATTAGACATACATACCGGCGGTATCGATCATATTCCAGTGCACCACAACAATGAGATTGCCCAATCAGAGGCAGCAACAGGCCGTACCTTTGCTCGTTTCTGGCTTCATAGTGAACACCTAATGATTGAAGGAAGAAAAATCAGTAAATCGCTTGGAAATACTATTACTATCGACCAACTTATAGATCGAGGTATAAGTCCGCTCGCCTACCGCTACTTCCTTCTCACCGGACATTACCGCTCAAAAATGAACTTCACATGGGAGGCCCTTGAGGGAAGCGCCGCTGCACTATTTCGCTTACGTAAATACTTTGTCGAACAACTTAGTAAGGCAAAAAAACACGCCGAAGTAGACAAAAAAGCCCTAACCACCTTCACGACCTACATGAATGATGACCTAGACACACCTAAAGCAGTAGCTTTCATGTGGGAGTATGTAAAAAATAACACAATTGACCCCGCAACAAAACGGGCAACACTCTCTACCATGGATGAATGGCTTGGCCTAGGTATCCTTGAGTCTGATGTCATACTCTCCACAATGCACAACAGCACTGTCCCTACCGAGCAAGACGAGGAAATAAAAACACTCCTGGAAAAACGGGAAACGGCACGCAAGAACAAAGACTGGAAAGAGGCCGATAGAATCCGCACATTCATTAATGCAAAAGGCTTTGAGATTATTGATAGTCCGCACGGACAAACACTCGAACCCAAAAAATAGACTCTTCCACATGTTGGTCACACGTTTTGCACCAAACTCAACCTTCACGCAAGAGACAGGTACGCAGAGCATTGTTACAATACGCAGACGATGAAGGAAAAAACGCGTCCCATGCTCCGTCTGCCACCACAGTCACTTGAGAGCGAACAAGCATTGCTCGGTTCAATCATGTTACGCCCTGATGCGGCGCTCGACATTATGCCGAGCGTTCCACCAGACGCATTCTACGCTGAACGAAACCGACTGATTTATCAGACTATGATTGAACTAGCAGATCAACACTCGCCTATTGATTTAATTTCTCTGGCGACAAAATTGTCAGAAAAAAAACTTCTTGAATCCGTCGGGGGGCGAGCCTACCTCGCTGACCTACTAGGTACAGTTCCTTCAGCAGCAAACATTGAATACTACGCAGAGATTGTAGCCGGCAAATACCTGCTACGACGACTTATCGAGGCCTCAGAGCGCGTGGGACAACTAGGATACAGCGAGGATCGCAATGTTTCTGAACTCATAGACGAAGCGCAGCGAGTGATTTTTGACGTAGCTAACGCGTCGTCTCATGGCGTTAAATTTGTTGAATTAAGACACGCACTTGGAGAAGCGTGGAATCGAATCGACACCTTACACAAAAATAAACACGAGCTCCGTGGTGTTCCTACCGGCTTTAAGAAACTTGACGGACTACTTGCTGGTCTACAAAAATCAGACCTTGTGATCCTCGCCGCACGCCCTTCTGTTGGTAAAACATCACTAGCACTTGATATTGCTCGCAACTCTGCCATTAAACACGGAACACCAGTTGCTATTTTCTCTCTTGAAATGAGCTCGCAACAGCTTGTTGATCGTATGTTGGCGGCTCAATCGCAAGTAAACGCCTGGCGCATGCGCACTGGGTCACTCTCAACAGAAGATGAGTTTGGCCGTATCCGTGATGCACTTGATACCCTCTCCACCGCCCCTATATACATCAACGACGAACCGGGTATTACCGCTATGAAGATGCGATCAGTTGCTCGACGACTGATGACAGAAAAAACACTCGGACTCATTGTTGTAGACTACTTACAACTCATGATGCCAATGCACACACGATCATCTGATTCACTTGTACAACAAGTAACTGAAATTAGCCGCTCACTCAAACACCTTGCCCGTGAACTAAACGTACCAGTATTAGCACTCTCCCAGCTCTCCCGTGATGTTGAAAAACGTGGTGGTAAGCCGAGACTCTCTGACCTGCGTGACTCTGGTTCTATTGAACAAGATGCCGACGTTGTCATGTTTATTCATCGACCTGATCGATTTAACGAAAGTTCTGATCGCGCCAGTATCGCGGAAATACATGTCGAAAAACATCGCAACGGCCCGACAGGTAAAATTGACCTCTACTTTGACGATCAACGAGCAACCTTCCTCGATCTTGAGAAAGATGATTTCGGAGCGCTTGCTAGTGGCATGACTAATACAACAGATAGCCCCAATGATTTCTAGTACAATACAGCTATATGAAGCCAATAGATGAACTCACGGAATTATTTAAAACATTTCCTAGCGTCGGACCACGACAAGCGAAACGTTTTGTATATCATCTACTCACCACCCAAAAAGATACATCTACCCGTATTGCTACCCTCATAAAGACAATACGCGAGAACACCGTCACATGTACAACATGCCAACGATTTTTCCCAAAACAAAATCATGGATACACCACTTGTGAAGAATGCCGTGACACACAGAGAGACCCTTCTATACTTGCAATCGTGCCTCGAGACACAGATAGAGATGCTATTGAAAAAAGTAAAACATTCAAAGGGTACTACTTTGTACTTGGTGGTACAGTCCCTATACTGGGAGAACATCCTGAAAAAAGAATCCGTCTACCACTCTTACTACGCACTATCACGCAACATGCTAAAAATGGTTTAAAAGAACTTATTATTGCCATGGACGCCAATCCTGAGGGGGATCATACGGCTGAATATCTCGTAAAAACATTACAACCAATCACCGCAGAATACGCATTGATTACAACTGTACTAGGACGCGGATTCTCAACGGGTACCGAGCTTGAATATGCGGATCCGGAAACCATACAAAACGCACTCTTAAACCGATCAAAAATTACTTCATAAAAAAATACAATCGCAAGACGATCAACGTACCACCACACAAAGACTATCAGCAAAAACTGCATCTTCGGTAGAGACCTCGATGCAGTTTTTTACTTTTTTTATTTAATAGCTGTAATTGAAACCTCAACAAATGGTTGACGGTGGCCATTGCGCTTCATGTAACGACTTTTTTGCTTATATTTCACAACCATAATTTTAGAAGCACGGCCTTCTTTTGTGATTGTACCAGAGACAGAAGCCCCTGTAATATAGGGAGTACCAATAGTTGCTGCAGAGCCATCATCTACCAAAAGAACCTTATCAAAAACAACCGCGTCACCAACGCTCTTACCAGGAAGACGCTCAATCTTTATCGTGTCACCCGCGATCACACCATACTGCTTACCACCGGTCTCAATGACGGCATAGGTGGTTGCATCACTCTTGTTTGTAGCGGTTTTTTTGGCAGGCATGTCAGTGACTGTGTATTCTACCTAAATTTATATAATGTGCAAGGGTTTCTATGCCTCAGTATCCGGACGCTCCAGTGTCACTGTTTCAAGTTCCGGGGCAGTCCCTGCAATACGCAACACATCTTTATCAAGCTGTTTAAAGGCTTTACCAGAAGCATTGTAGTGGTTGACCACAGTCGAAAGCGCATTTCCAAGCTTTCCATGGTACTCTTCGTAGCCCTTTAAATGCTTTCCTAGCTCTTCTACACGCTTACGTATCTCTTTGGCTGTTTCTTCTATTTGGAGGGCTTTCAGACCCTGTAATACGGTCTGGAGATAGGCAAGAAAAGAGGTTGGTGACACGATAATCACCCGGTACTTACCAGCCGCCCGCTGCACCAGATTTTCCGTATCATCCGTAACCGCCCCGACCTTGTTGACGAGCAAATCGTAGTAAATAGCCTCGTGCGGAATAAACATAAACGCAAAGTCGGTTGTTCCCTGCTCTGGCTGAATATATTTACTTGTTTCAACAATACGACTCTTTAAGTCGTTGGTAAAAATCTTCTGAAGCCGATCTTTTTCAGTGGGATCTTTTGCCTCAACCAAACGATTGTAATTTTCCAATGAAAACTTTGAATCAATGGGAATGATTTTTTCTTTCACAAACACAGCGGCATCAACAATCGTGCCATCAGGAAACACATACTGCATGGCAAAACTTCCCGGCGGCAACGTGTTTTTAAGAAGGGTTTCCAAATAATACTCGCCGAGTACGCCACGCTGTTTTGGATTTTTAAGCAAATCACCAAGACTCTGCAGTTCAGAAGCAAACCCAACCATCTGTTTTCCTGTTTCCTCAACACGCGTCACCTTTTCGGTCATTGCCGTCACTTCACGCAAAAACTTATCCACGAGCTTCTGCGATTCTCCAAACTGCGAGCGCATCGCATCGTGCATGAACTTGTTTGTCTCACCGATTTTCTCATCAACTGTTCGGGAAAGGCTATTCATCTGATCCAAAAGCAAACGGAGCGATGTATCATCTTGCGGTATGGGCTTTTGCCTACGTACCAATAACATAATCACAGCGACCAATAGTGCGGTAATAATCGCAAGAAAACCAATTAATCCTGTGTCCATAACATGTATTGTAGCATGGTGAAACCGAGCTCCTCGTCATAAGGAATCCTATGTTTGACTAAATAAAAAATAAGTGCTAATATATTTTTAGAAAACGTACTTCAAAACATCAACTGAAAGGATTTGCGTGAATTTCTATATCGCCGACATCCACCTCTTCGCGTGGATTGGAGCCGCACTCGCAATACTTGCATTCATCATCCTTGGGCACGGCATCTCCCAATCGAAAATAACTCAAAATATCCTCACCTGGGGACTCTGGGCTATTCTCGACATGGTGGCATTCGTGTCAGTGCTCGTACAAGGAGGAAACTCCTTACTAATTGCAATCTTCGTGTTGGGTAATGCCAGCATCACCGTGCTGATATACAGCACAGGTGGCGTGATCACCTGGACGTGGTTTGAAAAAACCATTCTCCTTTTAATTGCGCTATGCATGATGATCTGGTACCTCTCGGGCCCTCAAGGAGCGACTATTGCGAGTACCATAGCGGTATGCCTTGCCGGCGTACCACAACTCAAAGACGTTGCCAAAAACCCAAACACGGCACCGCTCTCACTATGGGTACTCAGTTTCCTCGCCAATGGTATAACAACCGCCGGCGGCAAGAACTGGTCCATCGAGGAGCGCCTCTACCCTGCCGCAAGCACGGCGTACTGCCTGATCCTTGTTCTGTTGACCCTGCGACGCTACACCTATAAACAGGCATAGCGCACAACCACTCCGTACATGGTCGGAGTGGTTTTCTATTACTGGCTTTTCACAGTCTGTAGTCGTACACTATACCTACGAGCTAATCTATATACTCATGTCACTTGCACAAGATATTAAGCAATTAGTAAAAGAAGCGCTCCTCAAGAAAGATGAGGTGCGCCTGACCGTCCTGCGATCTATCCAAGCAGCTATTACCAATGAGATCATTGCCAAAAAAGTTACCGAGTTGACCGATGATGACGTGCTAACCCTCATCAGACGGTCGGTCAAGCAGCACAAAGACTCAATCGATCAATTTACCAAAGGTGGACGCACCGATCTCGTACACAGCGAGCAAGCGGAACTCACTATTCTTGAAGAATTTTTGCCGACTATGATGGACAAAACGGAAATAAAAAAGATTGCGGAAGCAAAAATGAAAGAACTCGGTGTGACTAATAAAACAAAAGCCGGTATGCTCACCGGTGCACTCATGAAAGAATTGAAAGGACAAGCAGACGGCTCAGATGTGAAAGCGGTAGTTGATCAACTCCTCACTACCTAACCAAAGAAAACCCCCATCCTGCAAGCAGGATGGGGGTTTTTCATTCAGACATATTACACCTTATTCCCCATATATTGACAATAGCACTGTTTTTATACATAATGGCACGAGAGGTACTTTATGCCCACACGTATCATACCGCACAGGCCAATCCAGAAAGCACAGTGGTGGTTTGAGCAAATGAGGCGGGCCGCCTCACAAGCTCAAGACGACCCTCCCACCACCACGAAAGCCCCCGCACCTACCGTACATAGGGGCATACAACCACCACCAAATAACCAGAAAAAACAAAGCTGGTTGAAGCAGTGGGAGGAAGAAAACGACCGATGAATGACATGCCGTAGCGTCCACACGACAATGTGTGGACGTTTTTCATGTTCACATTTCTGCAGAATCCTCCTGCAATACCGCTTCGACAAACGAAAGGCGACTGTCAGCATGACGCCACTCATTCTGTTTTTCTTGCGCCAGAAGAGTGCCCAGGGCGGACACATCACCCTCAGGAAGCGTCTCTAAAGAACTTAGTAATTGTTTCTTTAGATCATCACTAAATAACGCGCTATGTTGTATGAGTACCGCAAGAGCTTCACGTTTGGTCATATATCTTTTTGTATATCTCCTGGCTTAAAAACTGCTACTGCCTTCTCAACCACATCTTTATGACGCATATGCGATTCCCTACGTATACGAAGTATCTCTCTGATAGCACGATATGCCTCATACAACGCTTCCTTATCATGACCAAAGAACTGGTGTAATGTTTCATACGCATGGGTCGGTGCAACACCGAGCGTTCCCACCTCAGCTAATTCAGTACCAATCGCCCCTTTTAGCGGTACGTGCGGCGTTAAAAAATCAAGTTTCTTAAACCATTTGAGTTTTGCAAGAACTTTCATAGCATCAGCGCTCGTGGAGCCACCCTCAGTCAAGGGAAAAGTGTCGAGCGCAACAATGCCGAGGTTTGCCATTGTACGCAGAAGTGCCTTCATTCCCTCTTTCACTGAAGGATCTCTCGCGAGCATGTGCCACGCACTAGAGACGTCTACATACTCACCCACAAATTGTGGCGATAACTCTGCTGTCTCCATAGACTCAGGCACAATGTCAGGAATGTTCTTGGTATCCGCTAACACAGGCTCACCCACAAGCTCTGGTTTCTTTTGTATTTCAACATTCTCGGGGGTGATAACGCCGGCAGTATTCTGTTCCAACGATTCAGGTACCCCTTCAAAACCTTTTGATTCCTTCATATGCCCATGATATCAAAAAAAAACGAATCATTAAAAACAAATGCCCTGCAACAATGTAGATTGTGATGTAATTGCATCATGTATATTCACTTCCGACCAAGAAGTTTCAATTTGTGACCCTACGGGGAGTTGAACCCCGGTTTCACCCGTGAGAGGGGTGCGTCCTAGCCACTAGACGATAGGGCCATGCCTAGATAAAAAATAGTATCCCAAAATAAAACCTATATCAAGCCAATATTGACTTATATATATCTATAATTCATAATATAGAGAGATATGTAAACAACATGACACTAGCTATACAGATGGAACTGTGTGGCCATGGACCAAAAATGTCATGATGTGCATACGCTAGGAGTCTCACATGAGTACTGATAGCCTCACGGAGGGGTGTGCGATGGTCGCACATTTCCTCCGAAAGAAAGAGTACGTCCCCCAGCCAGGGGAAGTAAAGAAGATATACGAAAAAATATATTACACTCGGGAGCTGTACACCAGCTTCTTAAGATTGATGATTCCAACTGTCCTTTTTTTGACAGAAAAAATTATCAAAAATTACACCTTTCCCCATCAAGAAATAGTAACGGGAGGGATAGTTGTAATGGCTATAGTGGTAGCTATATACTACCTATGCCGCATGGCTGATATGGTCATTAAGATGCCGGACTTGAATGGGCCGGCAACGGGCGCTGAAGACATGGCCCGAGAAATAGAGAAAAAAATAAACGAATTCCGGCAACTCATGGGAAAATATCCCCAGGACATGGGGAGAGAGAAAATTAGAAATTTCTTGACAAGAGAAGCTAAAAAGCCAAAAGCAGCCCGACTTGAAGAAATTTTCACAGTCGCACAAGAGCTTGTGCGACTAGACTCACACAGATAGTGCCCCCGCAACGGTGACCAACCCCACTCACATCGAGTGGGGTTTTTATACCTACCGCTTTTGCCATTCCTCATCTTGTCGAACCAGCACATCAATCGAGTGTGCGGTCTGATCAAGTAACGCTGCCGATACACGTTCCATGCGCATTCCTTGAGAACCTTTTACCAAAACTATATCTCTCGCTTCAAGGATGTGTGACAGATACAGTGCTGCTTTTTTTGATTCCGCAAATGAAAAGATAGTGCGTGCATCTTTCCCTGCTCGCACAGCCGCTTGCGCTACATCACGAGATCGTGGACCAACTGTGACCAGCACATCTACAAACGCCACCTCCTTACCAATAGCCTCATGTTCTGTGACCGAGTATTTACCAAGTTCAAGCATGTCACCTAACACAGCAATCTTCCTTCCTGCACACTGCAACGACAAGAGAGTACGCACTGCCTCAAGCGTTGCAATGGGAGACGAATTATACGTATCATCAATAATCACACTTTCATGAATCCCTTTGAGTAATCGCATACGGCCCGGAGGAGATTGATGTGTAGCTAATACAGGCACCGCTTTGGCTGGATCAAAACCGGCAGCTTTCACAACACACAACGCTGCAAGTACCGGATACACATGTTGTACCCCTAAACACCCAGAAAGCTCAAAACGAAATGGTGTTTGATTCCCTACTATGGATACTGAAAAAGAAATACCTGATGGAACTTTTCTCTGATCATCTTTTTGATACGTTATTTCATATTCACTCGCTCGCACGTACACACCCTCTGAAAAACCATATGTAATGGCGGTGAGCGCACGACGTTTCACTTGGTCGAGAATGATCGGATCATCACCATTCGCAACCACACTGCCAGATATACGCAACGCCTCAGCAAGAGTCATTTTTTCGGCAATCACTTCCTGCGGCGAAGAAAAATGCTCCACGTGTACCGGTACATCAGGCAGACGTGTCAACACCGCAATGTGGGGCCTCACCCATGAGGCCGTACTCTTGATATCTCCCGGACGATCAGCACCCACTTCAAGTACCAACCATGACGGATATGAATCTCGCTTTATAAGTTGCCATGCACCAAACAGTAGATTTTTTATCCATACAAACGGATTATTCCAACCATTAGCCAAACCTAGTACCGTCAGTGGCACCCCAATCTCACTATTGAATGATTTTTCACTTTTACGAACAGTTGTAACGGCTGCAAGTGCTGTAAAAATAGCATCTTTTGTTGTTGTTTTTCCCACACTGCCAGTCACCGCAACAATCGAGGGCTCATGGCGCCGCAACATTGCGTGTGCCTCTTTCTGCAACAAAAAAATAATAATCTTTTTAAGACAATTTTTCATTAAAAAATACGGGCGAGTGCCACATCGTAGATATTACTATATACCCAAACTACCACAGATGCATGGGGAAAATTTTACCCATGCATCTACCGATCAGGTGGCACGCTGTAGTAGGAAAGAAGAAAACGCGTCATGTCCATGAACGGCCCTGTTAATGTCTCTGATGCATACGTGGCACCTTTGGGATGCACCGCGTATAAAAAAACAAGAAACTTTGGATCATGCGCTGGGAAATAACCAAAAAATGAGTTAAGGTACCGATCATCATAGTACCCACCCGCGGGATTGGCGATCTGCGCAGTTCCTGTCTTTGCAGCCACCGTATAGCGAGATAATTTTGCTTTACCATGCAACAACGCTTCATCAACCACCAACACAAGCATGCGAGTAATTGTGTCTGATGTCTCCTTTGAAATCACCCGTTTAGTCGAACTATAATCTGGACGCCGTACTGAACCATCTTCATACTGAATCTCTTTGATCACGTGCGGATTGACTAGCATACCACCATTACCAAGTGCTGCGAGCGCGCGAACCATCATTATAGGTGTTACCGCGATCCCTTGCCCATACGATGCAGTCGCTACATTTACATCTCGCTTAGAATTCAGATTAGCAATGAGTCCAGGTAATTCATTTGGCAAATCAATACCTGTCTCCTCACCAATACCAAATGAACGCAGACCTTCCACAAACCGATCTGCTCCAAGTGCAAGCGCCACGTGTGCGGCACCTGTGTTTAAAGATTTATTAAGCACCTCTTGCATACCAACTACCCCCCTACCCTTACCATCAAAATTACGTATTGTCTTACCATCAAGTTCAAGGAACCCTTTATCTGTATACGTACTCGTAGTTGTCACTACACCCGCATCAAGACCAAGCGCCAGCGTGATAGGCTTCATAATCGAACCCATTTCATACACATGTTCGACAAGCGGATTAGTAAAAAGACCGACATCTTTCACACGTGCATACGTATTAGGATCAAACGATGGAATTGAGGCAAGAGCTAACACTTCTCCCGTCTGCGGATCAAGCACCACCCCTCCACCCTCACCAATACTCCATTGATCATTAATAGCAGTCAGTGTCTTTTCTAATTCCACCTGTACTGTTGGTTCAATAGATACCACAATCGAACCAGGAACATCACTTGATGAGGATGCTTGTTTTGTGGGTGCATCAAATAAGCCAGTGAAAATAGTCTTTTTTGCAGTATTTGATCCTCGTCGCAATACATGTTCATAATAACGCTCCAACCCATACTGACCGACCAGATGATCACCATCCCATCCGACAAAACCAATTGTATGAGCCGCCATATCAAGAGCTGGATACATACGCCAGCGATCTTCATTCACTATCACACCAGGAATGCGTAAGGCTTTGATACGCTGACCATCTTCTTCACTTACCCGCCGTGCAACTTCACGATACGTGTCAGATGATCGCCTAAGCGCATCAAAAAAAACATTAGTATCTAAAGAAATAATTTCCGTAAGTTGAGCAAACGTACTTGATGCTTGCAAGGCAACAATTTTTGGATTAATAGCGATCACCACACCGGTGGCGAGAGTTGCAACACCAATTTTTCTTCCAGTTTTTTCAACAAAATAAATAGAACCTCGATCAAATAACTCCCCCACACCTCTTTGATACTGCTGATCAGCAGCTTGACGATAGGTTTCTCCATAGACCACCGTCACCACATACAACTTACCAATCAACACGCACCCAAACAGAAAAACCATCAAACCAACGAATCGAAGCCGGAGAGACGTATTACTTGACGACATGCACTAAAGAAAAACTTTTTGCAATAGAACTACGGACCACAAAAGTTGGATCCATGGGCACAAAGCCACGAGCGACTATTTCTTTTTTGTTTACTTCCGTAAGTAATGCAAGATACTGAGCCTCTTCCTTTGCTGTGATAGTGGTCAGCTCATGAATAGCGACTATTGCTGTTCGCCGCTCAGCAGCCGAGACAGTCGTACCAATCAAACATGTAACATACGCAATAGAAGCACACGCAACAATACCACATAGTCCGTAGCCAATAGCACGCCTCACAGAACCAACTACATGTACCGCACTGACGGCAGCCTTCAAAAAATTTTGAGAAATGGTTGGTAATAATACAGTCATAAAATTATATATGCAGTGTTATACGCTCTAATGCTCGTAATTTTGCGCTCCGACTTCGTGGATTATTCTTTATTTCTTCAAATGTTGCCGTTATTGGTTTCTTGGTAAGCGCAATTGCTTCCTTTGCTTTCACCCGTTCTTTGATAAAACGTTTTACAATACCGTCTTCCCCACTATGAAAAGAAATAACCGCGAGACGGCCACCAGGACGAACCATGCCCCACAGACCAGAGAGTGCATCAGTGAGTGCACCATACTCATCATTGACGGCAATACGAAGCGCCTGAAATGTCCTTGTTGCAGGATGAATACGCCCACGTCGGTAGGATGCAGGAACACTTGTCTCAATAATAGAAACTAGTGTAGATGTTCGTTCAATACTCTGATGAACACGAGCGGCAACAATTGCCGCAGCAATACGACGAGCATAGCGTTCTCCCCCATAACCAAATAACACATTTGCAATATCATCCTCGTCCCAATCATTCACAATCCGACGCGCAGTCAACGCATCTGGCACAGGAACATCTGAAAGTGTCATTAAAAGTGGTTCATCTCTGAGAAATGAAAACCCCCTACCGCTCGTCTCAAGCTGATCGGAACGCATACCAACATCGAGCAACACCTTATCAACATACGACACGCCAGCAGCTCTAAGTGCATCAGGTGCCATGCGCGCGTTCATGTGATAAAAACGGACATTCGCACACTGAGCAGCCGCAATTGTGTCCCGAGCGACATCAAGCGCCGCTTGATCAACATCAAAACAATGCATTTGTATGTCTCCTGAAACTGATGCCGCAATTGCAGAGGCGTGTCCTCCACTTCCTACCGTACCATCAACAAACACATCCCCTTTGTGTGGTGCCAGCACCTGAAGTGTCTCAGTAAGTAACACAGAAACATGTACAGAAGACGTGTTCATAGTCATCTAAATAAAACCAACATCACCAAGTTTTTGAGCGAGTGTATCGCCCTGCTGTTCAATCCGTGTTTTATATGTTTGCCAACTTTGTTCATTCCAAATTTCCACACGTTCTTGTACCCCAACAAACACCGCGTTTGCGTCAATTTTTGCAAACGAACGAAGAAAATCTGGTATTAAAATTCGTCCCGCAGAATCTACCTCGAGCTCTGCCGCGCCACCAAAAATAAATCTTGAAAAACCTCGCGACTCAAGACTTCCCATTGAAAGTTCAGACAGTTTCGTAGAAAGTCGCTCCCATGACTTGGCAGAATACAAAAACAGACACGCATCTAAACCGCGCGTCACCACAATTTTTTTTCCAATTTCATTGCGAAATTTTACCGGCAATGAAATCCTTTTTTTGTCATCAAATGAATGTATATATTCTCCAATAAGCATAATAACAACTTCCTGTTGGCATCCCGTTCCTTGCCGTCCGTTCAACGCAAAGAACAGGATGCACACACAGTAAAGAGCGGTGAATATTTACCACTATTTCCCACTCATTCCCAATTTTATAACACTTCATCCCACCACCCTACCCTGTTATCCCCAAAACATAGCCACAACACAAGTTAAAACCGCTCGCAACATTTATTATATGCAAGCGGTCTGTTCACAAAAAATTATATATGCTTCTTTAATCGTAGGAGCGGAAACAGCTGCGTTTCTCGAATTGGCTTATGTGCTAAAAAAGAAAACAATCGTTCTCCAAAACCGTACCCGCACGTCGGAGGCATACCGTACTCAAGCATTTCAACAAACTCATAATCAGGCATCATAGCTTCCTCATCCCCCGAGGCAAGTAACTGCTGCTGTATCTCAAAACGCGCACGTTGATCAATCGGGTCATTGAGCTCAGAATATCCTCGCCCCATCTCACTACCCGCAATAATAGGCTGAAACATTTCTACAGTATGTGTCTTATCTTTCTGCGCTTTAGCAAGTGGTGCCACAAGTACTGGGTGACCAACTAGAAACGCTGGGCCTGAAATTTTTTTTCTACAATATTTCCACAATGTATCAGTAAGGCGCTCTTTATTATCTCCTTCATACGTAACTCCTAAACGATCTAGTGTTTTCTTCATATCTTCAACTGAATCGTGTATCACATCAATCCCTGTCATAGTTTTAATTTCGGACAAGTAATCAATTTCTTTCCATTCAGCCCCAAGATCAAACATATGGCCATGAACCTCAAACTGAGTCGTCCCGAAGACTTCTCGTGCAATTGTTTGATACAAATCTTTTACAAGATTCATGCCAGCACGAAAATCAGTATACGCTGCATAAAACTCTACATTCGTAAACTCCTGAAGATGCTCGGGACTTGTCCCTTCGTTACGAAACACACGCCCAATCTCAAACGTCTTTTCAAAACCCGCCGCCATCAAGCGCTTCTGCCACAACTCTCCCACAGAAATACGGAGAAATACATCCATATCGAAATCATTATGGTGGGTTTTAAATGGTCGAGCTTCAGCACCACCAGTCGTCGTCTCAAGGTACGGAGTTTCAACTTCAAGAAAACCTCTCTTGTTGAAATACTCCCGTATAACTTGCCAAAACTTTGCTTTTTTCTTAAATAATTCGCGTTCCTCAGGTCGTGTTAATAGATCAAGATATCGTAAACGTAATCGCTCATCGGCATCTTGAAGACCATGCCACTTTTCAGGAAGTGGAAGCAGTGACTTTGTTGCCATACACCAAGTAGACACTTGTATTGTCTTCTCTCCTCGCTTAGTGGTAAACAATATTCCCGTAAAAGAAATAAAATCACCAATATCAACAGCTTGTGTAAACAAATCAAACAATTGTCCCGTCATATCATCCTTCTTCAAAAACGCCTGAAATGATGCTGTCCCATCAGTAAACGTCACAAACGTAAGCACTCCTTGAGCGCGTATAGCCATAATACGCCCTGTCAGAGAAATAACAGTCTTTTCTGTGACAAAAGTATCAAAACGATCAACGACATCTCTTACAGACATGGTACGCGGCACAAAAGAAGGGTATGGTTCCATACCCGCATCTTTGAGTATGCGTACTTTTTGAAGACGCCCTGTCCTAATTTCTTCTTGAGATGCCATACACGAGAGTCGAACAACTATCCAATTGAGACAATTTTCGCAGTCATCATCCCAGCGGGAGTTCGCCACTCTATGGTATCACCTTTTTTCTTTCCGACGAGTGCTTCACCAATTGGTGAATTCGCAGAAATTTTTCCTTTTGCTACGTCAACTTCTTCGCTACCAACAATATGGTATACACGTTTTACACCATTTTGAGTGACTGTAACCTGTGAACCAATACCGACGGCAGACGTATCGTGCCCATTGATAATTGATGCCGCCTTGAGTAATTCTTCGAGTTTTGAAATCCGATCCTCAGTACTTGCTTGCAACTCTCGAGCCTCGTGATACTCAGCATTTTCAGACAAATCACCAAGCGATTTAGCATACTCCAAATTTTCAGCGACCTCTTTACGCTTAATGGTCTTTAATTCTTCGAGTTCTTTTTGCAACTCTTGATACTTTTCTTTGGTGAGATATTCAGTATTTTGTGTCATAAATGTGACCGCCACGGATAATAGCCTTTCGTTGCAAGCAATTGTAGCACGAAAGTACACATCGTCAACAACACACTACCGTAGTAAATACCATACACACAAAATTTCCTACATACCACCCTACTGAGAAACAGAGAGATACGCGGGAGTATGCTCTTTCATCCATTCAACAACCTCTCGCATAGCCACCACCGCACCATAAAGATTTGCTCGGGGACCGCGCTCCATGAGTAACACAAACGCGTAACGAGGTTTTTCATAAGGGAAATAACCCATAACCCATGAATTAACTTCCTCTTTTTTTGCACCCAACTCAGCAGTTCCCGTCTTTGCCGCAATCATCGTACCAGATATATTCAACGCAGCTGCGGTACCATGAAGAACACCCTGACGCATTCCCTCCCTTACTATCCGTAAATCACCCGATGGAATAGTAATCAAGGTTGAACTACCAACCCGAAAATCATTCCCATGAAGCACAATGGTTGGCGAGAGCAATGTACCGCTATTAGCCAAGGCTGCAACCGCACGCACTGCTTGTACAGGAGTCACTTGAAAATCAAATTGACCGATGGCTGTATTATATGTATCACCAAGGCGCCACGGCTCATCAGGAAACGCGGTCGCTTTCCATGTCGGATCAGGTACCACACCCTCTTCTCCTGCAAAGAAATCGCCCGGAACTTCAAAACCAAAACCAAAACGTTTCAGATAATATGCAATCTTCTCGATACCAAGTCCCTTTTGATCTTCAAAGCCTCCACCTATAGTAAAAAAATATACGTTACTCGATACAGCGATTGCATCACGCATAGCAACATACCCGTGTGCTTTCCAATCACGAAATACAGTCGGCAAATCAGGATTGTACGGGTTAGGGATGGTCAATGCCCCCGTTGAAAGAATCTCTTTTTCTGGGGAAATAATTTTTTCTGCAAGTGCCCCGAGTGCCAAAAAAGGTTTCACAATAGACCCCGGTGTGTACAACCCTTTCACCGCTCGGTTTAAAAAAGGAGAACGTTTATCATTCTGATACTGCATAATACGTGCCGTATTAGTTGCCCCAGATAAAATTGATTGATCAAATTCAGGGTAATTAGTCAGTGCGATAATCTCTCCGTTTGTAACATCCATCATAACTCCCGCCCCGCCACGAAACCCGACTCGTTCCGCAAGATCATGAATAGCTTGATGCATCTTATGTGTAAGTTCAGCATCAATAGAGAGCATAATAGACCTCCCCTCAACAGGTTCTTTAGATACCCCTTCTGAGACAAGATTTCCATGCACGTCTGTCTCGACCATCTTATTTCCATTCTTTCCTGTTAAAAGAGAGTCAAAAAATTGTTCAGCCCCAGCCGCACCACTATACGTAGCACTATAATATTGCCCAGAAGTATCACGCTGAGGTAACTTTGCATACCCTACAATATGAGCTAACCCAGACACATCGCTATATAAACGAGGCGGAACAGGATTAAACGCAGAAGGAAGACCATTCCATGCGAGCGGTACACCATGCCTATCGAACAATGTGCCACGATTTGCAAACACAATGTACTCTTTGAAACGATTATTATCACTCAACGTCGCAAAGGCTTCACCTTTATAAACCTGTAAGTAAAACAAACGTGCCGTACACACGACAATCACCAAAAAAATAAAAATACCACACCCAAGAATGGCTTGTTTTGAAATAGGTTTTTCTAAACGTCCCTCAAATCGCTCGGTCTCAAATTCAGGCAAATTACGAGCATCAATCAACACTTCGTCTGGATCAATTTCACCACTTATTCTCCGCTTTTTATAATAAGAAAACATATTACTTTAACGGGCATAATGACGAATATATAACCCCACCGTAACCACAACCAATACAAGCAATGTTTCGACAAATACGTACCCAAAAAATCGATCTTCAGGTATAGCAAAAACAATGTCATGCAATAACCCCCCAATCAGTGGTTCAGTAACCCACCCACGCCACAAAACCCAAACAAAACCAAAAAAAATGAGCATCCACCATGGTAATAGTAACGAAACAGCACAAAAAAATAATATACCTGCAATTCGGTACACGAATACTTCTTGTAAAGTAGTTATAGTACCACTCATAGCGAGGACGAGGTTGTTGCCACTAATTTCTTAAAAGGCATAATCGCCACAAAACCAATTTCTTGCATATTCACCATGGGCGCAATACCGAGCACTTTAAGCGAACCTGCGGAAGCAACACCAAGCGCCGCAATCGTACCTACGGGAGTTGCACGATTTTCTGACAAAACAACAACGTCCCCAACATCCACATCCATACCTCTGGGTACCACGGCCTGCATCATACCCCCACCAACACCAGACACCACAATCGGTACATTTTTCTTATGCAATACAAACGTATGTGATTCACCGGAACTTGAAAAGAAACGAATACGCGCTGTTTTTCCAAATACGGCATCAACAAAACCAATCACCGCACCCCCCGCTACCGCAACATAATCACCCACTTCTACAAACGAAGATTCTTTAATCGCAACAAACGCGGTGTCATACAGCGACACCGGTGGTCGAGAAATAATTGGAGCAACAATCTTTGCATCAACATCTGTAAAGCCAAAGGCAAGATCCTCCAAATCACTACGCAGGATATCAATCAATACGTCTTTTCCTCCTTCCTCAGCTAATTGACGCTTTAATTCACGATTCTCAATGATAAGTGATGATTTTGTTTTAATAAGTGCCAATAGACCAAAAAAAGATTCTTTCACAACCCCTTGCTCCTTTAAAATAGGCTTGGTGACAGTAAGCATCACAGGAGTCGCAAGGTACTGCACGTGTACATATGAAAGTATGGATAACACAGAGATAATAACGACCCCTTTGAAAAGAATCGTTGGTTTTGACACACCACCACCATAACTAAAACGATTGTTCTTCGTCATTCAAAATCAATATATCTTTATATCGAGTCAAATCTTCAAGAATAACGCCTGTCCCGCGCGCCACAGCCGTCAAAGGCTCTTCAGTGATATGTACCGGAATATGCGTATATTCTTGAATCGCCCGATCAATACCTCGCAAAAGCGCACCGCCACCAGTCAAATGCATACCGCGCTGCATCACATCGGCAACAACCTCAGGAGGAGCAGTCTCCACCACCTCTTTTACCGATTCAAGAAACACTTCAATTGAAGGACCAATTGCTTCACGAATATCCGAATCAGTAATAACAACCTCACGAGGCAGCCCCGTGACCAAATCCCGGCCTTTCATTGTCGCCTCAATAGGATCATCTCCCGGTAGCACAGATCCAAGTGCAAGTTTCATATCTTCTGCTGTTTTTTCTCCAACTAAAATTTTAAACTCGCTACGGATATATGACATGATATCTGCATTCAAACGATCCCCGGCAATTTTTAAATTTTTTGAACGCACGATACCCCCCAACGAAATAATAGCAATATCTGTCGTGCCCCCACCAATATCAATAATCATGCTACCAACCGGTTCGTGTACCGGCAATCGGATACCAATTGCAGCTGCCATTGGCTCCTCAACAATGTGCACCTCTCGAGCACCAGTGTTCCTTGTCGCATCACAAACTGCACGAACCTCGACATTTGTCACCCCACACGGCACACCAACCACCACACGTGGACCAAACATGCGCTTATTCTTCTCTTGAGCACGTCGCATCAAATAGGCAATCATTTCTTCCGTAACTTCAAAATCAGAAATAACCCCATCGACCACCGGTCGCACAGCACGAATGTGTCCCGGAGTCCGACCGAGCATATCTTTTGCTTGTTTACCAACCGCTACCACCTGGCCCGTCTTATCATTCACGGCAACAACCGATGGTTCATTCACCACAATACCTTGCCCTTTTACATAGACGAGTGTATTGGCCGTACCAAGATCGATACCAATATCACTAGACCATAATTCATTTATTTTTTTCTTTAAACGATTGATCATGGGAAATGATTACCACAAAGTAGCATACTGTTGGCTCACAAACGCGGACACCTGCTCAATTGATACAAGAAATACTTCATTATTCTTCCTTACACGTATCTCCGCTTGACGATCTTTGAGTGTCTTTTGACTCACAACAACCTGAAGCGGCATACCAAGTAAATCAGCATCGGCAAATTTTTCTCCTGGTCGACTAAATCGATCATCCAGTAGTACCGAAATTCCCTTCTGTGATAACAATGTATACAAAAACTCCGCCTCTCGCATCACCCCCTGATCATCAGCTTGAAGCGCTAAAAGATGCACCGTAAACGGCGCGATCGCCTTAGGCCACACTAACCCCTTTGAATCACCAAATGTCTCAACAATCGTGCCCATGATACGTCCTGGCCCAATACCGTAACTTCCCATAATCACCGCGTGTTCCTTGCCAAATTCGTCTTTATACTTCAAATCCAATGCCTTAGAAAAGCGTACGCCGAGTGAGAAAATATTTCCTACTTCAACCGCCTTCTTCTCAACAAGCTCACCTCGCGCTACACCAATATCGGAAAGCACTTCGTCAATCAATACCTCTTTATTGACCGCAAGCTTTTTAGCCTCATGCACATAAATCACATCCTCACCTGCAGTAGACACCGTTTGAAACTCGTGACTATACTTACTGAAAGATCCGCCAGACGCAAAAGTAATATACGTGGTGTCACCCAACCCTACACGTGAAAAAATACGCGCATACGCCTGTTTTGCTTTCTCGTAAAAGACAGCATGTTCTTCTTCTGTTTTCGAGAACGAATACAAATCCTTCATAAGAAATTCGCGTCCACGCATGACACCGCTCTTGGCTCGTTCTTCGTTACGAAACTTCGTCTGAAACTGATAGACATAGCGTGGCAGATCACGGTAGCTACTGATATGATCACGCATCATATTCGTGATCGGCTCTTCGTGCGTAAAGCTAAGTCCGATATCTCCCCCAACTTTAAGTTTTGTTTTAAACCAAATATCAACCGCTTTATCATCCCAGCGATTGCTTGCTCTCCATACATCAGGGTTCTGCAACGCGGTCATTACAAGCTCACTACCTCCAATAGCATTCATTTCTTCACGAATAATAGACACGATCGCATTGAGTACACTAATTCCGAGTGGTAAATATGCGTACACTCCCGCCATTTCCTTGTGCACATAACCAGCACGAATCAACAACTGTGCATTTTTCGCGACTTCATCAGACGGTGCTTCTCTTCGTGTTTTGGTGAAAAGTTGTGATTGTCTCATAAAAATATATAAAAATGACGGTCATGTACACCAATAACGGCTTAATATTACAGTAAAAAAGAAGTCAATGATATGTATTGACATACATCATTAAATAGTGATATTATAAATTTAGATACGTCAATATTAAAGTTATGAAAAAAGACTCTTGTATTGGGGACATTGTAGGTGCGCTTTTATTCATGTTCGCGGTCATATCACTGCCCCTAATACGGGGATATCAGTATGCACGTTCTTCTTCGACCACTAATGCAAATCAAGTAACCAACAACATCCCGATCGTGCCGAAATAATAGAACCGCCAAACATCATGCTATGATCTTTGGCGGTTTTTTATATCTACACTTTATAGATAGCTACTTCTATCGTATCGAGCGTTCCATCTGGATCACGTTCATATTGCCTAAATGTCTCAGGGTGCTTACGTACATATTCATCAAATACAACACCAAACTGATCAATCCATGAAGTCATTTTCACACTATCTGGATCAAAACCAGATTGTCGGGCACATAATTTCAATGCCATTTGATTACGTAATACACCACACTCCTCGATAGATACTTCGTGCTCAAGTGTAGTATCTACATATGTAAACCGTTCAGAATGCATATACTCACATAAGACGAGCAACATCACGAAACGTAACTACTACCATAAGCACCATCAGTAACAAAAATCCAGTAACATTGAAACTTTGAGCAATCTTTACTGGAATACGACGTCGTGTCACTGACTCAATAAACACAAAAAGTAACCTTCCACCATCCAGTGCCGGAAATGGTAATACATTCAACACTGCCAAATTTACGGAAATAAACGCGGTAAAAGTGACGAGATACGCCCACCCTAATTCACGTACTTCACCAACAACACTTGCAATACCAACCGGACCAGACACAGCAGAAAAATCAGCTTTCCCACGTATAACCTGAGAGAGGAATTGTGACATACCAATCACAATCTCACGAGTCATCACATACGTCGCGCGCGCACCCTCAACAAGTGCAAGATGTACTGGAAGTTTCAAGATACCCACCGTATCGAGTGATATACCCACAACTGCTCGCGGAGCTGCACGGCCCGAAACATTTTCACTGACAAGCACACTACCCTCTTCTGCAACCGCACTCACTGTCACCCGCTCAGCACCACGCTTCATAAGAAACGTAATCTGTTTGTTAGCACGCGGTGCAATAAAATCTGATACATCACGAGACATCAAAGGAATCACGCCCTGCCCATCACTCGATCCTACATACAGGATTTCATCTCCAGGCAAGAGTCCAGCACGTACGGCAGGTGAATCAGGTCGAACGCTTGTCACAATCACACGCGCGTCTTGTACCCGCTCACCATACTTTGTTCCCTCGACCGAAGCAGGTAATCCCGAAACAAATCCAGCGGAAAGTAGTACCCACGCAAACACCACATTCATAATAATGCCCGCCGCAAACACGAGCGCTTGCGCGGCACGATTCTTATGCGCCAAACTCCGTGCACTGTCTGCACCAGTATCCTTCTCATCATACTGTTCACCGTGAATCGAAACGTAGCCACCAAACGGTATCAGATTGATCGCGTAGTCAGTATCACCAACTTTTTTTCCAACCAAGCGAGGCGGGAATCCGATGGCAAATTTATCAACCCGAGCACCCACTGCCTTAGCTGCAAGAAAATGCCCAAGCTCGTGTACAAACACAAGTATGGCAAGAATGATAATAAATGTAATAGTTGTTTCCATGAGATATGAACACTATTCGGCAATCTCCTTTTCCTTACGATCAAACAGGGCCTGTAACGCATCCTGCGCTTTCTGAGTCAATTTTTCCATCTCCTCTTTCAAACGAAATTTCTCATCTTCACTCATACCCCCCTTCTTCTCTTTTTCCTGTATATCTTTCCATGATTCATCACGCGCTGCACGTACCTGCTTACGAGCATCTTCAAGTTTTTCTTTCGCGACTTTTATCAACATCGTACGACGCTCCGCGGTAAGTTGTGGAAATGTAACCCGTACCCCTTTTTCATCAACCGCAACTGCTAATCCTGTCCCTGCATTAGTAATCGCGGTGGCAATATCTTTACTTTGCGTCGCGTCCCACGGACTGATACGGAGCGTACGTGCGTCCTCAACAGAAATAGCCGCCAACTCTCGAATCTGCATGAGAGTACCGTATACCTGCACCGACACCGTATCGAGTACCGCAGGAGTTGCTCGTCCTGTGCGAATCGATCCAAACTCTCGCAAGAGCCACTCTTCAGCAGATTTTGTTTTTACAGAAAATGGTTTCCAATCGTACGCCATGATACTAAAAAATTAGTAGTATGTGTCTATTGTATCAAAAGTAGCCATAACAGAAAGGTAAAAGAAAAATATAGAATAAAAAAACTAACATCCTACCAAATGCTCCAAAAGCATTTTAACCGACGACGATCGATCCATCACATATATTTTCACCAATCGTACCGCTTCCAAAAAACGAACACTATCTGTGGTATTCTCTTTTATAGCCATACGCTCGTACGTCAATCGCTCAAGATGAGCTATAAAACGAACCACGTCTGCTTTCGTCCTTTGACCATCAGACACGTCAGCAGCAATATCACGAACGATCTTTAATCGATCAACAATCAAAGCAGATAAGAACTTCTCGGCAACATAGAACATTGGATCTTGGAGAGTATCTGGTTCAGTTAAATGAATAAATACACGCGACCGAATTGTCGGCAAGAGACTATCATCAGTTGGCATAATAAAAAAGAAATGCACACCCATGATTGGCTCCTCCAGTGTTTTGAGTAACGCATTTTGAGCTTCTCTAGTTACACTATTCGCTTCAATAATGAAAAATCGACGACTCCCCAGTGGAGTAATGCGTGCGTGTTCACTAATCATACGACCATCATCAACCCCCACAACATCAAACGTGAATGAAGTCACATCCGGATTACCAACAACCGGCACCCCGAGCGTATCATTAAAATATGTCACTAATGCTCCTTTTAGCACTTCACGATCACCAACAAGTACGTGCGCATGGTGAAGTCCCGCTGATTCACCAATAACCGCTCGAAGATTCGGTCTGTTCATATGTACTGATTATACGTTGGATAATTACAAGCGCTACATAATATTTTATGTTCTTCGTAGTGCACCTATATGTTTTTTGCTCCAGTCATACAATACAACCGTCGTTGCTGCGGCAGCATTCAAAGATTCACATTGCGGATGAATCGGAATAGACAATATAATATCGCACGCTTCTTTTGTTTTTTCTCGTAGGCCATCAGCCTCATTTCCCACCACAAATACGGTTGGCGTATTAAAAGCTTCTTCGTGAAGTGACTGCGTCCCCTCACCAGCAAGTCCGTATATCCAAAACCCTCGTTCCTTGAGATCCCGCAGTGTCGTGTTTACATTACCAATCGATACCAAGGGAACCGTAAACGCCATGCCAGCAGAAACCTTGACCACCGCCCCTGTCACTGGAGCTTGGTTGTGCTCAGGAATCAATACTCCTCCTATACCGAATGCTGCCGCTGACCGAATAATAGCGCCCACATTCTGAGGATCTTGCACTTCACCAAGTACCACGAGAGCGGTATCCGCTGTCACCGGCACACTCTTTATAAACGCATCATATGGACGAACCAATGTCTCAACTGCAAGAACACCAATGGCTCCCTGGTGAGAAGCTTCTTCCGCTACGTCACGTACATCTTTATCGCTCCCCAGTGATGAAACCGACACGGCAGAAGCGCGGACCACATCCATAAAAGCGCTATCTTTTTGCACCTCAGACGAAAGAAAAACTTTCTTGATCGAATCAGGACGATGCTTCAGTGCCTCACCAAGTGCATGCTTACCGTATATGTACACCTTTGAATCAACTTTTGTTTTCATAAAAAAAGTCTACTACAAGCAATAGAAAAGGCCTATTTCTAATTCTAAAAAAAACCGCTCGCTAACACTTCAGCGAGCGGTGTAACAATCTAACCCATACCTTGGTGAATCATCAAAATAAAGCAGTTTTAATTTTATTTCTAAAAATTTAAAAACAGTAAATCATTTTTAAAGTGGTCAGGTTTTATCTTTTTGCCAAAATTGCTTTTTTATAGGTTGAAAGATGTTGCAAAGCAATACCGGTACCCCGGGCTACACACAAGAGCGGGTCTTTAGCGAGTTGTGCCTTCACACCGGTCCGCCGAAACACGAGCTCAGGAAAATTGCGGAGCAACGCGGAACCGCCCGTCATGGTAATGCCTCGATCAATAATATCAGCCGCGAGCTCTGGCGGTGTTTCCTGCAAGACATCTTTGATTGCTTTAATCATTTCTCGTAGCTCTTTAGTAAGCGCTTTCACAATTTCATTGGTCTTCACTTCGGCTGTACGTGGTAAGCCGGTCAAAAAATCACGCCCTTTAATAATTACCGAGAGTTCTTCTTCAATGGGTATCGCAGAACCAACCTCAACTTTTATCCGCTCGGCCATCGAATCACCAATCGCCAGATTAAATGTCTTTTTGATGTAATCAGTGATAGCTGCATCCATCTTGTTCCCAGCACACTTCACTGACTTTGAAGAGACAATGCCGCCAAGTGAAATGACCGCTACATCAGTCGTACCCCCGCCAATATCCACGACCATATGCCCCACCGCTTCGTGAATCGGAATACCGGCGCCAATCGCCGCGAGTACCGGCTCTTTAACAACATACGCGTTCTTCGCTCCGGCACGAATCGCCGCCTCGATAACTGCACGACGTTCAGTCGAAGTAATACCTGCCGGCACCGACACCATCACATCAGGGCGCCACACATTCCACCGACCAAGCGCTTTATTGATAAAATAACGCAACATTGCTTCAGTAACCCGATAATCAGCAATCACCCCATCTTTCATAGGACGATACGCGATAATATTCTCGGGCGTACGACCAATCATCGCTTTCGCTTCACTTCCAACAGCAACAATACGCTTATCTTGTTCAGACACAGCGACAACAGTCGGCTCAGCCAACACAATCCCCTTTTTTGGCACAAAAACAAGCGTATTTGCAGTTCCCAGATCAATACCAATTTTTTGAGGAAATAGCGACATACAGATGCTGTTAGCTTACTGGTGAAAAGCACCTTTGCCAATGGTTCATGCGATATTTTGACTAAAAAATTATTACGTGTTCTTATAAAATAAATAACAAACAAAATGTGCTACGGGGTTTCATACACCATACACGCAAAAATCCTTAATTAAGATTCACACACTTCAGATACTCGGGTAATAGGAACCCCGATTGCGCGCAAACGCTCTTCAATACGTTCGTACCCTCGATCAATATTGTAGGCATTACCAACTCTTGTCTCCCCTTCAGCAATAATACCAGCCATAATGTACGCCAAACCTGCACGCAAATCAGGACCTTCCAATTCCTTGCCACGTAACGGTGTAGGGCCTTTGATGATAGCATGCTGCGAATCGTACATTTTGATATCAGCTCCCATACGCACAAGATCTTGAGTGTACGATAAACGACCTTCAAAAATTGTTTCAAAGAGCGTACTCTCGCCATGAGACTGAGTCAAAAAAACTACCATTGGTGCCTGCACATCAGTCGGAAATCCCGGATACTCATGTGTGCGCAAAGAAAGTGGCTTAAACACGGTTCCTGGTTTTGGTGCTCTAATACGAATAAAATCGGAGCCAACCTCAAGTGGTACTCCCACATAACGAAGAGATTCAATTAACGACTCACAATGAGTCGGGTCACACGAAGCAATCGTTACATCTTTTGCAGCAAGCGCTGCCAATAATATAAAACTACCAGCCTCAATACGATCCGGCATCGTCTCATACGGACGTACTGCTTTCAGCCGTCCGCCACCAACGATTGTAATAGTTGAAGTGCCAGCTCCAGTGATATGAGCACCTGAATCATTCAAAAATGTAGCAAGATGTGCGATTTCAGGCTCCATCGCACAATTCTTAAGCACCGTTGTACCAACTGCCTGGGTTGCTGCCATCATAAAGGTCTCAGTAGCGGTCACTGATTGCGTACGAAAAAAGATAGTTGCGGCCTGTAGTTTACCACCACGCGCAGTGATAATAAAACGCTCATCTTGTTCCTCAACTGTGGCTCCCATTTTTTCATAACCTTCCAAAAAAAGATCAATGGGGCGTGTACCAATAACACACCCACCTGGGTACGGGAACGATACTTTTCCAAATCGTGCAAGTATCGGACCAGTCACCACTACAGACGCACGCATTCGTTTAGCAAGCACACGATCAAATTCACACGAATGAAAAGCACTCGCATCAAGAGATAATGCCCCTGTACCGCGCTCAATATGTGCTCCTAATTTCTCTATCAATTCACAGACACGAAACACATCCTCAATATGTGGCACACGTGTGTAAGAAACATGTCCATCAAATAAAGGCGCAGCAGCCAGCGCCTTAAGTACTGCATTTTTAGCACCACCGACAGTAATAACTCCTTCAAGCATTCGCTGCCCTGCCAATCCTTCGACAATAAAAGTTCCTTTTGCGGTGTACATGAGAGTCCTATTGTACTTGAAAACTTGTCACAAAAACAAGGCACAGTCACAAAAAATAAAGAAACTTACTGTGATACTCAATAGCCAAACTCGTCAAGAGCGCGAATACCATAATTTTGCTACAGTAATACTTATGAACATACGAACACTTCTATACACGGGTATTAGTATTGTGCTTGTTATTTTAGCGATTAGTATTTTTTCATTTCATGAAAAAGGCTACCGGATTTCTATCTCGCCATTCTCTATCGTTAAACCTGCAACACTCACAATAATAAACGTTAAAGTCGGTGATGTGCTCCTTATTGGAGAGGAACCTCACCCGCTCGCAATCGTAAATGGTGTAGCTACCCTATCCATCCCTCAAGGTGAACACGATGTAGTTATTGCTCGCACGGGAACATTCCCATATCGAAAAATAGTGACACTATCTAGCAATACCTCACATACCCTATATCCCCTCCTCCTCCCCACAACACCAACCGCTCGTATCATCAAAGAAGACGAAGAAAGTCAGGCACTTGAAACACTCATACAAGAACGCCTTGCCCCAACAAAAGAGTACCCCCGAAAGGCTGCGTATACATCAAATCCAAACGAAACCATTTCTCTACATATAGAAAACACTTCAATCATTGCAACATGGCATGGGGCACTCACCGCCGCACCACCACCATTTTGCACACCCGAATGCGCACCATCGTTTACCGTCACCACGATTAACACACCGATAAGAAATGTTGAGTTCTACCCAGGACGTGCCGACGTGGCCATCTTCTCAACAGAAGGAAATATCTACGCAATAGAGCTCGATAAAAGCCCCATTCAAAACTTTCAACCTATTTTTATGGGAGGAGCGGTTGAAACTCCCTTTATCACCGTACCAGACCGAAACGGTCTCTTTGTGATCGGCACATCATCAATCTTCAGTATGGAGCTGCCGCTGTAGCTTCTTATGTACATCATCGACGTTCTTCCCATCTCAAAAACGGCCCCGCTAGACACGCTCACCTATTTCTCTGCCCAACACATAGCGCCAGGAACACTAGTAACTATTCCTCTCAAAAACAAACAACCCTTCGGTTTAGTGGTTCGTGCCAGAAACGCTGCTGATGAAAAATCAGCACTGCGTACAGCTGATTTTTCTTTAAAAAAAATCACAAATATTCTTGCCCCTTTCGCTTTCCCAAAATCGTTCCTCGATGCCGTTACAGAAACAGCTCACTATTTTGTTGGATCAATTGGCGCGACATTAAAATCACTCGTGCCACGTGTTGCCTTTGAAGAGTTACAGAGCAAAAAACAAACACCGCTCACTCCAGAAACCACGACAGAACAAGTTCCTCTTGAAGAAAAAACAGAGCGCCAGCAAAAAACCACACCGGAACGAATGGCCATGCAGGCAGGCGAAGTAGAACGATTTGCCCACTATCGAAGCATGGTTCGCAGCGAGTTTGCCAAAAAACGATCAGTCATCATTATCTTACCCACCATTGAAGAAGCGTGTCGAACAAAACTCGTCCTTGAAAAAGGAATCGAGTCGTACGTTGAAATTTTTCATAGCTCCATACAAAAGAAAAAACTGATGGATATATGGAAACGCATAAAGACGTCGCCCCACCCGCTCCTCATCATCGGAACCTACCACGCGCTCTCCGCTCCACGAGAAGACCTCGGCATTATTATTGTTGAACGCGAAAGCTCTGCCCTATATAAACTGCAGCATGCTCCGTACGTGGATGTACGCTTCTTTGCAGAGCGCCTTGCGTATCAAGCGCGTGCGGTATTTGTGTTGGGAGATATTTTACTACGCGTAGAAACAGCAGAGCGTGTATTCTCTGGTGAATTATCTGAACTCGCACCGCTGCAGTGGCGCGCCCTTACCTCGGCAGCGATGCATATTAGCAACATGCACACACATACTGATCCCTCCCTCCAACCACACCAACGTGAGAAAAAACAGTTTCGTAGCATTGGCAAAGATCTTGCCACACTGGTAGAAAAAACGCACGAAGAAAATGCTCGCATGATCGTATTTGCAGGCAGAAAAGGTCTCGCTCCAACCACCACCTGCAACGACTGTAATAGTGTGGTGACATGTACCAATTGTAGTGCACCCGTACTACTCAAGCGCGGTGCCATCAACGAAAGTGGCGAGCAATCTGAAAACTATTTTTTATGTAACAAATGTGGGGAACGCCGAAGTGCACTTGAACGATGTAAAACGTGCGATGGGTGGCGTCTCACACCGCTTGGCATCGGCATTGAACTTGTTGAACAGGAATTACGGACAACATTTCCCCATGTTCCTGTATTCAGGATTGATAAGGACCATACCAAAAATGAAGCTGTTGCGGAAAAGTCAGCATCCGCATTTTATGCTACTCCAGGCGCCATCTTACTCATGACCGAGCTTGGATTTCTATATACAACAGAACAAGTTGAATATACCGCCGTTGCATCAATAGACTCACTTTTTGCACTCCCTGATTTTAGAATTGCAGAAAAAGCATTTTCAACCCTTATACGTCTACGAACCTTGGCAACTCGAGGATTTTTGGTACAAACACGAATGGCAGACCTCCCAATTTTTGACTATGCCAAAGCGGGAAGCTTGATCGATTTTTATCGCCACGAACGTGCCGAAAGAAAAACCTTCCACTACCCACCAGACACCTTGCTTATTAAAATCTCAATCGAAGGAGATCGTGAAAAGACGTACGAGGCAATGACCCGTTTAAAAGAAATACTGTCTCCCCATGAATTTGAAATTTACCCCGCCTTTATAAAAACTGTAAGAAATAAATTTATATTACACGGTCTCCTGCGGCTCCCATCAAAAGAGTGGCCTAACGAAAAGCTCCGGCATACCCTCCATTCACTCCAAAAACCTTTTTTCGTACGCGTTGATCCTGAAAGCCTATTGTAGAAATATTCGACCACTTCATTTTTTTGGCTATAATGAGCTCCATGCAAAGAAAACTTCCCCCCTCCCCCGTTCCGATCCTCCAGCAAGACAACCCCCTATTACGGCATATCGCCCGACCAATTGAAGCAGCTGAGTTTAGTACACCATCCTTGCAACAGATCGTCATACGCATGAATGCCGCACTCGACAGCCAAGAGGACGGTGTTGCCATCGCCGCACCACAAATTGGCGAATCTGTTCGTCTATTTATTGTTGCAAAAAAAGCATTTTCTATTGACGAAGCGGTCGGCACGGAAACACCTGCGACAAAAAAACGAATCATAGTACCAAAGGAAAATATTGTATTTATCAATCCCACCATTACGCGCTCATCAAAAAAAACACAAAGGATGGATGAGGGGTGCCTTTCGGTCCGCTTCTTATACGGCTCGGTACAACGAGCAGAAAAAGTAACAGTCGAAGCGTATGATATGACGGGTAAAAAATTTACTTACCACGGCTCTGGCCTTATTGCAGAAATTTTTCAACATGAAATAGACCATCTAAACGGCATTCTCTTTATTGATAAAGCAACGCACGTTCGAGAACTACCTCCGGAAACCTATGCATAATCACACACCAACCGTTGTATTCTGGGGCACATCAGAATTTTCTGTCATTACATTTGATACCCTTCTCTCTCTCGGAATACGACCACTATTCCTCGTCACCACACTAGACAAACCTCAAGGTCGCCATCTCAAACTCACTCCTTCTCCGGCAAAACAGTGGGCGGAAAAAAATAACATTACGGTGTTGCAACCAGACAAACTAAAAAATCCTCCGTTTGCAAACATACTCGCATCACATGCACCAACACAGGGCTACGACATCTTTATCGTATCCTCATACGGAAAAATAATCCCTCCTGATGTACTACGCTTGCCAAAAAAAGGCGTACTTAATATTCATCCGTCACTACTCCCCAAGTACCGTGGTCCCTCACCAATACAAAGTGCTATTCTTGCAGATGATGCCCACACAGGTGTCACGATTATGTGTATGGATGAAGAAATGGACCATGGACCAATTATCGCGCAGAAAGAAGTTTCTATTCACCCATGGCCACAATCCACACGCGCACTCAAAAAAATACTAGGAACAGAAGGGGCAACAATGCTCGGTGCACTTTTACCCACATGGATAGAAGGCACAATACAACCGACTCCGCAAAACCATAGCGAGGCAACCTACACAAAAAAATTCGAAAAATCACATGGCGAGATTACTGCAACAGATACCCCATACCAGCGATATCTCAAGTTTCAAGCATTCCATGATTCAATTGGAATATATTACTTTGATACCGCCCGAGGAAAACCAGTGCGTGTAAAAATAACTGAGGCTGTCTACGAATCTAACACTTTTATAATAAAAAAAGTTATTCCAGAAGGAAAAAAAGAAATGCCATACGATACATACATGCGCACCACATAACAACACAGCCCCGCGTACCGGGGTTGTGTTGTTATATATCAGAATATTTTTTAGTACAGAAGAATACGGTCTATAGTAATCGGCTGCACGGGAATATCTCTTGATTTTGTTTTTGATACAGCAATCGCCATGACGACATCCATACCGCCAATCACCGTACCAAACGCAGTGTGTTTTCCTTGTAGCCACGGAGTAGACTCTGCTGTAATAACAAAAAACTGACTGCCATTTGTATCGGGACCACGATTTGCCATTGCTAACACACCCTTTACTAACGGCAGTGAGCTAATTTCATCATCAAACACATATCCAGGACCACCCGTTCCGTACACCAACTCATCATCACCCTTAGTCAACGGATCTCCTCCTTGAATCATGAAGTCTTTAATAACCCGATGAAACTTTGTTCCGTCATAAAAACCATTTTCAACTAACGTAACAAAATTTCGTATAGTGGTTGTTGCGTGTCCCGAAAGAAAGGAAACCGTAAAAGTACCTTTGCTTGTTACAAACTTCGCATTGTTATATTGCCTCACTACTGCTTGCATAGAAAAAAAATGTTCTTCATAACTCTCAGCAATAAGTAATGCTTTATTTGCCATATAAAATACAAGAGCAGAAAAAACGGTCAACCCTAACAAAATAAGGGCTGATACATTCCGATCAAAACGCCGATTTAATACAGCGTAAATACTTTGATTACTTACCATAGACACTATGCACGAACGCCGAATGAACTATCAAAATCCTCATACTGAATAACAAGTAAATCATTATTAAATTTCGTGTAGAGACCCGCAACCGCAATAGTTAACGCGAGCAAAAAAAGCGCAGACTCATTTGTGCCGAAGCGATACAAAAACAGTCTTTTAAAATTTTTATCTTTCATACCTCAATCGTATAAAACTAGTAAAAACTACATTGGTAGTATACCCCACATCATAACTGGTTTACGATCATTTTCTCCACAAGCCTTTAACCATTGCTTTTACCACGGCCGCCCCACGCCGAGCCAACGCAATACGCTTGCCCTTATGACGAGCAAGTTCATTCACTAGTTGATCTTTAGCATCATCAATGGCTGCATGTAAATCCTCTTGTTCCGAAACCGAACGAAAATGTTTCCCTTCAATATGCACGTTCAATTCAGCTCGGAACACAAAACCACTACGATGATGCTCGGTTGTACGACCAACCTCCACGTCAATAAGGACTGCATCAGGTTCTGCAAATATAAACTTTTCAATACTATCTAATCGACGACGCAAATATTCAGCAGATTCGGCAGGAAGCGTCATGTCAGTCACTTTTATATTAGTTCTCATACGCTTCATTATAACGCCAACAAAAATATAATACGAGCAAAAACAATTCTTACATACGCATATACATGTCACCGTATACGGGCAATATCACGCGGAAAAAAAAGATTAATAGTCCACTCTGTAGCAACACGAAAACGCTTTCTCCAGGAAGGAAAATTAAACAAATACACTGTTCGCCAAAACCACCACGCACTTTTACCGTAAAAACGAATACCAAGTACATCCGCAGCAGCATTCCATTGACCTAATGAAAGTAACAATCCTTTAATTCGATACGAGAATGTCGGCAAAGTTTTACCAAAATATATTGCCTCTATTGATGAAGCGACTACTTTTGCCTGACGTACTGCAACTTGTGCAAGACTAGGCAGCGGACGATCGTCATGCTGCCCTCCATAAGAAGCGGCAACGTCACCAATAGCGAAGATACGCTCAACACCTTGTACCCGTAAAGACTGGTCAACCCTAATACGACCATCTTTACTTTTTTGTATAGCACCAAGAATAGGAGGCAGTGCTGGTATGACTCCAGCACTCCATACAACAAGTGACGCCGGGAGCATATGTGTATCATCTAAAACTACCATATGGTCTTTTATAGAAGACACTGGTAATCCAAGCATGAGACGAATTCCTTTTTTCCGTAACACGTCCACAACATATTCACGCACAGTTGGATGAAACTGCGATACAACATCGACACTACTACCCACAAGTGTTATTGAGACATCATCACTCTGTATACCCGCATCTTTAAAATAGGCACATAAGGCAATACGAGTAAAGTCAGCAATCTCTGCAACCGTTTCAACACCAGTCGGGCCCGCGCCAACAACAACAAATGAAAGTGCTTTCTTTCGCTCATGTCGAGTCGGTAGAGCAACAGCTTTTTCAAATTGTTCGATGAGCGCATTACGAATCGTGCGTGCATCGGCAAGACTTTTTAACATATGTACCCATGTCGCTGCATGAGCAACAAAAGAAGGTACGTACGTGCTCGCGCCTGTAGCTACGACGACATAATCGTACGAATACGTTCCACGTTCTCCGTATACCACACGATCATTTACACCAATCCGCACTACTTGATCCTCAACCACAGATACTCCAGTGCCACGCAAAACTTCTCTCAATGGCTCAACAACACTCTCGGGAGATAAGCCGCCTGTCGCAACTTCATGTAAAAGTGGTGTAAACAAAAAATGATTTTCTCTGCTAATGAGCGTAACAGTAACAAAGCCTCTCCGAATTAACGGCACGAGATACTTTGCTGTATATACACCACCAAACCCACCACCAACAATAACAATACGAAGAGGTATCTTTGTATTACGTGTTCTCACGCCATATACTTTACTATATAAAACAATTAGATACTACAAGCACAAAAATCCATTCGCGTAATAATTCTATAAGACGTAAACCCACTATCCCTTACAACACATCGCACATCAACGACGAGCAGGATCAAACAATGACGATGGTACGACCTCGCCTTTCAAATACTGCGAAATACGTAACGCTCCAAAAATTGAGGGCAGTATCCCTACCCCGTTACATCCAAGATTGTACAAGAGTGCTGAATTGAGCGGTTCAGGTCCGATGCGACGTATACCATCCGACGTGTACCCCATAAGTCCGTGCCACGAAAAAATATGATCGGCACCCTCACGTGGATATGTACGATAGTTATCCTGTAAAAATCGTGTAATCGCGATACGCGTGTCTTCTGCATAGACTGCATCCTGAGAATAATCAGCACCGTTTGGAAGCACACGCTCAGGACCACCCACACATGTCAGATTGTAAGAATTGTTTCCTTCATGCTCGTGCGGTCGACGAGTCAAATAAAAATAACTTTCACCAGTCGGGTCATTATTTTCATTATGTGCCTTTGGAAGATAACTAATAGCAGTTGGCGGGCGGTTCAACGGCTCAACATAACCAGACATATACCCAATACGTCCTGCGACTGACTGATGGAATGAAGTATCAATATCGGGTCCACCTTCATGCATAATCGAAAAGTGTTCAAACCCGTTTGTACACAACACAACTTTTGCCGCGCATACTTCATGACTAAGCACCTCAAGTACTGCCCCATCTTTACACAAACGCACCGTCTTCATCGGACTTTCCTCAAAGAAAGAAAACCGATCAGCATACGTTGTAATTAAATACCCAATAAGTTCCTCTGAAAAAAGAGCACTATTCATACACCCCTTTTGAGAAGCAAGTGCTCCAACATAATCTACATTGTGTGTTTCAAGCAACGACAGAATATCTCGTTGTGGCGCAACCGTGTAAAGGGATGCATACCCATCAGGAATACTTTTGAGACCATCCCACTCTTCTGCAAGCACAATTGATTCAGGAAGAAGTCCCCCAGCAACACGATATCGGTTGTCCTCCAAGTGTTGCAACACATGTTCCATGCGAGAAAGACCAGCATAACCAGTAAACCGATACAAAGGTGTCTGCAAGTGAGCCTCTGCCACAATCTGATCAATCAATGACCATGCTGACTCAACCGATCGTTGTGCATCAATCGCGCGCTCCAAACCATACGTCGCAACAAGATCAGATAATGATCGCTCAAAATAACTTGCAATCTGTCCAGCATTGTGACCAGTCGCCCCATGTGCAATTTTACCCGCTTCAATAAGTACAACCTTTTTATCAGTGTGCCGCAAAGTGAAAAAAGCAGTAGTCACGCCCGCAATGCCACCACCTACAATAGCGACGTCAGTAGTAACATCAGTAGCAAGTGGCACAACTGGCCGCGTTCTTTTAAGTTGTTTAATCCAAGGGGAATTATTAGGAATCATAGCTCATAAATATATTACTTCTCTAAATTGTACACGGTTCCTTTTATAGATAAAAGAAAACCACCTGAGGTCTCACGCCCCAGGTGATATATTAACGATTCTCAACAACAATGATAGTGCCACGGGGCCCGGGTACCATAACCCGTCCCAAAAATAACCCCGACAAGCGCAACCCGAGTATAATTGCTTTGTCACCATGAAATCCGTGATAACTCAAACTCCCTCTGATACCAGCTTCGGAGTAACATGTTTGAAGGATACGTTGGATTATATCGCGTGCTTCATCCTCACTCAGATCCAGAAAACGCTTAGGCAAGTTCCTACTATTCATTATGATCCTTTCGTTATAATGAAAAACTATGTGAAGTATAGCATATAAATCAATATGTGTCAATTAGCATGAGACAGCTCATTTATTGACAACATAACTATGTCATTATTATAAGGTACCAAACTTTTACTCCACATATTCATCTGCTGCCACTTTTTATTAAAAAACCTCGTACCAGAGTACGAGGTGTGTAATAGAGGCACTTTGACTTACATTACTGCGTAATAGAAGTCTTGTTGCCCAAGGGAGTCGGTCCAAATCACGTCTGGTTTATACCGTTCACCATCATGGTACATACCACGGACAACATCTCCGCCAGTGTTGTGTTTAAAGACGGTACCCTCGAAAAAAATATGAGGGGTATGACCCTCCATACGTTTCCATGAATCAGGGATGAGGTACGGATGAGCCAGCAGGTAGTCCAAAACCTGGGCCGGAAGAGGACTGCTCGACTTCTTCTTATCTGTCGTCGGCACGCACCTGACAAGCCTACTGTTGATATATAGACCATCACCCTCGCGGTATATTATGCTCGAATGAGAGGAATACATACGAGAACTTTGAATAGCCCACCCTTCTGGCAAAAATGGATCTACCCCAAGATTGATATTGAACCGAACAGGCTCAATACGTCCGTATCCCCGCAACAAGCCCTTAAATTCCTTCAACCTGTCAACCGAAATCCCTGCTACCTCTGCCGAGCTAAAACCAGCATCAAAGAATGCATCAGCAAGATTTTCCGCTAATTGAAAAGCGAAGCTGCACTTGAAGCGGACTCGGTTAATATCCATGTCGGATGCTTGTGCTGTTGGTACGTCTTGTCTGTCCCCTTGTGCCTCTATATTGCTCGGTATTTCATTGCTCGGTATTTCCAATGTATCAGTATTCATAACATTATTCTCCTTCTGTCTATTGATTGTGGATTCTTTCTTACACGAGTTGTGTACCGTTGGGCTCTAGTTTTGCCACAACAGAAAATTGTCTCGCAAGTAAACCGCTTTCTGCTGTGGCAAATGCACCTCAACATATCAAAGAACGTACAAAAACATATTACTATTCTAATACCGTTATGTCAATAGACAATCTACACCTCAGTATGGTCTTCTATTTCAAATTAAAAACCAATCAAGTTCTTTGTATAACTCTCCAACCTCTACCCCGCCCTCGTGAAAAAAACGAACCAGTTTCAATTTGAATTGTTCAGAAGAGCTACTATTTTAAGGCATGAAACTACTTCCACCGAACTCACATTCAGCCGTCAGGACAAACCCTGCGGACTTACCAAAAACTTCTTTACACTCAATCGCTTTAGGTGCTTTCTAGCCACCCAGAAACTCTCACAGAGAAATTTTTTTTAATTATTATTAAATAATGTAAACATAAAAAACGCACGAACCGATGGATTCGTGCGTGTGTGAGACGACATGTTCAGTTGGTGAATGAAGATATCTTTGTTGAATCGTTTTTACTAAAGCAATCTACTACACATTCTACAATAGCAAAAACTAGTGGCAACAAGGAAATGAGCACGGCCGTAACAATACCGGCAGTTATTCCTATGCCGACTGCGCCAAAGAGCAATTCTATATAGAACTCTGTAAAAAACAAAGCATGGCTGACACCAAAAATCGTGCTGACTACCGCCCCAATCGTCACTCCCATTACTGTTGCGCTCGTACTTTCAAACAATATTCCAATAATTGTGGCGACAGCTGTCCCACAAAGTATCCCATACATCGGAACATCTATGTTGGTAATCATTCCGACAAGTATTCCCATAAACCCCCCAAAAATGACCCCGAAGAGTAACCCTGTTCTCGCTTCCTTTGGATCTTGACAAACCACCCCCCACAAATACCTAGTGGTAAATGCGGTAATGGGACCCAAGACAATCCACCCCTCGCTGCCAATAAATGGCACAGTGAATGAAGTAAACATTTTACCCCATCGAACCTGATATCCTCCAGGTGTTAGAGGAGGCACAGATGCAAAAAGAGAAAAAATCCCATAACAGACAAGGCTAACGAAAAACACCACTACTGCCCAGTCCAATGCTGACCGTCTAACTGATCTCATAGATATCCTTTCATGTATTGAGGTACTAGAAAACTATACTCTAACAAAAATGTAATCATAATATAAATATCGTGTCAATGGCTTAATCAGTACACTATCAATTCTTTGTTCCCCTACCAGAGAAAATGAGGACTGTTTTGCTACCGTATAAAAGTGATTTTCTACCCAAATCTCGCTTTCTTGGTCTGTGGAGTATGGTATGTCAAAATCAGAGGGGATTTTTTATAAATATATTATGCAGACCTACAAGCTCATGGTCTACGCCAGTGTCTACTCAAGAGGTAGTACACTGCTGAGGCGAGGATTGTCCAATAGCACACAAGATACATACCAATAAATGGTGGAGGTGGCTCTTCTTTCAAGATATCAACAGAGGGTAGTGCCAGAGGGCCCAATAAAATAATTTTTATTGGCAAAACAATAATCGCAACAGCACGTTTCCAAGCAACTGGTGAGTCAATACCAAGAAGCGAATCGGGTGCTTTAGGAAAACCTCGAAACCCCGTCGATCCCAAGAGTGAACTTGTGACAAACAGAAACGCAAAACCATACGCAATAAATAGTATGACAAACTTGTTCCTTGAGATGTGCATCTTTCCTAGCGGTCCAGCCTATTGGCCGGCTTTTTTGATTTTTTCAAGATCAATTTTCTTCATTGGCATAAATGCCGTAGTGACTGCGTCTGCTTTTTGAGGATCTCGCATCATTTCATCCAGAATTCTTGGAACCACTTGCCACGTAACGCCAAATTTATCTTTGCACCATCCGCACTGTTCAGCTTCAGGCACCGCTGAAAGTTTCTCCCAGAAGAAATCAATTTCTTCTTGTGTTTCGCATTCAATGATAAACGAGGTAGACCCATTAAGTTTGAACTGCTCAAACGGGCCGCCGTTTAAAGCCATAAAGCTACTTCCATCGAGCTCACATTCAGCTGTCAGAACAGACCCCTCGGGCCTACCGGACACTTCTTTAAATTCAGGAGCTTTAGGCGCTCTCGTAATATCGCCAAGTGTCGCTTCATGATGACCAGGAGCTGATCTAAACGTATCTACATAATATCGTACTGCCTCTTCTCCATCATTATTAATAAACCAGATGCACGTAATTAATTTGCTCATTCCTTTTATTATACAGCATTAACTGATACATAATCCGGTTAGATTCACTACTATTTGGGAAATGCAAAAAACCTACTCGCTTTACAGCTTTCAGCCTTTCGAGATTTTTACAATTTTTCCAAACCTACTACTTCAGAACTAATTTGTAAGTTTATTCCATATAAAATCAATATGAGGATTCTCTTTCCATAATTCTAAAATTTGATTTCTCAATTCTTGATGTTGAGGGTATCCAGTATCTTCAATACCTTCTGGTAATAAGTGATTACACTCTATATTAAGTAAAACAGTTAAAGCTTCTTTAATATCATTATATTTTTCTGGGCCAATTCTTTCTTGTTCATCTGCTCCAAACTTATACCAAGTATAGAAGTGCCACAATTCGTGCATGACTGTTTGCAATGCAGAGTTATTAGACAAGCAAACAAAAAATAAATTCTCTTTTAAGGAATAAGGACATCTGTTATTGATTGTTAGATATACTGTAATATCTTCTAGTAGAGATACTCCAAAAACTTTCTCTGCAATATTTTGAAATTCATCCGAAATATCTTCAAAATCTTTTTGATACTCTTTAATTCTTTTATTTATATCAATCTTGTTGTCTGCGATATATGTATCTATAAATTTAGAAGTAGACCTTTCATCAGGATTTTTTCCTGCAAAGTTAATTAGTTGTTCATATGCTTTTGTTGGATTGGGAGAGTTATTAGAGCTTTTACCTTTATTTAACAAACACCAAATATCCTCATCTTTTTTGTAAGTAAAATTTAATTGCATATACAAATTTTATCAAGAAAAGAAAGATAAAAACACTTTACTTTGCCTTACTTTACATTGGCTCCGCTTGTTGGATACGTTCAAAACTATTAACTGGGTGCGAGTGCAGATGGAATTGAGTGGGTTGAGTTTTATATAAAAGAAAACCCGCCTTCAGACGACGGGTTTCGTGTCTGGAAGCGGGTCAAACTAATTCTTGATGGCACCGACCACTACTTGAGTTGCCCTTCTGATGGCATTGTAGGTAGCGTTGCGTTTGGCGGCATTGATAAGCGACATACCAACCTTTGCGGGCAGGTACATGTCATGCCTAACCAACGTGGCGAGCCAGTGGACGGGGCCAACTGAAGTTCCACCATAGGAACAGCCGTCACGTATAACCGGCGTGTACTTTCCTTGGTCGTCTATTTCATCTTCAAGAACAACAAACGGATATGCTTTGTTCATGTCCTCCGGGCTCAAACATTGTTTCCCCTTGAGCTCCAGAATGTTATTCACTGCCTCCACCACCTCCGTTGCCCTGTGCCAACCCCAGGTGCTTTCTCTCGGGTAATCCGGGATGTAGAACCTGTAGATTGGAGGCATTACCATCTTAGACTGATGCGTCATTTTCTCTCCTTACCGCCTACGTGGCGATTGTGTAGGAAGTCCTGTTGTGCATAATGACTTGGCCACAGTGGTTTCGTCATAGCAGAGAAAAGCCAAGGGTTGGCTCCTCTCTGCCATGACGAATATATCAAGGTTCCAATCCGATATAATAATAACATACTATAAGGTATGTTGTCAACTGCTAGCTCCGGTGGATTACTAAGGATGTTTATCACAAAAAGCATCACAAGAGTACCAAGACCAAATACAAACTACTGAAAACAGAAAACCGCCATCTCACGACAGTGGGTAACTGTGTTGAGATGGTGGTCAAGGATGGGTTGTAAGTATGATCCCACAAACGCCTCCAATCAAGGCAATCAGACCGAGAACGGTGTTGGTAATAGGGGTTTTTGATTTCACTGACCCTCCTACCATACAAGCTCCGATCAATATGCAAGCTAAGGCGACATATTTCATTAGTATAATTTGGTGTATTGTTTTGGCACACCTGGGTTCCTCCTGAAACCACTAGCCGTGTAAAAGAACATGTTAACATACTAACACGCTATATATATTTAGTCAAATTTGCTCCACATCGTGAACGAAGTTATAACCTATTTTAAGACCACGGATCAATACCATTACATCCCGAGTTTTAACTAAAACTACTCAGAGATACGGTATTTCAACTGGCGCTGCTTAAATGCCTCAGACCCTCCCTCTAAGACTTTTATTGCATGGGTGTATATTTCAGGATTTTCAATAGACCCAGCATTGTAAGAAATCTCCCCATCTTTTCTATTAGCAATGATTATTTGCTCAGAATCACTATTAATAACCACATTACCGTTATTTGAGGCAAGAATAACCTGTCTGTATTGCTTTGCTTGTCTAATAGCCTTCACAAGTTCATCCATAATAAATTCGTTATCAAGGTGATCGTCGTGAGAATCAATAATAATAGGTTTATCTCCCTGGGCAAGATAGATTTTCATAAGTACTGTAGCCTTTTGTCCGAGTGAGAGTTTCTGTAATTGAGTACCCTTATATTTAACAGTGGGCGCAACGGAATAATAATCTCCGTAAACAAGATCATAAAATGACGTAGTGGAAATACCTTGTGAATTTTTTATCTTGTCTTTGTAGTCTGAAACAACTGAGTTGTTTTGTTTGATAATTTCACCTATTTTTTTATCATCTCCATTTACATATTCCTGATTAATTGAAAACAGACTTGCAAAAATTGACTCCTCGTCTTTTGAATGAGAAACTTTTACTTTTCTCTGATCGAGAATATCTTCCGCACCTTGTTCAAACTTTGATTGGTTGTAATTAATTTTTGCGCTAAAACTTAAATCACTAAGCACGTCATCTTTGTTAGTTGAAAAGACTGAGATAATTTCCTCATACTTTTTCTTAAGTAGAAATGTGTCATTCAATAATTTTGAGTAAAGGTCCTCTCTGTTTTTCAGTTCTTTTTTAAGAGTTTCCTGATCCTTGTTTAAGTCGGCTTCTTTCTTTTCAAGTTTTACTAAGTCCTGAGCAAGTTCTTTTTGTTTATCCAATAATTTAGCGTGATTTTTTACACCAACCTCTAAGGACTCAATATCTTTTTGAGCCTTTTCTAGTTCTTTAACTATTTTTGTGAGTTCTGTTTGTATTTCTGTGCTAATACTTCCAAGGTCATCCTTACTACTATAAGCAAGTGCGGATAACTGTTTTTTATTACCATGTTTCTTTAATAAAGCATTGATTGAATCTACTGTGGTATTGAATACCACTAGATCATTCGATACAAAATCCGCAGCATCCCTTAAATAACCCTGAATACTTAACAACTCATCCTTCTTTTCTTTGAGCCTAGTAACTATCCCTTGTTTACTTTGTGCTACTAGTTTGTTTTCAAGAGTTTGTGCTTTTTCTGATTCCACAACTCTATTAGAAATATCCTTAATTTCTGCCTCAAGTTTATTTTTATCTGCGAGAACTGATTTTGTATTGGTTGCACTCGTAGATTCTTCAAGTTTTGCTATCAGTGCATTTTTTTGTTTAATACTCTTTTTACTAAGAGTTATCTCGCTTTGTAGTTGCTCAAACTCAAAACTTTTCTCTGTATCTTTTATTACAGGACTATCAAAAATAAGGCTATTAATGTAGTCATCCAAATCTGAGTCATCGCTAATATATTCCTCAAGTTCACCTTGGGCTATGTAGACAACTTCACTATGTTCAAAAAAATTTCCATCAGTTAGTTTTTTTGAAAAAGTTGTTCCGTCTTTGAACGTGAGTTCAACCTCGATGTCTGGGGTCTGATCAGATGTTATTCTCCTTACAAAAGAATTTGGGTCTTTAATGTTGGACCTATCTTTGTAACAATTTGCTAGTAAATCAACAAAAGCAGTTTTTCCGCTCCCTTTTCCTCCAGTAACAGATACTAGTGCGGGATTTAGTTCAATTTCAGTTGCATTTATTTTTAACTCACTCCCAATCACAGAATCACTAATTTTGATTTTCTGAATAGTATAATTACTTTTTACTGGAGTAGGGTCTTTTTCTTGAATTTTAACTCGGTCAGCAGGCTCATATGATAATTGTTTTAGTCCATCAAAAGTTGGGTCCGATTTAATCCAACAAAAGCGCATATCGCAATTAAGTGGTGTCTTTGTGCAATCATGACTTGTCTTGCCTCGATTTGCACAAGGTTTACAGATACTTTCAAGATCATGTGAATCAGATCCATGAATACACGCCTTAAGGCTTCCATACTTCCTTTTGATTTCGTCGACTGAGTCAGTGCCATTACCTAAAAAATAATCTCTATCTGATGGATTTCCCGATAGAATGAAATGAGACAACCTGTAAATCTCTTCGCGAGTAGCAGCCATACTGGAATGCTGGATTCCCGAATTACCATCATTACTGTTATTTGAGACAGCCAAAACTACGTTTTCTGCTAGACGTTTATCTTGTAGTATTTCTCTTAACTGATTGTGGCTGGTTTTGAATTGTTCAACACCTGCCTTATATGCAGCAACATCGTCTAAGGTTTGATCATTTTTGTAAGCCTTACCCAGGCTTATCAAATCAGACTTAATACATTTGTATTTTTGTGCTTTGTAATTGTATTCCAAACTTGAGAATAATTTTGATTCCAACTCATTAACAATTTCAGGGTTTATTATTAAATGAATGTTGATAGGTTTTTCAGTTGATGTAACTGGTAATATCCTAAGTTCGACATTTGGAACAATTAAATCAAAATTAGTGAGTTTTCCTTCGGTAATCACTTTTTGATATCCCTCAATTGAAAAGTAGTCAGTTATTCCAATTACGGACACACCTGTAATTGTTTTTAATTTTGCAAAAAAGTTGGTCCATTTTTCTTCCGTGGTCGCACCCTCAAACAAAGTATTATTTAATACTGATGCTGGACTGTGTACGTGTAGGTCCCATTTTCTCCAAATTGATCCTTGTGTCGACATAAATTAATTCGATAGTTTACTTGCAAATGTTTGATAACTATCGACCTCTTGGTAGTTAACATGAATCACTTCAAAGTGTTTCTTTGCTGATTCTATTTTTGCTTTTTCGGTTGGGCGTAAGTTGTTTACGTCGCCCTTTGTTTCAACAACAAAGTAAACCTTTTCACTTTCATTGCCTTTAAGATCACGCTTTGCAGTAACAATAGCCCAGTCAGGATTGTAGCCACCAACAGGTGTCTCAACTTTGTACCAGTTAGGCATTTTAATAAACAATTTAATACGCTCGTCTTGCTCGAGGTTCAATGCAAAGTTCTTTTCAACGTCAGAGTCGTGAACAATAGCATCATAAATGGACCGAGTAACTGCCAAAGTAGAGTCCTTATAACTTTCAAGTGCTTTGAATTCTTCTGCCTTGTAAGCATCAGAAATAACCTCATAACTTACTTGCTCAACGTAAGTCTTTACGAGTTCTTGTTTTATGATTTTACTAGCCTCAACTACAAAGCGATCAGGGTTGTTAAAGAAAGCCTCCCAGTTATTTGCCTCAAGAACAATTTCAGCGATTGTAGAGCGAGTGAGTCGGGTATGTGCCTTGATTTCAGAAATACAATCCATCGTTCGAGTTTGTGTTGCCCCCGTGTCGCCTGATTCAGCCCCCAGGACGAGAGATTTGATACCTTTCGCAGAGATATCGATACCTGCACGCTCAACACGAATGTGGGGCTTTTGTAGCCGAATTTCAGATATAGCCTTTGCGGAGTTGGTTATAAGCGACTCGGTGTTTACTTTTACGAGGTAACGAGTCTTCTTTGAAATGCGGCCCCACAACTCTTTGAAGTTCTCGTCTTTTTGGAATCCAGGCTTGAGTGCGATCTTACTTCGCTGTTTTGCATTGTGAGGTAATTGAGGTGTTTTGTAGATACCATCCTCTTGGAATTCTGCTTGTAGGCTTGCAACGTAGTCGGCATAACTTATGTTTGCAACCACTGAAAGCAAATTGATTCGTCTATCAAAAATACGATCACCTTCTTGATTAACACAAAGACGCATACCACGACCAATCTCTTGGCGCTTTTTCATTGAGGAAGTTGTCTCATTCAAAGTACAGATATTAAACACGTTCGGATTGTCCCAACCTTCACGGAGTGCAGAGTGAGAGAAAATAAATTCAACAGGTTCAGAGAAAGACAAAAGACGCTCCTTATCTTTCATAATAAGTTCATAAGCCTCGTCATTCTTTTCAATAGCAGAGTCTTGCTCAACAAAACTACCGTCTTTCTTTTTTGCAAAGTATCCAGTGTGAAGTGAGTCGATAGAATTTTGCCCCAGGGCAAATTCATTTTTAACTCTTGATAACTCCTCGGTAAATATCTTGCGTATCATTCCATCCGCACCAGCATAATTTGCAACCTTATCGATAAAGAAAAGGCTCAAGACTTTAATATCAAAATCCTTGTGCTTTTGTTTTTTCTCAATGTGAAGTCTGATAGTCTCAGATATTTGTCTACGCCAAATATCCTCCTTGTTTTGATTAATAGCAGTTCCTCGAGAAAGAATAAAACCATTGGTAAAGTGAACCTTGCCCTCAGCGCCAAACTCAGGTGCGTCCGCATCGATATTTGAAACCACATAGCCGTCATAGGCTTTGTTACCCGTAAGTTCAGATAGGTTGTCGTTCTTTTTTACATTGGTTGCTTTTACCTTTCTATTTCCATCGCTATCCATAAAAGCGAGTTCAACTTTTGCTTTAATACCACTGGCAGTCTTTGCTGGTTTTGCCTCAACAAAAACCATGTGAGGGACCGAAGTACCACTATCGTCATCAGTTACTGAAAAGACTTCTATTTTTTTAACAAGCCCAAGTTGGTAAGCATCGTAAGGTGTGAGTTGGTGTACAAGGTTGTATGGATTCTTGTGAGTAGCAGAATAGCGGAGGCGGAATAGTGCATTGAAATTCTCAAGCGCTTTTCTTGTAGCATCACCTTCCATATTTTGTGGCTCGTCGAGGATAAGAATAGGGTTTGTCTTTTTAATAAACTCAATTGGTTGTTCACCCTGCATTTGATCACGAGCACCATAAAGAACGTTAGCGTCTTTGTTAAAAGCACCAACGGTCATAACCATGATATTTATCACGCTACTGTCGGCAAAGTGTCGAACCTGGGTGATATTTTTTGATTTGTATTCGTAAAATCTGAAAGGAGTGTTTGCATACAATTCTTTGAAGTGGTCCTCGGTGATTTTCAGGGTCTTAATAACACCCTCGCGAATAGCAACAGACGGGACTAAAATAATAAACTTTTTCCAGCCGTACTTTTGATTGAGTTCAAAAATGGTACGCAAGTAAACATACGTTTTACCTGTACCCGTTTCCATTTCAACTGAGATGTCTTTCCATCCTACATACTCGCCATTAAAAGTATAATCAGGGTCGTCATAAGTAACTCCTGGTTCGTTGAATTTAATACTGCTTTTTATTTCCTCTAAGTTGTTTTGAGATTTAATTCTTTTGATATTTTCTTTTACTTCCTCAGGGGACAAAGTAAGTACATTTGGATAGATACCAAACAATCCCAAACCAGCCACAGTCTGTGCTGTAGTTTTTTCTTGTCCCTCAAAACAATCAACCACTGAGTTGACTGCTTGAAGTTGGTATTCTTGATTTGGATCAAACTTAAATTTCATAATTGTTAAATTGTTTTCAAATCAAGGTTAAGGGACAGATTGGCGGCAGTAGTGTCGTCGAGACTACTCTCGAGACAAATAAATAATTTACCTTTGTGAGACTTATCAGTAAGTTCTTTTACAGTTTCAGACGCAAGTTTATTTTCAAGACAAACAAGTAATTGCTGTTCGCCGTCGGATACTTTGTGAACTTTATTTTTGCCGATAGTAATTGTTTCGACTTTACTATTTAGCGACAAGCCTTCTTTAACGATATTTTCATAAACAACATTCATATCGTCCTCTTTATCAAAAAGTTGGCTTTGCTTTGCTTTATGTAAGTAAGCAACAAATGCTTGCTGGTTTTCTTCGGATGATTTCTCGGGATTAAATACAAAAGTATTTTCAGGATAGTTTGATTCAGAGAGTGTAAACACTTTGAATCCCGCATCAATAGGCTGAGGATTCTCGCCATAACCTTTTATTACACGTCGAATACGCTCTTTTGCAATATCAGCAATAGTTTTGTATCCAGCATTAAATCCGTCGGATCCTTCTTCGAGTTTTTCAGGAAGTTGCACACAAATAAATTTTCTATTGCCACCATCTTCTTGATTTTGTTTGAAAACAGCATGAGCAGTTGTACCAGAGCCCGCAAAGAAATCTAAGATAATATCTTCTTGATTTGTTGATATTTTTAGCATTTCTTGAATATAAGGAATTGGTTTCGGGGTATCGAAAATTATTCCACCGAAAATAGATTTAATCTCATCGGATGCATTTGCGGCGTTTGAGGTATTATCCCAAATTGTCTCAGGAATTTTTCCCTTATTTTCGTCGATAAACAACTTACGGTAGAGATTATCTCCTCTAACAATAAGTTTATTTTCATTGTCTAATTTTTGTAAATTTTCTTTACTGAACAACCAAAGTCTTTCCTTAAAGTATTGTCCTTCTTTATTTGTAAAATCATATTTAACACCACCTTGAGTTCCTCTAGCCCAAACGGCAAGCATTCTGTAATCGCCTCTAGGATCGTTGTCGGGGTTCTTGTAAGCCTCCTTTGTCCCTTCATCAAGATCAAGATAATTTGTATTGAATTGTTGCAGGTCTTTAGCAAAGACCAATAAGTACTCGTGTGATTTACTAAACCATCTCGCAGAATTATCACGCCCACGTTTTCTTTTCCAAATAACATTTGCAACAAAATTTTCTTCACCAAAAATCTCATCAAGTACTAGTCTTAAATTATGAACCTCATTATCGTCGATAGATACAAAAATAGCCCCATCTTCACGAAGTAAATTCCAAGCCAATTTAAGACGAGGATACATCATAGAAAGCCAGTCGCTATGGTAACGCCCATTGGTTTCTTTGTTTGTGGTAGTACTTTCACCAGCCTCAGTTTTTTGACCTGTTTGCTTTAAGTAGTTATCAAGAGGGGCGCTAAAATTATCGTTGTATACAAAATCATGACCCGTGTTATAAGGCGGATCAATGTAAATCATTTTCACTTTCTCAAAGTAAGCCTTTTGTAAAAGTTTCAAAACTTCTAAGTTATCGCCCTCAATAAAAAGGTTTTCGGATTCATCCCATTTAATGCTTTGCTTAGGTTCAGGATTGAGAGTTAGTTTGCTAGGGACCAACACACTTTTAATAGCGTTACTTTTACCAGCCCAAGTAAAAGAAAACTTATCAGACAAATTGACTGCCTGTGAACTTAAATCCTCTATGTATTTTTGTAAGTTCAAAGACTTCTCAAAGAGTGAGTCATCCGATGTTAAATTAATTTTTGTGGGTTTTTTATTCATAATTATTTCTTCTTTTTCTTAGGAGGCTTTACATTAGAGGATTGCTCAAGGAACTGTCGCAGGTCGTCCTCGCTTATTCGCCAATATCCGACCTTTGAGGCTTTTAATTTGCCGTCGTGAATGTAGCGAAAGATAGACCTTTCACTGACACGTAACGCTTCGGCTACTTCTTTAACGCTGAGAAATTTTGTGTTAGTCATAATTATTTTCTCCTTTTTACATTTTACTCCTTCAAAAACCCTGTGTCAAAGTGTGTCATGTTGTTTCTTGATTAAATTATACGGTGGATTACTAAGGATGTTTATGACAAAAAGCATCAATTACTAAGGATGTTTATGACAAAAAGCATCAAGAGTATCAGGACAAAATACAGGTACTTAAAATTGAACTTTCGGAACACAGAAAAGCAGACTACGATTACCAAACAACCATTGCTACAGTCATTTCCGTAGCACGCAGAGCAAGAAGTATGTTTGATAACAGTTCTAAACCTGCTGAAAAAAGAGCGTTCTTGAACTACCTACTTCAGAACCCGACTATAAACGGAAAAAGCTATATTTTTCAATAGCTTCTCCGTTCAATCTGGTACTAGAACTAGCTGGTTGTCCTAACTGGCTCCGCGGCCTGGGCTCGAACCAGGGACCCTCCCGTTAACAGCGGGACGCTCTACCGACTGAGCTACCGCGGAATATCAGGATAGTACCAAATCTAATGAAAAACGTGAAGCACTCCTATGGCCCCTTCACAAAAAATAATTTTAGACTTCTATCCACATTGCACTTACGATGCCTCCTCTTTGGCATATTTCTTCAAAAAAATGAGCCGCAGAAACAAACAAACACTAAAGAACAATATACCTGCGAGAACATATTTTTCTATCTTTGAAATAAGAGTAATGTATGCCACATACATTACTCCCACGTACCAACCTGTCATACCCAACATGGCCGCACGAACAAATGCGCCAACAAAAGTTACTATGACAAATGTGTGTACCGGATACCGCACAATCCCACAAAAACCAGATATTGCTACACCCGGGACAACAGGCAAGGCACGTAAAAAAAGTAGCGTAATTTCATCACCTCTTCCATGAATGATTTTCTGCTCCATTTTCTCAATATCTCGCCAATCTAAACCAAGCCATCTTTTTGTTTTTTCAATCATTGGTTTGCCACCCCAATACCCAAGCCCATACACCACCAACGACCCTATAACCACACCAAACGCGATTGGGAGGGCAATAATAAAAACTGTTTGCCCAATAATTGCCACAACACTATCACTTTCCGATAGAAGAAAAAAACCTGCGGTAAGCGGCACTAACGGTGAAGGAATAGGTGCAATTATTTCTTCAAGTAATGTAGCCAGAAAAACACCCCACACGCCATACTGTTCAATAATTGGTTGTATGTACGCAGTAACTTGTTCGATCATATGTCACGCATATCCCACTACACTTCTTTTGATTCCTTTTTATGCTGCGCAAACCCCGTAAATGCTTTCATCACCTCAAGCGGCACGGTAAAAACAACCGTATTTGATTCATCTGATGAAATATCATTAATTGATTGCAATGTACGTAAATGCAACGCACCCTCAGATGCAGCCAGAATCTTCGCAGCTTCTGAAATATTCTGTGCAGCCCCAAGTTCACCCTCAGAGTTGATAATCACCGCGCGCTTCTCGCGCTCAGCCTCAGCCTGCTTTGCAATCGTACGTTCCATGGTTTCTGGTAACGAAACATCTTTAAGTTCAACATTGTTAACTTTGATACCCCAGGGATCAGTCTCCTTATCCACAATGTCACGAATACGATCAGCGATCTTATCACGGCTACCAAGTAAATCATCAAGCGTCACCTCACCGACAATATTACGCATCGTTGTTTGTGCGTACTGAGAAATCGCGTACTGAAAATTTTCAACCTCAAGCACTGCCTTATCCGCAGCTGATACGCGATAGTAAATAACAGCATTTACTGTGACGGGCACATTATCTTTAGTAATCGCCCGCTGATCTGGTACATCTACTGCCTTAATACGCATATCTACTTTCATATACGACTGAATGATAGGCACCACCAGTCGCCATCCAGGATTCATGATGGCGGTAAATCGCCCAAACGTAAAACGCACACCACGCTCGTACTGATTAATTTGTCGAATACTCACCACCAAGATAACTGTCACAATCGTCACCAAAGGAAGCATTGCATCACTGATACCCATAACTAGAAAGGTCATTGAATAATACTGCTAGTGTATCAACACTACACCATGATGCAATGCGTCACCGCACCCACGCACTACACACACCTCTGTACACGACCAAAAGTGATATACTATACACACATGGAAAACAAACCAAAGACAACGCCTAGGGACTTCTTTTTACACCTTGGTGCTATCGCCGCCCTCTATGTGAGCGCCGCGAGTTTTATCGGACTTATCTTTCAACTTATCAACCGTCTCTTCCCGGACCCGACGACCTACTATTATGACTATGGAAATTACTATTCTTCGGGTATCCGTCTTGCGATTGCTGCACTCATCATCGCGGTCCCACTCTACCTCTACCTAACTCGCATGATTAATAGAGACATGGCAGCACGGCCAGAACATGCTGAGCTATCAGTTCGTAAGTGGCTCACCTACCTCACACTCTTTGCTGCCGGACTTACTGTCGCGATTGACCTTATCGTGGTTATCAACTCATTTCTAGCAGGCGAACTCACCCTACGTTTTATTCTAAAAATTATTACTGTCCTCGCGGTAGCAGCAGCCATATTCTCTTATTACCATTTTGATTTGAGGCGCGATAAAACCATACTCCAACCACGACTCAGGATTATTGCCTGGGCTACCATCGCTGTGGTAGCACTCTCAATCATCGGCAGCTTCTTGGTGATTGGGTCACCACTCAACGCTCGCAACGCAAAGCTCGACGACAATCGTATCTCTGATCTCCAAAACATCCAATGGCAGATTGTTGAATTTTGGCAAAAAAAAGAAAAGCTCCCAGCAACTCTAGACGAGCTTAATGACCCTATTTCGGGTTACGTAACACCGAAAGACCCGGCCAATGAAGCGGCCTATGAGTACAAAACAACGGGTCCGCGTTCATTTGAACTATGTGCTACCTTTTCTTCCAAAACAAAAACAGATAATAAAACATTCCCAATAAACGCTGACCCCTATACGAAAAGTAATGAAAACTGGATACACGAAGAAGGCCGTTACTGCTTCGCACGTACTATTGATCCTGAACGTTATCCTCCGTACAAAACCACCGAGTCACCAAACACACGGCCAATCTTTTAGTCTGCCAAAATCATACGTGCGCATGGATACAAAGATGCATATCAAAATCACAAACTAGGCAAAGCAAAAGCGGACATGTGTATGTCCGCTTTTCTAAACCTTAATAAACCTTTACACGATCCCTTGAAACATTTTTGCCGCAATAATACCAACCATGAGTGCCACGCCACCTACCGCTACCATACGCAAAGCACTCTTCAATACACTTACATTAGACAATCGGGCATTTCCTGCACCAAGCAAAAATAACCCACAAAAAGATATACCGATTGACGCCCAAAACGCTTGCGCGACCGAAAACAGTAGATACGGCACAAGCACCAAAAAACCAGCAATAAAATAGGCAAGGAACATCACTATACTATTTAGCAACGGCCCACTCACGTGAACACCATGAGGTTTTTCATAATCTTCAGCAGATGATTCAGAAAGAAATTCACCAGCCCCCATTGAAAACGCCTCAACAAAAATAAGGACTACACCAGACAGAATCACCGCATTCCGAGGCATATCACCTATCGCGACACCTGAAAGTAATCCCACTGTTGAAACTATACTGTCTTCAACACCAAACACAAATGCTCGTATCAATGAAGCTCTAACGCTGCGAGACCATTTTAAAAAAGACATAGACACCCTGTAGTATACAACTACCCATCCATACCGTTATACACAAAAAATCTAGGTTTTCTTAATAAACATGAGATGTTGTTCAAGCGACATTATTTTTCTGTCGTCGAGACTCTTTGTATCGAAAAAACATAGTACCCAGATAGCCAGTACAAAAACCAATGAGTGCCCCACCTACAATATCAGTCGGATAATGTACCCCGGCTATCACGCGTGCGATACCAACCATCACAGAAAAAAACGCGAGAATTGCAGCAGCATTCCGATTAAAACGATACGCTGCTCCCACAAGTGCAAACAGTACAACCGCATGACCTGATGGAAACGACCATGCCGGAACTGTAAACAAATAGGGCGTATCGAGTGTTACATACGGACGCGCACGCTCAAACGCGCCTTGCAAAACAAATACCACCGCACGCGCCAACACCACAGCCACACATGCAATCTTTAACGCCTCCACTTCTGCCAAACCAAGATTCAATACCTCAAGCCCGTTTGTTTTCCTATAGAGTGAAACGCCTACCACCACCAAAAAAAGAAGACCGATGAGTACTGGCAAGGCTGAAGCAGTAAACACAATAAAGTTATCACCAAAAAACGAACGCCCGACAAAGCCGTTCAGATAAGAAAAAATGACAACGTCCAATGCGTACAACACACTCACTAGTATACCCGAAATAAAAAATTACAAATGCAATTTACGTAAGTAGGCTCGAAATGCAGGGCCCGTCTCAGGATGAGCTAGCCCATGCGCAACCGTCGCCTCAAGCAATCCAAGCTTACTTCCGCAATCAAATCGTGTCCCCTCAAATTCGTACGCATACACCTCTCCCCCCTTCCGTACATACGCATCAAACGCATTCGCCAAACGAATCTCTCCTTTTACTTTCACATGTCGCAGTGTCTCCATTATTTCTGGAGTAACGATATACTTACCTACCGCCGCTAATCGTGATGATGTACGCTCAGGGGCGGGCTTCTCTATAAATGACGTGACTTTAGTGATCCGTGCCGCAACTTTTTTCCCTGCCATAATACCGTATTGCGACACATCTTTTTTGGGAACCGGCCACGCGGCAATCACAGGAGCACGATACTGTTCGTACACATCCATCAGCTGTCGCAGACAAGGTATTTTTGATACAACCAAATCATCACCAAACATGATCGCACACGGCTCATCGCCAATAAGATGAGCTGCTGAAAGAATTGCATCACCATCACCCCGCGGCTCTTTCTGTCGCACATACGAGAACTTTGCGGCATCACTGATCGCGCGCACCTTGGCGACCTCATCATGCTTACCCTTCGCACGCAGCGCCGCCTCAAGCTCAGGGGCATAATCAAAATGGTCTTCAAGCGCACGCTTATTCTTGCCAGTAATGAAAATAATCTCCTCGATACCAGATGCAACCGCCTCCTCCACGAGAAGCTGTACTACCGGTTTATCAACGACAGGCAACATTTCCTTCGGCTGTGCCTTCACGGCCGGCAAGAAACGAGTACCAAGTCCTGCAACCGGAAATAATGCCTTTCGTATGCGCATTGAAAATTATTTTACAACAGCGGACTTCTTGTCTTCTTTTGGAGCCTTCGGATATGCGCCGTGAGTTGCTGCGGGAGCAGTCATTTTGCGTTCCTTCTTTTCGGGAGCCTTTACTACCCCCAACGGATAAAGAAAATCAAAACGCGACATATGAGAACTGACAACCATCGCTCGTGCCACAATCTTTTCTTTTTCCTGTTCTGACGCAGCTACCTTATACGAGGCACGTAATTTTGCTAATTTAGCACGCGTACGATGACCTTTTTTAATATTTGACGCACGTTTCGTGTCACTCACTTTACTCATAGAAATATTGCAATTAATTGATAGCGCTATTCTATCCTGATCACAAAAAAAAGGATATTGACCATATACAGAAATAGTCGTCAAAAAGGTTTAACGTAGCCGCGATATTTCTACCTATACATACATAAAAATAACCTTATGCTAGATGCTTCTTTTTTCTTATTCTTCTTATTTTGTGCTATCGTGTGAACGCGACGGGCTGTAGTATAGTGGTAGTATATGCCCATGGGGTGGGTAAGGTCCGGGTTCGATTCCCGGCAGCCCGACATGTCGTCGCTTCCTCCTAAAGGATAAAACTATCTGTTTCCTTCACGGCGTTTTTAATCATGCCTGTATAAAAACTTGTCCTGACCATTGAGATACCCTGTACCCAGGGTAAACACGAGGAGCCCACACAATACCACCAGTGCCGCAGACAAGAGCGCGACCGACGGTCCAACAAACTGCCACACAAACCCTCCCGCAATACCGGCAAGCATTGCCCCTACTCCAATAGCTGCATTAAAATATCCAAATGCTGCTCCTCGATGATCAGGGTCGGTATGTATTGCGGTGTAGGCACGCTGCACACCACCTGTGAGTGCTGCAAAAAATCCAAGAACCAAAAAACCAAAAAATACAGCGGACGGCGTTTCCACAACACCGATAATAAGGTATGCAATCAACAAAATAATATATCCCGCCACAATCACCTTTTCTGGTCCAATTCGATCAGCCACCTTCCCTGCCGGCATACTCAATAATGCGTAAGAAAGATTATATACGGTATAGACGAGCGGAATAAACGCAATGGACATGCCAGTTGCAGGTACCGCAAGAAGTAGCACTGCCAATGGTAATGATCCGGCAGAAAGAATAGTCATAGACACCAAAAACAATTTAAATTTTTTTGAAAGTGGTTTTGATGACCTCACCGATACATCTATAGACATGGGCGGTAAAACCTTTGGCACATCTTTTGCGAAGGAAATGGCAACCAATGAACACATGCCGACCACAAACGCTACCAGAAACACAACATGATACCGTTCTGGTAATACAAGTAGTAGTAGAAATGCAGCAAATGGTCCGAGCACCCCTCCGACCTGATCCATCATGCGGTGAAACCCGAACGAACGACCAGATTGATTCTGTTTAATAGAGAGCGATATCAACGCATCTCGGGGTGGCTCGCGAAACCCCTTCCCCACCCGATCAAAAAAACGTAATATCATTATACCTGCAACCGAAGTTGCGAATACGTAAAACAATCTTGAACATACAGCAATCGCATATCCAATAGCTGCTAAACTTTTTCGTTTACCCAACCAATCTGAAAGACGTCCTGAAATAACCTTTGTAATATTTGCTGCCGCGTCCGCAATACCTTCGATAAACCCAAGTGCCGCTGCGCCACTACCCAACACACTCGTCATAAACACTGGCAACACCGAAAGCACCATCTCAGAAGAAAAATCATTAAATAAACTCGTGTACCCAAGAGCCTTCACATTCTTTGAAACTATAAACGGTTTTTCAAGTGTCTTGATCTGATCATCCATGACTGTAGTATTGTACCACCGTACCTTTTTATACCTATTTACGACGAATGTTACCCTCAACAGAAAAATGGGTATCTGTAAGAGTGTTTTTTCCGGACACCACGCGCCATTTTGGCACCTTACCATCGACCCCTCCTAATTCATATGACCAATCACTATATTGCTCAAGCGCCTCTGTTTTAAGTTCTTTTGGAAAAATTATCGTATAGATAAGCGTGTACCCTGTCCCCTTACCAGAGACGCTGTAAATAAAAGGTTTTTTTGTAAAAACATCAACCGGCACATTCGGTAAAAATGGTCGATTTCTATATTGCTCTAACAAAAATGAAACTGAGGGGCTAGCATTTTGTTCTACACCTTGTGGAAGCGTGGTACTTGCAGACACAGCGAGCTCATCGAGTGTTTTTGGAAGTCGTCCTACCACCTGCTGAAAATTCTCAATTGCCTGCGCAAGCGCATTTATTCTTGTTAATTGTAGACTTACGTGATATTCATCCTCCTCCAAATTCATAAGCAAACGAGAAACCTCAAACAAGGTTAAAGCGTCTGCCGGCGCACGAAGCTCAATTGGTTTATTGGTATCTGTGAATGAAAAAGCAAGCTTCGACTGAAACGATACCTGCTTGTTGTCATGTTGTGCTTGGGGTAACAACACCCGTAGCGTCTGTGTTACTGCAAGGGGAATACCATCATCAGCAACATCAAAAGTCAACGAGACATGTTTTGTTGCATACGCAAGCAAAGGAGCATACTCATTTGATTCAAGTGTGACGATTGCATCACGCAACTGTTTCGTGTATGAATCAGGAACATCTTGTCTCGTCGTTAATATATGATTGAGCACTCGACGTAATGCCGGTGCTAATTGTTCAAAAGAAACCTGTGCGTGATACTTTGTCGCATCACCCTTCCACGACGATATGCGCTCCTTTGAAGTGACTGAGATCACACGTTCACTATCAAGCGCTTCAGCAAATATATTCGACAAACCACCTACAAAAGACGTCGTGGTAGCACTCCACACTGAAGCCCGTGATACATATTGCTCAACCGAACTTTCGCCTGTAGTTGAAGCGCTCAGTGAAATCCACTTCCCCTCAAGGGCATGTATGTCTCCCAAAAACATGGCAATGATCGGTGATACAGGTACTTTAGAAAAACGAGCGTACAACATATTATCAACACGCAACGCTTCTATCTCACCAGCAATCGTAGCGCCCTCAGCGACATATGAACCATCAACACTAAACTGAAAATTATTTTTCTTCTGTTCTGTACGATCAAAAGTCATACTGGCTACAACAGACACCGCGATGTCAGATGACGTGCGTTCATTGGGAAAAAATGGAAGCAGCGGCACTGATGTACTAGACATCACTGGCAAAAGTCCATCACCCTCAACAGACGAAACCTGTCCCGTTTGATATTGGGCAGTTACAACACCACTCTTCATACGACTCATTCCTATTAAAAAATCAGACGCGAATGACGTATCTTTATACGGACCCTCAACAAGTACAAACGGACCTATACCCACCATATAGGCATACCCTACGGCCGCAAGAATACCAAGTAATATCGCAATAATACCAACTCGTCTTACAAAACGATTATTTCTATGAGCAACAACACGTGATGAGGGTGATTGTACGAATTGATTTGAGGGTATCGATGTTTCGACTGCTTGTGTTTGTGGCACAGAAACCATAAACGAAGTTGGTGTCTGTAGTGGGCGCACTCCCTCTATAGAACCCAATGAAGGCGACCGCATCAAAGGAGACGGTGCAACTGGTTTCATAGAAACCTTCGGTACAGACACAGGGGTACCGACAGTAGAAACTGACATGTGAGACGTATCTTCTTCAGAAGAAATTCCCGGGGCACTAGAAACACCACTCTCTATACTTGTCGGCAAAGATTCAACAATATCAGCAAGAGGAGGAGCCTTTGGTGTCATGGAAACAGGCGGTCGATCATCAGATCGTATCGACGATATTGGTATGCCTGTTTTTTGACCAAGTACCGACGACGGCACCCCTGTCCGCAAACCGAGACGAGAGGAATTATCTGGATATAACATCGATTGTGATGACTTTCCATTAAACGCCCCGATCGATGAAGACATCGTCGGCTGAGATGGTATAGATGTCTGAGTGTGGACTACCGATACACCAGATTGACCCTCGTCTTCTTCTACAAAAGAAACATCATGTACGGCCGGCAAACTTTGTACAACTGTTGTTACACTCGTATCGTTCGCCTTATTTTTTTTAATAACTGAAATATAAGAAAATGCATCACGTATAGACTCATCGTTCCATCCAGCAGAAAATAGCGCATCTTTAATAACCGCATCAGCAGGTACCGTTGACATTGCCTCTATTTTTTCAAGATACGTACGTAATTCTGGTGTAAGCATATAAAATGAGGAACGCCCAAATCGCGTCGATACTCTTTATTGTATCGTTTCTTTATACAGAACAAACACCTGTTATCCCCTACTAAAACGCACGACTATCATACGCCCACTGGAGAAGTGCTTGACGTTGTCGCGGCCGACATACGATATCTCTTACTCGACAATTTTTTACCACCTGTCCAATATGTCGCCTCATCGCCCTCCAACGTTTAATCTGACGTTCATCTTCTTCTGGAATTCGACGCCCTGTATAATACCGACAATACCACTGAAACCAACCCCGCGGATCGTCTTTATATATCCATCCTTTCTTGCGCCATACAGAAAGCGGTTGACTCGCCAACACACCAAAATAATTGAGTTCTTTATGTCGAAAACCGTCTGATGATAATTTTGCATTCGCAAACCATTCGGTTGGAAATTCAGATTGACAATCAGTCATATATAATCCGCCATACACACCCAGAGTGAGCATTTCTTTAGGCGAAAGGTCAGGAGTAAACAACGGATCAAACAATGTACCTTCAGGCACAATCCGTTCGTATGAATAGCCACACTGCATCTTATCATTCACAACCACCCTATAAGGAACAAACATGTCCTATCGTCTTAAACGTAATAAATCTCTTGTATCAATTTTCGCTAATCAAATCAGCTGCAATTCGACCTGATTCAACAATAGTAGGTAAACCACTTCCTGGATGAGTTCCTCCTCCTACAAGGTATAAACTCTCAACAGAATCAAACTTGTTGTGCGGACGCAAATAGAGCATTTGCCCAATATTGTGCGCTAAATTAAATACAGCTCCATTGTACACGTGCATCTTTTGCTTCCAATCAATCGGTGTCACGATTCTTTCAAATTCAATACGCTCTGCCAAATCTGGTGTACGTAACCGCTCAGCCATAAGTGCAATAATGCGATTACGCCAAGCATCTTTCTTCGCTTGCCAATCAATCGGCGCGACCGCATTTGGTACAGGAACTAACACATACAATGTTGATTGTCCTTGTGGTGCCAAAGACGGATCAGTCACGCACGCATTTTGAACATAAAAAGATGGGTCGTCAGGAAGCTGACCGCTAAAAATCTGTTCTATATTTTTTTTATAATCATTACTGAAATAAATATTGTGATGAGAAAGCGTATTGATCTTTCCTTTAATACCAAGATATATCATAAACGTAGAGCACGAATATTCGTATGAATCAATTTTTTTATCAGACATCTCTGATCGATCAGTCTCATCAATAAACTGCTTCATGCCGTAGGCAAAGTCAGCATTCATCACCACAGCATCAGCACGATCTTCGGTGCCATCCATAAGACGTACACCAATCGCGCGACCATTTTCAATAATTATCCTTTCAATTGGACGACCCAACTCAAAACGAGCACCGTTGTCACGGGCCGCACGTGCCATACCCTCGGAGAGCATGTGAACACCGCCACGAGCATGATACACGCCAAACGCATGTTCCACATAAGAAAGGATTGTAAATGCTCCTGGACACGTCCACGGCGACATGCCTAAATATTTTGCCTGAAATGTCATCGCAATGCGCATATCTTCGTGAGAAAAATAACGTGACAAAACATCATATATAGAAGAAAAATTATCCATATACGGAAATGCTTTCAGTAATTTTGGACGAAAATAGTGATACCACTTAGTGTAATGAACCTTGAGACAAGGGTACATGTGATCAAACTTCTTACCCTGCTCCCTCATGTACCGTTCATACCCATTCTCATCTCCCGGAAATAGACGAGCAATCTCTGCCTTCAACGCTTGTTTATCATCAGTAACAGTAAACACACGACCGTCGCGGTAATGTAGCGTGTACAACGGATCAAGTTTAATTAGATCCACATAATCCGAAAGCTTCCTACCAGCCAATGTAAACACTTCCTCAAACACTTGGGGCAACATAATAAATGTTGGCCCCAAATCAAATGTAAAACCTCCTGCTTTTATAGCCGAACAACGGCCCCCCACATACGTATCCTTTTCATACACAACTACCTCATAGCCTCGGGCTGCGAGCACCATGGCAGCTGAAATTCCTCCAGGACCAGCTCCGATAATAATCACCTTTTTCTTTTTAGAAACCATGAGATTTTAGTAGTATACCTTTTTTATAGTACTCCTTGTTATATACCCAATAAAGATTTTAATTCGTCTATGGCTGGCACCATATCAGCAAGCAATTTCGCTTCCGGGTTTACGCGCAAGACCATACCATCCAAATACATATGACTTTTAATGATGTCAAAAATTCCTGATGAAAACTGCATACCGGACAATACCCCATGACGAATAGTTTCCATCATTTTTCGTGTCAAACTCATATCACGGGCGGTTTTATCCGCAAAACCATCATATAATTTTAAAAAACCCTTCTCATATCGTACATACGCATCATCACTCAGTCGTACATCAGACATTGCATGTAATCCCGCTGCTGCTCGCACAAAATCATATCGACAGAGCGCATCAAAAAAACGTGCCAATCCTAAACGTAAATGATCACTGGCCGTGCCAATATAACCAGCATCAAGAAAATAAAATCCACCATCTGGTGCAACCATAATATTGCCTGGATGAATATCTCCATGAAATATGCCGGCCGCGTACATGCCATATCCGTGGGCCCTAAAAAAAGAAATAAGTGTTTGATACGATAATGTACCTTTTATAAGCAACTCATCCATAGTTGGATATGGAAGATATTCCGCCACCAAGACTTGTTCAGTCGTATATTGTTCATATACTTTCGGGAAACGAATCATCGAGAGATCAAATTTTTTTGTTCCCTCATCTCTTATTTTTGCAAGCGTACGATATCCTGCGGCTTCGTTACGCAGATCCAGTTCGGCCAATGTCATATGTTCAATCTGTGTTAATAATTCCGCAGGATTAGCAACACCAGTTAATTTTGGATAAAACAAAGAAGCGATACGGAACAGCCGACGGACACGGTGCACATCGCGACGAAACGAAGCAGCATTCATTCCCTTGATTATTTTCACAATAACCGCCTCACCTGTTTTAAGCATAGCGCGGTGCACTTGCCCTACCGACGCCGAAGCGAAAGGTTGCTCCTCAAAAGCGGCGAGTGACGCTTTTAGAGCCGGGGCATAATGAGACAATGTTGCCTGTGGATCAAAAAGACTTGATTGGGTCGCACCACGATAGAGCGCAGTCAACGTGGCACATTTTTCTGCGGAAAGAAAATCCGGACGCAACGCGTACACCTGACCAATCTTCACAGCAAGCAAACCAAGCTTCTGTATGTGTTGAATATCTGGCATCCCGGGGCCATAAAGCTCATATAGCAACCGCCCAAACGTATATACGTTCATCTATCCATGCTACCACGGAGAATCACTAACGATTTTTATAAAGCGCAAACACAATTGGAGCAACCCGTGCCGCGATACGCTCATATCCTGCATCATTGGGATGCACCGCATCACTCATGTACCGAGCGTCTCCAAACAACCCATCAAGAATATCTGGAACGAGTATTGATCTAGTTTGTTTCGCAACTCGTTCGTACATGGATTCATACGGATCGCCCAAGAGCCCCCCGCGCACTCCAAGCAGTATTGTGACCGCACCTTCTGCCTGAAATCGCCTGACAATTGTCACCAAATTCCGCTCAGTCTCCTCTTTGGGAATCTTCTTAATGGCATCATTTCCACCTAACGAAATAAGTACCACATGCGGTTTCCGCGTGAGCACTTCATCAGTTCGATCTAGTGCCGCACGTGTTGTATCACCAGACAATCCCACATTACTGATAGGTATACCAATTGCACGCGAAGTACGCGAAACAAAATCATTTCCCGACGTAGCTCCAACACCCATAATCAAACTATCACCAAAAGCGACTACTGTACCCCCTTTGGGTGGTGCATTTGTTATATGAGCATCTTTACCAAAAAGAAACCATATAAAAATAACACTGAATATCATGATAAGAGCTAAAAAGATGCGTTTATCCATACATCTATTATAATCAAAAAAATATACCCGTGATAAAACAAAAACGGCACCTACCATGATCTCGTGTGCGTAGTAATGACCCACGATCAATACTTCAAAAACGCGAGCATAATAAAAACCCATCATCCCGATGATTTTATGGCTCAAGGGATGATGGGTTTTTATTAGTACCTGCGCTACTTCTTATCTGCAATAATCGTAAACACAAGTTTGAACTGGTCTTCAATCACTCGATCTCCAACCAACTCTTTAAAGAATGAAGTTGAACCAAACTTTACATTAAAGTCAGCACGGTTAATGATTGCCTCACCGGTAATTGAGAGTACACCATCCATCATCGTAATACGTGCCGGAATACGAACCTCTTTAGTAACATCGCGCACGGTCAATGAGCCAATAAGCACATAGTCGCCAGGAGTTGATGTACTTGTTTCAACACGTGCAAGTACAAATTTTGCCGTTTGGAATTTTGCAACATTGAAGAAATCGTCAGACTTTAGATGATTAGTCAATCCACTCTGACCAGATCCACTACCAGTACTTTCAGTCGCAATTGAATTCATATCAAACACAACCATAGATGTTGTGGTTGGCACACCGTCACCAACAGTGATCATGCTTGATGTTGCGGGAATAATAGTACCGCGATCAACATAATTATTAACAAATTTCTTACGACCCTCCCAATAGACTTTTGTCTTATCAACATTTATTGCGTACACCCCATCAAGAAGCGTGGTTGGAAGATGTACCACAGCCGCCTCAAGTGTGCGACCGTCAGGGGTCAGACACCGATCCGGCGTACCCTCTACCACCGTAAACCCCGCTTCAACACAAGCATCGTACGTGGTTATCGCACGAGCAGCATCGAGCTTGCTCTTGTTGTAGCCCCAAAAACCGACAATGGCAAGTACCACAACGGCAAGGGCAATAAATATTTTTTTCATAGTCCACCTATTATACGAAGACCCGCTGTATAAAAACAAGTGTATATATAATAAACCTATGGTCTTCTATAAAACAATTCTAATTCTATTGCAATTATTATAACACTATACACGTACCATACCTCCCCTCCTCCTCACCTCATAATAAATAAAAAAATGACCGCCCTATTACAGAGCGGCCAAAGTAAAACTAACTACCACCTACTATTGTCCCCTGATGAAAAACCACTTTTAAGTATCGCGACACTTTTTCATTTGGGCCCCGCGAAACCCATAGACCGGGAGTTAGTCGTGCCGGGAAAAATCCAGAACTTCGCAATAAGGTATTACACTCAAGAAGAGTACGCGGCCCACCAAACATAACTTCTTCTGTATGATCAATGATGTCATACAAGTCATCCTGGGGCGGACCATTCTTAACAGGAACTTTTTTTTTCGTCACAAAAACTCCTTTTTTGAAAGTAACTAACCGGCAAAAAGGTATCACATAAATAAGAAAAAATCTATACTGTGCGTCGTGCCTTTGCCCGTGCCTGTTCAGTCAAATGTTGTTTGCGCAATCGAACGCTTACTGGTGTCACCTCAAGATATTCATCTTCAGTCATGATTTCAAGTCCGCGCTCAATAGAGATAATAAGTGGTGGCACTAAATCAATTGCCTCATCAGAACCTGATGCGCGCATATTAGTAAGTTGTTTATTTTTTGTTGGATTCACTGAAAGCTCTTCACCCTTAGACGTATTACCAATCACCATACCTTCATACACTTCAGTAGCTGGACTAATATACAACTGCCCACGATCCTGCAAATTCCATAGTGAATACCCAAGCGCTTTACCAGCCACCATAGAAACCATGGAACCAACTACGCGTTTGCGTATCTCTCCCGCGTGCGGCTTAAACCCAATAAAACGTGATGCGAGAATTCCTTCACCTTTAGTATCAACCACAAACTGATTACGATACCCAAGTAATCCTCGAGTTGGTCCATCAAAAAGAAGTCGAACCGACTCACCATGTGTTTTAATATCCTTAATCACAAACCCGCGCATACCCAAACGCTCAATAATGATTCCTTGAAATTCTTGCGGCGTATCAATCACTACTTCTTCAAAAGGTTCAAATTGAATACCATTTTCTTCTTTAATAATGGCTTGTGGTTGTGACACTTGCACTTCGTACCCAGCACGTCGCATATTCTCCAATAAAATCGCAATATGCAGCTCACCACGTCCGTACACTTTAAAACGATCCATCTCACCAAAATCAACACGCAGTCCTACGTTCACCTGAATTTCACGCTCCAAATATTCCCGAATTTGACGCGACGTAACAAACTTTCCTTCACGACCAGCAAACGGCGAATTGTTCACCAGAAAATAAAGGGCGATCGTCGGTTCATCAACCGCAATCATCGGCAATGCGTCCATATGTTCCTGTGCAGCAATGGTCTCTCCAATATCAATATCAGTAATGCCGGCAACCATGACAATATCTCCAGCAGATGCCTCAACGACTTCTTTACGCTCAACACCTTCAAATATAAACAGTTTTGTTATCTTTGCACTTGTTGTTGTACCATTTCTGCGTTTTACAAAAACCGTCTGCCCGCTCTTAACAAGACCTTCATACACACGACATATTGCGAGCCGACCCATAAAATTATCGTACCCAAGATTAAACGGTTGCAAGAGCGCAGGCTTCTGTAATTTTTCAGGAGAAGAAGCAGGAGTAACGTGAGCAAGAATAGTATCCAATAATGGATTTAAATTATCTGAATCATCGGTTAATTTTTTCTTCGCGATACCCTGTCGTCCAATTGCATAAACCACGGGAAAATTACTCTGCTCATCAGAAGCACCCAGTTCCAAAAAAAGTTCGAGTACCTGCTCTTCAGTACGCGCTGGATCAGCTGCAGGTTTATCAATCTTGTTAATAACAACAATTGGGCGAATACCTAGTTCAAGTGACTTTTTCAAGACAAAGCGTGTCTGTGGCATCGGTCCTTCTTGGGCGTCAACAACAAGAAGCACACAATCAATGGAACGCAGCACTCGCTCTACCTCTGAACCAAAATCTGCGTGTCCTGGAGTATCAACAATGTTAATTTTTGTACCCTGATAAGTAATAGAGGTATTTTTTGCGTATATCGTAATACCACGCTCTTGTTCGAGAGCGTTACTATCCATAGTGACGCCGACCTTTGCCGCATGACACTGCTGCATCAATGCATCGGTAAGTGTTGTCTTACCGTGATCGACGTGAGCGATAATGGCGATATTTCTAATATCCATTGATGAAAAAAGGCCATACCGGCCATTCAAATAACTATAACACAAAAGTTATTATAAAGGAATAAATCCTAATTATGGTGCTATAATAATGACTCATTCACCTCATGGAACGTTACGGACTATACGATGAGCCGCTCCCCCCACCAAAACCTCGCCGTTTGAAACGGTTCCTGTGGTGGCTACTTACGATCGTGCTGTGTAGTAGCGCCTACGGCCTCTACAAACCCCTTCCCGACGGCCTCTCTATGAAAGGAAACATTGCTACTATTCCTTCATCATCTGCTCGATTTCTTTCCGACGTGACCTACACCAATGAACAAGGTGAACGTGTATCAACACAAGAAATTTTTGACGAAATTATCAGCATGATTCAACAAGCTCACTCATATATTTTGATCGATATGTTTTTATGGAATGATTTCCTTGGCACAAGCACATCGTCACCCGCACGACCACTCTCAAGCGAGCTGACCGAGGCACTCCTCACAAAAAAGAAAGCGTCGCCGCATATTACCATCACAGTTATTACAGACCCCATTAATACAGTGTACGGTGGAATAGAATCAAAACAATTTCAACAACTAAAAGCGCACGGCATACCAGTCATCGAAACCCGTCTCCTTTCTTTGCGTGACAGTAACCCACTCTACTCGGGAATATATAGAGTGTTTTTTAGTTGGCTCGACAATGCCCACCACATCATAAGTGGTGGTGTACCATACACCATCAGATTACTCCCTCATCCATTTCAAAAAAACGGAACAAACACAACACTACGAAGTTATCTAACGCTCCTGAATTTCAAAGCAAACCATCGGAAAGTGGTAATAGCGGACCACAACACACCATCCGGAATTAAGATGCGGACACTCATCACTTCGGCAAACCCTCACGACGCTTCAAGTGCTCATACCAACATAGCCATTGTCATTGATGATAGTGTGTGGCGAAGTGTCCTTGAAAGCGAATACGCCGTAGTAGCACTATCAGGAACCACAACCCCACCATTCACACAGACTACTAATGATCAATCGGGTCCTCTACAAACACGTATTGTTACTGAAGGGGCGATCAAAGACGAACTCATCAGCATGATAGATATCGCCGGATTGGATGATGTTATATACGGACACGTATTTTATTTGTCGGATCAAGATGTGCTACAAGCATTGATTGACGCATACAAACGCGGTACTCGTATTAACCTTATTCTCGATCCAAACAAAGATGCATTCGGGTACAAAAAAAACGGTATTCCTAATCGCCCCGTCGCGGCTACACTCAAGAAAAAAAGCGCTGATAACATACACATCCGTTGGTGTGCCACCAACGGCGAACAATGTCACAGTAAGCTTTTTATCGTACAAAATAAATCTTCCGCGGCACTTATGCTCGGATCAGCAAACATTACACGCCGAAATATTGGCAACTTTAATCTCGAAACAAACGTATGGCTACAAGGATCACCTGACACACCCGTGATACGCGATGCACTTAATTACTTTCATACGCTTTGGGAAAATAAGAACGGAAACATCTATACAAGTCCGTACGAAACATACGCGGACGATCGGCTATCTTCATACATGTTGTACCGTGTAATGGAAACCTTGGGGACGGGCTCATTCTAACGGCATAAGAAGTGCCACATCTGGCCCACCCCTCAAATAATGATCAAGAAAATTAAGCGTAACACCCCAGGCGTGAGTGGCCTCTTTTTGAGCAAAATCAGAACTTGAGGAATTTGCAAACGTATTTCCCACACCCGGATACATAATTGTTTTACGTGGCTTATTCAGAGACACCAACGCATTGTGATATGCGCGTACCGTTGTTGTAGAAATAACTCCATCCAACTCTCCAAAAATACCCAGAATCGGCGCACGAATTTTCGACAGCATATCAATATGTGGCACCACAGTCCCATAGTAAATAATCGTTGCATCAACGGGTACTCCAGACACAGCAAGATTAAATGACTGTCCTCCACCAAAACGCCACCCCAGAGACGCAACCTTCAGAGACCCTGATGCTCGTAAGTAAGTCACGGCGGCACTCAGATTATCTTGAGTCTTTTTGATATCAAGAGCAGCAACTTGTGCACGAGCCTGCTCGGTAGTAGTGGCAACTGTGCCAAATAAATCAACAGCAAGCACGCGATATCCTTCACGTGCTAATACATGTGCCATATCTTTGATGTAATCATTTAACCCCCACCACTCATGTATCATCACAACACCAGGATAAGCACTCTTTCTTGCATCAGGCTCTACCAAATATCCACGATACCCCTCATACACAACATCACCACCTTTAACGGTAAAAGGTCCTGAAACTGCAGAAAACCATACGTACCAAACACCGTACACACAAAAACCACACAAAAAACAAATCAGAAAGACGCGCATCATCTTCATAGCGGCATTGTATGTGCAACTGTGCGCTACTGTCTAGTTTACAAACCAACTTGAGTAACGGATGCTGCCAGTTACGAAGAAATAGTTGACCGCGCTTCCAAAATTGTCTTGTAGACAAGTGCGCTAGTAATCCACGAAAGCGGTATCGTCACTAGTAAACCGATTCCAAAAAACAATGCGCCGCAAAAATTGATCAACACCAACAACATACTAATCAAGAAAATGTCTTTCTTGTATCCATACGTCATCACACTACTCTCTTTGAAGGCTTCAGACACAGAGAGTCTTTTATCTAAGATCAAATACCATACCAAACGGTACCTAAGCCCCCAGATAATACCCGGCACAACAAAGAGCATGAGACCAAAAAATACAATGAAACCGTATACAATACTTACACCAAGATATCGCCAAAAAAGTTCTATCGGATCAAACAAATTTCTAAGTGTCACTAATTCATTCCTCAGTAATTTGAGAGAGATCCATTGTACTCCCATGGCTACTACGATACTAAAAAACACCGCAACGATCTGAAAAAAAACAAACAAAATTGCACTATTTTTTTCAAGCGAACCTGCTAAAAAACCGGACATAAATTGTAACAGCGCAATGCCAATAGTTAACCCCACAACAAAACGAGCCTTATCCATGGTAACCGCCCACGCGCTTTGAATGACTCGGACCGGTTGCAATGTAGTCATTGTAAAATGATAGCTAAATGAATAATCGGTTTATTATATCATCTCTATCATATCCACATATAGTAGCCATACGAAAACATCCATCCTGCATAGCAAGAAATTTAGTAAACCACACCACTGTTGTTAACAATGTGCGAATGTTCTTATCGAACATCAATAAATGTCAGTGCTTTACCCCGCTTACCCGCACGACCAGTGCGTCCGATACGATGAATATAATCTTCATGAGTGGCCGGTAACTCATAGTTAATAACATGTGTCACTCCTGCAATATCAAGACCACGCGCTGCCACATCAGTCGCCACAAGAACTTGCACATGATCACGTTTGAAAAGATCAAGCGCACGCTGGCGTTTCCCCTGTGTTTTGTTGCCATGTATTGATTCGGCTTTAAATCCTCGTTCAACAAGCGTATGTGCTAATTTTTCTACACCATGTTTGGTGCGACCAAAGATAAGCACTTTTGAAAAATCAGGTTGAATCAGTAGATCCTGTAGGACATCAATTTTGTTGGCACCAGCAGGAACCTTCACCACATCTTGATCAATGGATGCCGCGGTCTCACGAGTCTTCACACTAATACGTACCGGCTCTGTAAGAAATTCATTAATAAGTCGCTCAATATCACTTGAAAGCGTTGCTGAGAAAAAGAGTGTATGCCTCGGACGTGGTAAGAGTGACAAGATATGACGCATATCATGAATAAATCCCATATCAAGCATACGATCTGCCTCATCAAGTACCACAGATTTAAAATCACCCAAAAACAAAGCCTTGCGTTCAATCAAATCCTTTAAACGCCCTGGTGTACCAATCACAAACTGTGGCAAGCGCCGAAGTGACGCCATTTGTGCTCCAATACCGGCACCACCAACACATACCGCGTAAAAAATACGCATCCCCATAGAAAAACCAAGAAGCTCTTGTGCGATCTGCTGAGCCAACTCACGCGTCGGCACCATAATCAATACGCGTTCACCTCTTTGTGTCAGTGTTTTATGAATAAGTGGTAACAAAAACGCTGCAGTTTTACCAGTGCCAGTATTTGCAATACCTACAACATCTCGTCCAGCCATAATGTGACCAATACAACGATCTTGGATCGGCGTCGGGGCTGTGTATCCTTTTTTTGTAATCCCAGTAAGTACTCGAGAATCAAATTGAAAACTTGCAAACGTATGCTCAGGAATAAAACGCTCAACTTCTTCAGTGATAACTGCCTTATTAATGAAGCGAGACACGTCAAAAAAAACTCCGCCTTTTAGTTTGCCACGAACACCTCCTCGACCCCTAAAACCACCGGGACGACCGCCACCTTTAAACGACCGACGGAAACCGCCGCCACGAGAAAATGAACGCTTTCCCGAATGAGGTGCGCCCAATACCCTACCACCACGATGAGTAGACTGATGAGTTCCTTTATACATATATATTATGAACGTCTGGGAGAAACACGCGACCAATACAGAATAGATACGTGCACCTAAACGAAATTTAATTATATAAAAATAAAAATGTTTTGTCAATAAAGACCCTCGCACGACTAGTTATATGAGGGTATATCTCATGCAAGAAGAATAATCTCCCATCAAACAAGATACGAGACCACCCACCACCTTCCCCACCGCTCATACGTAACTTTCTACCCCCAAAAGATCCCGAAATCAAAGCCCAATGCTGCGAACTACAGGATTGTTGCATATAAAAAAACTATGTCTTTTTTTATATTATAGAGTAACACTCTCACACCAAAAAAGATTTATACTGAGTGCGCATGTAATTCAAACAATCGCGCGATGCGCCGATCAGGGATGACCCACATCACAGCCACTGTTATAAAACACACGTATGAAATGATTGGATACACAAACGCTGCCACGATAGCAACAAGATAAAGCAATAAAGAAATCTTCCCTTTCAGATCGGCGCCAATCGCCTCAGCAAGTGGTGATGTTTTTCCATGATGAGAAACAATCGTGCGTTGCAATATAAAATAAGCAACCGCTGCACACAGCATCACCATTGCATATGTAATAGTTGGCCACGGCGCCCCATTAGTCTCGCCAAGCCACCCCGTCACAAACGGCACAAGTGATAACCAAAACAGCAAATGAGCGTTTGCCCACATCGTCGCCGGCGTTACCCCTTTTGCAACACGTAGTAAATGGTGGTGATTATTCCAATAAATAATCAAAAAAATAAAACTGAGTAGGTAACTCATAAAAATAGGTAAAAGCTCAATCAAAACAAAAAAATGGTCCTCATGTGGAATCTTTAATTCAAGCACCATGATGGTTACCACGATCGCCATCACAGCATCGCTGAACAACTCTAGTCGTAACAACTGATTTTTATGACTTTCCATATTGATCCATACTATCTCGTGATACCCACCATTTACAAGGGGACGGCAACGCGCGTAAACACCATCACTCCAACATCACGATTCATCATAATACGCAACTCATCATCAACAATAGTGTACGATGTTGCGAGTGATAAATCTTTCGCATACACAGCATCCTTCGAACCTTCACAATATTTTTTTGTCATAGCAAATGGTTTGAAACTCAATACTTCCCCATTTACTACATAACTTCCTGATAACTGGTTACAATCAGTGGTACTCGTAACATTACCATCCGCACTAAATGTAAGCACAAACGTACCAATCGGGGCCTGCGCAACCGAACCATCTTGGTATGTGGTCCTATGCCACACCCATGAACCCACGAGTGTTTGTCGCTCCTGAGATACTGTAGAGCTTATATTCACACTACCAAGCACGGCATCAAAATCTTTCAACATCTGATCATCAGGAGACAACCAGGTGACCGAAAAGACATAAATATAAGGGCCTGTTGAAACAACGATCGACTTACCTGGATACAGCCCATCCCACAGATAGACAAGTCCTGGCACACCACCAACCATTGTTTGTGTGGGTTCTGTGGTGAAATTTTTCATCCAATTCATGCGCGCAGACACCCACGCATCAACAGAAAGTTGCCGCGGCTCATTTGTATACACATCAATCGTTATTGATGGAGGACCCTCCATTGCACCAGTCACCTCCCCATTCAACAGAGCACGATGTTGCGGTGTATCCTCAACCAACACGAGGGAAAGTTGCGGCAAGTCTTTTGTACCCGCATCAATCTTTTCCTTAAAAAAATATCCACGAGGATACACTAAAGAAAGTTGGTACGCTGCATTTGTATAAGAGCTGTTTTGTGATTGATCAATCTCAACTGGTCCCTGCTTTGCATGGTATATATACGCATTGAGCACATAAAAACCTCCAACCAAAAGAACAAGCACACTACCTACAACGACAAATACTTTCTTGTGCATACAAATAAATAATTACCTATAATCATACTTTTATTATAATGACCCGCACCACAAACCGTTGCAAAAACTATCGTGCATTTTCGTCAGGTTGATGAATACCAAAAATATTTCCTTCTGTATCTTTGTAATACGCCTGCCAGGCCATGCCCACCAGCGCATGTTTTGACACCGCTACCGTACCACCGGCTTTTTCTATGTTTGCAATCGTATGATCAATATTCTCAACAAGTGCCGTACAAACAAACGCATTCACTGCCTGTCCTTCTTTTGGTGCATCTCCTTTACGAATAAGCATCCCCCCATTAATACCCTTATCGGTACTCTTGGTATCAGTCATTGTTGGCGCACCCGTCATAACCATCCAATACTCCCAGTCACTCCATTGCTTAATCTCCCACCCAAATACGTCTTGATAAAACTTCGTGGCGCGCTTCACATCAGACGCATGAATTTCAAAATGGACAATAGGATTCTTCATATATGCATATAATCAATAATACCAAGCATATAAAGTGTACCATTCAATCAAAAAACCATATGTACCTCTATGACTGACATCACGCACACAACATCACGATACCCACGCGACACTATGTTTATATACAAAAAGCACGGCTCACTTGGACAGATCGAGCACCTCATCAATACGAATCTGTTGTACAAATTCTGGCACGTGAGATACGAGCACCATCGCGCCTTGGTACGCATTGAGCGCTGATGCAATCACCGGCACATGACGAAAATTGATGTGGTTGGTCGGCTCATCAAGTATCAAAAGTCCGGGCCGCTCAAGTACCAAACGCGCAAACGCGACCAACCCCTTCTGCCCCTCAGAAAGATTCCCGATTTTTGTATGCACCATATCACCCGTAATCAAAAATCCCGCAGCGGTATTGCGCATGTCTTGCTCAATTTTTCGCTCCATCACTGACATGAGGGAATCGTAGACCGTATCATCAAAATTAAGCGTAGAAAAATCTTGTCGATAATAACCTACCCGTACCCCCTCTCCCACACGGCAACCGGATGCAGTGCCACGAGCGATTGATTCAAGGAGCGTGCTCTTGCCGATGCCATTTGGTCCCGCGAGCAATAGGTGGGTATTTCTCTTCAGTACCGCATGCACCTTACGCTCGACCGGAACGTGCTTCTTATTCATAACCATGCAAGAAGTAATGGTGAGAATATCTTTCGGCAAATCTTGTTGCACCGGAATCGTAAATGACCGAATCTTTTTATCTTCCCGTCGCACATCAACTTTCGCCTCCTCCATTTCGGCTGCCTCTTCCCGCATTCGCTTGGCCAACAGACGCATCTTGCCTCCCTTGTGTGCAAAAAAGTTAGACTTATCCTTGTTATCCTGAATTTTCTTTTCAAGTTGCGCGTTCTTCCGCTGCTCCTTTTCGATACGAACCGCAATCTGATCAATCACATCAAAGTAGTTACCGACGTACTGTTCAATCTTTCTGGTGAATACATCGAGATACAACACGCCATGCGTAAACGCATTCAAAAAGTCGGCATCGTGTGAGATGACAATAACCGTTTTCTTATACTCAACCAGAAATGTAGTGAGATGTGCAATCCCCTCTTTGTCCAAATTATTGGTCGGCTCATCGAGCAATAACAAATCAGGATCTTGAATGAGCGCTGATGCGAGCAAAAGCCGCGCCTGCTGTCCGCCGGAAAACGACTTGATAATTCGATCATGTGGTGCATGCAGATGCACTACATCGAGCACAGCATCAATCTTCGGATCAATATCATAGACCGGCTTCTCAAAACATTTCTGAAAAAACTCACGCACCGAGAGCGAGAGATCTGCACGCGGTATCACCTGCCGTGCGGTCGCGATCGAGATGCCGTGCGAAATATAAATATCACCTGACTCTGGCTGATGCGCACCCGTGATCAATCCGAACAACGTACTTTTGCCAGCACCATTCTGTCCCATGAGCGTGAGTTTTGCACCACGCCGAATAGAAAAAGAAACCTCGTCCAAAATAGGCTTATTGTGTCCATGCTCAAACGACACCTCGTCAAACCGAACAATGATTTCATCCTTAGACATATATAAGGCGCCCACCTTTGGGCGCGATGTGCCCCACAGTAACACATTTTGACAGAGGAAGATACCTTATAAACCAAACTAGGTGTACCTGGTGTAATTTTTATTTCATCCAACAAATAATCGTGACCATATCCCCCTCATCTACACCCTCTTTCACACGCACACTCTTTTTTATCGAAATTAAATACGGCCCTTCCTTTGTAGGAAAGAGCGATGTTTGCCACTCACTAGCTCCAAGCTGCGCGCGAACCGGTACAAACCCAAACCCAACACGCTTCCCGGGCCACGCCCTTACCGCTGCGGATTGCACTTTGTCCACATACACAAAGTGCCACCCTGCAAGACCGGGATATCGCCACACCTTCCCTTTTACGATAATCCGCTTCTTCACACAAAGACCTTTTATATCGCTGCACCGTCACCAAGACCCATATCAGCTTTGTATCGTTCAATCACTTCCGGATATTTCCCTTCTTTGCAATCAGCGACGAACTTTTCTGCAGCAGCACCGTCGGAGAACGTCATGTACGCCAAAGCCCCTTCACACACCACATTGATATCAAGCTTTCCCGAAACAGGAGCAGGATCAATCATCTTGGTAATTGTAAAAATTCCCTTCATATTGTACGCATCCCACTGGTTCGTACTTAACGCCTCTTTGATGACCATGAACCCTTCAGCGGTAATGCGCGCGCCACTATTAAACAATTCAGCGGCATTCGCGGAAGCCCCGAAATTGACCATGTAATACAAACCATCATCAGTTTTTAGACCAAAAACACATTCTTGTGTCTGTACTTCACCAGGATTAATGTGTGACAAACACACATACGTACCAGATAATGTCACATTCTGGGGTGTAGGATCGAGCACATCGTGCGGCGTTTTATTCATAAAAAACGCATACACAAGGAGTCCACCAAGTACTATGACCACACCAACAATAAGCATTATTTTTTTAGATGTCATATAAAGAGTATATATTATACTACGAACAATTTCTGATTAATCTGTACCTAATCAAATGCAATATCTATCGTGTAGGTTGCACCTACCGAGTAAGACTGAGCCACCGATATTTTCTCCAGGCAAAAAGCGCCGTCATGCCAATCCAAATAATCGGCGCCATGAATCCCGCCGTGAGAGTAAGCGTTTCATCATATTGAGTTTTAGAATCTCCCTGCTTCGTCAATACTACATTGTGATCCCACAGCTTCACCGCAAATCCAGGCCCCACATCAGTGAGCGTCGCTTGGTCCGTCGTACGAGTCGCACGTATGGAAAGCTCTTGCCACCCAAGCGGCAACACGCCGAACAAATACATCTTCATGCGATACGTGGCACCATTGTCCCACCGTTCCGGAAACACCGTCGGTCGTACCGCCTTAAAAATCACAAGAGGAAACGCGACCTGCTGCATCATCGAAGGAGCATTCAAGGCATCAAACACGCGATCTATATGCCACGGTATAGTGATCTTCGTTTTAAAAATCATATATACATTATATAAATTATAGAGTCTTATCTTGATACAACGCAGCCTTTTTCTTACTTCGCACCATACTCACGATACCAACGATACACAGAAGGAGTCCGACCTTATTTCAAGCTGACACATTCGACATACTGGCCTCAGTACAACCTTCCTTCGACGCTCGGCTACTAGCATTTTCAATTCGAACACCCCTATTCTACGCCCTTTGGCATGAGCGTCTAGGTTTCTGATTCCGTACAACACCCCCCCTTCAGACCACTACCCATATTTTCCTGCAATAGAAAAACCCAACAGTGCTGATGGTTAAATCAACATTATTGGGTTCTGATTGAGGCGAGTTTATGAACTTTTCTTTTTGTAAAGAGTCTCAGGATCTACCGGGCGACTAATTAAGTGCCTCTCAATGTGGATCCCATAAATAACCGCCAAAAGCTCAAAGACAGCCAATAGTTTCTGTCTGGCTGTGTTGCCAGCCCCACTGAAATTAGTGGTTTCACCTGACATGAACGCCTTCTGGTCCCCAAACCATACTTCAAAGAAAACAAAATGTTGATTCGATTTACCACCGTACACATTGGTACTGATGATTCTCAATTTTGTTACCGTATTTCCTTCGGTGTGACCTATCCAAGGACAAATAGACACACAAAAAGCTTCAACACTCTTATCAGATGCATGAGCCCCCACAAAACTGAACCTAGACTCTCCAAAAGAAGGATCTGGTGGGAGAGTAAGACCGAACGGATGTACACGATGATGCACAGTGCCATCAAAATCTCGAACACTGTGATAATATGTCCTCGGCTCAAACATGCCCAAAAGTACGGTTAAACCCAAAGCTTTGTCCAGAACTTTGTGCGAATCTTCACCAGTTTTTAATGAACTCATTTCTAGCCTTTCTGTATTGCGTATGATTGATGTTGTATTTAAAATACCGAAAAAACTACTCGATATATTATAGAGTATAATTTAATATTGTCAATAACATAATACCGTCTCTCTAAGCCGACGTAAAATATTTCAAATCTTTTTAAAGGCTTGAAATAAAATAAACAAACCTACGCTTACTGTCACCGAACCCTCAATTATTTCCAGATCGCGAAAAATACACCGACATAATGTACAACCACATAAAGAAAGAATATGTATCCAACAACACCCACAATCAGTGACACAGCCACAATATTGATAATTTCATTGCGACGTTTCTTTGCCTCATCAAGGGTACAAATGTTCTTCTCTCTTCTTACATAGAGAATAATGGACCCGACCAACAACACGAACCCCACCAATCTAAAAACCCATTTGTATTGACCATACAACGTATCCGCTAACGAGCTCGCGAAACTAACCGTCGACAACCCTAACATCACCAACACAAGTGGGCTTACACAACACAGAGAGGCGAACACCACCGGCATTGAAGTAATCTTTAATATGTCTGCAATACGCATTGATATATAAATTATGTTTCCAACTTCGCATTCACCACTGCATACGATTACTTTTCTATGAATGGTAATCAGTAGATTAATACACAATCATGCTCTTCCATCATTCATTGAATGTAAACATAACACTTTGGACGAAATCCAAAAAAATCTGCGCAAAGGATCGACGTATTAAGAATGATTCGGAATATGCCACTTTCCAATCCTTTCCCTTTGAAGAATTCAATCCAAAATTAATTGAAACAACATACTCTCCTGCTTTCAGTAATTTAGAATCACTTCTTACGAAATAAACAGGATTCCATTCAACCTCTTTTGATTCACCAGATTTAATTTCTTCTAGTCCTGGTAATCTGTGGACACAATGCGGGTAATCACAGTAAGAATCTAATATGAGCCAATTGTCTCTATCTTGTTTATAGATCTTACTCACTATAAAAGCACCTGGGATATAAATAGGTTCGTCATAATTATTTTGGATTGTTATTTTTACTTTTTCATTTGAAAAATATGAATTTTTATCTATAAAAATTTTAACATCTGTCAGTTGAGATAATTTGTCTTGAAATTGAGCGTTAGTAATTATTATTGGGTGTTGTACCCGACTAATAAAAATACCAATCGTTATAAATACTAAAACTGCCACAATAATACTAATAATTTTTGTTTTCTTTTGCATAATGAGTAATTAAACGTTGTAACTAATAAACCTATTCTTCATACTTCAATCAGCACTATCACAGGTATAAACTAACCACATAATACTTTTGAAGCTTTTTTAATCAAAAATCTCTACTTAACTCCAGCATTGCAACAGCAATCCAAAGACAACAAAGATCACAAGTTGATATCCACCTTGGATCAAAAACCGCGCCCACTTCATCTCACCCCGCTCGTTAGTCCACATAACTGCGCCGGCCAAAGTGGGAATCACGAACGCTCCCCACACCCACAACGCTCTCTCAAATCCTCCAACTCTTGTTGTGTCTGCGATCAAATGCGCCAAGACCAAAACTTGAAACAAAGTCAAAATAAATTGAATCGCGTAGAGTGGACCTGCACTTTGTTTCATTTTCTTTATAGCTGCAACATCATCTGGATTAACCCCGATAATTTCACTCCACTTTCTGCCAAAAAGCGGCCCATACCACATAGCACCAATAGCCATAGCGATAACACCGCACACAAGTACTGCCCAATAATTAATGCTTATAAGTTCCATAGAATTATTTCTTTAATAATTTAAAAGCATGCAACCAATCATTCCTGAGAAAGCCTGGCATACACCAAAGCATACAGAGCGGTTCGATCGCACGAGCAGCTTCGACTGCTCCCATATCTTCCGGCTCAAAACCAAACTGCAAAAGTATCTTACAAACTACTTTCTTTGCGTATTCATCGTTACCACAATAAAACATCGAGAAAAGTTGAAACAGGTCCAGACCAATCTTTTACCTCTTTTTTATCTCTTACGCCGATCACTGCCTCATATCCATGTTTCTTGAACCCGTTTGCAAGAGTAACCCCCACAACACCTGATCCCAATATTCCTATTGTGTTCATTTTTTATCAGTATTTAACTTAGTTATTTTACAACATCTTTTAAATTTTTATACCACCTTGCCAATCACTATTTATCTCCATCTCCATTTATGGAATAACACATCACTTAGATGAATAACTTTTATCAATTTAAGACTTGCCGTCTCATTATGTATTGATCTCATACATAGAGACTTTGTAAGAGGAATAGTAATTCAGAAATATAAACAAAAAATCATCGGCATTTACGCGATGATTTTTTGTTTCACTTTCCGAATCAATTATTGCGTTGTGCGAAAAGAAGCAGGAGAAGTTATACTCACGTTTTTTGTAGCATCGAATATCACAACCAAATAGAAATATGTTGTATTTGGTGAAAGATTATTGATGTTTACCGTGTGAGTATCGTAAGCAAGTCCATCGTACGGGGCTAATGTTCCACTTACCACAGGCTCACCTGAAAATACACCTGTTGAATCAAATATATTGCTTACGCTAATTGGTGATGTGCTGTAGTAAACTTTTCCAAAAGATGCTTCGCTTGCTGTCCATGTGATTGATGCACCATTGTTATCGGTGTTTACATTTAGGCTTCTGAACGTGGGAGCATACACATCTCCGATAGGACTTCCTATACCCGACAACTCTGCGTTTATAGCGGCTTGCGTCAGCGGTCCAACACGACCATACCCAGTTGTCACCGGTGTTCCAGTCGATACTATCCCTTGTGTTGTTTGGAATTTTTTCACCCCTGCTTGAGTAAGAGAACCAAAGTACCCAGTAACCAAGCCAGAAGGATAGATACTTGCCTTTGTTGCAAGGTATGTCTGAAGTTCTGTAACTTCCGAGCCACGATCACCGAAATCCAATGAACTAGTAATAGCAGCGTAGGCGCTCTGTATCCCTAAGAGAAAGAAAACAAACAGTCCCATCGTCGCCCCTCCAAAAAGAATGCTTATACGCAACTGATTTTTTTGTAGATTTATTGTTTCCATGTAATTTTATTTAGATTAATTTTAAAGATTATTAAGACGTTTTACACAATCGACCTTTTGTGTGTAATCCCTCCAAATGAGGCCGCCCTAGAACCAATGCTATTACAGCCATTATTACAGAGACATTTTATAAACCAAGCGACTTATTTTTGACTTCCCCGACCTCCTTCTCTAGTCTTTTGATATAGACTTCCAACTTTTTTATACGTTTTCCTGTTTTTATTTCAAACTGCTTTGTGTAGCGAGTCAACATCTCGGCAACACCCATAATTTCTGTAACATCTTCCATGGCAAGAAGTATGATTGGCGGGAAAGAAGCATCATCCTTCACATGAATTTGGCGGGCATTTAAAATAATGGTCTTATCCCCAATCAAGGGGAACTCATGAGCAACTTTAAACCCTCTGAAGAAAGTATTTTTAGGTAAAATATCCTCCAGCAATTTTCTTAGCGCAGGAATATTCCACTGGCCGTTTCCTAGCTCATATACAACTTTTTGCTCAGTATCTTTTGGATCAACCTGAAACACCTGATAGAAAGACGCATTAGCCGCCATTACACGAAAATCTTTATCTAAAATTAGAACCGGCTCACGTACAACATCTACGACTGTCTTAATATACGTCCAACTCTTTTCCCAAAAATGGGCCACGAAATCAGCCCCGATTATAGCGCGTGTCTGCTCCGCATTTTTTTTATCCTTTTCCATACAATGGATGCCGCAAGGGAGCTAATCCCGTTACAAAAACTCGCTATGTGATATATGGCGTGTTATGCTCAAAGTCCATACATTCTGAATATTGCAGGAATATCTCTATAACAAAGTGCGGCTATCCTGATCTCCAATAAGCCCAGATACGCATGCTCCTCCCAGGTATTACAGAGTCACTAATGACCGTGTAATGAAATAACGTTGTGCTCGGCTTAATATATGATGACCCCAACACAAAAAAACGAGCGAGAAAAAATATTGACCAACGCACACCACAACTATAGGAAAAAAATGAATTCCTATGCTTTTTTCAAAACACACAATCACGCAACGGGTGAAGATCTTGTTCAAGATACCTTCATAAAAACCTGGACGTATCTCGTCAAAGGGGGGAAAATTGATTTAATGCAGGCATTTTTATATAAGATTCTGAACAACTTGATCATTGATGAATACCGTAAGCATAAAACATCCTCGCTCGATGTTCTCCTCGAAAAAGGATTTGAGCCAAACTTTGATCATTCCGAGCACATTTTCAATACATTTGACAGTGAGGCAGCCCTACTCCTCATCCAAAATCTTCCGACAAAATACCAGAAAGTGATGCGAATGAGATACGCACAGGATCTCTCGATTAAAGAAATATCCCTTCTTACAGGACAATCGGGAAACGCTGTCGCGGTGCAAGCACATAGAGGTCTGGCGAAACTTAAAATATTATATAACCGAACCTAAAAATGTTTTGGACAATCATTATCATTTTATCTGTTCTTTGGCTTCTCGGATTTAGTTTTAAGGTGGGAGGAAATTTAATTCATATACTACTTATCATTACGCTTATTATACTTATCGTCCGTCTCATATCTTAATTAGGGTATTTCTACGGCCACACACCAAAAACAACCCCTTTTTTTAGGGTCTATCGATACTAAAAACTCATCTTCTTCTGGTACACAGGAAAATACACACCAATCATCGATAAGAAACTGTACAGAAGTACAGATGACATTAAACGCAAATTACATACCGAAAACAGAGAACAAAGAATTTGCTAACAAAACTTATAGCTTGCAAGAATTCTCCAATAAACGAACCAGACTTGATTAAAGAATTAATTGGATTCATGGATACAGTAAATTTAGATGAACTTATAAGTTCAAACACAAATTGAGGACGAGATAAAACGATTCAAGAAATTTAGATCTGGAATACTTGGTCACAAACAAAATAAAGTCGTTATCGATGTAGACGTGAGAAGTTACACGAAGCACTTACTCAAAAAAGGAACATTGATTGAAAAACGAGAGTTACTGGGACGTCTACAAAGTAAACTATTTCTGAGAGATAAAAAGATTACGCTCGATAACTAACTAACCTTTACTTGAAAGTAATACATCCCCATTCCACAAATCCCTTGCACTTCGTCTCCAGATTTTGGCGTGCCTAAATCTACAACCTCTTCACCTGTTGGTTGAAGTATTTTCTGGAAACCAACAGAACGAACCACAAGCGAAGCTGAGCAATCATACGTACCATCTGTCTTCACAATCAACTTGGTAGGTAGACCCCCTTTGATTTCTGTGACGCGTGGAGAGTATCCTCCTTTTGCGGTTACGGTCACATACTGAACACCATCTATGATTTCAACATTCTGTGATTGTGCAACTTCACCAGCTGAAGATGTTGGCTTATCAGAAATAAAGTAAAGAGTTCCTCCAATAAGGGCGATACTGATGATAATGGATATGATTGTGTTTTTTTGCATAGGAATTAACTAATAAGATTATATATTAAATAGAGGATCTATAATTCCTAATCCTGCAAGTCCCGCAAGTAATGCGAAAGCTCCAAGACCAATCACTATCACACCTGCAGATTTGAAGAAGAGTGGAGCGTGCTTTGTTTGAGCAAATGATGCCGAACCAAACGATAAAAGTGCGAGCATTGGAAATGTACCAAGAGCGAATGCTCCCATAATTAATAGTCCCGAGAAAAATGAACCACTTGAAAGCGCGGCAACTTGCATTACTTGTGTGAATCCGCAAGGCAAGAAAAAGGTACCTACACCGACAAAAAATGGTGCGATTGTTTTGTGCTCAACTCTACGGAAGAAACTAAAAACGCCTGATGGCAAAGCAATCATATTTTTCTCAAAAACTCCAACAAGATTGAGTCCAAGTATTATCATCACTATTGATGCAATAATTCCAAGAATTGCGGTTGCGGTAAAACTTATACCGATCGCACTTCCAATAGCACCGAGTACCCCACCAAGTACAGCAAAACTGATAAGGCGACCTCCGTGGAAAAGTATCATTGGCTTTACGTCACTTATTTTGTCTTGAGACGCTGTGGCTGAAAGAGAAAGAACGAGTCCTCCAACAACTGCAAGGCAGCTTGAAACGGACGCAACGAGACCAATGACAAAACTGGTGACTGGTGTTACTGTTCCACCTAATCCGAAATTTAATATTCCTGACTTTTGTACGATAAAAAAAATAGCAAGAAACGCTAACCCAATAGGCAAGGCCTGCCAAATGACGACTTTATCTTTTTTTTCCTGAGCTTTCTTCTCAACTGAAAGCGAGTAACCGTTGTGTTTTATTTTTTCAGTTAGTATATCTGCAAGTTTATGCTGACTCTCATTAAGAGTAGTTAGAAGAGTGACGGTCTCACTTTTTAAATCAACTCTTGTTTGTTCAATACCAATTTGCTCATTCAAAGTGTCTTCGATGAAGATTTTGCATGACGGGCAATGAGTGCCCGAGACGTGGAACGTATGGGTTTTTGTGTTCATTATTTTTATAATTTCTTCGCTTTAATACGAAGCGAATTTGATACCACTGACACTGATGACATTGCCATGGCAAATCCGGCAAACACGGGGTTCAATAACCATCCAAAGACTGGGTATAGAACTCCAGCAGCAAGAGGAATGCCGACGATGTTGTAGATGAATGCCCAAAAAAGATTTTGTTTAATACCCTTCATGGTCATCATGGAAAGTTTGATTGCTTTAACGAGCTTTGAAATGTCCCCACCTAAAAGTGTGATACCTGCTGACTCAATAGCAACGTCAGTACCAGTCCCCATTGCGATACCCACATCCGCCTGAGCAAGTCCAGGAGCATCATTCACACCGTCACCTGCCATGGCAACAATTCTCCCTTGGGACTGGAGTGTTTTTATCTTCTCAAGCTTGTCGTGAGGTAAAACATGAGCAACAACATCATCAATACCAACAAGCGATGCGATATACTTAGCCGCTTTTTCATCATCACCTGTGAGCATTACGACTTTAATGCCTAGTCTGTGAAGGTCGGCAACAGCCTGTTTTGATTCTTGTTTTATCTCATCAGCCACCATTACGAATCCAAGAACTTTTTCTTTCGTAGCAAGTATGACTGGGGTTTTACCTTGTGAGGTGAACTCGCTCAACTTAGTGCTGTCAAACGAGATTTTGAGGTCGCTTGCGAGTCTTGTATTGCCAACGAAGTATTCAACGCCATTTATTGTTCCTTTAAGACCTTTGCCTTGTATCCCTTGAAAACCCGATATGTCAGACATGGTGATATTCTTTTCGTGTGTATAGTTTACGATTGCATGTGCGATTGGGTGCTCAGATTTTTTTTCAAGCGAAGCGAGAATAGATATCAACTCCTCATCCTTTAGACTTGAAAAATTTTGTATATCAACGAGCGTTGGCTTACCTTTAGTTATCGTTCCTGTTTTATCAACCACGACTGTATTCACTTTGTGGAGCTTTTCAAGTGTCGCCGCATCTTTTATGAGAATACCTTCTTTGGCTCCTTTCCCAACTCCAACAATTATTGCAGTTGGTGTAGCAAGTCCGAGAGCACAAGGACATGCAATGACGAGAATACCAACAAACGATACAAGACCAAATGAAAGTGCCTGAGAGAATCCTAGATACTGAGACCCTACAACGAGCCAAGTACCGAGGGTTAGGAAAGCGATTACTAAAACAATAGGCACAAAGACCGCTGATATTTTGTCTGCGAGAGCTTGTATCGGAGCACGACTTCCCTGAGCGTCCTCAACCATTTTTATGATTTGAGCGAGGAGTGTCTCTGACCCAACCTTCGTCGCTTTAAATGTAAACGAGCCACTGGTGTTGAGTGTTCCTGAAATAACACTGTTACCAACTTTTTTCTGTACAGGCATCGGCTCGCCAGTAACCATAGATTCGTCAATAAAAGAATTGCCCTCAGTTATAACACCATCTACAGGAATCTTTGCACCTGGCTTAACAACAATTAGGTCGCTATGTTTAACGTCATTTATAGAAATTTCTATCTCCTTCCCGTCGCGAATTACCAGCGCAGTCTTTGCCTGAAGATTGAGAAGTTTTTCAATAGCATCTCCAGTTTTAATTTTTGATCGTGCCTCGAGATATTTACCAAGTGCAATAAAAGTAATGACCACAATTGTTACGTCATAGTATTGGTATTCAACGTTGATAAAAGGACGGAGGACATCTTCAAAAGCAGTTACAGCAAGACTATATAGAAAGGCCGCAGTGGTACCAATACCAATGAGAGTATCCATATTTGCCTTGCCATAACGGAGAAATCTATAAAAACCAAGTAAATATGGTTTACCCACTACAAACAAAATATATGTGGCGAGTATTGGAAGAAGGTGATGAAAAAATTCTTTGAGGGTGTAACTCATGGCGGGAACAATACTGTACTGCGCAAGTATGTCCCAGCCCATGACGAAAGCGGCGAAGATTGCAATGGGAATAGCCGAGAACACTTTTGTTCGCATATCAACCACTTCTGCAAGCTTCTCCTTCTTGGATTGATTAAGACCTAGGTGCGCCGCATGCTCACTTTCGGACATGCCCATTTCTTCTGCACTTTTTGGTACCTCTAGAAAATAGCCCAGTGGTTCAATATGTTTTGAAAGGTCGTGGGGGTTTGTTTTTGATTGGTCAAAAGACACCTTCGCTTTTTCTGTACCATAATTCACTTCAGCAGAATGCACACCGTCCACCTTCTTAAAAGCCTTCTCGATAACCGAAGAACATGAAGCACAGTGCATTCCTTTTACTTTGTAGGTTTGTGTGTGCATATTATTTTCTCTTGAGTTTATACACCTTGATAATTTCCGCCTTTGCTTTAGCGGTTTGTCCAGTCTTCATCTGGTGATGCACGCAATGATCAAGGTGATTCTCAAGAAGTAAATCCTCGACGTTAGATAACCCCTGCTTCACAGCGGATGTTTGAGTAATTACATCGATGCAGTAGGTATCGTTTTCAACCATCTTTTGAAGACCTCGAACTTGTCCCTCAAGCACCTTGAGGCGACGGGCAACTTTTGCCTTATGTTTATCGTCCAAATATTTCACATATATCAGTATACCCCCTGGGGGGTATACTGGTCAAACTGAACTGAGGATAACAAAAAAGACCGCCCGAATAGGCGGTCTTTTCTATTACTCAACATCTATCTTGACTCTCTTTTTCATTTCCTCTTCCGATTTCGGGAGAGTGATGGTCAGAACACCGTTTTTAGACTTTGCCACGATACCGTCCTTATTCACTCTCGCAGGAAGAGAAAATTCTCGCCTAAACTCTCCGTACTCTCTCTCGTAGCGATAGAGTTTGCCTTTCTTCTCTTCTTTTCCCCCCTTCTCTATCTTGCCTGAGAGTGAGAGATAGTCGTCCCCAACTTCTACATTGATGTTGTTTGGATCAAGACCCGGCACGTTCGCCGTTACTCTGATCTCATTATCCGTTTCTTCGACATCAACTTTGGGGAATACCGTTGAGACATTACCGAGCCCGCGACTGCGGAAGAGACTCGGCGTCATCATGTTGAACGGATCCCACACTGAATCGTCGAGGAATCTATCAATGAGAGAAAAGGGACTCATAAAGTCATCGCGCCTTGAGAGAGCCTGATTCTGATTATCTCTCTTTTGAATTTCTGTTTTCATAGTAATTTACGATTTCTTTTGGTAATGCCCCTTGCGTTCGACCATGGATAAGGGATTGGTAATTTTCACGGATAGTCTAGGGATGCCGTGCTGGTTTCCCCTAGACCTTAGAGAACTCCGGTTCTCTTGTGCTCGTTTTTTGCGAGTTGTTTACAACGCACTATTCAGTTTTAACTTACAGGAGATGCTAAGTGGCATCAGAAATTGATCGAATGAATTTCTTTAGCCAAGCACCATTCCTTATTTGCTCTACTAAAGCCATACATTAATTTTCTGCTTAGCGACGGTCGACCACTCCGCCTTACACCCTATTAAACGCTCCAGTTAACCAAAGGTGTCATCAGAATGCTCGCCAGAAATCTTGGAACAACTCTTCTTGTTTCCTGAAGTAGTCATCCATTGCGCGCATTCTCTCCACTGCCTGAGCTTGGATTTTCTCGACATCCTTTTCGGTCATTGGAGTGGTAGTGGAATAGGTTTTAACCTTGCCGTTATCAAACACGGTTACTACCTCGCTTCGGTATCCGTAGGGAGATTCAATAACCGAGCTGGTTGATGTTGCATACGATGCAGGCGCAGTCGCCACACTCTCTTTGCTGTTCCAGAAATAGAGATTACCGAGAATGCTTACAGCCAAAAGACCACCGAGTACGTATATAAGCTGCTGGTTTTTCATGTCCTATTTAACGAATAGGACAACAAAAGGTGTCATTATTTCTTAAGGTAGCGGGGTTTTGTATAGGCACGTTTCTTATCCTTAAAGCCTCCGATATCTTGCAAATATGGGTGTGCTGCAAGCCTCTTTCGTGTACGAGAAAGGTTGAGTTTTACTGCATTTTCTGTTGAGCCAAGCACTTTGGCGATATCTTTTATCGGCATGTCTTCTTGATAAAACATGAGTAGTGCATCACGGTTAGAAGCCGGGAGTGACTGGATAGCACGCCAGAGAGATTGCGCATCAGATTTACGTACAAGGTCGTCAGTTATTTCATACGGTACAGTATCAGTCTCTAATTCATCAACAGGGATACTTTTTGGTTTTCTGTAATGGTCGATGAGAATGTTGTGAGCTATGGTGAGGAGATACGTGAGATACGAAAAGCCACGCTGTTGGTACTTACCTCTATTTTCAAAAGCCCGAACGAACGTCTCCTGCATTAAGTCTTCTGACAACGCACGATCGTGGCCGGTTCGATACCAGAAATAGTTAAAAACTTTATCAGCGTATTTCTTGTATACCTGACCGTATACGTTTGGATTACTTTTGGATTGTTCGATGGCAAGATGGTCTTCCATAGATATATTTTACAAAAACAAAAATTAACAGAAAAGTCGCCCATTTCAGGGCGAATTTTCTGTCTTGAATACTGCGCTCAGCAGGTATGCATTTTTCGGTATAGATGCCTATGCCTGTCAGTCTCCTGACTTAGGCATATGGTGGCTGGGGGACTTGGGCTCGAACCAAGATTCACGGCTCCAAAGGCCGCTGTCCTACCATTAGACGATCCCCCAAATAAGAAGCAAATTACCGCATGTGCTGCGTGTGTACGCAGTATACGATAGAAATACTATATACCACAGACGACACACTTTTTACAGTATATTATGCCGCGAATGAACCACCCAGCACTCTTATCAGTGCGAGTTCAAGTGGTAACTCTGGTACAAATGTAAATCCATGACTCTCTGCTGCATCAATAAATACCACGAGTGACGCCGCACTGATCGCGCCCTTACCAGTAGCAAGCGAACTATAGAGCGTATAATCTTCTCCTGATAATTCTTCCTTCAGCCACCCTGCCGCCCCTTTCGAAACACGGATGAGTAATACAAACCGCATAGCACGCAGTACTCGCTTCAAAAAAAGCTGCATATCGATATCTTGCGCCGCCGCTTGTTTTACCACCTTTAGTGCGCCATCGATATCTTTACTATCAAATGCTTTCACAAACGTATTCACGAGCATGAGTGGCGGCGCACCGGTAATACGCTCTACCTCCGCCACACTGATCCGAGTATCTGAGGACGTCGTAATCACTTTCTGCACTACACTATACGCATCACGAAAAGAACCGTCCGCCAAAAGTGCAATAAGATCTGCAGATGCCGCTTCAAGAATAAACCCTTCATTTTTTGCCGCCTTCTCAACCGCGGTCTTAATTACCGCATGACTCGGACGACGAAATACAAATGACTGGCAACGCGACACAATAGTCGCCGGCACTTTTTCAAGCTCTGTTGTACAGAAAATAAAGATAACGTATGGTGGCGGCTCTTCAATAGTCTTTAACAAAGCATTCCACGCGGACTTCGAAAGCATATGCGCCTCATCCAAAATATATACCTTGTATTTTGACTCAAACGGTAATGTGGTGACTGACTCATTGAGCGCCCGCACATCATCGACCCCCGTATTACTTGCAGCATCAATTTCAAATAAATCAGTTTTTCCAGTACCGAGTTCATGCGCAACAATACGTGCTACTGATGTCTTACCTGTGCCACGCGACCCAGAAAACAAGTATGCATGTGCGACATGCCCTTGTGTAATCGCCCCCTGCAGAGACGATACAATATGTTCTTGCCCCAACACATCAGCAAACGTATGGGGACGAAGTCTACGATACAGGGCCACTTCAACACCATGTACGTATGCTGGCGAGTCTGTTTCTTTTGCCATAATGGATAGTATACCCTGCCAATATAAGTGGCGTATATTAAACCGTTAAAATATATTACTTGACAAAGAAATGATGTTGGACTATCATAAAAAACGTCTCCTGTTCGACGAGTTAGGTTCGTGGTTGCACACATCGCGCAAACTTACCCAGTGGGTTTGCGCGATCTTTTTTATCCTACTTAACTTATTTTATTAGAAACTCTCTTTATACATCCTTATCTTATTTATTTGTTATAAAAAAAATATAACCAGACTTGCCTATATCCGTTCTATTTGCTTTAGCTAATATTTCCCAATTAACTCCCAAGCGCTATTCTCAGCCTAGACTCCTCTATGTATGTTGTGTGTTGAAAATCACTCATATTTTTCTTTAAAAACTATTTCGCTCTAAAATAAATGAGACATACGTACACCACACAACGCACAGTTACAACCATGCACATAAAAAAGCCCCTCATATTCTCACGAACAAAAGGGGCTCCGCAGACCTGACAAAATCTGGTTTAGCCTTATCGGCATGAAACTTGTGAAGAAATAGCCGACAGAATTCTAGGTCACATGAATGTGACCCATACTCGGGGTCGACAATACGATTGGTTATTTTCCTCGCTATGAGAAAGACAACCAGCTCATGAATACAGTCGCCCCATCGACCCCCCACGCGTAGCAGGGTTTAGGCTAATCCCGAAAATGCGTGCTTATTCGGGAATCACTTTTTTTGTTTTTTTCCAGAAAACTGTCAGATCCGCTTGCAATGTTACCAAATCAAATCTAACTGTCTAGCCACAACATTCAGAATACACATGATAGAATAATACCTATGGAACAGAAACCTATTGATTTTCTTGCCATTGGTGACATTGTTACCGATGCTTTTATACTCCTTAAGGAAGCGGAGGTGACATGCGACACACACGGCGAAAATTGCATGCTCTCTATGCGTTTTGGCGACAAACTTCCATACGAAACAGTCGATATAGTGCGCGCAGTTGGTAATAGTCCAAACGCCGCCGTATCTGCCGCACGACTAGGACTCACCTCAGCCCTCATTACCAATATGGGGGATGATCAAAACGGAAAAGAATGTCTAGAGTCACTCCAGAAAAATAAAGTACTTACCGACTTTGTTGCTATTCACGTTGGCATGGAAACAAACTACCATTATGTATTGAGATTTGGAGCTGAACGAACCATTCTAGTGAAGCATCATGAATACCCCTATCAGTTTCCCGATATACAACCACCACCACGCTGGATATATCTCTCATCACTCGCCGAAAGCACCCTTCCCTACCACGAACAAATTGCAAACTATCTCACCGCAAACCCATCAGTGAAGCTCGCTTTCCAACCCGGAACATTCCAAATGAAATTTGGTACTGAAAAACTCTCACGCATATATGCCCGTACCAATGTCTTTTTCTGCAATAAAGAAGAGGCACAACGTATCCTTAGAACCAAAGAACCTGACATAAAAAAACTTCTCGTGGGTATTCATGCACTCGGACCAAAACTAGTGGTTATCACCGATGGTCCCAAAGGCGCGTACGTCTTTGATCCCATGGAACAAAAGACATGGCATATCTCCATGTATCCTGACCCCCACCCACCCGTGTCACGTACTGGTGCTGGAGATGCCTTCTCCTCTACTTTCACCTGCGCGCTCGCACTTGGAAAAACAGTCCCCGAAGCACTCGCATGGGGTCCCATCAATTCTATGGCAGTTGTACAGGAAATTGGCGCACAAAAGGGCTTACTCTCTCGAGAAAAGCTTGAGGAATACCTCAAAAACGCACCCGCGGAATACACTGCGCAGGAACTATAAATCTAGTATTAATCAACACCCCCGCACGTGCGGGGGTGTTGATTATCCTTTCTTCCGTTTTATTACTGTCTCAGCCGCCTTTATAATATCAACCGCACCCATACCGTAGTGCTTCCATAATTCTTCAGGAGTCCCCGACTGACCAAATTGATCCTTCATACCGATAAATTCAATTGGAGTAGGATTTTTCCGCGCCAGAAATTCAGCCACAGCCCCACCTAATCCCCCCACTTGCTGATGATCTTCTGCTACCACAAGCGCTCCCGTCTCTTTTGCTAACCGCCCCACCATACCGCCATCCAACGGCTTTATAGAAAATACCTGAAGAACTGTTGCATATATTTCTTTTTCTTCAAGTAGTTTTGCCGCCTTGAGAGCCTGATATACCATCGCACCATGTGCAATAATACCCACATCTGATTGTTTCTTAGATGGAGGTGTCCACAACGCAGCCGCATTTGTAAGTGGCAAAGGCGACCGCTCAGTAAACAAATTCGGCACCGGATTACGGACCAATCGAATATACACCGGGCCATTTATTTTCATTGCTGCACGAGCTGCCGCACGAGCCTCATGGATATCAGCAGGCGTCAAAATAGTCATACGTGGCAACACACGCATCATCGCAATATCCTCAAGCGCCTGGTGACTCCCCCCATCAGGACCCACATCAACTCCCACATGTGACCCGACAATTTTAACCGGCACATTGTTATAACAAATAGTGGTGCGAATCTGTTCCCAATTGCGACCAGGAGAAAATGTAGCGTACCCGCCGATAAACGGAATCTTCCCCATTGCAGCCATACCAGAAGCTACTGATGCCATATTTTGCTCGGCGACACCAAGCTCAACAAAACGGTCAGGGAATGTTTTTTGAAACAAAGAAAATTGTAGTGACTCAGTCACATCAGCACACAACGCAACCACACGAGGACTTATCGCCGCCAACTCAACAAGTCCGTGACCAAACCCCACACGCATACTTTCGCGTTCAGGCGTCTTATCAAATATATGATTATCTAATTTAAGACTCGTATTCAACATATAATTATTTTTCGTCGCCTTTCATTAATTCTTTCAAAGCCATTTCTCCTTCTTTTTTACTCGGAACCTTGCCGTGCCATTCAAATCTACGTTCAAACGCAGATACTCCTTTACCTGGTACCGTATGAGCAATAATGACACTTGGTTGATCAAACGTGTTCTGCGCTTCACCAACAGCCGCATGCATATCATTAAAATTATGACCATCAATCTCCTGCACGTGCCAGTTGAATGCTCGCCACTTATCAGCCAATGGCTCAAGTGGCATCACATCTTCCGTATACCCATCGATTTGAATATTGTTACGATCGACAATCACAATGATTGAACCGAGTCGCTCTTTTGCCGCAAACATCATTGCTTCCCAAAATTGACCTTCATTATGTTCGCCGTCTGATGTTAGTACATAAAAGAATCGCTGCCCGGCACGACCTTCATCCATACGATCAGCCAACGCCATACCAGCGGCTTGTGATAAACCCGAACCAAGCGGACCAGATGAAGTCTCGAGTCCTGGCAACCATTCACGATGCGGATGTCCCTGTAACCGTGACCCAAATTTTCGTAATGTTTTTAATTCAGACACAGGAAAATATCCTGCGTGTGCCAATGTTGCATAATATACAGGACAAATATGACCATTACTCAAAATGACTCGATCCCTGTCTTTCCACTCAGGACGTTTAGGATCGTGTTTAAGTCCATGAAAAAACAAATAGGTAAATATATCCGCCATCCCCAACGGCCCACCAGTGTGACCGCTGCCCGCCTCAACTAGCATCTCAATTAACGAACGCCGAATAGCGTTCGCCTGCGTAATCAATTTTGGCTTATGGAGCACAGCAAAAGACATGGTGACTCCCAATATTATCTCATGAATGAGTACTTTTGCGCGCGACAGTTTTCAACTGTTCAACTGCTCCTCTGGGATCCAGTGACGAGAGAATAAATGACCCTGTAACAAGCCGGGTGGCACCTGCCGCTACTAACCGTGGAACACTCGCAAGCGTCACACCACCGTCAACTTGTATAAGTTTTTCAGGAAAAAACCTCTTCAATGCGCGAATAGTATCGAGCGCACGCACATCAAACGGTTCGCCCTGAAATCCAATCCTTGCAATACCCATCACCTGTATGTATGCCGCTTTTGTGAGTACGTCTCTATATGTTTCAATATTAGCCTGCGCTGGAATAGCCACACCAATCTCCACCAATGATCCATACAACGAAAACACATCGTGCGGTGCCGCCTGTATAGTGTCAGCATGAAAAACAATACGACTCGCACCCGCTCGTACCCACTCCTCAGCAACCCTCCATGGCTCTTTCACCATGAGATCAACTTCAAAATCTAGTACGTCCCAGAACGGTAACCCTGTATCTTCATGCGTGATACGTTCCCATAACACAGTGTCACCTGCCCCTCCATACGGAAACGTGGTATTTCTCACAAACACACCATCACAAACATCAATCTGCACTAATGACGCTACATCTTTCAAACGCGACATAGTTTTCACAAATGTCTCAGCATTTTCTGCCAACACTGCCGGAACAATCGCAATATCTTCTTCTATCATAACATATTAAAAATCATGAACCGAGGACGTACGACTTCCCTCGCTATCTCGCGCATCCGAAAGTGGTGACTGCGGCGCGTACTGTTCGATTTTCCTAATCCTCCTGACGTGACGCTCTTCATTGGAAAACGGTGTTGAAAGCCATTTCTCAACCGCAACCTTTGCTTCAGTCTCATTAATAAAACGTGCACCAAGTGAAAGCACATTAGAATCATTGTGCAGTCGTGAATAAAGAATTTCATCTGGTGTCTCACGTCCATGCGGCGCATACTGACCATTAAATACAACCGCCCGTACCCGAGGAAACCGATTAGCCATAATAGCCTCCCCTTGTCCAGAACCACCGATTATAATTGCGCGTGTATTATCAGGATCATGAGATACTTCAAGAGCAACCGGCGCAATATAATCGGGATAATCATCTTTAGGTTCGAGCGCATACGGTCCCACATCAGTCACTTCATAGCCACCCGCTTTTAGGTGCGCATACAGCGCTTTACAAAGAGCAAATCCAGCATGATCTGATGTGATAATAATTTTCATGATCGTACATACGATCCCACTTTCACCACATGCTCAACGAGTGTGTATGTATACCCCATTTCATTGTCATACCACGCAAGAACCTTTACCAAATTACCGATCACGCGTGTAAACTTTAAATCAACAATAGACGCATATGGCGCACCAATAATATCTGACGACACTAATTCCTCGTTAGTAACAGTAAAACTTTTCTTCCATCGTTCTTCTCCTGCAGCTGCTGCTAAAAAACCATTCACCTCCTCAACTGAAGTCTCACGTTTTGTGATAAAAGTAACATCAACGATAGAACCAGTCACCACTGGCACACGCATCGATACGCCGTCAAACTTCCCTGCCAAATCTGGCATAACTTCCCCAACCGCTCTTGCGGCACCCGTCGAAGACGGTACGATATTCATCGCTGCTGCACGACCTTCTCGCCAATCTTTTTTATTCGGTGCATCAACTAATGACTGACTCGCAGTATATCCATGCACCGTATTGAGCAACGCACGTTCAATACCAATCTTTTCATGCAAAATCGCAAGGAACGGCGCTGCAGCATTCGTGGTACAAGACGCATTACTAGTAATCGGCGAACCTGACAATTTATCTTCGTTAATACCAATGAGTACCATCGTCGCAACAGGTTCACCGGGCGCATCCTTACTCGGCGCAGAGATCACAACACGTCTTGCACCAGCCTCAAGATGAAATTTTGCCTTCTCATATGACGTGAACAATCCCGTAGATTCAACTACTACATCAATATCCATATCACGCCACGGAAGTTTACTACTATCGCGTTCTGAAATATATCGGACCTGCTTATCACCAATGACAAATGCCGTTCGATCAGAATTCACAGTGACCGAAAAAGGACTTTTACGATACGCGGTATCATATTGAAGTAAATATGCTAAATTATCTATATCGCCCAAATCATTTACCGCGACGATATCAATATCATTTCGCCCCTGGGCCACCTTAAAAAAAGCACGCCCAATACGACCAAACCCATTTATTGCAACACGTACATTACTCATGAATACACAGCTAAGGAATAAAGACCAGTAACAAAACCGACTACACTCTCATTATACCAGTACTGCACCCTCACTATTTCCTTATTCTCCACACACTAGATTATCGACGCCCATTGTACAGTTGACGTACTTCTGACGCTGAAAGAACCCGACTATATATACGCACATCATCGATACTGCCATCAAAAGTCGCTGTTCCAACGTCGTCATTACCAATTACCACATTAGTACTACCAACTTGTGGTGTACCGCTATTTTGATCTGCAGTACCACTTAAAACTCCGTCAACATAAATATTAGCAACACCACTGGCATCTCTCGTAACAACTGCGTGTATCCATTTATTTAATACCACTGCATTATTAGCAGATACCGCAATACTAGTTCCTCCATTACTTGAAAATTGTAATATATTATTAGTCAAAAATACCCTAAAAAAGAACCCCGTAGCAGCATGATTACTAACCAGACGAGCAATGTTACCTTCTCCAAAAGAGCGTACATTCATCCAAAGTGAAATAGTTACAGGGTTTGTGCCAATAAAATCACTCCCTGTTCTTACCACATCATTGTCTCCATCAAATAAAAGCGATTGACCTACTTTTCCAGACTCAACTGATGTTGTTGTGGACATACTAACTGCATATCCATCGTTCCCACTACCACTTTTATCCACAACTTTCCCTGTTCCCCAATTCACATCCGGTCCATCCATCGTCCACCATCCAATAAGACCACTCCCCAGATTATTAGCACCGAGCAACGATACGTTTTGCGTTGACCGCCCCATAGTATGCAACTTTTGTATCTCGGCAGATGATAACTTCCGACTATAAAAACGTACATCATCTATCTTTCCATCAAAATAATATGGTGTGGTACTCAGCGAAGACTGACCTATACGCCATGTACTCGCATTTGTAGACGCAGCATCTTGTGCATCACTATCTTCTTGGATCCCATCAATCGTGATATCCATCACTCCCCCTCCCCACGAACCAACAATGTGGTACCACGTATCTTTTTTCCAATTAGTAGTTATTGTTTTAGCACCCACCCACCCACCACCATCATCAATATAAAATGTAAGCGCCCCGTCTCCAGTAACCTCATACCAACGCATAAGAAGAGACGGTCCTACTGATGGATCCGCATTGACCAATAGTCCGTAGTTATAATTGGAAGCATTGATCGTAACATTCGGATTAATCCACAAAGATATTGTACCTGCAGCATTCTCTGAAAGATTACCAATATTGACATATCCATTCCCTGTAAAATTAAAGGCTTGCCCCAATCTTCCATCAACAGCGGCAACTGTTGTCGCCATATTAACAATAGTACCGGTATTCCCCTGACCGCTCTTATCAGTCACCACACCTGTTCTCCAATTAACTTCCCGACCATCAAAAGTCCACCACCCACTCAAATTAGTCGCGAGTGTACCCGCAACTTCAGGAGTAACCGCAGCTTTTGCAATACGATCACCACGCATAATCTGTAAAATGTCATTTTGGGTCAATGCCTGACCGTAAATGCGCACATCATCAAGGTAACCATCAAACGCTGTTGTAAGCGTGTCATCATTACCAATTTGAACATCCGACGTATCAGTCCCAACCGAACCAACATTACTACATGTCCCCCGCTCGACACCATTCACATAGAAACGGACTACTGTTCCATTATACGTCGCGGCAATATGTTGCCATGTATTCAAGGTGATAATGGTAGCATTCGACGTACAATCAATACCATTCACGCTAAAAATCATCCCTTCAGTAGAACTATCTAAATACAAAATATAAGATGTTCCATACGCCTTCTCTACAAAAGTTGCAGAACCTGAACCGTATGTGACCGGCTTGGCCCATCCTAATATCGTCAGCGCCGTAGTCGGACTTAAACTCACGTTATGTGGTACAACCACATGCTCTCCTGCACTATTGTCAAATTGAAGTGCTCTACCAAAAACACCACTCGTCCAATCAGTCTCATCCATCTGATACAGTGATCCCCTATTATTATTACCTGATGAATCAAGGGCTACACTTCCACTCTCGTCATCAAAACGCCACCAACCAAGCTGTACGAATGCGTTAGGAGATTTAATAAGTGTCGCAGCATGCACAGACTCCTTTGATACAATAAGGAACAAAGCAACTAACACAAGCAAAAAAATAACTCTGGCCAGTAATCGTCTCTGTATTAGCTTCATACTCATTTTATTATTAAGTATCATCATATAGAGGAAGCTACATCTAATTAGTCTCTTCAGTGCTCGAAGCGTCTTCGGCCACCAGTGGCGCTGGTTGCAAAGCAGGGTCAGTAACAATCACCGTACGCGTAACTGTCGTCACATTCCCGGCATCATCCTGTGCCCAATAGGTAATCACGTGTGAGCCTGTAATAGTAGTATCGATTTGTACAACTGAAGTTGTGGCGCCATTCAACAATAATACCGTCGAGAGATTTGAGTCGAGATTATCGGTAAATGATGCACCCGGATCAACATATGGCGTCCCCTTCTCTATTTCTGCTGGGTTGTTTCCGTGTACGGTAATAGTCGGCGGAACCGTATCAACACCTTGTTGACCGTCACTTATCTCAGTCATAGTCGGCGGCACCATATCAACACCTTGTTGACCGTCACTTATCTCAATTTCTGGTGATGGTTTTTGTTCATCTGGTGCACGTGTGGCAGTTGTGGTACATTCGCCAGCCTCAGAAACCACCACACCATTTACCACCAACACACAGAACGGTGAACCGCTCACTTTATCAAAGATCGTGATACCAGCCGGCGCAACAGATGATCCAACCGTGAGTGATTCTGTAACTAGTGCCTTAAACGAAGCCATACCGTTTTCGATCCTTGCACCAAGTGATTCAAGGTAACCTATCACCCCACCCACTGAAGTACTCTGTCCCAGAGTCGAACCCGTTGTGGAAGCAATCGCAACCAAAGTTTCAAGCATCGCGACGCGTGCTTCAAGTGCAGTCACACGAATATCAAGCTCTTGGGTATTTACGAGAATAAACGATGAAAGCTGGAAGAGATCCACAACACCCGTCGAGATCGACAAAACCTCCGGCGGAAGCGTGTGCGTATCGAGACCAATGTGCACCGGCACAGTCACATCTTCGTTGTCATAACGGAAAGTTGAAACCCCCACCGAGCGCATCTTTTGTACCAACGAAGTACGCGCAACCGTATCAAGCGTCGACACATCCTTACGCGACGTTGACGCGACTGCAAAAGACTGCGCGGTCACCACACCTTTACCAGTCGCGAGTGTATCACCGACGTATGATGAGACTCCGACCAATAACGTAACCGTATCATTCTCACCGGAAGCAGCCGAATCACTCAACGCAATACCAATCACTTGACCGGCGTTAATTGCCTTCATTGCATACCCGGGACGGGACGATGCGGTCAATTTGTCTCCGGCACGAATTGAACCGTTCTCATTGGTCACTTTCACAGACGTACGTCCAGCAGTTGCCACGATCACATTGCCTGGTTCACCAAGTGCAAACGCAGACAAATCACTGACTACACCAACCACAAACGGATCGTATGCCTGAGTCGCAATACGCAAACCACCGTCACTGGTTGTCGCAAGTGACACCACTGTTCCCGGTTCAGGAATAACAGTAGAATCCGCGATTTTAAATTGAAGACCCATACTGGCATTATTAATTGCATTATATGGAGCTTCCTCAGTAACAACCTCTTCTGCTGCGAACTGCTGCGGATTATTAAGCAGCGGGAGTGGATCGTCTACCCACAAGCGCATCGACGCGATATCAAATGCCGCAGCAATCGAACTAGTACCGTTTTTACCGACAGAAATAATTGGTGTCAACAAATCTGCAGTAGGAATATTAGACGTATGACGCGCTACCACATTACCATTAATCAAATATTCGACAGCATTTGAACTCAACTCAACACGAAACCGATAGAAGTTTCCAGAATCACTTACACCAATATTGGTCGTCGAAGCAAGACCGGTATCAGTCTGAGTAATACCTGAACCGTCTCGTGTAAAGGCCCACCAATTTGCTTCAGTTGATGAAGCAATAAACATGGCCGCACGAGTTGGCGTACGTTCAGTTACTGGTGAGTTACCCGGGAGATTTGAAAACCCAATCATATAGAGACTACCAGATGCATGATCATTGTTTGGATGACGTGCCACAACTTCAATTATTGGCGTAGATGATGCGGCAGTCATAGCCTGGAACGTATTAAACCCGACACCATCACCATCTGATGTCTGAGTGCCTGTGCCAGTGCGCACACGACCAAAGTTTGGGTTTGCTGCAGTATGCACATCATACACGCCAGCATTATCCTCAAACCAACGAAATGGACCACAAGTTTGCGCGAGCGATGTTGCCAAATTGTTAGACGTAATTTGTTCATTATTTTGCGGAGCAAAATCACATGAAGCATAACTCCAGGTGGAGTAAATACGACCAGCAACCGTAAACTGATCCCGGAGTCCGGCACCACCGCCCCATGTTGTAGTTGTACCAATAGCCACACGTGCAAAGTCCATAACACCGGTGGTAGTGGAATGCACATACAGGAGTGGCTGTTGTGCTGGATTATTCCAGTTTGATGTAGTGGCGACCACAAATGCTGGCGCCGTGGCTGATCCAACAACTGAAAGTTTTGCAAAAGGTGAAGTACTCCCAATACCAACGTTGCCATCAAACACCGCTGTTGATGATGCGTAGAGTGCCCCCC
>CAZTRA010000002.1:0-40372 GCA_964616075.1 uncultured Candidatus Saccharibacteria bacterium
CACCACACCCACCACACCTTTCCGTTCAAGTTTTGTAATTGGAACTTGTATCACACCCATCAATAACGCGAAACATTACCAATCACCAGCTATCACTGGCGCATACCAAACAGCAACCTATGGAGATAGGGCAACAATAACCGGGCAAGAACAAAACAACACTTCACTTGGAGAAACCTTATGGCTGCGTGTTCGTTTTGATACTAGCCAATCTGATCGTTGGATTATTGAAAAAACACGATCAGGATCAGCTGATATTGTTACCTATGTGAAATCAATCGCTTGCGCCAACACCCAACCCCCTAAACCAATTCCTCCACCAACAAATAGCCCTATTATTGTCTCAGCTCGAATTAAAGTTATTGGTTGTGGTGACCCAACAGCATCAATTATTGTTCGAGCTGGTGGCCCAACCGGGGGGTATATCACTGAGGCAAACCCTAACATAGAAGGCACGGTTATAGGTGGTCCACAAACAGATAATCTTGGAATTGAATGGTGGGAAATACGCTATGACCAAAAAAACCCCAATAAACCATCAGAAAACTTAACCGGATGGAGCCCATATCAACGTACAATATCTGGTCCCGTATGTTTTAGAAGAATATAAACCAGTATGAATCGCCGTCTTGCCACAACAATACTTGTCAGTGTTCTCGGTGTAATTAGTATCTTTTTTGCTGTATTTTACTTTTTTGTTATTCGTAATGAGTCGACCATAAACACAACAATTAATCCCGCAACAAAAGAATCACCTATTTTCCAAGGAAATACCGACACCAACCCTCCTAGTGGGACCCGGGGGGTGCAAACAAATCGTCCAGGATCAATTCGTGATACAGAAACCGGGTCTAGTACAAAAGAAACTAATGGAGAAGAAACAACACAACCAGGCGGAGTAGTAAACGGAACCCCAATAACAAGCCTAGGAAGTGTTTTTCAAATATCAGCAAGACCTGTTTCTGGAGCAACTTCTTTTGTAAACACAACTAACCAAGTTACTGTTATTCGTTATATTGAAAGAGAGCTTGGAAATATTTTTGATTATAAGATTGGTGGAAAAAGTGAGCGTATCTCAATTGACACGATTCCCCGAATCCATGAGGTTTTTTTTGGCGACAAAGGAACATCACTTATTATCCGATACCTTAACAAAGACGGTTTCACAATCACCACATATAAAGCCCGACTTATATTAGCGCAAGCAACATCCTCAAAGGGTATGTATAAAATTGAAGGATCATTTTTACCTGAAAACATTTCAGACGTATCACTCTCCTCATCAAAAAATAACCTCTTTTATCTCACACCAGATCCATTTGTGGGTTCTGTTGGTTTTTTATCATCACCTATACAAAAAACAGCAACTGAAATTTTTTCATCACCCCTCAATGAGTGGCTATCACATTGGCCAAACGATCGGCATGTTATTCTGGCATCAAAACCTTCCCAAGGGGTAATGGGGTATGCGATGATTTTAGACACAAAAACTGGATCTGTGAGTGAATTTGTGCCTCCTCGCAAATCACTTATGATTTTAAGCAATCCAGACCTATCGTTTGCACTCACACTCGACACCGAACAAAAACCCGCCTCGTATGTATACAACAGAACCACTCAAACGTTTATTGACTTACGTATACCAACGTTGCCAGAAAAATGTGTATGGGGGACAGCAAATGATACTGGAATATTATACTGTGCCATCCCAACAGAACCATCACTTGGCACACAAGTCCCTGATTCATGGTTTAATGGATCTCAAACATTTTCTGATGAATTGTGGCGCTTTGATGTAAACAAAAAAACCTCGGAGCGGTTAGTAAGTGCTAATCAATTTACAAAAGGAGCTATTGATGTATACCGGCCTTTTATCTCAGATGATGGTAAATATCTTATCTTTATGAACAAAAAAGATCTTACGTTATGGGGTGCTCGTATTAATGAGTAATGCTTATTTCTAAAAAACTTCTTTAAGTTGACCCTCTTCTTTGTAACGAATAATAAGGCGTCGTTGTTTACCTTCACCAATTGATTCAGTTTTTATGTATGGAACATGCGCAAGATGCTCATGTACAACCAATCGGTCGTACGCCGTCATTGGTTCCATTTCAATATCGGCTTTAAGTGATCGGGCCCTTTCAGCAAGCACGGTTGCTTTAGTAAGTAATTGTTTTGAGATACTAGCACGATAATCATTCACATCAATAAAAAATTTCGGTTCAACAACGCCTTTTTGTTGTGCTTTTGTTTCAATAATACGTTTTATAAGTGAAGAAATTGCTTGAAAATGAACACCTTGTGTCCCAATAAGAAGGGGGGCTTCTTTTGTTTTAATTGTAAAAATTGGCGTTTTCCCTTCTGGCACTGTAATAAAAACTTCCTCAAAAGACACTCCTAGTGCTTTAATAAAGTTTTCTATAACTTGTTTAATTTCTTGTGTGTCCATTGGTGAGTGGTTCTAGTAAATGATTTGTCTGATTACGCATGATCAGCTCTTGGAAAAACATAAAAAAGCTTCGTGTTGCAAAATAAAGTGCAATCACACCAGAATATTGGTACGATACCAGAAAAATAACTCCTGGTAAAAAATACTTCATTTGAAAACGCATACTCGAAGCAAAGCTCTCTTCAAAAGATGGTTTATTTTTTGGAACCTTACTTTTATTAATTTCCATAAAAGCTGGAGAATACCATCCTTGAATAAATTGAGCGAGTGCCGCCACAAAAGCAAGCAAAAAGCTTTTATGAGCAATATCAATGAGACCCAAAAACGACATATTTACTTGGGTTGGGACACTAATAAAACTATATAAGCGTCCAGTATCAATAATCGGCAAACCAGAACGAGCAAAAACAAGGTAAAGAGCAATAATAATTGGTAACTGGATGAATATTAAGAAAAGACTTGCAAAAGGATTAATGCCTTTTTCTTTATAAAAAGACATAATGCGACGCGCCTGTTCTTCTTTATTATTTACAAAACGCTCCTTTAATTCTCGTAATTCAACCTCGTACTGCTTCATATGCAATTGTGTCTCAAGTGCTTTTTTTGAAACAGGGTAGAGAAATAAACTTACTATAATAGTAAAAAGCACTATCCCCAGACCCGCATCTGTGTGAGGAATTACCTCTAGTAATGCAACAAAAGCGTTATAAAGTGGATTTACAAAAAGAGTATTAAACATAGTTGTTTATTGTATAGTACGATGTTTTAAGGAGCCAATCAACATAACCGCAACATGGACACGATAGTGTTTTTAATTGCCTCAATTGTTTGGTTTTCAATATTTTTATAGGCAAAAACAACAAAAAATCCTTTATTATAGAAGGTTTCTTTTAAAACTTCTCTTATAGCCAAACGTAATTTTCTTTTTTGTTTATTCCGTTGTGTTGCTTGTTTGATACCAGAAATAATAATGGCAAATTTTGTTGTTTCTTTTTTAAGAAAACGAAAAGAAAAACCACCAACTCGGATAGGGGTTCCTTTTTGCAACACCTCATTAACCTCGATGCGTGCTAATTTTATATTTTTTTTTATCACAAAAACCAACCAGCCTTACACAGAAAGCTTTTTCCTGCCTTTTTGTCTGCGGCGGCGGAGAGTTCGTCGTCCGTACTGAGTTCTAGAACGAGCCCTAAACCCGTGGGTTTTTGCTCGTTTGCGCTTTTTGGGTTTAAACGTCTTTGCCATAAGTAGGGTGAGTATACACAAAACACTTACTCCTGACAAACAGGTGCTCTTTTTTGTTATGCACATGTTATGAACATAACAACCACCTCACTGCAAGTTCTCGCTATTTTTTTGCGAGCTATAATACCAAGACGTTCAAAACTAACACTATGTTTGATAATAAACAACTTTGGGATTCAGTACTTGTGGAACTCGAGCTTTCTGTTTCAAAAGCAAATTTTACCACATGGTTTAAAGATACAAGGATTATTAAAAATGACGATGGAGTAATTTCTGTTGCGGTTCCAAATATGTTTGTTAAAGACTGGTTAGTAAATAAATACCACAAACCAATACTGAGAATTCTCCGCAACCTTAATAAACAAACACGGGCACTTGAATTTATTGTCACACGAGACTCCCACCCAAAAAATATTCACGAGTCATCCACTTCAAGAACCGTACCCGAACTACCCCTTACGGAATACACCATCAACAAAGATGACAATTTAAATCCTCGTTATACGTTTGAAAATTTTATTATTGGCCCATTCAACGAACTCGCCCACACAGCTGCGCAAGCAGTAATCAAACGGCCAGGCATCTCATACAACCCTTTATTTATATATGGGGCAACAGGACATGGAAAAACACACCTTATTCAAGCCATAGGGAATCAAATGAAATCAACGTACCCGGGTAAGAAGGTTTATTACCTCACCTCAGAAAAATTTGCACTTGATTTTTTTAACGCTATGCAAATGGGCATTGATCGTATAAATCAATTCAAAGAAAAATATCGTCGATATGATGTACTCCTTATGGACGATATTCAATTTTTTTCAAAAAAAGAAAAAACACAAGAAGAGCTTTTTCACCTTTTCAACACTTTATATGACAACAATAAACAAATCATATTTTCTTCAGATAAGCACCCAAACCTAATACCTGACATTGAAGATCGTTTAAAATCACGCTTTGCTGCCGGTATGGCAGTCGATATTCCAGCTCCCGACCACGAGTCTCGTATTGCAATAATTAAAGCAAAAGCACGTCTTTCAAATATAGTATTAAACGATGAAATTCTTGATTTCTTAGCCTCAACAATTGAGGGTAACGTTCGAGATATTGAGGGTGTTATAAACTCAATTGGATGTCAAACTCAAATAAAAGGAAGGGAGCTAAACGTTCTTGATGTAAAAAACCTCATAAAAAACAACATTAAACCAAAACGAACAATTTCCGTAAAAGACCTTATCCATATAATTGCAAATTTTTACAACATCAACGAAGATAGTATTACTCAAAAAACTAGACGTAAAGAAGTGGTACGTCCCCGACAACTAATCATGTATATTCTTCGTGAAGATTTTAGTATTTCTTACCCCTCCATTGGAGAAAAACTAGGAGGAAGAGACCACACAACAGTCATCCATTCGTGTGAAAAAATTAAAAATGATTTAAAAAATGACACCGTACTCACAAAAGAACTCTCTCAAATACGCTCAATGATTTCTTGAGTAAAACCTGTGGAAAAAGTGGTATAAAACACATAACAACCCGTGCGAAACAAAAAATAATTGTGAATAAAAAATAAAACTAATGACACACATACCACAATAACCACAAATTCTATGCGCATAATCCACACAACCAGTATTAAAAAAACCTTTCTCCTATTTCTTTTTAAAAGAAATCCACATACTCACACTCCTTAAAAATAAAATAATCTATTTATAAAATATGAAATTTGAATGTGTAAAAGAAAGATTTGAACACGCACTACAAATGCTTGAACGTATTGCGGTAAAAAATGCAACACTCCCAATTTTGGCATGTGTTTCTTTGGAAGCAAAAAATGGCACAGTTACCTTGAAGACAACAAACCTTGAATTAGGAGTCGAAACAACAATACCTGTAAAAGTTATAGAAAAAGGGGAAGTTGCTGTGCCAATATCTAATCTTTTATCTTTTGTAACCGCAATACGTTCAGATAAAAATATCACCCTTGAGATGGTGGGAACCACTGTAAAAGTTATTATTGGGAAAAGCGAAGCGTTGTTTCATGTTATGAATCATGCAGAATTTCCCCTTATTCCAAAAATCCACAACGAACAAGTGTTTACTGTTGCTGTAAGTGATTTTGTTGAAGGAATAAAATCTGTTTGTTTTGCTGCGGCAATAAATACAGTTAAACCAGAGTATGCTGCAGTAATGGTCAATATTGATAATGAAAGTTTTACCTTTGTTGCAACTGATTCATTTCGTTTGGCTGAAAAAAAAATTTCTCTAAAAAAGGGTTTAAAAAAAGAGGTGCCATATATTCTTATTCCAAATAAAAACGCACAAGAGATAGCACGGATTCTTGGTTTTATTTCAGAAAAAGAGGTCAGCGTTACTCTTGAAGGGCAGCAGATTAGCTTTATAACCCCTTCATTGTATATAACATCTCGTTTGATTGAGGGCACGTTTCCTGATTATAAACAAATCATACCCCAAGGGTCAGAGACGGAGGTTGTTGTTGCTAAACAAGATATTGTAAACACGTTAAAAGCGGCAACAGTGTTTTCTGATACATTTTCCCAAATTCATTTTCACATAGAGCCCAAAAAAGAACTATTTGAAATAGAAACAAAAAATCAAGTTATTGGAGAACAAAAAACAAATCTTCCAGCGGCGTTTAAGGGGGAGGGGATTTCTATGAATTTTAATCATCGGTATATTACTGATTGTATTCCGTCACTCATCACAGACACACTGTCTTTTTCGTTTAATGGTGTTGGTAAGCCTCTTATTATTCGTGGAGTGGGCGATAAAACTTTTATGTATCTTTTGATGCCCATGAATCGATAAACGTTTTGTATGGATCATATAAGCGCTTTGCTTTTAAAAAAAAGAGGTTTTATTGATGCTGTTATTACACCAAAAAAGATTCACGAGCATCTTTTAATCCATTTTCCGTTATTTAAAAATCTTAAAATTAAATATCGCAACGGAATGGTTTGGTTGCGAGGCCCCGCACCGCTTATGAGTGAAGTTTTTTTAAAAAAACAACAACTGATAAAAATATTAAAACAAGATTTTCCACAAATAAAGAAAATTGAATTATTTTAATTAAAAAGTGACAGTAAATGGTATTGTGACTTCTTTTTTGTTTTTTACACTGTCGTGGAGTACCAGGAGGAGCTCATTATTAGTGCTGATACCCGGACTGTTTTGGGGTGTAAAAACAAAAGAGAATGGATATGATTTTTTTGAATCTATAAGTTTTCCGTTTAAAAAGAAATCAACTTGTGTGAGTGGATATGTGCCCATTGTTTGAACACCAACAATTATTCGTGTGTCGGCTGTAACTACCTGATTTTCTTGCAACCCGTTTATAAAAGGAATTGGTGCGTTTTGTGGGGTGTGTACTGTGTCGTATTCGGTTGGTTTTGACGATGTTGTGTTAAGTTTGTGTGCGCTCACCCATTTTTGGACCGCATATTCCCACAAAAGGTATTGAGGGTCGTTTGTAGGGTCTATAGGTGCGGGACCCGAGGGGTTTCTTTTGTCAATCCAGTGTAAAATGGTGTGTATATCTTGAATAAATACTTCCTGTTGTAGTTCTTTTGGTGTGTATTCGGTTGCAAGTTTTCCACTAATGGTGTCAATAATATAGCTAGTGTTTCCTTGCCATACTCCACGCAACTGAGGTTTTATTGATTCAAGATCAATGGCGGGTGGTTTTGTAAAACGCTCAGGTGGTAGGTTTGAAAGAGCGTGTGTCATAATTTCATTCCATAATGGTGCGATAATAAAACCTGCAACCTTCTTTTCCATAGGGCTATTGTCGTTATTGCCTGCCCATGCACCAATGGCAATAGTGGGGCTGTAGCCCACAATCCATGCATCACGATAATCGTTTGTTGTTCCTGTTTTAACCGCAACGTCTCGTTGTGGTATATAGAGGTGTGATCGTTCTCCAAACGCGGGTGCGCGTGCGGTATTGTCAGAGAGAACGTCAGATACCCGCTGTGCAATAATCGGGTCTATAACAGTTCGAGGGGAGAGGTGTGACTGCTCAATAACCTCCCCGTTTGTGTTTGTAATAGACAATATTGCACGGTGCGGGTTTCTTGTTCCGTTGTTTGCAAAAACACCATACGCACTAGTTAATTCAAGGAGACTTACTTCGCCACCGCCGAGTACGAGGGTGAGTCCGTACTGATTTATATCCCCCAAAGAAGTTATGCCAAAATCTCGAGCTGTTTCAAGAGAATCTTGCAGGCCAGCGAGGTAGAGGGTTTTTATGGCTGGTATGTTAATTGATTGTGCAAGCGCATTCCGCAGGCTCACTGGTCCTCGATACAAATGATCATAATTTTCTGGCATATAACACTCTTTTTCTTGGCCCACAACAATTGGTGTGCCGTCTGGGTTACAACGAGTTGAAAATTCTGTCTGAGCATCAAACAAAACTGTTTCCGGTAAATATCCTTTCTTGAAGGCTGTTGCGTATACAAAAGGTTTAAATGATGAGCCTGGTTGTCGATGTGCCAAGGTGATATTGAAGTTGCCGTCAATTTCATTATCGAAATAATCTCGGGAACCAACCATTGCCAAAATATCACCTGTTTTTGGGTCGATGGCTACAACACCAACATTTTCTGCGTTGAATGATGTTTTGTTTTGGAGGGCATGTTTTTTGGCAAGCTCCTCGGCTTTTGTTTGCAATGAGTAGTCCAGTGTTGTGATCACGGTAAGTCCACCGTTTTCAACCACCTCTGTTCCGTATTTTTGTTCAAGGTACTCTTTTACAAAAATAACAAAATGAGGAGCCTTAATACCATAATCACCCGGTGATTGAAACACAACCGCCTCTGTTATGGCTTGATCATATTCTTCCTTAGTGATAAAGCTATTTTCAAGCATTTTTGTAAGTACCAAATTTTTTCGTTCCTCAAGGGCTTCACGGTTGTTTCCATAAGGGGAGTAATAACTTGGTGCTTGTGGTAATGCGGCTAAATAGGCGGCCTCTGCCAAGGTAACCTCACTCGCCTTTTTGTTAAAAAAAGTTTTTGAAGCTTCCTCAACACCGTACATATTTCCTCCATATGGTGTTTCATTAAGGTAGTATGAAAGGATAGCGTCTTTACTCAACACTCGCTCAAGTTTGATTGATAGGATCCACTCTTTGATTTTTCGTGAAACCTTTTTGTCGACCGTTAGGAGGGCGTTTTTGACTACCTGTTGTGTGATGGTCGATCCACCTTGTCCAAACGACCCTGTTTGCAAATTTGCAAGAACCGCACGTATAAACGAGAGGGGGCGTATACCGCGATGCTGATAAAATTCCGCATCTTCAATGGCAACCGTCGCGTTTTTTACATGGCGAGATATTTCTTCAAAAGGTACCACTGTACGCCTGATGTCATTGTGTACGTCGTAAAGGAGTGTTTGACCTGTTCGGTCATATATTTTTGTTGACTGGGAAACTTTTCGAGTATCAAACGAACCCAAATCCGGCATTCGAAGCGTGGCGACCCACACCAACATTGCGCCGGCACCAAAAAAACATATTGCAACGCTTCCAAGTAAAGCGTTCATAAAAAACGAGCGGGCCTTTTTAATTCGTTTCATGGCTTTATCCTAGCATTTTTTATAATGCATCGTCGTGGTATCCGGTTTCACCCTATGGTAAAGTAAGCAACATGAATAATCGGTTGGATATAGAGAAGCAGGTCGAATATGTCTTGTCTAAGGGGGTCGCTTCTGTTGTTGATCCGGAAGGTGTGTTCAAAAAAAAGCTTATACAAAAAGCCTCGGGAGAGTTTCAGGGCGACATCATTGTAAAATTTGGCGTTGATCCAACTCGTCCGGATATTCACCTGGGGCACGCTGTCGCACTCCGCGGCTTACGTGGTCTGCAGGATCTTGGGTGCAAGGTGGTGTTTTTGGTTGGTGACTTTACCGCACAAATCGGCGATCCAACAGGAAAGAGTAAGGTTCGTCCAGAAATCGCTTTTGCAGAAATTGAAAAAAACATGCACACCTACCTCACCCAGGTGGGCAAAGTTCTGCGTACGGATCCGGCGGTTTTTTCTTGGATTAGAAACTCCGACTGGTTTTTTAATGTGACCGATATTGCACCTGACACACAAGCAAAGGTTCACATCGAGGGGGTTGGTTCGGCAGGAAAGTCAGTTATAGAGCTTACGGTAGGCAGCCTGGCTTGGAAGGCTGCAGCATTTGAACAAACACGCATGCAGTACAACATGCTCCATAACAAAGAAATACACGACGTAACGCTCCGAGGTTTTTTCTCAGTGCTCCGAGGAATTACACATAGCCGACTTATTGCCAGAGACTTTTTTCAAAACCGGTTAGCTGCACAAGAGGAGTTGTACATGCACGAGATGTTGTACCCGATTTTACAAGGTGTCGATTCTCATGTGTTAGCAAAAGTGTATGGATCGTGCGATCTTGAGGTTGGGGGAAGTGACCAAACATTTAACATGCTGATGGGGCGAGATATCATGAAAATGACTGGGCAGCCCCCACAAGCCGTTCTTTCTTTTGAATTACTCCCCGGGCTTGACGGCAAGGAGAAGATGTCTAAATCTCTTAAAAACGATGTAGGGGTCGCCCTTGAGCCGAATGACATGTTTGGAAAGATTATGTCGATTCCCGATAGTCTGATTCCTAGTTATCTACGGCTCGCAACATATACACCACTAGAAGTGGTTGAGCAGGTGGTGCAGGGTTTGAGTCAGGGTACGGTTCACCCCATGAATGCTAAGTTGGACCTGGCAAAACAAATCGTCTCGATGTATCACGGATCTGAGAAGGCCCAGGTGGCAGCTGAACAATTCAGTAATATTTTTTCAAAAGGATCGATCCCTACTGAAGTTTCATCTGTGTCTGTTCAAAAAGGTTCGGCTATTAGTGATGCACTTTTTTTGAGTGGTATGGTGAAAAGTAAAAGTGAGGCGCGCCGACTTCTTGATGCGGGAGCAGTAACTTGTTTTAAAGAAACGTCGAGTGAAGAGTTTAAAATAACAGCGGATCAGGTGGTTGAGAGTGAAATGGTTGTACGGATAGGAAAACACCGTTTTGCACGATTGATTCCAAATAAATAAAAATCAAAAAACCTCTCGTAATAGAGAGGTTTTTTGATTAAAAGCCCTCAGGTATATCCGGTAGATCGTCTTCGGGGGTTTCTGCCCCGGCGAAGACATCTTCCGGTATTTCTTCTTCGTTAAACATCGACCAATAAGTTAGGGTAATACCCGCAGCCTTGCGGTTCCCATACTTTTACCAGACTGGTAATAATCTGCAAGGGGGTGGGGGTGTGTACATGTTACAAACGGTGTGTTGCGTGCTGTGTCAAGCAGAGCGCGATAGCATCAAATGTATCATCAAAAATAATCGAGGGGGGTACCGGTATTAATTTTTTAACCATAAAAGAAACTTGTTCTTTATTGCTCGCACCGTGACCGGTGACCGCGATTTTTATCTCAGCGGGAGTGTATTCATATAACATAATTCCTGCCCGTGCAATTTCGTACAACCCCCCGAGCTTCAGCAACCAAAAGCGCTGTTTTTACATTTTTACTGAAATACAATTTTTCAATAGCAACAATAGTAGGGTGCCATGTGTGCAAGGTTTCACGAACCGCCTCACCGATTTGTTGTAGTCGTCTGTGGTGCGGCTGTCTCTTGTCGGACGTGATGCAGTCGGCAAAAAGGAGTGACGGTTTTTGTTCTTGTGATATGCCTGCAATACCCAAACGGTCATAACCGGGATCAATCCCGACAATAATATTAGGAGGCGTTTGTGTAGATGGCATGGACTTCATCACAAGATTCAAGCTCTTCAATAATAATCGCAAGGAGTGATACATCCTCGTCAGAAAGTTCGATCGGGGTTGTGGCGAGCCATTCACCATTTTGATTTTTTTCAAAAGCCCATAACACACTTCCTATACCAGCCAAAGTAAAACCGTGCTTTGAGAGAATATGTTTTATTTCTTGAGCCGCTTTGTTCCTGTTTGTTGTAAGTGCCTCAATTAAAAGGCCGCACCCTCCGGGACCGTAACACTCATACATAATACGTTCCATTGCTTGAGTTTCGGAGCCTGCTGCACGTTTTATGGCTCGTTCAATATTGTCATTTGGCATGTTCTCCGCTTTTGCTTTTTCAATCGCGACTTTTAGTCCAGGGGACGATAAAACCCCGTTGGACTTACGAGCTTCGTCAGTGATAAGTTTTGCTAATTTTCCAAACAATTTACTTTTTGCTGCATCAGTTTTTTCTTTCTGTCTTTTGATCTGCGCCCATTTATTATGTCCTGCCATATATGTGTGTTATGTGAGTAATGGTTTTTGTGTTGCTGGTGGGATTAAATCAAGATGAGCAAAACCTGCTGATGTGAGTAGTCTCCCACGGGGTGTTCGTTCTAAAAAACCAATCTGTACAAGGTACGGTTCATTAAATTCTTCGATCGTCGCCTCTTCTTCAGAGAGAGCGATTGATAGTGTGTTGAGTCCCACAGGACCACCGTTATATTTTGTAGCTATTGTAGAGAGGAGAGAACGATCGGCAACTGTAAGACCTTTGTGGTCTATACCGAGCAAAGAAAGTGCCTCATTAACAGTTTCTTTTGATAAAGTAGTTTCTTTAACTGCCGCAAAATCACGACAACGTTTTAACAGATAGTTTGCTGTTCGGGGAGTCCTTCGTGATCGCGTTGCGATAGCCTCGGCTGCCTCTTGCGATAATGGGATCGATAGAATATGTGCTGAGCGTTGCACAATTTTTTCTACTTCTTGTTGATTGTAAAAATCAAGACGGAACACGCCACCAGAGAATCGGGATCGGAGTGGTGAGGATATAAGTGCAATGCGTGTTGTTGCGGCAATAAGGGTGAATGGTGGCAGGGTGAGCTCAACCGTTCGTGCCGATGGACCTTTTCCAATAATGATATGGAGCACACCAGATTCCATTGCGGGATATAATACTTCTTCAAGTTGTTTACCAAGTCGATGTATTTCATCAATAAACAACACATCCCCAGGAGAGAGGTTGGTAAGGAGAGATGCAAGATCGGCAACGCGCTCAATGGTGGGACCTGAAGTTATTTTCATCTGAGCATTTAGTTCTTTTGCGATGAGGTGTGCGAGCGTTGTTTTTCCGAGCCCAGGCGGGCCATAAAAAAGAATGTGTTCAGGTTGATGATTTCTTCCGTGGGCAGCTGCGAGCAGTATTTTTAGATTTTCTTTTAAACGATCTTGTCCAATATACTCATCAAAGCGGGAAGGGCGCAGTGTTTGATCAAGTACGCCCACCTCTTTTTGTGTTTTTTCTGAAAATGTACCCACTGGTTGTGTTTTTGGAGCTCTCATAGTCTACCTCTGTATGGTACCCCTTTTTTGGTAGAGACTCAAACTAAAAAAAGTATCACACAAGTTTAATTTGTGGCCTAAAAAAAGGCTTTTTTAAAAAAACATGCGTGCAAATAAAAAATAAGATTGACAAAAAAACCACGAAATGTTATTCTTTTAGTAGATGCACTCCCCAATGGGGAGTTTTCTATTACATCATTTGAGATTATAAATCTCTAAGCAATAGGTCACCTCGTGTGATTTGTGGTTCGTTTGCGAGGATGCTCTGGTTTTGCTTTTGCAAACACTGTGGCACACCTTTGCGGCACGCCTAGCTTTCATTTGGGTCCCCCATCGAAAGCATTGCTTAGAGATTTATATGCTCAAATGAGCACTACCTCTGTTGTAAGTATAGGTTGTTTGTGTATGGTACGGAACTTCCCAAATAGCCATTTTTGTTTTTCTTGGGGTTACTCTTCTGTTGAGAGGTCGATAACACGATTCACTTCCTCAATCGAGGTAATGCCCTCAAGTATTTTTAGTACACCATCTTGTCGTAACGTAAGGATTCCTTGGTCATCGGCTAGTTTACGTATTTCACGCTCGGATGGATTATTAATAACAACTGATTCTATTTTTTCGTTAGATAAAATTGCTTCATATATACCAATACGTCCCTTAAATCCGGTATTGTTGCAAGCTTCACACCCGGGAGCTGTCCATAAAGTATTAACAGATGATGGATGTTTTCTTCCTTTGATTGATGAAAGAATTTTTTCTAGAAGCAGCTTTTCTTCAAGTGACGGTTTTTTTTCTTTTTTACAGGCAGTACATAATTTACGTCCCAGACGTTGTGCAATCGCGACAGTTACTGCTGATGTAATAACTTTTGGATTCACTGAGAGATCAATAAGGCGAGTGAATGCTCCGGCGGCATTGTTGGTGTGGAGGGTAGAGAAGACGAGGTGGCCGGTAAGTGCAGCATCAATTGCAGTTCGGGCAGTCTCTTCGTCTCTGATTTCCCCCACCATGATTACATCTGGATCTTGTCGTACGGCTGCGCGGAGACCGTGAATGAATGTAAACCCACGTTCGGTATCAACCTGGCTCTGTACAATTCCAGGAAGGTGATATTCAACAGGGTTTTCAATAGTGATAATTTTTAGTTCTGGTGAATAGATTTTTCTCAAAAACGCATACAATGTTGTTGTTTTTCCACTACCGGTTGGTCCGGTGGTGAGAATCATTCCATTTGGTTTATTGATCTCTCTTTCAAGGATATTACGCAGCACTGGTTCAATACCAATATCTTCAATAGACACAAGAATTGATTTCGCATTCAAAATACGCATGACAACTGATTCGCCGTATGTGCCTGGAAGAGTAGAGACACGAACGTCGATCCCCTCGTTTTTAATTGCTACCGAAAAACGTCCATCTTGGGGAACATTACGCACGTTTATTTTGAGTCCAGAAAGTAGTTTCAGACGGTTGATAATGAGAGCGTATGTTTCTGTATCAAATTGTAGAATGATATTAAGAACCCCATCGAGACGGTATCGGACTACAGCCCCACCCGCTCCTGGTTCAATGTGTATGTCGGATGCGGTTGTTACCAACGCTCCAGCAAGAATAACTTCAATAACACGTGATATTTTGTATGCTTTTTTTTCGTCCAGTATTTGTTTTATTCGCTCCGCAACATCTTTTGTCTTTTTGATAACAGAGAGTAATTCATTAATTTTTTCGTTGCTAATTTCGATGGAACCAGCTTTTGCTTCCACTGCGTATGATAAGTCTTTATAACTCTCGTAGATGTGTTCAAGCGATGTTTTTGAAACAGCCACCACGCTAAAAGAAAACCCATCTTTCGTCAGACGATCAAGCGTGTTTTTGGTATGATCATTTTGATCAGGAAGTAGGCCAATAGAGAGATGTTTGTTTTGTATGTCAAAGGCCACAATGTTTCCCATACGTGCTTCAGTTTCAGGAATGTAGCGGAGCGCCTCGAGGTTTACAGCAATATTTGAGAGGTTTGCATAGGGAAGATTTTTTGTTGAGGCACTAAGTTCAATAAAATGCTCTTCTTCAAGATGCCGAAGATCTTTGAGATGTTTGTTTTGGCGTTCGTCGTCAAATTGCAACATGACTCTATTGTAACCTAAAATCAATTATTTCGTTTATAGAGGGCCATTATTTTAGGATCTAATATATTGACATTTATTATAAATTTGCTATAATATAAGTAGAAACAAGGATGTTGTTTCTACGGTGGCCCGTAAAAAACAACATCTCAAAAAATAGAAGTACTTTAATGTATGGCAACAGGAAGTTCTGGGCCGAGTTTTTTTAATCGGCATCGCGGTATATTCATCGGTGGGATTTGTGTTGTTGTGGTTGGACTGGGTATATACCTGTTCAATCATTTCAAGCAACCCTTGATGGAGTTATGGAGCAAAAAAGAGGCATCTCCCGCTGACGTGTTGTCTGGGCGGTTACCAGTTCAAGGGAAGGCATTGATTGTGGTGCACGGTAAGTACATCTCGCCCTCGGTGTATACCTATACCGAGCAGGGATACCTACACGAGTGGGTTACTAGAGAGATCCGCACAGCCACAAATGGTCTTTTAATCACTTTGATCATTCAAGCGGCACAACAGGGTGTCCGTGGGGTCCGAGTTGATTCAACGAATGTCACCGATATTTTATCGGTGACCGCGGGCGCTTATTCTCTCACCAACCTGCCGCCGTCGGTTCGGATAATACCTTTTACACCACGAGAGATAAGGACGAATGCCGCCGCTGCTCGTTCGAGGCGGCTTCCTGCGGTCCCGCCACCACTTGAGGCGGGTGAAGGGAGAACAATGGTGCGGTGGGTTTCGCGACAAGCGGATTCCTCCGTTCAGTCGGTACGCACAGAAGCGTCGTACAGTAGGGTGCAACCAATAGTATTTACTCGTCCCGATGAGGAGCCACCCCGAAGGCGCGGCTGGTTTCGTCGGAATTTTGGTCGGCCGGTTGTGATTGTTGCACCCCAGTATCCCTATCCGTACTATTCGTCTGTGCATATGTACGCAGGCGGACGGTGTAGTGTACACTCCACGTCTCATTTGGTAGGGCGATAGTATGCTGGGTATGAAGTAGCCACACAGGGGCTACAATAACAAAAACCTCGCGGCAATACATCCGCGAGGCTTTTCTTTTTGGTGCTATTTCAGAAAATAAACGATAGAATGCTTACATGTCATTTGTTACCACGCAGAGTGTTCACGAAACAAAAATACTTGCTACTAAATTTGTTGGCACACTGTGTCCCACAAAACGAGCAGTTGTTGTCGCACTATCTGGTGATTTAGGTTCAGGAAAAACAACATTTGTGCAGGGGTGCGCCGCCGCGCTCGGTATCACAGATTCGATACAGAGCCCTACTTTCGTGATTGAGAAGCGATACCCCCTCGCGCCACCTCAGTCATTCTCAACACTGGTTCATATTGATGCATATCGACTTGATTCATTTCGCGCACTCACGCCGCTCTCATTTCAGGAAACGTGTGCCGATCCCAAAAATCTTATCTTTATTGAGTGGCCAGAGCGTGTGTTAGAAGCACTTCCCAAAGGTGTACAGACCGTGTCTTTTACTTTTGTGAGCCCCGAGGTCCGTACGATTACGTTTACACCCCCATTACATCATGAACAGTAAGATGTTACATAAAAAAAAGAGAAAAATTATTTTACTTGATGCACACGCTATTATTCATCGGGCGTATCATGCACTCCCTGATTTTTCTTCAAGCAAAGGTGAACCTACCGGTGCGTTGTACGGACTCTCGACCATGCTTATTCGGATTATTGCTGATATGCAACCTGATGTGATGGTTGCATGTTTTGATTTACCAAAACCTACATATCGTCATGAGGCATATGAGGCGTATAAAGCCGGACGCGCGAAAGCGGACGATGCGTTGGTAGATCAAATAAAAAAAGCAAAAGAGGTGTTTGAGGCATTTTCTATTCCTCAACTATCAGCGGAGGGATTTGAGGCTGATGATGTGCTTGGTACACTTGTTGCGCGGTATATGACTGACAGTTCCTTAGAGATTGTTATTGCCTCTGGTGATATGGATACGCTCCAGTTGGTGTCTGGGACTACCGTACGTGTATTTACTCTCAAAAAAGGATTGTCTGATACGGTGTTGTACGATGAGAATAAGGTTATTGAACGGTTTGGTTTTGGGCCGGTGCTTATTCCAGACTATAAAGGATTGGCAGGGGACCCATCAGATAATATTACAGGGGTGCCCGGTGTGGGTGATAAAACTGCAACCGCCCTGATTCAAACGTTTGGGCCAATTGAGGTGTTGTATGAAGCTCTTAAAAAGGAAGGGCCATCAGTTGTCGTAAAAGCAAAACTTAAAGAGCGCATTGGTGCACTTTTGATAACCAATGAAGAAGAGGCTCGTTTTTCTAAAATGCTTGCCACGATTCGTCGTGATGCACCGATTACCTACGAACTTTCCACTATTGCCTATAAAGATACGGTTGATTTTGAAAAAGTGAATGCGATGTGTGCTCGTTTTGAATTTCGAACCATTCCTGCGCGCCTCAGAGAGGCGCTTGGAGGGTCCATTGTACACAAAGAATCAGACACAAGTATGTCCGCCGCACCCCAAGACACCATATCAGCCGAAGAGTTGCAAAAAACAGCGCTCGCACTCTGGATCGTTGATAGTAATTACACCAATCCTTCTATTGAAGATATGTGTGCGTTTGCTCGCACGGAACAAGTGACTGATGCGCAACCCATTATTTTTAAGGCGTTGCGAGAGCGGAATTGTGAATCGGTGTACCACGATATTGAGCTCCCTCTTATTCCTATTATTGCGGATATGGAAAAGCGGGGAGTATTAATTGATCGTTCGTATTTGTTACAACTAGGAGAAGAGTACCGCACACTTATTAAGAAGGAAGAAGAACATATCTATGCAGCAGCACACACAACTTTTAATATCAGCTCTCCCAAGCAACTCGGTGAGGTACTTTATGACACCCTGCAGCTGGGGGTGGGGAAGCGTATTAAAAAAACAGAAGGAGGAGCTCGTTCAACAAAAGAGTCGGAACTTTTGAAATTAATTGATGCGCACCCTATTGTTCCGGCGATATTACGGTACCGTGAATTATCGAAACTGGTATCGACCTATATTGAACCCCTACCAATACTTGCTGATGATCGTGATCGTTTGCACGCGCATTTTATACAAACAGGCACTACAACTGGACGCATGTCTTCAGAAAGTCCGAACATGCAAAATATTCCCGTGAATTCAGATCATGGAAAACGTGTTCGCCGGGCATTTATTGCGAGTCCAGGTGCCGTGTTGTTGTGTGTCGATTATTCACAAATGGAACTTCGTATTGCAGCGATGATGTCTCGTGATGAACAACTATCCTCGATTTTTAAAGAGGGGAGAGATGTGCACGCAGCGGTTGCTGCTCGGGTGTTTAACAAAGAAGAGTTACAAGTTACGAAAGATGAGCGTCGGGCTGCCAAAGCAATCAACTTCGGCGTCTTGTATGGGATGGGGGCGCAGGCGTTACGTCAAAGTTTGTCGCAGGGAGGAAACATGGTGACTCTTGCTGAAGCCGAAGCATATCTTACGGATTATTTTAATACCTTTTCACAACTCGCTGCTTTTTTGGATGAAACAAAAGCCTCCGCTGCTCGGTTGGGATATACTACAACCATGTTTGGTCGGCGCCGTTATTTTGATGGGCTTTCTTCTCGTATTCCATATATTAGGGCGGCTGCTGAGCGGATGGCGCTCAATGCACCGATTCAAGGAACAGCGGCTGATATTGTAAAAATTGCTATGAAGCGTGCTGACGAGGCATTAGTAAAACATGGACTACACAAAGATACGGGGCTTATTATGCAGGTGCACGATGAGTTGGTGTATGAGGTGAAAGAGGAGAGTTTTCGCGCGGTTTCTGAGATACTTAAAAAAACTCTCGAGTCTATTGTGCCGCCAGAAAAACAGCATGGTGTCACCCTTGCAGTCGGGGTGTCTATTGGTAAGAATTGGGAGGACGTACAACCGATCACGGTATTATAGCTATATGTTGTATTTTTTTATTGGTAATAAACGAACAAAGTTGCATCAAGAAGTGATGTCTTTGCGTGATGGTTTGTTGAAGAAAAAACCAAACGCAACATTCGTGCGATATGTACCTGATCGGTTTGATCGCGGGTTGTTTGAGTCTCACTTGTATGAACAAGGACTGTTTAATAGCGCGTTTATTGTGTATGGTGACGGACTTTTTTCTTCAGGTGACTTACGGAAAGATTTGGTTGGTTTATTGCCAGATATGGCAATATCTCATAATGTGTTTATCTTTCTTGAGGAGCGGCTTGATGCACTCACTAAAAAGAAGGCGGAGAAAGTGGCAAAAAAAATTGTTTATGCGGATGATGAAAAAAATGAAGGTGAAATAAAAAAGGGCCAACAAAATTTTAACCCGTTTGTTATTGCTGATGCATTCACTGCTCGTGATGTTAAAAAATTATTTCTCCTTTTTCATCAGGCGTTGCGAGAAGATGTGTCTTCTGAAGAATTGTCTGGTATGTTGTTTTCCAGTGTACGCCACATGAGGGTGGCGGCTCAGGTTACAACTGCCGCAGAGGCCGGTATGAAGCCGTACCCTTTTCAGAAGGCGCAGGCGGGGTTGCGTGTATGGAGCGTCGAATCCCTTGAAAAAAGCTCCCGTGATCTTGTTGCGCTCTATCATCAGGCTCACCGAGGAGATCGTGATTTTACCCTTGGTTTGGAGCGATTTATTTTGACACTTGCGTAAGTTGTTTGCTCAAATAGGCTCTTTGTTGTACATTTTTCCTACCACCTTATTCGCGCACGCAGTGTTTTGTGGGTAATTTGGTATATCCGCCCGTAGCTCAGTCGGTAGAGCAGCTCCCTTTTAAGGAGATGGTCGCAGGTTCGATTCCTGCCGGGCGGACACGTTATATTTATTTATGAATGCTCCGGGTGTGCAGTTGGTCCTTATTGATATACGCAGTGTACACAACGTTGCGTCCATGTTCCGTACTGCTGATGGTGCGGGAGTTTCGGCAATTCATTTGGTCGGGGCTACACCAGGCCCCGTTGATCGTTTTGGCCGCGTAAGACAAGATTTCATTAAGGTGTCATTGGGTGCTGAGCAAAGCGTTTCTTTTTTTATGCACACAGATTTCGTGTCAGCGGCACAAATATTGCGTTCCCAAGGATGTACTCTTGTTGCTCTTGAGCAAGCACCCACCGCACGCGATTATCGAAGCGTTCTCTACAAACAACCTGTTGCGCTTGTTGTCGGCACTGAAGTTTCTGGCATACCAGAAGAAATAATTGAGCGGTGTGATTTTGTTGTTGAGATTCCCATGCGAGGAAGTAAAGAGTCTCTTAATGTGAGTGTTGCGGCTGGGATTTTGTTGTATCACCTTACGGAAGGGCTCGATTAGTATTCGTAATACCAAACATACTTTCCGTTTGCATCAAGAAGCGCCGCTTTTTCGTATTTGTAACTAAATATAGGCTTGTTTCGATTCAAGAATACGCGCCATTCACCTTTGTAAAAGTCAGGGTCATTTTTATGCGTGTTAAAACAAGCGTTGTAATTTACGTTCTCTGCGATAGCTTGTTGGCACTCAGGTCTCAGATTTATTGGAATTATTGGTATTTGACATCTACCAATACGTTCTATGTAGTCTCGGCAAGATGGGTGAAGCTTCGCTGCCCAAGCTTCGTTGATGAGACGAGGACATGCGATTTCAAGGCTTGGGTCAAAATCGGTGTTTCTACTAAAGTAGCCAGTACAAGAGTTTGTTTGGAACGAAAGCCCGTTTGGTGATGAGCCGGTTACAATAATGGCAGTTTCTCCGGGGGAGAGAAGTAACGGAATTTTTTCATTTGATGAGCCGGGTATTGGTGTTGGAGTTGCCCCAGAGATACCAAATTTTTCTCCATATGCATTCGCGAGTGTGAAAGTTGAAAGAGGGAGTCGAGGTGTGTCTGTCGTCGCCTGTGAGTATTTAATAGTAATAATTTCAGTGTCTGGATCAAAATCAGATGCTTTTTTAAGGTATACTTTTACGCGACCATAATATGGTGATATGTATTGAGCTTCTTCAGCTGTTTTGATTTGAGATTCAATTTCTTTTATTTCTTTTTGAACTAAATTTATTTCTTGTTGGATGGTACGGAGACGGTTTTCTTTCTCAGTATTTAGTGAGGGTACGTCTGGTTCGGTTGCTGTTGATTTTATTGGTTGCGCATTCGTGTTGGTGGATGGGGCAGAGGATGTTGTTTGTGTGTTGGATGAAGAGAAGATATGTCGTACAGCGTTAAAAATACCTCCTTGTCGGACATGCGGTGTGTTTTGTGAGGCGCGAGTAGTTGTTGATGTTGTTGCGGTTGTTGATGATGTGGGGGTGGTTGAGATGGGTTGTGGCACGGTTGTTCCTCGACAATCAATGGTCACAATTGTGGGGGAGGATCGACGAAAAAGAAAGGTTACAAATTTTTTAAATAAGCCATGTTTTTCTGTGGTTACACTCGGAGGTGATGTGGTTCCGTTTTCTTGTGCACATACAAAAATAACATTTTCCTCTGCATGTGTGGTGGGAGGAGTAGTAATGATACTGAATACAAACAAAGTGATAAGTATGTATGGGTGGTACGCAGACATATCGTAATAGTATATCGAGAGTGGTGGTTATCAAATCTTTTTTGTGTATAGTTTTTGGTGTGTGGGACAAAAATGAGTGCTACGGCCGCGTACTATTATACGTTGTATGGTGCCCGTACAGCCTTTTTTATTACATCGAGCCCCTGTGTTTTGATATGCACGGTGATGGTAGTGAAATGATCCTGGTTCGCCGAGAGGGTTTCGATAATCACTTGTTGAGTCACCTTTCATTGTGACACCTTTTTTTAATATGTGCTTAGTGGCGGTATATATTTTTTCTTGGCAACGGGTAGGGATGGTGTCTGTAATTGAGAGTGGATGAATATCTGATGCCCATAAAATTTCATCCGAATAAATATTTCCAATTCCCGCAAACACGCGCTGGTCCATGAGCGTTGTCTTGATAGGAACATGTTTCTTTGTTTGAAGACGTTCTATAAATACCGACAAAGTCACTTGTTTTGATCCTGGGTCTGGTCCCAGCATGTGTATGTCTGGTATGGATAGTAGCGATGCGGTGGGATGTACTGATACTTTTGCAAATTTTCTCACATCAGAAAGGGTAAGGTGGGTACTGTCGTGGAAACTGAGCACAAAATGAATGTGCTGATTAATAGGCTCTGTCAGTGTTTTTCGTGAAGTACTTTGCCATACACCATGTACGTTTGTATAGGTACCCACCAATAAGTGGCCAGTCATTTTCATGTGAATAAGTATGGTTTGGTTGTTTGAAAGATCAATGAGGACATTTTTTCCAATGCGATGTACGTTGATAATTGTTCCGCCGACAACGTGTTTTTTAAAGTATGTAAAAAACACAGGGTTTTTTATTTGTGCTTTTCCGTTATGGAAAGAACTGTTGTAGTCGGTCCAGGCGTCAACAATCGTCTTGCCGACAATGAGTGTGTTGAGCATCGTTGCAGTTGTGTGGACTTCAGGGAGTTCTGGCATGCGAGAGTATTATGGTTTCGATTATGTAGTAGAGGAATTATTTTTTGGCCGTATGAGATTGCGCAGCTCCTCTTGTATCACCCGCGCGTCGCTCCATGATGTTTTTGTACCATGTGGGCCCATAATGAATGGGTCAGTTCCTTTTCCGGTGACGATAACTACTTTACTTGCCCGTCCGTATGAAAGTGCGGTTCTAATAGCGGTACGCCGATCAAGAATAATTTCAGGTTTTTTTCCCATCGCTTCAACACCACGCGCCACGTCAGCAATGATTCGCATCGGATCTTCATCGTACGGGTCTTCATTAGTAAGAATGATTGTTTCGCAGTAGGTGCCGGCAATTTTACCCATCTCGGGACGTTTCCAGGTATCCCTGCCACCGCCTGTTGATCCCAGAACGCATATTTTTTTCTCAGCAGGGAAAGTTTCATATATCGCTTTGAGTGAGTCTGCGGTGTGTGCATAATCAACAAATACACGGAAATTTTGACCCTCTTGTATTTCTTGGAGTCGACCAGGAACACCAACAAATGTACGGAGGGCTCGACGTATGATCGCGGGAGAAACATCAAATTGGCGTACGGTGGTAATTGCGGCAAGTATGTTATAGAGATTAAATTTTCCACGCAGAGTGGTTGAGTAACGTTGTTCTTGGTACGTAAATTCAATACCCTGCTGTCCGATTACACAAGGTTCTGTTTGTGTCAGTGAATATCCAACCTGTTTTTCAACTGGGATGGTTAAAAAAAGTTTGCCATATGTGTCGTCGGTGTTCGCGATAACAGCACGAGGACGTTTTTTGTTTCCTCTGCGTGCCATGTAATGTCCAATGGAAAGTTTTGCGTCGCGGTATTTTTCAAATGAACCATGTGATTCAATATGCTCGGGTGATAGATTAGTGAATACAAATGCGTCCAGGTCGATGCCGTGATGGCGAAATTGCTTAGCACCTTCGCTGGAAAGTTCGAGTATTGCGTATGTACAACGTTTTAATACTGCTTCCTTTAAAAATTTTTGTAGAAAGAAACGTCCAGGTGTGGTCATTTTGAGTAAATTAGGACGATTTTCTTCACCGATCCTGAAGTGAACAGTACTAACAAGTGCCACTTTTTCACCTGCTTCTTTCAGGAACGCGGCAATAAGCTCCGCAGTGGTACTCTTTCCTTTGGTGCCAGTGATACCAATGATACGTATTTTTTGCGAAGGAAAGCCGTACCACACTGCTCCAAGGTAGGCGAGCGAGAGGTGATAGAGGGGAAGCAGCATTGCAATAAGATATTTCGGCAAGAGGCGCTTCAGTGCATACATAAGCACATGCTAGCACTTTTTTTTAACGACAAAAAGATTTACTTACCGAGTAGTTTTAAGACCGCCTTCACTCTGTCTCCTGTATCGGTAAGCGTTTTCGGTATTTTTTGTAGAGCTTGGCGCGCCTCACGTTCTTCAAAGCCGATTGCGCGGAGGGCTTCGATCACATCCACATCTCCTGTGCCACTACCCATGTTGTTTTTTTGTAGGTGTCCCAACTTCCCTTCAAGTTCAAGAACAATTTTATCTGCTGTTTTTTTGCCGATACCTGATACTTTGGTGAGATAGCTTGTGTCTCCTGAGATGACGGCTTGTTGGATGGTTGCTACGTCAGCTAAAGAGAGAATGCCGAGTGCGGTTTTTGGGCCTATGCCAGGGACAGTGATTAAGAGTTCAAAAAAGGCAAGGGCGTTGCGATCAATAAAACCAAAAAGATCAAAAGCGTCTTCTCGAATAGCACTATAAATCCAGAGGGATACTGATTTGTTATGGAGATGTTGGCGCGTCTCCTCGGTGATAAAAACTTTGTACCCAATTGCTCCGGCTTGCAGAATAAGGTAGTTTTTTTCTGAATGAATGATAGAACCAGATAGGTAGGCGATCATATGTGTATTCTAACGCACAAGTGCACGAATCGTAGCAGTTGCCTATTTTAGGTTCGTCTGGTAGGATAGCCCCCACATATGGCTATTACATCATCTGCCAAGAAAGCAATCCGTGTCTCTAAAAAAAAGGCGCTTTTCAATGCGCGCCGTAAGCGAGCGGTTGTTCGTGAGGAACATGCGGTCCGCAAACTCGTGTCATCAGGAGATATTAAAGGTGCCGTTTCGGCACTTGCCGATGCATATCAAGCTATTGATAAGGCAGCAAAGACCAAGTTTATTAAGAAAAATACCGCTGACCGACTTAAGTCCAGGCTTACCTTATTTGTGAACAAAGCAGTAAGCAAATAAATAAAAAACACCCGATGAGGGTGTTTTTTATTGCGTGGTCCCCTCGGCAGGAATCGAACCTGCATCACGAGCTTCGGAGGCCCGTGTCCTATCCATTGAACGACGAAGGGTTGCTTGAATATAACAAAGAATCCGACAAAAACGGAGCCGTACGTTTGTATGATGGGTGTATGAGATAATTTGTCTCCCCGGTGGGAATCGAACCTACATTTCATCCTTCGCAGGGATGTGTCCTATCCATTGAACGACGGGGAGGGGGAACGAACGGCTGTCACTTTAGCACGAAGCGCTTAAATCCCAAAATAGTGAGCTATTTTTTCAAAAAGTGATTCTTCAATATGTTTTCGAGGAATAAATAATAATAACAATTCATCAACTTGCTCTGGAGTGACCTCTCGTATCGGTATGGTTACTACCGGCATAATTGAACTTTTTAATTCGATAAATATGGTACCAACGGTTGTATCTTTTTTTTCAACCACAAATCCTTTGATTCGCTCAAAAGTGTATCGGTTGCTACCAAAAACAATACCTTCTTCTGAGATGGTCGTTGGGAGTAGTTTTGGGGGTCGTTTAGTGATGATGCTGATGACAAATGCGATGAGGAGTAAGAGAATCGCAAAGGTAAAGTTTTTGAGGATAAACGAGGCGATTGCACCAGCACCGGCGATAATCCAGAGCGCGAGAAACCAATCTTTGCTGTGCTTGCGAATATCATATTCAGGCGCACGCCACGAAAGGAGAGCGTTAGTATCGTGTTCATTCATGCACGAATTGTAGCATGTATGTTTTATTCACTAGGTAGTTTGATCCACCATTTTTTCCCATAGTAAATAAACTGAAATATTGGTTTTGAAATAAGTATTAGGCCACACCAAGATGTTAGTGCTAAGAAATATATTAAAAGTAATGACCAATAAGATAGCGTTATTTTATAGCTAGCAATTCCTAAAGAGGGACCATCTTGTATTTCAATCTCTGTGTTTGGTGGAAAGAGTTGGTCTCGGTTCCCTTCAGCTAGGAAAATGTAATTGGTAGGTGTAAGTAAAAAATCTCATAATCGTTTCGAACTTGCTGATAGATTCATAAAATCCAGTATAAACAATGTGGAATTGGTAAACGAGGGAACTCCGAAAAGATTTTTCGGGAATTCAAATCTTTGCACAAACAAAAGCCCTTTGATGTTATCACAGGGCTTTTTCGTACTAACATTTCTGGGCTATGAGAATGACTCGCCGTGATTGGAAGTTAGCAGGGCTTCCATCAAAGTTTCCGAAGGTCTCTACGAGTTCCAATCCTGCTTGTTTGCACATCAGGATAAGTTCTCGGAGAGTGTAGAGACGAAGATAGTAAGTTGTCTCTTGTTTTGTGCCGTCTGGGTAGATGAGTATTTGTTTGCACTTCTCTCTGCTCCGTGCGAAGTCTAACTCTCGTTCTTGGCAGACCACCAAACCAGTTGAGAGTGTCTGCCAGTTGGTTTTCTGCCACTCACGCATCAGTCTGTCCCGATTGATGAAATCAATCAGAAACTTTCCGTTCGGTTTGAGACTCTTGGCTACTGCGTTGAGGAACTCTTGGTCGTCAGTTTCGTTTTCAAAGTAGCCGAACGCAGTGAAGAGGTTAAGAGCGATATCAAACTCTGCCTCAAACGGCAGGTCTCGCATATCGCTCTCACGGAATGTCGGACTGACTCCCGCTCGTTCTGCATCTTCTCGTGCTTTCACAAGGAAAGTTGCATTCAAGTCTTGCCCAACTACTTTGTAACCGCGTTTGGCAAGTTCAATCGTGTGTCTGCCGTGTCCGCAAGGGCAGTCCAGAATGGACATACCTTTTGCGAGACCAAGCTGTGCTTCCAAGAAGTCCACTTCCTTTGTGGTTCTCTCTTCTGGAAGGTTGTCTACATACGAAGCCAAGTAACTGACTCCGAAAAACCCTGCGTCTTCGTGATACCACGGTGCGTTGCTCATTGTCTCTTCTCCTTTGTGTAAAGAACAGTTTAGCCAAACAAAAACCTCGGCTTCTGTTTAGCCGAGGTGTCTGTAGAAAGTGAGATTTCCTAGATTAGGACAAATTACAACTACCACGGCTAAATACAAGCGTTTTTAACGCCTTCAAGCACGATAGTTGTGCACGTATTTGAGCTGTGATTATAGTATTTATTCATACTTTAATATAATACACATTATTAGGTAATTCGTCAAGTATAGTAAATAAAGACCAAGTTATTAACAGCAAAAAGTTATTCATATCCAATTCACATTTAACCTGTTTGTATTAAGTTACAAGCCCAACGCGCCTCAAAAAGCAAGGAGTATTACAGAAGAAATGTATGATTTTTAAGAGATTACAAATCAAGACGAGCAGAAATACTTGAACAGATGAAAGATCACTCTGATGCTGATGAACAGTTCTATATCAGTGCAGGTACAGTGTTAAATCTAGCTCAGCGAGCAAAGAAATCTTTATAAGTTCTAAAGTAAGCGAAAAAAAGCAACTTTTGGGTTTCTTACTTTCTAACTGTGTATTAAATGGAAAAAAGCTAGAGTTTTCCTTGCGTTCTCCATTTAATTTGATGGCAACACAGACCGATGATATTACGTTGCGGTGGGGGCGAGATTCGAACTCGCGACACCCTTTCGGATGTGTCGGTTTTCAAGACCGATGCTTTAGACCACTCAGCCACCCCACCAGTGCAGAGCATGGTACCTGAAATTGCCCATTATGCCAATATTTTTCGGTTTCATGTCACAATACAGCTATGCGTTTTTTGGCGATTGATTTTGGGGTGAGAAAAGTCGGTCTTGCGCTCTCTGATCAGGGAGAAGAGTTTGCGTTTCCTTATGCAGTGGTTAAGCGCGAAGAAGCACTTTCTGTAATCACATCATTGGTTAAAGAGAAAGGGGTAGAGGCGTTTGTGTTTGGCAGCTCGAAAGATCTCAAAGGAAATGATAATCCGGTACAGGTACATGTAAATACATTCGCGGAGATGGTAAAAGAAAAATTTAAACTGCCAATATTTTTTGAACCAGAATTTTATTCGAGTCGCGAAGCTGCACGCTTTTCGCGTGACCATGCTATGATCGATGCGTCGGCCGCGGCCGTTATTTTGAAAGGATTTCTTGAGCGGCGTAATAATCAAAAAATAGCATGATTTCTTTTGACCAATTTCAATCGGTGAATATACAGATCGGTGAAATTCTTTCTGCTGAAAAGGTAGAGGGGGCGGATAAATTACTGCGTCTCACAGTCTCTTTTGGTGTCAAAATGGTGCCTGCGGTATCAGCGATTGGTGAGATTACCGCCACCAGCGAGGTTTCTGCCATGCAAGCGGTGCCCGATGTTCGTCAGATTATTTCAGGTATCGCTCTTTATTTTCCAGAGTTGAATGCTCTTATAGGGGTCAAGTGTGCATTTGTTACTAATCTTGAACCACGTGTTATCCGAGGATTTGAGAGTCAGGGTATGATTTTGGCTGCAGGCGGAGGAACAGAAGCGTTTACTTTGTTGCGTGCTGATCCTGCAACACCGCCTGGTACGAAGGTTAAATAAATATTCATGGAATATTTTCTTGGTTTGATTGATTTTATTTTGCACATTAACGTCCATTTAGATACGCTGGTCGTCGATTTTGGGCCGGTTGTGTATGTGTTCCTTTTCTTGATTGTTTTTTGTGAGACTGGTCTCGTTGTCACGCCCTTTTTGCCGGGAGACTCTCTTTTGTTTGCGGCGGGCGCTGTTGCTGCTGGAGGTAGTCTGGATGTCTGGATATTAATCGTGTTGTTTTTGATTGCTGGTATTGCGGGAGACACAATGAATTATTGGATCGGACGATTTGCGGGCGAAAAATTACTCACCAAGTTTCCACATATTATCAAACCGTATCACCTTGAAAAGACAAATAAATTTTTTGAACGGTACGGGGGCAAAACAATTATTTTTGCCCGTTTCGTACCTGTCGTACGAACGCTCGCACCATTTGTGGCAGGAGCAGGTGAGATGATGTATGGAAAATTCATGCGATACAACATTATCGGTTCGTTTATATGGGTGTGTTTGTTTGTGCCACTCGGGTACTTTTTTGGGAATATTTCCTTTGTGCAGGATAATTTTTCGCTCGCACTCCTTGTTATTATTGTGTTTTCTTTCTCTCCGCCGTTTGTTGAAGTGATACTTGAGCGACAACGTCTCAAGCGTTCGTTTGCGGAGTAAGTCTGTTCTTGAAGGTGTTATACTATGTAGTAAGCTTTGCGATTTTTTGTCATGCAACGTTCACGTTTTCTTGAACTATTTCCCACGCCCGCCTACTTGCAGATGCCTGCAGTTGGGATTGATGTGTCTGATCATACGATTCGATTTATGGAACTAGTTCTTCATAAACAACAACTTGTTGTTCGTCGGTGGGGCAGTAGAGAGTTGCCGATGGGGGCAATGGTAAATGGGGAAGTACTTAGTAGAGATGCGGTCGTGATTGCTCTCAAGGAGATTAAGAAAGAGTTGGGTGTTCGCTATGTTCATGCGTCGTTACCGGAAGAAAAGGCGTACTTGTTTGCTACTGAAATTCCACGTATTCCCAAAAAAGAGATACGCGGTGCTATTGAGTTATTGCTCGAAGAAAACGTTCCTATTAAACCCCAAGAATCAGTTTTTGATTACGAACTTATTAAAAGTCTTTATCGTGAACAATACGAAGTTGCTGTCTCGGTTTTGCCAGAGAGTGTTGTTACTAGCCACATTATGTTGTTTGAAGAGGCTGGGTTTGAACCTCTTGTGTTTGTAGTAGACGCGCAAGCAATTGCTGGGGCAGTTGTACCATTTGATGATAGTGAAGCTCGTTTTGTTGTACATATTGGTTCAGCTCGAACGATTCTCTCGGTTGTCGCCAAAGGGGTAGTGTATTTTTCCTCAACGGTTGCAATAGGTGCAGACACATTTACGGCAACATTTGAACGTGAACTTAAACTCACGAGAGAGCAAGCAATAGAGCAAAAGAAAAAAGATGGATTGGTCGGGGCGAAGCAAAATATGGAATTGTTTTTCTCTTTGATGAACTTGCTTTCTGTGTTACGTGACGAAATGAATCGTTTGGTGATTTATTGGGACAATCTAAGACGGAGTAAGGCGGAGGCTCCCGAGCTTGCCAGTATTATTTTTACAGGTTCTGACGCTATATTGCCAGGGCTTATTGAATATTTTTCATTGGTTATGAATCGTCCAACAACACTTGCAAATGTGTGGGCGAATGTTTTGCGTGAGGGTGACGATATCCCCCCACTTCATTTCGATGAGTCCTTAGATTACGCAACAGCTATTGGATTGGCGCTCCCTAAAACAGATTAGTTATGTTCAATCTTCTTCCTTTTGCACAGAAAAAAGAAATAAAACGGGAATATCATCGCCGTATTTTTATCGTTGCTTTGCTGCATGTTATTTTTGCTGAGGTTATTTTGATTGCATTACTTGTACCAGCCATCATACTTGAGCGGTCACGGGAGGTTGAGTTTAAAACACAGCTTGAGCATTTAAATTTATTAACCGCCGAAGAACAAAAAGGGTCATTCGCCACATTTCTTAAAGAGACAACCGAAAAACTTGCTGAACTTTCTCCTGAAAAAAATAGTACACACCCATCAGATGCGGTACTTTTGATAGCCCGTATGCGTACAGAAGGTATTCGCATTAGTGCCATTGAATATCAGGCGGGAGACAATTTCAAAAAAGGAACACTTCGTGTTGATGGGAAAGCTGTTTCTCGGGAGGCATTGTTGTCGTTTCGTAAGGCGCTCGAGCAGCAGTCTCATCTTTTTACGAAAGTAGATTTACCGATATCAAATTTTGCCCTTGAGAAAGATATTCCGTTCTCGATAGGGATTACGGCACAATTTGCATCTGAAGAAAAGGTTGAAAAAAAGAAGTCTGCAAATACTCCGTAAGTATATGAAACATTCATTAAGTACAAAATTTATACCGATCGTGGTTCTTCTCACATTACTCCTTTGCGGAGTGTATGTATATGGTATCTTGTATTTACAAGAAGGGCATGCAAGGATAGAAACGTTGCGTAAAGATGTTATTGCGGCAGAAAAACAGGTTGCGGATAATAATGCGGTACGGCAAGCGCTTAATGAATTTCGTTTATACCAAAAGGAAGTTGATAATCATTTTGTTGGTGCTGACGGGATTGTTGCGTTTGTGGAGGAAGTAGAGCGTTCGGCTCGTGCCTTCGATCTTACGGTAAAGATTGATAACCTAAATGAGGTTGAGGTTGCTCCTAAGGCTCTCGCAACAGTAAAAAGATTAAACGCAACCTTTACGGTTAGAGGAACGTGGGAAAAGGTTGCTCGGTTTGCGATCGCAATCGATTCATTTCCATATCAGGTGTATGTCTATAATGCATCGTTCTCAACCGATAATAGTACGTTAGGGGAGGGAAAGGAGGTGTTGTGGGTTGGTTCATGGAACGTTTCAATTCCAAAACTCAAATGAACATAAAACCATCGTTCAATTTCAAGAAAGCGCAACAAGTACTCTCCGCGAGTTATGGCAGAAAACCAAATACGCACTGGAAGTTATTGCTTATTGAAGCAGTATTACTGATTATGTGTGCCATTGCTGGAGGCATTTTTGTGTTTTGGTGGAGTAGTGGGATGCTCTCAAAAGAGTTGCCAACTCGTGAATCAAATCGTACGTTTAGTAAAAAACAATTTGAGTTAGTACTTGAGTATTTCAACGTACGAGCGAAAAAATTTGAAGAAGCGAAACAGTTGTCGGTTCCGACTGACCCCGCGAGGGTCCGTTGAGGATTTTTCAAAAGACGGCTATAGTGCACTTGTTGCCCTTGTAGTTCAATGGATAGAACTGCGGACTTCTAAGCCGCTAATGGAGGTTCGATTCCTCCCGAGGGCACTAGAAAAATAGGCTCTATTCTGGTGCAAGGTGTCATACCACACTTGAACTTTTTGAAACAATGGTAAATAACGTTGAAATGATAAGAAGTTGGAATACTTCTCTCAAAGAACTGCTGGAAAAGGATTACGGTGCTTATGCTCAAAAGGTAACATTCTGATTATGGTATAATTTGAGTATGAAAAAAGATAATCTCACTGACGTTGTTCAAGCAATTCCAAAAACTCCTGTAAATACTCAAGTTACACCTCAACAGCTCGTAACAACAAACGAAGGCGATATTGTCACTCTTGGAAAGAAGTAGAGTTACTGTATATACGAGAATTGTATTGAACTATATGTATTAGTATTAGAGGTGCTGTTCTATTGATAATACAACCTAATAACAATCAAATTACTTTTCAAGAGCTGATAAATCTATATCAGAAAAAACCTCTAATATCTTGTCTTTGAAGTTATATAAAGCTCCACGATATTCATTTTTACAACTCTTGTTTTTCTCAAGATAATTTTGTTGGTACACATAAACTTCTGATTTGAGAAAAGTACCAGGATAGCAAATCAACCTCCATTCGTCTTGTTTTGCTAGTGTGTGAGGTAAATCTACATACTCTTCACGGATTAGATGACCAACGACTATTTCTTCAAGAATAAAGTTGATATTTGCTTCAGTGTATTCTCTACCTTTTGTATCAAGTTTTATAACATTCTGAAAAGCTTCATCTTCAGCTTCTTTTTTCTTCAAAAAATTGAACATATCTTGATATCTTGGTGAGTTCAAAATAATATAATCTATCGGCATAAAATGGATAGCTTTTGGTATAAACTTTCTGTTTTTATCAATTAGCTTTCTCATCTTGGAAGAATGATCAAGGATTTGAGCATTTGTCTTTACTCTCTTTTCAAATGCAACATCTTCAGTATTGAAATATAAACCATTTGTATACATCAAGATTGCGTCATTATTGAAACTCTCTAATTTTTCTTCAAAATAAGATAACATTTCGTAACAATCTTCAGGTGTTTGTCCTCCAGCAATTCTGGACATTGATACAGGTAATACCAGAGTTCCACTCCCAATAATTTTATTTATATTGTATCCAGTTTTCATAATGTAATTGATGATAATTGTAACATTTTTGTCGTTGAAACTGTAGTAAATAATAAAATGCTATTTCATCTGATAAAACAGGTAATTATCAGATGAAACGCTGTGTCTTCTTACCTCCAAAAATGATAAAATAGAGGTACTATGATCTTCACTCCATCTAATCCAAATGAGCTTGCAGAAATACTCAAACAAGCAATTCCAACTCACGGTAGAGATATAGACCACACGAAACTTCGCTATGTTATTTATGCAAGAAAATCAACCGATGAAGAAGGTAAACAAGTCCACTCCGTAGAGGATCAAGTTGCGGTGTGTCTTGAGTTCGCAAACAAGAATGATATCAATATTAGAAAAGAAGATATTTTGGTGGAGAAAATGTCGGCAAAGGAGTCAGGTATGCGATCAGTATTCTTGGAGATGCTTCGTAAGTTCCGAGCTGGTGACTATGATGGCATTATTGCGTGGCATCCTGACCGCCTTTCTCGTAATATGAAGGAAGCCGGAGAAGTGATAGACCTGCTTGATAAAAATATCATCAAAGACCTCAAGTTCCCAAGCTTCTCATTTATCAACGATATAAGTGGCAAGATGTTACTCGGTATCACCTTTGTGCTTTCAAAAGAATACTCGGATAAGTTGAGTGATGATGTTTCAAGAGGTAATGAAAAGAGTATTGAACGAGGAAGTTATGTAAATAAAGCAAAGCACGGCTATCACAAAGACAGGAATAGTAACCTTGTTCCTGCTGGTAATAACTTTATCTTGATGCAGAGAGCTTTTCAACTTCGTCTTGAAGGAAAGACACTTGATGAAATATCTGAATACCTAACCAAGAATGAGTATTATCACGCAAACACTGAAACTTCCAAAAAGGTATATGGAATGACGAAGCAAAAATTACAAACCATTATGAAAGATCCTGTGTATACAGGTATCTTGAAGTATGGAAAGAATGTCGTTGTAAACTTGATTGAAATACAAGGGTTCATTCCGATGATTACTGTTCCAGAGTTTATGAGGATCAATAAGCTTCACGATGATGCTGATTTTATCAAACTCTCAAAGAGGTATAGAAAAGGTGAAGATGTAAAAGCTAACCTTATGCGTGGAATGATTATCTGTGGTGAATGTGAAGAAGAACTCACTGCTGGAATTACTACCAAAGCTCAAAAAAATGGCTCTGGTGGATACTTTTACTATAGATGTGATACAGAAGGTTGCTCACAGAAAAACAAAGGAATACGAGCAAAAGAGATAATCAAGTTCGCAGTTGATTACTTGAACAAAAAACCATTCTCAAGCAAGGAGAGTTATGACCACTTTGTGGTAGAGATGAAAAAGGTACTTGCAGAAAATGCTTCCATCTTGAGAGGTAACATTCTCAATAACGGAAAACAACTTCTTGCCCTTCAAGATAAACTTGAGAGAACAAAAGATCTTTTGATTGGTGACGAAGAAGACACTGTCAAAGATTTTTACCGAAAAGACCTTGCAAAGCTTGAATTAGAGATCAAAGGAAAAGAGAAAGACGAGAAGAAATACAAGAAAATGCTTGTAGAAGGAAAAGATGCGATCCTCACTTACGAAGAGTTTATTGAACTAATGGAAAAAGTACCGCAAAATATACCTAAAATGACCCAAATGAAAGATTTGGATTATATTATGTCAAAAATCTTCTTGAACTTTTTTGTTTTGGATAAAAAACCTTACAAACTAACACTAAATATACCTTTTGATATGTTGGAAAATCAAAATGTACTAATGGGTGCGCCCTAAGAGACTTGAACTCCTGACCTTCCCCGTGTAAAGGGGCTGCTCTACCAACTGAGCTAAGGGCGCATATGTCAAACTGACCGAGCCTTACGATACGCTATTTTTAGTTCTTTTTCAAATAAAAGCTTGATTAATAGGTGCGTGAGAGTGATAAGTAACACTGTATCAAGGAGACTGGTGTGAATATGTTTGTGTTTTTTTGAATATAATGGTAAAGTTTTTTATCATGTTTAAGAAGCTTGGTGAATGGCTCTCCCCATCTTCTTCGCGTATTGAAGTTGAGCACTTTCTGAAAGTATTAGTTATAGTGTTATTTGTTGCCTCACTCGCTACTTTTTCAGGGGGAACGCTTTTGACGCATTTCATTCAGAAAAGCAATCAGTATCTCGCATCGGTTCTTTCTACCACTATTGTTGATTTAACTAATATAGAACGTAAAACCAACGGCGCAGAAGCACTCTCGGTAAATTTAAAACTTGAAGAGGCTGCTCGTTTGAAAGCACAAGACATGGCAAAGCGAGCCTATTTTTCTCATGTGTCTCCAGAGGGTGTGCAGCCGTGGTATTGGTTGGGGTTAGTGAACTACAAGTATTATGCGGCGGGTGAAAACCTCGCAGTTCATTTTGATGAGTCTTCGGCGGTTAGTGTTGCGTGGATGGCTTCACCTTCTCATCGGGCAAATATTTTAAATAAAGAATTTACAGAAGTTGGTGTGGGTACCGCAGTTGGGTTATTTGAGGGGCGTTCTACTATTTTTGTGGTGCAATATTTTGGGCGGCCTGTTTCTGCGGGGCCTTTGTTGAAAGATTGGACGAAACCCCAAGAAACACCTAGTAACAAAGTGATTGCACCTGTGTTTGTCGCAACAACTAGTTTGAAATCTCAACCTGTTGCGCTCGTGCAAGGTGAAGAAATTATTGTTTCAACTGTAGATGAGGATACAACCGCACTCCCAGTCGTTGCTGGCGCTGAGTCGTTTAACGAAAGAGATATTGACCGGCCTCATGTGTCAACACCAAAACGACTCATGAATGATCCGTTGCGTGTGTTTGGTATTATTATTGCGTTTCTAGCGGCACTCATCACTGTACCTCTCGCGTTATTTGCTCATCACCACACACATCACCACAAGGTGGCTCATGTTGGAGCTGGTCTCTTCATGCTTATTATTATGGTAGGTGTGTATGTACTGCTTCGGTTTCCTATGCTTTCTTCTGGTCGTACGTCCGACGCTGCCGCTATTATTGAAATTATCGAATGAACTTTTCTCCTTCAATTTTGTTTGAAAATGAGCATGTAGTTGCCATTGATAAGCCGGTTGGATTAGTGGTACATCCCGATGGGCGCACTGATGAACCAACGTTGGTGACATGGATGATCGAGCGCTATCCGTCTGTGGTGAATGTTGGTGAGCCGATTACGTTGTCTAACGGTTTGATTGTTGAACGTCCTGGTGTAGTGCATCGCCTTGATAGGGAAACGTCAGGAGTATTACTTTTGGCAAAGACACAGGAATCGTATCTTTTTCTGAAACGACAGTTTATGCGGCATCAGGTACAGAAAAAATACCACGCTTTTTTGTATGGCACGCTTACAGATGATCGAGGCACTATTAATCGGCCTATCGGCCGTAGTAACAGTGATTTTAGGAAATGGTCCGCAGGACGAGGACCAAAAGGGGAACTGCGGGATGCGGTGACCCGATGGTTTACCTTGTTGCGTGGCACCGATGCGATGTTTGTTGAGGCGCAACCCCTCACTGGAAGGACGCATCAAATTCGTGTTCATTTTCAATCCATTGGTCATCCAGTAGTTGCGGATCCTTTGTATGCAATTGGCCGCGCACCACTTTTTGGTTTTACTCGATGCGCGCTTCACGCGAAGATGATCACGTTCCGTCTCCCCGGAGGTGGAGAGCAGACTGTCGAAGCCCCGTATCCGGTTGATTTTATTTCTGCAATAGAGCGGTTTAAAGCGTCAGGTGCGCAAGGTGCCGCTTTGTTGCGTATGTGATAGCCCTATGCTAGAGTACTCGCTACTATGGATGCTGCATTTAGTATATCGCCAGTTGATGTAGCCGCCCGAAAAGCGTTGGATATGCGCGCGGGGGATACGGTTCGTGTGCATCAAAAAATCAAAGAAAAGGGAAAGTTTCGCACACAGATTTTTGACGGAATGATTTTGGCACGTAAGCATGGAGCCGAGGCGGGTGCCACGTTTACCGTACGAAAAGTTGCGTCTGGTGTTGGTGTAGAAAAGATTTTTCCTCTCTATTCTCCTATGATTGAAAAAATTGAGGTAGTGAAACGATCAAAAGCTCGCCGTGCCAAGTTGTATCATGTACGTAAAAAGGCGGCCAAAGAAGTAGCTCGAGAGATGCGTAAGTTGCGCGCTGATCGACCGGAAGTTGAAGAGGCGGTGGAGGCTACACCAGCAGAAATTGCAGAACAGACAAAAGAAGCCGTTAAAGAATAAATACCTTCTCTATACTGTAGGAAGGTGTTTTTGTTGATTTCGTTTTGTTCATCGGCTATGATGGGCTTTATAATGCGCGGGTGGCGAAATGGCAGACGCACTACCTTGAGGTGGTAGCGCCCTTAGGGCATGGAGGTTCAAGTCCTCTCCCGCGCACCATTAGGAAGTTACAAACTAGAGATAGCCGCCCTATATACCTATATAAATGAGCGGTTTAAAAATGATTCAATACATGAGGGATAGGCATATTTTATGCTCCCCCATGAAGGTGTGTATGGCCGAAATTGTTCGGGCCAAATAATGATGGCTCATCCTTGAAAATAAAAAAGTGCTACAATAAAAGGAAGATTACGTAAGTTCAAGGAAATAATATGAGAAATATTTTTGGCAAGATCGATAGAGAATCAGAGATGTGTTCGCGCGGTGTTTTTTTTCAAAAAAAAGAATCAAGCTTTTATATTTTTAAGAACATATTCGCAGTCAGTGTAATTGTTTTTCTTTTCAGTGCTCTTTCGTTATTTTCATCTCATAAAGTTTTTGCCGCAACTGGTGACATTACCGCTGTTAGAATTTTAGGGAATACGTGTACTGCCACTTCCACCACTTGTGATGGTTGGGTTGCTGAGATTGATATTGCGGGTTTATCAACGGGTGGAATATATGATCTTGGAATTGGTACAAACAATGATCCGACCAATGCCAAAATAGTTTTTACAGTCACATCACCGGGCTATGATACAAGTGGCAATGCGACAACAATTTCCAGAACGATTTACGGTACATATCAGGTACGTAAACCATATCCTAATAATGCAACCATGGATGAATCATCGTCTGGTGGAACTCTCACTGTTCGCGTTGCTCTTTCTGATTTTATCTACTCTGGCGACACCAACATTACTGTAAATATTGGATCAGGTTTTTACACTCAAGGTACAGCAAACAACGCTGCAACAGGTGTGAGTGTTACTAATAATTCAACCCTTAGTTATCCTAGAAGTGTTGGCCGTTGGGCATGGCCGGCATTTGAAAAAGTAACCGGTGATTTTCTTGTGGAAGCGGTCGTATTTAACCGATTTGCTCAAAATGGAAAACCAGTAGCTGCGGTTAAATATACTTGTACTGACGAAAGTAGTAATACTGTCACGCAAACAGTCACCGATATGACTGTTTCTACCAGAACTGCAAATACAAACAAAGTACTCGTATATGCGGCAACAATACCAGTTTCTACTTTAACACAAGGTGATGTGGTGACCTGTAACTTTATCGCTTATCCCTGGGTTGGAAATTCAAGTGCTTTATTAAATTCTGATTTGATTGCAAACGGAGGTCATGGTTATGCTCAACCAGATGAAAGACTTGGACCACTTCCTGTATTGCTTGATAAAACAGGAGCATATGGTGGAGCGTTTGCGATTGTGAATGCAACAAGCGGTCAAGCGAGCACCGCATCAACGTGGGTGTATTCATCACAATCAGCCGCTGAGACAGCATATGCATCAGCGTCGACAAGTTCTTACAATACAATTGGTCGAGCAGTACAGGCAATTAAAACCTATAACAATACAAATTATTCTAGGAACGAACCAGGAAATGGAGTCATACTTTTAAATGCTGGCAATCATGGGTATCCAGGCACAACGCCAGCGTCGGATCTAGGGGTACAGGAGACATGGTTAACTATTCAGCCGATGTCTTCTGTGTCTAAGTCACAGGCAGTTATCAATGCGTGTTCTAACGCCTCGATGAAGACACGGCTTGTCAAAGTTAGCGGTATAACTGTTAACTCAAATTGTACTGGTCAATTTGTTGGTACTGTCGCAAACAATGTTTTATGGTTGCATGACAATAATTTAACTGTCGCTGGAGCAGCCCCTGCGTACTTATGGGCGTTGGCTTATGCCACACAAAATTCTGTGACCACATTTAATGGTGGTTTTGGTAGCTATTCCACTAATCGTGCACCCTGGGGATTGTTTAGAGGAAATTCTGTTACGCCTGAAATATTAGTCACAATGTATGCGGTATTGGGTAATACTGGTAAATTTACTATACGATTTGAAGAAACAGGAAATGCACGAGGGCACCAAATGTCTGAAGGTGCAGTTGTGGCATTTAATACTATATATGGTAATACTGTCGGTATTGGTATTGGAGCAACTTGGGGTGGAACTAGTGTTGTTAATCATGGCTTTGCTGTGGTTCAGAACGTTTTTGAAAAAGTAACCGGAACAACAGCGCTGCTTCTTATTGCTTCGGATTTAAGTACATCTACTCCGGTAAATAATGTTATAATCTGGCACAATTCCTTCCCAGGTGAAAGAGTGAACGCCTTTTACAACGACTACAATGTCAGCGGCGGCACTCCGTTAGTACGGACCAACGAATCAGTACGTGGAAATCTTTTTGATAGATGGTCTAATGTTTCTGATGTTGATCCTCATGGTGGTACTGCTGATGCGGCGAGAGTTGGGAATTGGTCCGTGCGTCATGGGGCAGGGTTGGCTAGCAACATTTTTGCTGGTTGGCCGTTTATAGGGGAGTTTATAGGTTTGCACTCAATCAAAGGCCCCGGAGCACTGGGCGGTTATAGTTTGAATTATACAAATAATGCTTCTTACACTGGATCTGCTACCGGTAACGGAGATTATCATCTTCTAAGTTCATCAACTGCATTAAGTTTAATCCCTTCAGGAAAAGCAGTTTTGCCATATGATTTAGAAGGTAATGCTCGTCACAATAACGGCTATGGAGCAGCTGGGGCGTATGAATGGGACGTAACAGCTCCGACGGTTACTAATTTTTCCATTCCATCCACCGCTTCATCTCTTACTGTTGATATTACCACCTTCACAGCTTCTGATGCGGTAGGTGTTACTGGTTACAAATTAACCGAGAGTTCGACTGCTCCAGCTTGGGACGCTTCCGGTTGGTCTGGTTCCGCACCCGCAACATATACGTTTGCATCCGCTGGCTCTAAAACTCTATATGCTTGGGCAAAAGATGCCGTGGGTAATGTTTCGGTCAGTGCAAGTGATACCGTAACAGTTACTTTGCCAACATACACAATCGGCGGCACAGTTAGTGGATTAACTGGGACAGTAGTGTTGCAAAATAATTCTG
>CAZTRA010000002.1:40472-96352 GCA_964616075.1 uncultured Candidatus Saccharibacteria bacterium
ACTCTTCTGGAACAGTCGCAAGTGCGAATGTGACAAATGTGTCTGTTTCGTGTTCCACAAATACATACACGATCGGCGGCACAGTTAGTGGATTAACTGGGACAGTAGTGTTGCAAAATAATTCTGGAGACAACGAAAGTATCTCCAGTAGCGGTGCGTTCACCTTTGATACGTCGTTGAGTAATGGTGCTTCGTATGCCGTCACTGTGTTGACACAACCAACCGGTCAGACGTGTACTGTGTCGAACTCTTCTGGAACAGTCGCAAGTGCGAATGTGACAAATGTGTCTGTTTCGTGTTCAAATCGTGGGGGCGGTAATTTGCCTATCATGTGGACATCACCAGTTATGCTGAAAAATCGATTTGGATTGCGTATAAATGGCGGAGCACCAATAACTTCGAGTAGAAATGTTGTTTTGGAGTTTAACGCCGCAACAGATATTAAGGAAATAGCGATATCAATGACTGGAGATTTCACTGACGCGAGCCAAGAAAATTATGTTGCCTCTAGACCATGGGATTTGTGTTCAAAAATTGGCGGCTTAGTTAGGTACCCAACCTGTCCGGATGGAATATATACTGTTCACGCGAAATTTTATACTGCTTACGGTCTTTCTTCTGCTGTTGCGGTAGCTTCGAGTACTATTATTCTAAAATCGGGAGCTGTGTTGACGAATTTGCAACAAGCAGTCAATGTACCGTTTACAAATCCACTCACTAAAAAATTGCGATACAAGCAAACACACGCGGATGTTAAACGTTTGCAAATCTTCTTAAATTCCGATCCGGATACAAAGTTGGCCAATTCGGGTGTTGGTTCTCCGGGTAGAGAAACAAACTATTTTGGTTTCTTAACTCTCAAATCGGTTATTAAATTCCAAGAAAAACACGCTAAAGATGTTTTGTTGCCTGAAGACCTAACGAAAGGTACCGGATATGTTGGAGAAGCTACTTTGGCAAAAATTAATGAGTTAATTCACTCGACAAAATTATCGGCAAATATAGATTAAAGTTGTGTAGATGGGGGTGGTTGTCAAATAACTGTTTCTTATTTGCAGAAGAGATACGCTTTCTATTTTTTGGCGTTAGAATAATAGTATGTACTATTAATTTGTTATATGTATGCCTGCAAAGAAACAAACAAAGACATCAGTTCGTGTGAAGAAGATTTCTGGCAAAAAGAAAAAAAGTGTCTTAAAAAACAAATCAATAATAAAGAGGGCCGTCAAAAAAACAATAAAGAAAGGGGTTAAAAAAATAGTCAGGAAACAAATTAAATCAGTTACATCGACTATCATACCAATTCCGGGGAAGAAGATTGGTGAAGTGACTCATTGGTACGGCAACATTAATGTTGCGATTATCAAACTACGCGCACCACTTTCTGTGGGTGATCGGGTTATGATTGTTCGTGGAGAGGAGCGACACGAAGAAGCAATTACTTCGATACAGATTGATCATGTGCCGGTTAAGAAGGCGCTCAAGGGTGCTGAAGTGGGAGTGTTGGTCACAGAGGTAGCTCATGAGGGAGCAGAGGTATATCGTTTCTAATGTTATGGCACTCTATACACGAAAGGGGGATACAGGGACTACAAAAACATTCGGTTGTGATCAGCGAATCAGTAAATCGAGTCTGGTCGCAGAGGCACTTGGCTCGCTCGACGAAACAAATTCTTTTTTAGGATTGTGTCGTTCGGGTGCTCAGGCAAAAAAATTGTCTTTTCATAAGCGATCAGTCGCCGATATGGTATGTGATGTACAGCAGGCGCTTTTTATTGTGCAGGCTGAGTTGGCCGGTGCGCAGAAAACGATGCCCGAACGGCGGGTGAAAGACATTGAAGAGATTGTTGATGGTATAGAAAAATTATTACCACCAATAAAATCTTTTTTCATTCCCGGAGCTGCAGAGTTGTCAGCACGGTTTGATGCTGCGCGTACCATTGCCCGACGGGCGGAGCGTCGTGTGGTAGCGGTGGTGGAAGAGGGGAGGGTGAAGGTAGGGGCTCACTCGCTTGCGTACCTAAACCGACTCTCGTCGTTGTTATATGCGTTGGCTCGTTTTGCTAATTATAAAGAGAAAGTGAAAGAGACCCCGCCGAGTTATACGTAGGATATTATTTTTTAAGTGCATTACTATGATGAAAGAGGGCATATCTTTGTTGAATAACATTCCAGAAGAAGAACAGGTGGATATGGAAACTTCCCCGGTTACCGCCGAAGAAATGCAAGCTGAGGCAGAAGCAATGAGAGTTGCGGTTGAAAGTGTACATGTACCTGATGGTGCCCCGGTTGATTTAATAAAGGAAAGTAGCCCTGTTCCTGAAATTGGAATAGAAGTTATTCCTGAAGAAATTATCCCGATTCCGCAAGAAGGCAAGAAAGAAGACATTGTTCAGGAAGCACATAATTCTGATGAGAATCGTTTACACACAGTACGAGCTGAGTTGAACAAAGGTCAGCAAGGTGAGGATGTGGAAAAGGAATGGGGCACCCCTCCTGTTCTTCCTCCTGGAGAAATTCCTGATGATGGTGGCGAGGGTGATTTTGGAGGCGAGCGTAGACCGCGACTCTCTGCTACTTCAGAATCAGAATTGACTTATAAAAAGTGTGAAAAATGTAAAGGAGCCGGCCGTCTCTTTGGAGCAGCTTCATTTATACCGTTTATTGGGAAAATTTTAGACCAGTGTTCCGAGTGCGATGGAACAGGAAAGATTGTGTCTGGTAAACGTGCAAGAGAGACAATCTACCATTACTAACTCGACGCAAACTGATTTCATTGATATAAATGGAGGGCTGCACTGTAGCAGCATATGGTGTCTATAGTGTAATGGTTAGCACAAGGGTCTGTGGATCCCTTAGTTCGGGTTCAAATCCCGATAGACACCCAAAAATAAGAAACAGAGCGACTATATTTTTGGTGTGCCTTGAAGAGTCTGCGACGTAGGGCACCCAGCGATAATTATTTGGGAAACATCTCGTAGGCTCACCCCATTAATTTTTGACATTATATAAAGTTGATGTTACACATAGAGGTAGCGTATTTTGCATGTTCTTTCGCAACTAGAGCCGTTGGAGTAAACGGCGTAAAACAACTCTCGTATGGGGACGGATCCCCTTGTGTATGACAAATGAAAATAAGGAAAATCGCGGTAATTCACGAAATACCTGTGCAAGTCACTGAGCAATGGTACGACATAGCGCATGGATATCAACAGAGGCGCAAAGAGTTAGATGACGTTATCTGGTATGACTGGACGAAGTTGCCGTGGTGGGCGTATACGTACTTGAACCCTACCAACTTCACCGCCCGTTTCGTGTACTACGAAGTTTTGAAATCCGATCCGCGGCAACGTGGTCTCGATCGCCGTCAGGCGTTGAGGGCGCTTCAGAGAATGAAATTGCTTCCTCCGAGATTGGAACATGTGGCGGCGCTCGCAAGCCAGACCATAACAAGCCAAGAAGTTTGCAAATTCTGTGTCCGCGAGCCGCTTGATCCATTAGTGGTTGTTTGCCCCACTTCTTTTAATCCCGAGTACCCTGATTTTTATTGGTTTGGTGCTCATCAAAAAGTATTTGGTAGCCGAGATTATGTGGGGTGTTTCCGAAGAACGTGTTACAGGCGTGTCCGGAACGAAGGCGGCCTTTACTTCGGGGAGTACGCATATCATACTCTTGACTCACCGCCAGTCATGCGCAATGTAGAACATCATTACCCGGTTATCATGGGAATCGTGCCCTCATAGCGTTCGTTCTGTATTGTTGAAAAATCCCAAGCCCACGGTTGAAACCCGTGGGTTTTTTATATCAACTAAATTCGAAACCGCGCCAGTACGTTACTCCTTAAAGGACCGTTAGACAGTTCTAAGACCAGTTCAATACCTAAAAGTTGTATCTTGTCGTAATACTTTTGGTTTTTTTGTGTGATAGACATCCTCGGGGATTATTGACAAATAGACTGAAAGTGATATAATTAAAGTAGAATACAGTACACCTCTCGCTGTCTTCGGTATAAGGGGTAGAGGCTCTTTCAAAACAAAAAGGATAAAAAATGAGACAAAAAAGTCTCGAGCAGCACACGGCGCAAGATTTCGCTGGACTGCAAATTGACCTGTTGAACAAACTGCGCCACGGTAACATCACCGTTGCACAGCTGAAATGGTTTAACAACCTTTCATTCGAGCAACGTGAAGCCTTAATGGGCAAGCAACCTGAAAAGGTGCTGTACCTCAAACTGCTTTCTGGAGCCGAAACACTGATGCTTGATGCCCTCGACGGCAAAGAGACATTGGCAACTGCCAAGGAAGTGTTTCTGTCCGGCATAGACGGTGACTTCAAAAACTTTGGCACCAACAAACCGGGCATCGCCACTAAAGAACAAGGGGTAGATGTTTACGAAATAGTAAAGGATGGCACCTTTGCACAAGTGTTTAGTTCACTCGAAACGGATCTTGACAAGCTGTGTCTGACACAAGCCCAGATAAAGAACTTTTGTAAAAAGCATCCTCAGTGGCTGCGTCAAAAAAGCTACGCTACATTCTTCTTGTTTAAGGTTGAGGGCCAGTTCTTCGTTGCTTACGTGTTCGTGCGCCTTGGCGGCTTGCGCGTGAGCGTCTACCGGTTCGAGTGCGGCCTCGTGTGGTATGCCGAGCACTCCTTTCGTATGGTGGTTCCGCAACTGACCGCTTAGAACCTTTTGTTCTGACCCTTATGTACTTAGTCCCTTTGATTCTTCGGAATTGAAGGGATTTTTTTTATTTTTGTATAATGCTCATGCGGTGGTGCTGTATGTCATAGCTATGGTGTCATTATGTTTGTTCAAAATCATCATCGAGAATTTTTTCAGCTACGGTTTTTAAAAGATTGGGGAGCGTGTTACAAAAATTTTTAATTTGCATAACGTGCGTGTGGACTTCTGGGTCTCGCATAAAATTCAGCTAGGTATAATGACTATATGAGCATTCAATCAATCGATATAAAACTTATTACTTTTTTTCGAAAGTTATCTTTACTTGTTGCACGTTGTGCTTTGTTCATTGTTTTTTTCTGGTTCGGTCTTTTGAAAGTTATCGGATTAAGTCCGGCAAGTGCACTTGTACAGCATTTATTTGAACAGACCGTTCCGTTTATGACATTCCCAACATTTATTGTTCTCTTCGGTTTATTTGAATGTCTTATTGGTATCTTATTTTTGATTAAAGGGGCAGAGCGGGTGGTGTTGCCATTACTTGCGTTCCATATGGTGACTACATTCATGCCACTTATATTTCTGCCGACTGAGACGTGGAGTAGTTTTCTCGCACCCACTCTTGAAGGTCAGTACATTATTAAAAATGTAGTGATTATTGCGGCGGCTATGGGTATTGCCGCTCATTTGCACCCTTTGCAAAAAACATAGTAAATTCTGGTTTTTTTGCTATACTTTTTTCATGAAAGAGGGAATCGTGGTTGAGGCCCCGCAGAGTGACGTTGAAGTCGCATATGCTCAAATTATGCAAATTGTTGCAGAGCTTGCTGCGTGGGGTCATAACGATAGTGAGATTCCATGTCTGCACGCTATTGCTCGTGGGGTTAGAGAGGGTACATTGTCGCCAGAAGACGGCCTTCAGCAGGCTCGTCAGATTGAGTCTACTAAACAGGATTATCACTGACTCTTCTTGCCCCGACATTACTGTCGGGGCTTTTTATACGCAGCTTATTTCTGTGTTATCTCAACAGGTTTCTTGTGTAATGAGGGTATAATATAAACAGCTTCTTTATTTTTTATGCAACAACCTGAAGCAGAGAAAACCGATTTAATCCCGATCATTTTTAGAGGGGTGGTGGCTCTTTTGGCGACCGTGTACTTTTTCTCTGTTGCGATGAGTGAGACGGGAGCGTATATGATGAGCAGTCTTGATGTGGTATTTCATGAAGCAGGTCATACGCTCGCGTTCTTTTTGCCAAAAATAATGCACGTCATGGCAGGTTCGTTGCTGCAGGTTGTGATTCCGTTTGGTCTTTTTGTTTATTTTTTTGTAAAGGATGTTCGTTTTGGTGCTGCGCTTATGTTGTTTTGGTTTGGTCAGAGCGTGGTGGGAGTGTCTATATATGCGCGAGATGCCATTGCTATGCAGCTTCCACTCCTTGGTGGTGAAGCGGTTATTCATGATTGGAATTACTTGTTTACTGTATTGGGCGTATTGGAACACACTAAAACAATCGCGGACATGATCTATGGGGTTGGTTTGGTTAGTCTGACTGTGGGGTCTATTTTGTCTTTATTTTATTCTTTTCCTCAAAAGCGGACAGATTTATTGATCGCGTACGGGATAGTGGTGTTGTACAAACATAATGTGCTTTTGGTACAGCAGGCATCTGGTAAATGGGCAATTCCTTTTGGGTTGAGGCAAGATAGGGAAGATGACACGGTTGCAGCCAAACGCATTGTGTTGCAACAAACAGGTTTTTCTGTAGGTCTCTCGGGAGTACCAACTATCGTTGAAACCACGGGCAAGGAGTTGCAGTTGCCGGACATGTACACACTTTGTCCGGTACGATTGTATGTGTTTCGGGGTACAGTTCTTGGCGAGACCATGAAAGATGTTGCCATTCGCGACGGGACGGCACTTGTGCCGGTGGCAACACTTGATGGATCGTCGTTCATTGCACCCTGGGTGGCGCCACTTATTACACTGGAAGCGAATGGTTCCACAGTTGTGTTTAAAGATGTGTCTCGCTATGCTGAGGTGAAGAAGGGAAAAACAATGCCGACACATCGGCAGTCACTATTACATAATCCTGAGGCGTTGTTATAAGACTATTGTCCTATGAGGAATATATTGACCTGGGTATTGGTTACAATAAGTGTGATACTTGCGTTTTGGTTTGCAAGAAGTGGCGGGGTGTTATTCGTCATTAGTTTTTTTGAGTCGGTGCCATGGCTCGCAGCGTTTTTGGCAGGCGTTGGCTTTTCTTCGATTTTCACCACCGCTCCTGCAATGATTGCACTTGGATCTTTGGGTGCGGCGTATGGTCCTTGGTATGTGGCGGTATATGGTGGAGTAGGGGCACTGCTTGGGGATTTGGTGATTTTGAAGGTAATGAAAGTTACTGCGTCCGCTGCGGCGCAGCCTGTTGCCCGTATTGTTCCTTCGCCGCGCTTTTTACAATTGAAGAGGCTTCGCCACACCCTTTCCCATGGACCGTTAAAGGTAGTATTATGGCTCATTGGCGGTACTATTATTGCTTCCCCGCTTCCTGATGAGCTTGGTTTGGCAGTGCTTGGATTAAGTAAAGTATCATTGCGATTTTTAATACCTATTTCATACACATTTAATACAATCGGCATTGCCCTCATAGGTTTTATCGCTTCGTCGCTGTAATACATTCGCGCACCGTTTGTTTTTTTGGTATGAATACGTGGTGAAAAAGGAATATGTTTTTTCCGAGTATGATTACACACTACCTGATGAGCTCATTGCGCGGGTCCCTGTAGAGCCGCGAGATGCTGCGCGTTTGTTTGTGTATGATACTCGTACGGACACTGTCGTCTTCTCTACGTTTTCACAGATTGGAACTTATCTACCAATTCATTCGCTGCTCGTGTTGAACGATACGACGGTGTTGCCCGCACGGGTCACGCTTACCAAGCGTACGGGCGGCTCTGTTAAGGTACTTTTTTTGGTGAATGAGTGGAATCGTGATGAAGGGATTATACGCGGCATGGTGAATAAAGGAGTGCGGGTTGGTGAGAGTCTCGCGTTTCCTTCAGGAGAAATGGTGACGGTGCGTGCTCACGATGCGCAGTATTTTACCTTCTCTGTTGATGTTTCCTTTGAGATTTTTCTTTCTTTGTTACACACATACGGCACAACACCCTTGCCGCACTATCTAGGTGCGCCATATACAGAGGAGCACATGGTACGGCAACGTTATCAGGCTGTGTTTGCTGCGGGTGGTGCATCGGCAGCGGCACCAACCGCGTCGCTTCACTTCACCAATGATTTGTTACAACAATTGCAGCGCGTGGGAGTGCGCACGGCACGCGTTCGCCTTGATGTAGGATTAGGAACGTTTGCGCCGGTGACGAAAGAGCAGGTGGCAAAGGGGGTGTTACATACGGAGCGTTTCGATGTTCCCTTGGCAGCGGCACAAAGGATTGCAGAAGCGAAACATGCGCATATGCCGGTTGTGTGTGTGGGAACAACCGCGATTCGAACGGTTGAATCAAATGCCACAGCACTGCTGAATGGGAAAGCGTGTGCTGGACGCACAAACCTCTTTATACGACCAGGGTTTCGTTTTGAGGTGGCTGACATGTTGGTCACCAATTTTCACTTACCTAATACCTCTCTCATGGCCCTCGTTGATGCGTTTTTGGTGTACAAAGGTGCCCCGCGACGTATTCTTGATTTGTATCAGGTCGCTATAGAAAATAAGTTTCGTTTTTACTCATTTGGTGATGCGATGCTGGTTTTGTAAAACATGTATTTCCTGTGCTTGTTATAGGTAAAAGGTATAACTGTTCCCGCATGGCTTTATTTGAGTACTTTAAGGAGCAACTGGTTTCTTGTGGGACAGTGCTCCAAATATGCTTGACAGATTAGTATTATTTATGTTATTATTTATACGAATAGTACATTAAAACATAAGTGAATTCGTCACAGCTTCGAGCGCCGTTTCAAACGACTCTCAAAGCTGTGACGAAGAGTCCAGTAAAAAACTAACACGTTTGAAAGAACACGTTATACCAAAGAAGGAATATCTATGGCAGAGACTAATTTTGTGATGTCTGTTCGTCAGGCATCCGAACTGGATCACGCTTTCGCGCGTAATGGATGGACGGCTGATATGGTGAAGACCTTATCACAGGGGGATATGCTCGGCCGAGTTTTGTCAGTCATCTTGGGTGATGCTGCGATAAGGCCGATTCAGAGGATCATTGATTGTGATTCTCCAGCATTTGTGCCAGAAGGGTGGCAGATACTACCCGATACAGAGCAGTTACCTCAGAGATTATTGGGAAAAATTCATTTTGATCCCCAGAATTTGGATTTGTATCTCCCTCTTGTCCAGCAGATGAATGGTCTCGTGGGAGAACACCTCTTGAAACTCTTGAAGGACAGTGAAGTAAGGGTCTATACGGCCCATGTGCTTGATTATCTGCTTGCAAATCAGCACCTTATTCCTCAAGGTAAGGGGTGGAAAAAGAAGCAACTCTTTTTTTGGGGAACATTGTATCTTCATGAGAATGGCTTTGTGTGCGTAAGGTACTTGTATTGGAACAGTATGGAGTGGGTATGGTCTTATTACGCCCTCAACGTTATGTTGGAGGAAAATGACCCGGCGGCGGTTGTGCCTGTATAAGTACTTTTTAGCCCTGCGTATTTCTGCGCAGGGCTTTTTATATACAGTGTAAAATTGTGGGATGGTGGTAAGTGAATATACGAGCGGTTATGGCTTCTTGTTACTATCGTTACGGCGACTGCCAAGAGAAGAATGTTTAAGAAATTAAGCAAAGAGATTAAGTTGTAAAGGGCAAATTCATATTTTTGGTTACTTTTGTTCAGGAATATATGTAACTTGTTAAAAGATGTAACAAATCTCACTTTCCATGCGTTCTATATATGTAGAAGGTCGACATTAATAGCACGGGTAACGCGAACGGCCCGCCGCCGTATCATCAAAATTTTGTAAGGATACGGCGGCGGAACGATGCTCCCAAGGAAGGGCAGTATGGAAGTATTGTAACGATGAATAATGTATCACACACACAAGATGTTATAACTGATGAGGATGCGTATATGCTTTCTGGTGAAAAACCAGAAATCTTCACGGTTATTTTTGATCGCTACGTGGATGGTTTTGTTCGTCGCGCAACGTACATTTTAGGTGACAAACACGAAGCGCAGGATGCGGCGCAGGAAGCGTTCATTCGTTTATATGGTGCCGCCAATCGGTATGTACCGCGGCGTGATGTTCCGTTTAAATCATTTGCGTACCGTGTCCTTTTGAACACATGTATTTCAATGATTCGCAGGAAGAGTGCGCGTCCCTCGGTACAACTCTCAGAGGAATTTGAAGCACTTATTAAAGATGATGCATCGACTGACCAGTTTGAAAACTATGTTGCGCACGATTGGTTGGCGTCGCTCGTCGCCCGATTGCCTGGGTCGCTCGCCAAGACTGTGAAGGCGGTCATCTTTTTTGGTAAGACAATTACAGACGTGGCAGCTGAAGAGGGGATATCTGAGGGTGCTGTACGGGTGCGTCTGACTCGAGCAACCAAAGAGTTAAGAAAATTTGCACTTTCGCTACAACAGGTTGATTATGGAAATAATGAATAACACTTACAATCAAGATCTTTATCAGTCGATGCGATCACGTGTGTGCCGTCGAACGTCATTTTTGTATGCGACAAAACTCGTCGCGCATGCTATGCGTCGGGCAGGTTTTATTTTTATTGTATTACTCGCGCTGTCCCCATTGTGTGAGCTTATGGGACTTATGTCTGTTGAACATGTATTTCAGAATGCAACGCGTACACGTGGCGTGGGAGAGTTTTTTGATTTTTTCTCATCAGCATTTATTAATACAGAGTTTGAGTTGCAGCTGTTGGTTGGAGCCGCAACCATTTTGTTCAGCGGAGTATTGGTATTATTTGTACGTGATTTTTTCAAGAGAAAAATGGTTTTTTCAACATTGTAGAGGATATTCTGCATATTCTTGCAGTCTTTGTTATAATGAACTTATTAACCGCGTTGTACGCGGGATTTCTTTAACTACATGCACACACATTATCTAATTCGTTTGTTAGGTTTACTCAGTATTATTGTTTTTCTTATTCCCCACACGGGCAATGCTGCTATCGTTGGTCGTGGTGGCGGAGATACCGTGACTTATGTGTTGCCAGCTGACACAATTATTTATGATGACTTTTATGTTACTAACGAAAAGGTATCACTTTTTGGTTCTGTTGAAGGTGATGCATCTGTCTTTGCAAAAGATATTGCCTCCGCGGGGTCTGTAGAGCAGGATGCGCTTTTTGTTGGTGTTACCGTATTGTCCGGCGGTGAAGTGGGTGACGATCTTCGTATTGTTGCCGCTCAAGCAGATGTCGAAACACCTGTCACAAGTGATTTGGTATTTGTTGGAGGCGAGCTTACCGTTGCGCAAGCTGCCTCTGTTACAGGTGGTGTGCTTGCCGTTGGAGATCGTATTACGATACGGGGCGATGTGTCTGGTGATATTAAGGTTATTGGTAATACGGTCCACATAGACTCATTTGTTGGCGGTTCAATAAAAGTATTTGCTCAAGAAAAGGTTACCTTTGGCCCCCACGCGCAAGTGGTAGGTGATGTGGTGTGGATGGGGGATGCTGCGCCAATGATAGATGAGAATGCTTTTGTTCTTGGTTCAATCCATCAATCAGCTATCGCAGAATTGCTTCCTAGTGGGAAGTCGAGATCATTACGATTTGTTTCTTTGTTTGCTGCAACGCAAGCGCTCGCCGTACTCTTCTTTCTTTTTGTGTTTGGATTTTTCTCACCGTATGGCATGTCTCGTTTCGTGTCACTGGCAAGTACTATACGTACTCTTGCACGGTCAGTACTTATTGGTGTGGTAGGGAGCTTGTTCCTCTTTATAATTGGCTTGATACTCTTGTTTTCTGTTGCGGGTACTTTGGTGGGCATCGTGTTGCTACTTATTCTTGCGCTTCTCTGTGTGTGGGCAATTGCGGGGGCGAACGTGTTGCTTGGTAAAACACTGTTTGTGCTTGTGGTTCATACACAAGAGAGAGAGGAACCTCTATGGAAACTGGTGTTTGCTGGCGTGGTAGGTATGCTGTTACTTTCGGCGGTGCCGATTATTGGACCGTTAATCTTTGTCTTTTTCTTCCTGGCATCGCTGGGTGGGGCGTTGCAGGGTATTAATGTACTGCGAAAAGATCCACAGCAATTAGTTATAACGTCGGTACAATAAATTACGCTCATGTCACATTTCTCGCCTCTGCTTCGTTTGAAAATTATACTCCCCGTTATTTGTGTTGTGGTGATTGTGTTTGTGTTGCTTAATCGTGGGGGTAGTGGTGTTGATCTTGAAAATACAGTCGTGGTTACCCGAGGAGACCTTGTGCAGACAGTGTCTGTTACGGGGCGGGTTATTCCGGCAAAAGATGCGTCATTGGCCTTTGAGCGATCAGGAAAGGTTGCTTCTGTGGCTGTACGTGTTGGTGATGTGGTGACAGCGGGCAAGACACTCGTTCGACTTGAAAATGCTGATGCGGTTGCGGCAGTACTACAGGCTGAGGCTCTGGCAAAAGTCGCCAGCGCTCAATTTGCAGAAGTGCAGCGTGGTAGTCGGCCGGAGGAAATTACGCTTGCAGAAGTGAAAGTAAAAAATGCCACACAAACACGACTCGATGCTTTGCAAGGATTGGCTGATAGTGTGCAACAGGCGTATACGTATGCTGATGATGCGGTTCGTAACAAAGCAGATCAATTTTTTAATAACCCGAGTAGTGATACGCCACAACTTACCGTACCAGTTTCTGATTTTCAGTTAAAAACAGATATTCAAACGGCCCGGTATGTGCTGATCTCATTGTTGACAACGTGGAAGGCTGCGGTACAACAAGGAGTAGAAGAGGCTGAACTTATTACCCTTTCCAATAGGAGCGTTACGTACCTTTCCAGTGTGCAAGTGTTTCTTGATAAGGTCTCGATCGCTATTAATGCATTGACCGCTAATTCAACACTTACTCAAACAACCATTGATGGTTACAAAGCGAGTATTGCCACTGCGCGTACGAATGTGAATGCGGCAACTGATACACTCAACACGGCTATTTCGGCCCTTAATACCACAGATTCAAATATAGCAGTAGCTCAACAAGAACTTGTGCTTAAAAAAGCGGGGTCAACAAAAGATGCTATTGCTGCGGCGCAAGCCAAAGTTGCTGAGGCCGATGCGGCGGTATTGAATGCGCAGGCGCAATTAGCAAAAACTTACCTCACAGCTCCGTTTAGTGGAATAGTAACGAAGGTTGATGCTAAAGTAGGTGAAATAGCTTCGGCAAATACCCCGCAAATTTTTCTCATAAGTGGCGGCGAATTTGAGATTGAGGCAAATATTCCTGAAGCTGATATTGCAAAACTTGCAGTCGGTGATCAGGCGCAAACAACACTCGACGCGTACGGGTCTGATGTGGTGTTTGTTTCGCACGTCTCACGTATTGATCCAGCAGAAACAATTGTTGATAATGTTGCGACGTATAAAGTCACCTTGCGTTTTGCGGCCGCTGATGCGCGTATCAAATCTGGTATGACCGCCAATATTGATGTGCTCACCGAGGAAAGGAAGGGTGCTCTTGCGGTGCCGGTTCGAGCCGTGCAGAGTAGGACGAATGGAGAAAAATATGTTCGTGTCGTCGATGTTGTTGGTGATGTTGTTGAACGTACTGTTGCTACTGGTATTCGAGCAGAGGGAGGACTTATAGAGATTCTCTCAGGTCTTACCGAAGGTGAGCGAGTCTCTTTGTCTAGATAGATATTTCATGGCAATTACAAAGGATATACGGGTCGGTTGGTTTTTGGCGGTACGCGGATTGCGTCGTTCAAGTCTTTGGACGAGCAGCCTTATCGTGATTGTTATGACGCTCACCTTTCTTAATCTTGTGGTAGTTGCTGGTATCTTAGTCGGTTTAATTGATGGTATTGGCGTGACTTATCGTGATGCATACAATGGCGATGTGTTTGTGAGTCGCCAAATTGAAAAGACGTATATTGAAGGAACGACTGATATTGAGCGTATGATTGCACGCGCGCCTGGTGTGGTTGGGTGGAGTACTCGCTTTTTGGGAAGTGCTACTCTTCAGGCTGATTACAAGACGAGAACAAGACTTTCTGATGTCCCTGATCAAGTAAGTGCAGCGATATCTGGTATAGATGCTGATGCAGAGGATTTGGTTACTAATTTGTCCGCATATGTGATTGAGGGTGAATATCTTGATCCATCAGACGAAGATAAGGTTTTGGTTGGTTCAAATCTTTTTCACAAGTATATGTCATTTGAGAGTCCAGATTTTCGTACTTTAAAAGGTGCAGATTTGGGTTCAAAGGTGCGACTCACTATCGGAACATCTTCTCGTGAGGTTATTATCAAAGGTATTCTTAAGTCAAAATTAGACGAAATTGATCGGCGTATTTTTATGTCTGACCGAGTGGTACGGAAGCTTATTGGGCGAAATGATTTAAATGCGAGTGAAATCGCCATTCGAATTGATCGAGATATGTTTGATCCTGCTGAAACTAAAGCGTTTTTGTTGGCAGCGGGAGCAGATCGTACCGCGCGTGTGCAATTGGCTGAAGAAGGAGAACCTGATTTCGTAAAAGATATCAAAGCAGCATTTTCTTTGCTAGGTAATGTGATCGGTTCAGTTGGCATTGTTGTGGCGTCGATCACTATTTTTATTGTTATTTTTGTTAATGCCATTACGCGCCGTAAATATATTGGCATCATGAAAGGTATTGGTGTTTCTCGTTTGGCAATTGAGACTTCGTACATATTCCAGTCTCTTTTTTATGCGGTTGTTGGTACTGGTATCGGATTATTTATTCTCTATACCTTATTGGTTCCTTATTTTGCAGCACATCCGATTGATTTTCCGTTTTCAGACGGCATTCTCGTTGCTCCCATCGATGAGACAAGTATACGGGTGCTTATATTATTATGTGCCACTCTCATTGCGGGGTATGTGCCGGCTCGTATTGTGGTGAAACAAAATACACTCGACGCTATTTTAGGACGCTAATATGATTTCTATTCGTAACTTAACCAAGACATATAAAAAAGGGGTAGTGGAAACCCATGTGCTTAAAGGAGTGAACCTTGATATTCAAAAAGGAGAATTTGTCGCTATTATGGGAAAGTCAGGTGCCGGCAAATCAACCCTGTTGTACCAAATGAGTTTACTTGATCATCCTAGTAGTGGAGAGATCATTGTTGATGGGGTTAATACAGAGCGATTGAGCCATGAACAGCGAACTACTTTTCGTTTAGAGCGACTCGGGTATGTGTTTCAGGACTATGCATTATTACCTGAATTGACCGCTCGTGAAAATGTCATGTTGCCGATGTATATGCAAGGTCTTGATAAGCGAGTTGCTGTAGAAAAAGCAGAGCGCGCATTGGTATCTGTTGGTTTAGGACATCGGTTTGGTAATTTACCTAGTCAGTTGTCCGGCGGAGAACAGCAACGTGTGGGTGTGGCGCGCGCGATTGCTCACGCGCCAAAAATTTTGTTTGCGGATGAGCCAACCGCAAACCTTGATAATGAGGCGAGCAAGGTGGTCATGGGTATTTTTGATACGTTACATCGCACAGGACAGACCATTATTATGGTGACGCACGAAGAAGAATATGGCGACGTTGCCGATCGTATTGTTCGGTTGGACGATGGGAAAATAGTGTCGTAGTGTCGTGGTAGTATTGGCGTATGCAAGATCCGGTTATTGAGGTTGAGCAACTGACAAAAACATTCGGCGAGGGTGAGAGCGTCACGCGCGCACTTGAGCATGTTTCTTTTAAAATATTTCCTGGAGAATTTGTAGCAGTGATGGGTCCTTCTGGATCTGGTAAATCAACCTTGCTGCATATCATCGGATTTCTTGATAGTCAGACTTCGGGTAAGTACCGTTTCGAAGGTATGGATGTGGCCGATTTTTCAGCAGAGGAAATCGCTCGTATACGTAATACTAAAGTTGGATTTATTTTTCAGGCGTTTAATTTGTTGCCGCGTCTCTCGGTGCTTGAAAATATTGAGTTGCCCCTCCATTACTCTACAATAGCGCCGTCTGAGTGGCGTGGTCGAGCGTTGAAAGCGGCTGAATCAGTTGGTTTATCCCATCGTTTGAACGCGTTTCCAACAACACTTTCCGGAGGAGAAAAACAGCGAGTAGCGATTGCGCGTGCGCTTGTGAATAACCCCTCGGTTATTTTTGCCGATGAACCGACAGGAAACTTAGATAGCAAGTCGGGGAAGACAGTTATGCAAATCATTCGAAAACTAAATGATGAAGGGCACACGGTGATATTAATTACCCACGAAACGTATACGGCAGAAAACGCGAAACGAATCATTCGTCTTAAGGATGGCGTTATTGAGTCGGATACGGTAGTTAATCAGCGGGTATCTTTAGACCAGTACACCAAATAATCATATGAATTATAGACAAACAATTAAAACTGCTGTACGAGGTGTCACTGCTAATAAATCACGGTCGGTGCTTACTATTTTGGGTATCGTAATCGGTATTACGGCAATTATGCTTGTGGTGGCACTTGGTGCTGGTGCGCAGAATCTTATTTTGGGACAAATACAAGGTATGGGGGCTCGCACGATTGTGGTGATTCCAGGACGTGAGCCGAGCGGCCCTTCAGATGCCGCAAGTGTTTTTCTTGATTCGCTCAAGGAGCGTGATCTTAAAGCGATTGAGAGTAAAACCAATGTACCGTATGCGGAACACGTGATGCCGATTGCATTTGGTACTCAGAAAATGTCGTATGGTAATGAAACGTATCAGGCTACTGTGTTGGGAGCAGGAAGCGAGAATGTGGATGATGTGGTGTCTCGTATTTTTGATATTACTCCGTCGAAGGGGGTATTTTTTACCGCAGCTGACGTGCGGGCTAGGGCGGCCGTGGCGGTTATTGGTGATAAAGTGCGAGAAGAATTATTTGGCAATGAAAATCCGGTTGGTCAAAAATTTAAGATTGGGGGGTATACTGTGAAAGTGGTAGGAGTGCTTGGAAAAAAGGGACAAGTATCTTTTTTCAATTTTGACGATATGGTAATCATTCCATACACCACAGCGCAAACATATGTGGTTGGGCGCAAATATTTTGATCGATTTATCGTATCGGCAATTGAAGAGCAGTATATAGATCGAACAGCCGAGGATTTACGGTATACCATTCGGGAGAATCACAACATTGATGATCCTGAAAAAGATGATTTTTTTATTCAAACTCAAGCCGATTTAGCTGATCGATTAAAGACGGTCACATCAGCACTCACTGGTTTTTTGGTGGCGGTTGCTTCAATTGCGTTATTTGTCGGTGGTGTTGGTATTATGAATATTATGCTCGTATCGGTAACTGAGCGCACACGTGAAATCGGGTTACGCAAAGCGCTCGGTGCAACCAGTCGTGATATTTTGGCTCAATTTTTATCAGAGGCGGTGATGCTTACTGCGGCTGGAGGTTTTATTGGGGTTTTGTTTGGTACTGGACTTGCGTTCGTGATATCTTTGGGCCTTTCCTACGGCTTAAATCTTGATTGGCAGTTTGTGTTCCCATGGCAAGGTATGCTGTTAGGCCTCGGGGTGTCAGCTTTGGTCGGGCTGGTGTTTGGTGGTTATCCGGCACGTGAGGCCGCGAAAAAATCACCGATCGAGGCGTTGCGGTATGAGTGATGGGTGACATGGTATAGTGTTTTTCACATGACCACTCTTTTTTTGGGCAAACCAGTTGCCGATCAGATTGCAGCAACTCTTACTGAGCGTATTGCAAGGTTTGCACGTACCCCGACTCTCGCGATCGTATCGGTCGGGAATCGTGCCGATACGGCAGCATTTATTACCGCGAAGGAACGTTTTGCTGCTCGTATTGGTGTACATATTGATCGTCGATCGTTTCCTGAATCTGTGTCTACAAATGAGCTTGTTCGTACGCTTGAAACTCTATCACAAGACAATATGATTGATGGCATTATTGTGCAGTTGCCGTTGCCGTCACATTTGGAGGTTGAATCATTGTTTGCTCAAGTAGTGCCATCTAAAGACATTGATGGATTGACCGCTCATAACATAAAAGCATTGGTTAGTGGCACACCTCAGATTCTTCCAGCGACTGCGCGTGGTATTATGAATTTACTCAATGCACACGGTGTTGCAGTAAGAGGAGCTCGGGTGGTTGTGGTGGGCCGTTCGGTATTAGTAGGGAAGTCTGTTGCATTGACTCTTCTTGCACACGATGCGACGGTTACGTTGTGTCATAGAAAAACAAAAAATCTTTCGACTATTACTCAAGAGGCGGATATATTAATCGTTGCAAGTGGGTCTCCTGGGTTGATCGGTGCGGCGCATGTTCGTCCAGGGCAGGTTGTCATTGATGTGGGGATTACAAATGTCGAAGGAGATGTATTTGGCAAGAAAAAACTTGTGGGTGATGTTGTGTGTGAAGAGGTTGCGCCCGTTGTTGCCGCTCTTTCTCCGGTCCCTGGTGGAGTTGGCCCGATGACAGTGTCCGCGCTATTTCAAAACTTGGTTGATGTGGCAGCGCAACCAAAATGAATCTATGTCATTATTAAGAGTACCGTGAGTATATAATCATTAATATAAGTAATATGATGCAATCATTTGAACAACAAGGGCAACAGAGTCAGATAGGACGAATTATTCAAAGTTTTCGTCCGTGGATTTTGCTTGTCCTATCATTAGTATCAATTTTTCTTGTCGCTAAAACAATAAGCGAATTTCAATATCCTGCCGGTAATAAATCACCACAACCGACAATTATGGTTCAAGGTAAAGGTGAGATATATGTGAAGCCGGATATTGCAACAGTGTCTTTTGGGGTTACCTCGGAGTCTTTAGATGTTGCGAAAGCTCAAACAGAGTCAGCTGAAAAAATAAATGCCATTATTGCGGCGCTTAAAAAAGAAGGAATTGCCGATAAGGATATTAAAACAACAAACTATAATATTTATCCGCGGCACGAATATTCTTCAAAAATAACAACGTATGGATATGTGCAGGATGGTAAACGTACACTTGCGGGGTACGTGGTAACTCAGAATTTGGTAATTAAGATTCGTGAATTATCGAAGGCGGGCAGCATTATTACAGTACTCGGTTCTTTGGGGGCGACTGATGTGTCAGGATTGTCTTTTGAGGTTGACAATGATGATGTGGTGAAGGCACAGGCTCGTGCTGAGGCTATTGCAGAAGCAAAAGCGAAGGCTGAAACTATGGCTGACGCACTTGGCGTGAAGCTTGTCCGCATCGTTGGTTTTAGTGAGGATTATTATTATCCGGTTATGTATCGTGCCGCAACACTTGATATGAAGGGTGGTATAGGTGGTGCTGGGGCTGTTCCAGAAATTGCGACTGGTGAAAATGTAGTGACCGCAAACGTGAACGTCACTTACGAAATCCGTTAATAAAATGGTATGCTACAGACCCTCAGTATGGAGGTCTGTAGCATACCTTGACGGGATCCGTTTTTTTGATAAGATAGTTATGTAGCCCCCGCGGGCTGTTTTTTTTAATTAGACATGTATGTCAAAAATCACTGAATATTTCAAAGAAACAAAAGCTGAATTTAAACATGTGAATTGGCCAACTCGCCAACAAACACTCATGTACACAATTACTGTTGTATTTGTGTCTATATGTACCGCAGCATTTTTGGGTGCGTTTGATACACTTTTTGCATACCTCCTTCGTTTGATTGTCTCTTAAAAATTATTTAATTTATGGCAAAGCAACAGACTGATGGTTCTCGTAATTGGTACGCTATTCATACTTACGCCGGGTATGAGAATGCAGTTCAACGAAACCTTAAACAGCGTATTGAGTCACTTGGTATGGAAGACCGTATTTTTAACGTAGTTGTTCCAACCGAAAAGAAAGTAAAGGTTAAAGGGAATAAGCGTGTCGTTGAAGAAGAAAAAATTTATCCGGGATATATTTTGGTTGACATGGTGGTAACTGATGATTCGTGGTACGTAGTCCGCAATACGCCCCGTGTGACCGGATTTGTAGGTTCAGGTGTGTTTCCAGTGCCACTTTCCAAAGCAGAAGTCGATGAATTGTTCCGTCGTATGAATACTGATACTGCACAGCACACTATAGACCTTGATGTTGATGATGTGGTCGCTATTGTTGATGGTCCGTTTAAAGATCTTGAAGGGAAGGTCAATGAAATTGATCAAAACCGAGGGAAAATTAAGGTGTTGGTCTCAATGTTTGGCCGTGAGACTCCAGTTGAGCTCGATTTTTTACAAGTACGTCGTATTTAATAAGGGTGCTTTACCTTGTGACATACTTCTGATATCCTAACTACCCACTACTATGGCAGCTAAAAAACCAATTCGAAAATTACAATTGCTACCGATTGAAGCTGGTAAAGCTACTCCGGCACCGCCGCTTGGCCCAGCGCTTGGTCAGGCGAAGGTTAATATTGGTGAGTTTGTTACTCGTTTCAATGCGGCAACGCAGACAATGAAAGGCGAAAAACTCCCTGTCACGGTGCTTATTTACGAGGATAAGACATTCGAGCTAGTGCTCAAAAAGCCCCTTGCTTCAACACTTATAAAGAAAGCTGCGGGTATTGAAAAAGGTTCTGGTAAAAATGCTGTTTCAAAAGTTGGTTCTATTACGAAAGCTCAGTTACGTGAGTTGGCAGAGAAGAAGCTTCCTGATCTCAATGCTGGTTCACTTGAAGCCGCGATGCGCATCTTAGAAGGTTCAGCCCGTTCCATAGGTGTTGATGTTAAATAGGTATGCAAGATAAAAAAATCCCACTATAACGGTGGGATTTTTTTATCTTTGGTAGTATATGTACATCTATACGACTGGGTAATTGTTTTTCAAAATTTTAATATTACCCCCCATGATCATATCGTTTTCCTCAGTTGATTCTTTGGTTGTGCCCTCGATAATATCCTTCTTTGTGTATTTGTCTTTGCGGGGGACGACAGGACTGGTAAGTTCTTCAAAAACAATTTGGGCAATACGTTCTCCGGGGTAGAGACGGGCTATTTGTTCGTTGTTGTTGTTGCGCATGGGGAGTGTGAGTAGTCCTTCAAAACCCGCATCAATAAGGCCTGTGAGGTCAAGTGAAAGTCCACGACGATTTGTTGATGATCGTGGATAGAGAACCCCCATCAGGTTATTAGAAAGTTTAATCTTCTCCAACGTTGACACGATAACGTATTCTCCCGGGAGGAGTTCAAAATACTGACCTTGTGAAAGTTCGATGACATCAAAAAACTGAGCATTAATTCGGTCAAAGTTAGTGATATCGAGCGCTTCGCGACCTTTAACTGTGAGGTGCCACGTTTTTGGTACCATAAAGGTGTACCCAAGACGAAGATCAACTGAATGTTCTTGTAGTTGGAAACTATCCAGTCCCGGGTCAAAAGAAAGTGTCCCTGCTTTAATATGATCGAGAATGTGTTTTTTTGTGATAACGCTCATCGGAGTGTAGTTAATGTTCGTACTATTATATCACCACATGTTTCCGTATGAGGGTGAGATATGTAAATGGCGGGGACAGGTCAGTATGCAATTCTTCTGCACTCACAGTGAATGTATTATAGTTCGGGAAAAAAACATCAGCCTCCGGTTCGTCTTCGACAATGGTCAAATATAAACGGTCTGCATACGTGATTGTCTGTTCATACAACATGGCACCACCAATAATGAAGGTTTCCCCCGTTTTTTCTTTTGTGGCACGCTGCAAGGCTTCTTCCACGGTGTGACACACCACGGCGCCCGTAATTGTGTGCAACGTCTTTGAGACGACGATATTTGTCCTTCCGGGGAGTGGTTTCCCTATTGATTCGAAGGTTTTTCGTCCCATAATGATTGGGTGACCCATGGTTATTTTTTTGAATCGAGGTAAATCTCCTGGTAGGTGCCAGAGAAGTTGGTTTTTATTTCCTAGTGCTCGGCGATCTTTTGATATCGCAGCAATGAGTGAAATATGTTCTTTGTGTGGCATTTTTTATATCCGGCAAGAGGGTTTTTCAAATTTAAGTAAATGCAGAGAATAGTAGTTTTTTAATTTAAAAACAGATCGTTTTTATTTTTCAATTTCTCGATCTTTATAGAGCCGAGGAAGCATCATTTCTGGTTTCCATTTCTTTTTCAAAATAGTAACATCTTCGGTTGAATTATATTTACCTTTAACATTGTAATCATGGTTGAGAATCTCTCCTGTTTCAAAAAAAACTAATTGAGCTATTCGTCTCCCTACGACCAGGGGGATTGCGTAGTGTTTAGAATTATTTGTAATCTCCATTGTCCAACGATTGATGTAACCAACATCTCCCCATCCAGCACACTTACAAACTTCAATAAAACTTCTCCCTAACGAAGATCGTGCCTTCATCATGGTTGTGATGGTATGTAGCCCGCCGATAAATTCATTCGTGTGGGCCAAAATTGTTTCTCCAGGTTCGAGCAAGATAACTTTGTCGTTGGGTTTAATGGAGCTGGTGTCAAGTTTTATGTTTTTGAAAACTTCTTTTGCTGATTTTGCCTTGTGGTATCCTTGGCCGTTCCATATGCGGCGCATATGGTCTTCGTTCCAAATATCGTAAATTTTATTGTTATAACGATCAGGTTTTGCTTCACGGTAATAGTATTCACCGAGGGTTACATCGTAACTCGAAGTAGAAAGACTTTTTGGGTCAAATGGTTCAATGATAACGTTTCCACGCCTCATTTCTTCCAGAATTCTTTTATCAGAGAGTGCCATGGTGTTTATACAGCCATTTTGGCTTTAATTGCTTCTTCGGGGTTATAATTTTCCAGTTTTACAAAGCGATAAATATCATCCGGTCCGTTAATCTTTTTAATATCAATGTCGCTCAGGTTCTTTATTTTTGGATTGAGCCACAGGGTAGGTAGTTTTTTTGGTTTGCGTTTGAGTTGAATTTTTACTGCAGAGAAGTGATCTTCGTAAATGTGTGCATCTCCGAGTGTGAGGATTAGTTCGCGAGGTTTGTGGTTCGTCATTTGAGCAATAAGGTGGAGGAGAAGAGCATACGAAGCAATATTGAAAGGAACGCCAAGAAACATATCACAGCTACGTTGAAACATGTGGAGCGATAATTCACTATTTGCAGAATGGAATTGGTAGATCATGTGACAAGGAGGGAGCGCCATTTGATCGAGCTCTCCTGGGTTCCAGGCTGTAACCACAAGGCGACGATCGTGGGGGTCTTTCCTAAGACGATCAATGATTCCTTGGAGCTGATCAATAATTTTTCCGTCAGGTGTTTTCCATGTTCTCCATTGCACACCATATACTCTACCTAAGTCGCCTTTAAATTTTGCTTTTGGTTTCCAGTAATCAGCTTCTGCGTTTGCGTCCCAAATGTGGCAGCCGAGACGGTTGAGTTCATTGTTGTCAGAATTTGCTGAAAGAAACCAGAATAATTCCGCGGCCATAGTGCGAAAGGCAAGCTTCTTTGTGGTTGTTGCGGGGAAGCCTTTACGAAGGTCAAAACGCATGGGTACGGTAAAGAGTCCTCGGGTATTGCCGTTGCGTCCTTTTCGATCGACTCCCTTTTTCATTATTTCTTTTAATACGTCAAGATATATTTTCATAATAAGGGCAGTTATGATTGTAGGAAGTCTATCATAAAATGCATTCTGTTCACGATAATAAAAAGCAATGGACAAAGAAATTTACAAAGCGTAAAAAAGGTGTATTGATTGTTATTGACGGTAATGATGGTTCAGGGAAAGCAACCCAGGCAGCTTTACTTGTTGGGAAGTTACAAAAAGAGGGTTTTTTGGTTAAAAAAATTGATTTTCCTAGGTATGAGGAGAATTTTTTTGGAAAATTTATTGGTGAATGTGTGAGAGGGGAGCGTGGTGATTTTTCTGTTATAGATCCAAAGATTGCTTCTGTGTTGTATGCTGCAGATCGTTTTGAAACGCGTGAGCTTATTACATCGTGGTTGAAAAAAGGTTATGTTGTTGTTGCTGATCGATACGTGAGTGCTAATCAGATCCATCAAGGGGGGAAAATTATAGATAAAAAGGAACGGATATCTTTTCTGGAATGGTTGCATCATATGGAGCATGCTGTTTTTAAAATTCCAAAACCTGATTTAGTTGTGTACTTATCTGTGCCAGTATCTGTAAGCTTAGAGCGGTTAAAAAAGTCAGAATTAATTAATAAGAAAAAATATCTAAAAGGGGGTAAGGATATTCTGGAGCAAAATATTCAATACTTGAAAAATTCAAAATCTGGTGCCGAATGGATTTCAAAAGTTGATGCTTCGTGGAGAAGAGTGGACTGTTGTCCCAAAGGTAAAAACCTCTTTCCAGAAGAGGTTCATCTCAAAGTTTACAAGATTGTTGGTGAATTCCTTGCAAAAGGGAGTCGTGATTAAAAACCATTGTCAATTTGGATTGACAATGGTTTTTAATCACCAGTATGGTGTGTGCGGATGTTTTCACGAACAATCAAGAGGAGGGAGGGTGTGTGGCTACTACAATGAGGCGTATGTTCCCAAGGAAAGAAGTTTTATTCTGTCTGGGAGCTGTGTGTCTTGCTTAGCACGGTCCCAAGTTTCTAAGGAAAAGCTGTTGTTGCCGATACAGCTTGTGGGTAACATGTCGCTCATTCGTGCGCCGGCATTTCATCTTGAGTTAAAAGATGATGCTGATATGCATGTAATGCTCACTTGGTGTGTTTGGAGAGGCTATCGATCAGTGTTTCAATACCGTGTGTCGTTTTGCCATTTTTCGGAAAGAGCAAGGTACGTTACGTATACAGGTGTATGCGCACCGAGATGCGGCTCTTCTCAAAGAGATTCACGTGTGGCCGGTTGCTCCCGTATATATGGCCATGGCTAGCTCTTTGTATCGCCCGGTGAAAAACCCGGGCGATTTTTTATAGGATTTACTTTTCATATTCTGTCCCAGTGTTACAATGCCGGCACGAGTAATAGCATTCTTATGAAAGATAAAGAAATTGCACGTCTCATAAAAGCTGAGTCGGCACGTCAAAAAAAGGCGGTTAACCTGATTGCGTCGGAGAATTTTGTAAGTACCGATGTGTTAAAAGCTCTCGGAAGTGATTTTGTAAATAAATACGCAGAAGGATACCCGGGTAAGCGATACTATGGAGGAAACGTGTATACCGATAAAGTAGAAACACTTGCGCAGCAACGCGCGCTCAAACTGTTTGCATTGAAAACAGACGAATGGCATGTGAACGTACAGGCGCTTTCTGGTTCACCTGCAAATCTTGCGGTGTACACGGCGCTCGTGCCCCTGGGGGGCAAGATTATGGGTATGCTTCTTGATCAGGGTGGTCATTTAACCCATGGTCACAAGGTCTCGGCGACTGGTAAATTTTGGGTACAGGTGTCTTATGGCGTGTCTCGGGGAACTGAAGTACTCGATTATGATGAACTTATGCGTATTGCAATTGCCGAGAAGCCAGCGGTTATTGTGGCCGGTTTTACCGCGTATCCGCGCGTGATTGAGTGGGCGGCGTTTCGAAAAATTGCTGATGCGGTGGGTGCGCTTTTGATGGTGGACATGTCACATCTTGCTGGGCTGGTGGCGGGAGGCGCATACCCATCGCCATTTTCCTACGCTGACATTGTCACCACCACGACACATAAAACGTTGCGTGGTCCGCGCAGTGCGCTCATTTTTGTAAAAAAAGATGCGCGTGAGCTGGATAAGAAAATTGATCGCGCGGTATTTCCTGGACTACAAGGAGGGCCTCATCAAAACCAGATTGCCGCTGTTGCGGTTGCTTTGAAAGAAGCAACAACGCCACTGTTTAAAAAATATGCCAATCAGGTGGTACGGAATGCGTCTGTGCTTGCTAAAGAGTTGGCCGCGTACGGGTGGCATGTGGTCTCTGGTGGTACGGATAGTCACTTGGTGCTCGTTGACACGTGGATGGGTGGGAAGGGGATTTCTGGAAAAGAAGCAGCTGATCGTCTTGAGAAGGTTGGTATTATTGTGAACAAAAACGCAATTCCGTTTGATGGTCGCCCGCCAGCCGATCCTTCAGGTATCCGTTTGGGTACGGCCGCACAGACTACGCGCGGGTGGAAAGAAAAACAATTTATTGCAGTAGCGAAAAAAATTAATCAGATCTTACGGAAGGCTCGTACCAGGACTTCATAACGGGCGTGTTTCTATGAAAAAGAATAAAAAAAGTCAGACACGCGATATAGATTTTTTGTTTGAGGTTGGGTCGTTGCGTGCGGCACAACGTGCGTGGGCGCAGCTGTTTGGCGGGCTCAAGACGGCAACGATACTTGAGCATATGTTTCGGGTAGCGCTGCTTGCTTTGATTATTGCTCGCCGTGAGGGTGTTGTGGTTGATGAGGGTAAAATGCTCCAGATGGCACTACTCCATGATTTACCTGAGTCTCGTACGGTTGACCATGCCCATGTACATAAGGCGTATGTGAAAGAAGATGAAGATCGGGCAATTCATGATTTATTTTTGGGTACAGCTATTGCAACGCGTGCCAAGGATGTGCTCAAAGAATACAAAGAACGTACCTCTCTTGAAGCAAAGATAGTGAAAGACGCTGATAATATTGATATTGATCTGGAATTTAAAGAGCTCGAGGAGCGTGGTTCTAAGGTGCCGGCCAAGCAGCAGCACTTTCGTCGTGTGGTACGAGAGGAGAAATTGTATACCAAAGCAGCTCGTGAGCTGTGGGACGAAATTCAAACAGCGGATCCCGATGCGTGGCAAACGAGCACGAATACGTGGCTCGCTTCCGGTAAAGGTCACGGCCGATAGTCCTGTTATAAGAGCGGACGATTTGATACGATAAGACGATGCAAGATATCGTACGTCAGGTGATAGAAAGAGCACTTTCGGTGCTTTCGATAGGCGATGTTTCGTTTGTGGTTGAACGACCGGGCGATCTTTCTCATGGGGATTATGCGACAAATGTGGCTCTGGTTGTTTCAAAACAGTTGAAGCAGTCGCCGCGCACGGTTGCTGAGCGCGTAGCGGCGCTTATACAGGAGCAGGCGGTGCCCGTTATTGCTACCGTGACGGTGGCTGGTCCGGGATTTATCAACATCACGCTCCAGCCAGATTATTTTGAGCAGACTGTTGCTGCGGTATGTTCTCAAAAAAAAGCGTACGGAAAAGGAACTTTGTATAACGGTAAAAACGTTATTGTTGAGTATACAGACCCCAACCCATTTAAAGAGTTGCACATTGGTCACGTGATGAGCAATGCGATCGGTGAGTCGATCGCGCGAGTGATTGCTTGTGCGGGGGCGCACGTGATACGAGCAAGCTATCACGGTGATGTGGGGCTTCATGTGGCAAAGGCGCTGTGGGCTTACCAGAAACAAGGGAACAATGATTTGTCGTACTTGGTGTCTGGTAAGGCGTATGCCGATGGAAACCGGGCATTTGAAGAAGATGTTTCAGCGAGAAAGGAGATTGAACACACAAATAAACTCGTGTATGAGCGTACCGATGAGCAGGTGAATGCCGCGTATGACGCGGGGCGTACCGCTTCGTTTGATTCGTTCTACCGCTATCTAGCTAAGATCGGTACGACGTTTGATATGAAATTTTATGAGAGCGAATCCGGGCCGATTGGTAAGGCGCTCGTTGAGTCCAATATTGGTAACGTCTTTGAACAAAGCGAAGGGGCAGTCGTTTTCCCTGAAGAAAAGTCCGGTTTGCATACGCGTGTATTTCTTAATTCTCACGGACTTCCCACGTATGAGGCAAAAGAGCTTGGTTTGGCAAAACTGAAGGCGGAGCGGTGCCCGTTTGATACCTCGATTGTGGTAACCGGAAACGAGATTAATGACTATTTTAAGGTCTTGCTTCGGGCCATGGCGCTCTTGATGCCTGATGTTGCGGCAAAGACGCTCCATGTGTCTCATGGTATGTTGCGGTTGCCTACGGGGAAGATGTCGTCACGTACCGGAACGGTTGTTACCGCAACGCAACTGTTTGATGAGGTACAAAAAGCGATTATAGGTCGCATGCAAGAGCGGGGCTTGTCCCCTGCTGAGCTTGAAGCGGTGTCTTGGCAGATTGCGGTTGCTGCGGTGAAGTATTCTATTTTGCGTCAGTCACCGGGGTCTGACATTATCTATGACTTTGAAAAATCTATCTCGGTTGAGGGTGATTCTGGTCCTTATGTTCAATATACCGCGGTTCGTGCGCGCTCTGTTGTTCGCAAAGCTGCTGAGCAGGGAATACCGATCGTCATAACTCGACCCACTGATGAGTACTTGTCTGTGGTTGAACGTTTGATACCTCGGTTTCCGGAAATCGCGTCTCGCGCGGCGTCTGAGCTCGCGCCGCATCACGTTGCAAATTATTTAATTGAACTTTCTTCAGCGTTTAATAATTTTTACACCACTACAGTGATTATCGGTGAAAAAACTGAGACAACGTCGTACCGTGTGATGCTCACAGATGCAGTTGCGACTGTGTTGGAGAATGGCCTTGCGTTATTGGGTATCGAAGTACCTATCAAGATGTAGCTTTCTTTTTAGATTAGAATATATTGATCCGTATTGTCATTTATATGTTACATGGTTGGAATTAGATGTCTTTTACAAGACGCTTTTTCTGTCTGTGTCTAAAGTGTTACAATGCCGGCACGTATTGCTATGGCAGAAAAATCATACAAACAAACAGAACAGAAGGCGACACCACTGAATCCTTTTCCTGCTATTGAAAAGGATATGCTCGCGTTGTGGCAAAAAGAGCAGGTTTTTACTGCAACACTAAAAAAAGAATCTCCCAAAGGGGAGTATGTCTTTTATGATGGTCCGCCGTTTGCTAGCGGTGAACCACATTATGGGCATATCCTTGCGGGTACGATCAAAGATGTGATTCCACGATTTCGTACGATGCAGGGGTACCATGTGCCGCGTCGATGGGGGTGGGATTGTCATGGATTGCCGGTTGAAAATTTGGTAGAGAAGGAGTTGGGATTAAAGACAAAGAAAGATATTGAAGATTACGGTATTGAGAAATTTAATGCTGTTGCAAAGGAGAGTGTGATGCGTTTTGCCGATGATTGGCGGAAGGTTATTCCGCGCATGGGTCGTTTTGTTGATATGGAAAATGATTACAAAACGATGGATCCGTCTTACACCCAGAGCGTGTGGTGGGCGTTTAAGGAGCTCCACAAGAAAGGATTACTCTATCAGGGTTTTAAACCGATGCATATTTGTCCGCGGTGCGAAACAACACTTTCGAATTTTGAAGTGACACAGGGGTATCAGGATATTAAAGATGTGTCTGCGTATGTGAAGTTTAAGGTAAAGAATCCAGAGAAACTTCCGTTGTCTAAAGATGCTGATACGAATGTTTATTTTCTTGCATGGACTACGACACCTTGGACTCTCCCAGGTAATGTGGCACTTGCGGTAGGTGCAGATATTGATTATGTGGCTTGTATTTTTGGTAAAGATATCTATGTTGTTTCTCAACAAGCATATACGCGAGGAATTTTTGATGGAAGTAGTGAGTCAGTTATGTTGCAAACATGGCAAACTCCCAGAGATCTTGTGATAAAGGGTGCTGATCTTGGAAAATGTAAACTTGAATATGAGCCTCTTTTTTCCTACTACGTTCATGATACAAAACTCAAGCATTGTGAGAACGGATGGAAGGTGTATGCCGCTGATTTTGTAACGACCGATGATGGTACGGGCGTGGTACACATCGCACCGGCATTTGGTGAGGATGATATGAATCTTGGCCAGAAGGAACAGCTGCCGTTTGTGCAGCATGTCGGCATGGACGGACGCTTTGTCGATCGCGTTATTGATTTTAAAGGTGAGAGCGTTAAGCCAAAAGGTCATCATATGGAAACTGATCGCAAGGTGGTGGCGCATCTTGAGTCTGTGGGGTTGTTGTTTAAAACAGAAGAAATTACTCACTCATATCCGCATTGTTGGCGTTGTGATACACCACTTCTTAACTATGCAACTTCTTCATGGTTTGTGCGTGTTACCGATATTAAAGATGTCTTGGTACATCAAAACGAAACAGTGACATGGGTTCCTCCTGAGGTTGGTTCCGGACGGTTTGGTAAATGGCTTGAAGGTGCTCGTGATTGGGCCATCTCACGTTCTCGTTTTTGGGGCGCACCAATTCCTGTATGGGAGTGTGCGACATGTAAGAAGCAAGAGGTGATTGGAACTTTTGCTGAATTGAAGGCAAAACTACCAACGAGAAATCGTTACTTCATTGTTCGCCACGGTGAGGCGGAAAATAACACTAAAGGTCTGGTGAGTTCACACGTTGATGCCCCGCACCATCTCACGGAAAAAGGGAAAGCACAGGTGCAAAAGGCGGCACGGCGTCTTGCAGGGGAGCGTGTTGATGTCATTATTACTTCGCCACTCATTCGTACGCGAGAAACCGCTGATATTATTAGGGCGGAGCTTGGGTTACCTGCCGAGGTGGTCCACCTTGAAAAGCGGTTTGCGGAAGTTGCCGGAGGTGATTTTGAGGGGAAGTCAGTCGATGCTTACCGTGCCTATTTTACGACTCACGGGAGCCGTTTTGTGACACGTCCACCGGGAGGTGAGTGCCAGGCTGACGTCCGAGCTCGTGTGGTTGCCGCGCTCCATGATATTGATGCGCGTTATGAGGGTAAGACGATCGTACTCGTGTCCCATGAGACACCGTTGTGGCTTATGGAGATGACCGCTGAAGGATACGATCGGCGACAAGCCGAGCGTTTATGGAATGAACGGCCGATTGATTTTATTGGTAATGCGGAAGTTCGCGAAATAGTGTTGGCACCATTGCCGAACGGCAGAGATGGAGAGATTGATGTCCATCGTCCGTACATTGATGGCGTGCTGTATGCCTGTACGTGTGGTGGTACGATGCGGCGTGTACCGGAGGTGTTTGATTGCTGGTTTGAATCAGGTTCGATGCCGTATGCAGAATCTTGTTTTGTTGGTACAGGCACACCAACATTTTCTCCGACACAGCAGTACGGGTATCCTGCCGATTTTATTGCTGAAGGCCTGGATCAGACGCGCGGCTGGTTCTATTCGCTTATTGTTCTTGGTACAGCGTTGTTTGGGGCGTCTCCTTATAAGCAAGTTATTGTGAATGGTTTAATTCTTGCCGAGAATGGTCAAAAAATGTCTAAGCGACTCAAGAATTATCCGGATCCATTACTGGTGGTTGATACGTATGGTGCTGATGCGCTTAGGCTATACCTTATGTCGTCTCCTGTTGTGCACGGTGAAGATTTGCGCTTTTCACAGCGAGCGGTCGAAGAGATTATGCGAAAGACGCTTGGACGGTTACATAATTGTCTGCAGTTTTTAAAATTACAGGCGTCCGATGAGCGAGCTCCGCTCGTACGTCCTGAAAGCGAACACATACTCGATCATTGGGTGTGTGTCCGTTTGTCTCAGGTTGCCGAAGAAGTGACCAGTGCTCTTTTGAAGGGAGAACTTGATCGGGCAGTGCGGCCACTGCATGCGTGGGTTGATGATCTGTCTGTCTGGTATGTTCGTCGTTCACGCGATCGTTTCAAAAGCGACGCACTCTCTGATCGGGCGACTGCTGCAGCTACGCTTTCGTATGTGCTTGCTCAAACAGCGATACTGTTCGCGCCGTTCGCACCTTTTTATGCTGATTATTTGTTTAGAATGGTGCAGGGGTCAGAAACAAGTGTGCACCTTTCTGCGTGGCCCACATACAAGACATTAACACCCGGAGATCATGCATTGCTCACTAATATGGTGTCGGTTCGTGAAGTCGTTTCTCTTGCACTGGAGGCCCGCGCACGTGCGAATATTAAGGTGCGCCAGCCACTGGCGGCGCTAACCATTAAAGGTCCCGATCATCTCTTTTCTCAAGCTCTCCTCTCTCTTATTGCTGAAGAGGTGAATGTGAAGGAGGTGCTGTGTCAGAGCGCGCAATCAGAACCCGTAGTGCTTGATACGGTTATTACTCCAGAATTGAAGGCAGAAGGCGATCTCCGCGAGTTTATTCGAGCAGTGCAAGATCTTCGTAAAAAGGCCGGTTTAAAGCAGGGTGAGCCCGCTACGCTCGTGGTTTTCGGGGAGGGTGCAGAAACCGCTATTGCTGCACTAAAAGATAGGATAAGAGATGTTGCTACAATTACTGACTGTGTGTTTGAACAGGTGTCTGGCGAAGAGGTCACATTAGGCGATGTGCAGTTGCATCTTGCAGTACGAAAGGCTATTTAATTTTTGTGTACCACTTTCACCACACAGAAGCGATTGTTATTGCTACGCGACCGCTGAAAGAATCAGATAGGCGATTGCGCTTATTTACTCGTGAACTGGGTGTCGTAACGGCGACTGCAACGGGAGTTCGATTATTGCAATCTAAATTACGTTACGCATTACAGCCATATACGCTGGTAACACTTGTTATGGTTCATGGTAAACAGGGATGGCGTGTTACTAATGCGGTACCTAGAGCATCTCTTTTTATTAAAGAGGGACGGGAGAAATCTCGTCGAACTATTATTTCTTTGCTTGGTTTTATTGCAAGGTTTCTTCCAGAAGGTGTTGCAGAAAAGAACTTGTTTGATTTTGTGTGTGCATCGTTCCAGCATATTTTGGAGGGTATGATTGTGGGGGAGGACGAGATGATGGTTCGATTGATATGTGAATATAAAACATTGTATACGTGTGGATATATTGCAGCCCCCACTTCATTTCAGTCTCTTTTGAAAATCGAAGTGCCGTCTGATGCCTTATCATTTGCAGCCCCCATTAAAAAACATCTGCATGATGCTGTTGTGCAAGGGGTCACCGCGAGTCACTTGTAGGTGCATGTTAGAATAGGTGACACCTATGGATGGTAAGAATGATTCACAATCAAACGAGTCGGCCCCCGATGTTTCTTTGTCAGATGAACCAAAAAAGACATTTCCAAGTGGTCGTATTGCTGAAGTTGAACGCTCACTTCAGTCACGTGAAGGTCCACAGTTTACAGAAGAGCACACCCCCCTTCCGCGGCGCGTTGTGACGATCGCAGAAGGGTGGCAACATGAACAGGAGGATACGTCCATTCCCTTTATTAAACAGTCGGTTTCTAAGCATCTGCTTATGAAGACGTTTCTTATTGCGTCACTTATTTTTTTCTTTGTTGCAACAGGGTTCTCCGCAGCGGTTTTTTATCGGCAGGCAAATGTTGTGTCGACTGAGAATTTACATATGATCATTGGTGCTCCGCTTGCAGTAGCTGGAGGTGAAGAGGTTTCGCTTGAGGTGACTATTGAAAATGGCAATACGGACGATATTGAGTCTGCAAACCTGCTTATGACGTTTCCTGATGGGACACGCACGATTGAAGATTTGTCTGCTGATATACCACGGTTACGAGAAACGATCGGAGATATTCCTGCAGGGGAACGTGTTTCAAAAACAGTAAAACTTGCATTTTTTGGCACCGAGAAAGAGGTAAAAAAAATTACGGTTGAGTTGAATTATCGCCTGAAGGGCAGCAATGCGGTTTTTTCGAAGAAAAAAGAGGTTTCACTTGAGCTTGCAACATCACCTATTTCTTTTTCGGTGAATGTGCTCAAACAATTGAGTGCAAATCAGTTGTTTGAGTTGATCGCAACAGTGGCCTCGAACGCTAAATCGACTGTGAACGGAGTGTTGCTTGAGGTGCAATATCCCTTTGGATTTACATTTGTTTCTGCTGATCCTCCGACTGCAAACAGTACCAATGATTTGTGGCAGTTAGGTGATATTGCTCCGGGTGAACGTCGAACGGTCCGTATTAAAGGACGTCTCACCGGTCAAAATGACGATGCGAGAGCTTTCCGTTTTGTTGCGGGAGACAGTGACCGTTTTGATCAAAAGAAGATGGAAACCATTTTTGTGACTCATACAGAAGAGCTTGCAATTCAAAAACCTTTTATCGGCCTCGATCTACAATTCGATGGCTCGACCGCCGGTCAGGAGTATGCCTTTCCTGGAGGACGGGCTATTAAAGGTTTTGTAAAATGGAAACATAATCTTGCTACACGAATTGCGGATGTGGTTATTGAGGTAAAGGTAAAAGGAGGGATGCTTGATCGACCAACAATACAGGCGTCAAACGGTTTCTATCGTTCAATCGATGATACGATCGTCTTTGATAGAGCGACGGATGATGCCTTCGCGCTTTTAAATCCTGGTGACGAAGGAACCTCCGCATTTTCGTTTTCATTTGTGCCACCCACAAAGGCTGCTGATTTGTTTTTACAAAATCAAGAACTTACCTTTGAGGTAAGTGTCCGTGGTCGCCGTATGTCTGGAGAAACAGCGATTGAATCGCTTCAAAATAGTCTTACTAAGCGTGTTAAAGTTTCTTCAGATATTAATCTTTCATCACGAGCTTCTTATAGTGGCGGGTTTATTACTAACTGGGGGCCGATCCCGCCTCGTGCTGAGCAACCGACGCGATATACTGCAACATGGTCTATTACGAACACATTCAACGTAGTCGATGATGTGCAGGTTATTTCTCCAACTTTACCAACATATGTACGTTGGACGGGGGTAACTTATCCACCATCTGAAGATATTAAACTCTTGGACAATGGTTCTATTGTATGGAACGTTGGCGAAGTGAGGCCATATACTGGGTACGTAACCCCTGCGCGGGAAGTACATTTTCAGGTTGAAATTTTGCCAAGCATTACACAAGTGGGTGCGGTCCCTATGCTTGTGCAACCTGCGGAGTTGAATGGAACAGATTTATTTACTAATGTACGTTTGTATGCGACAGGAAACGGTATGTCGACGTTGATTTCAACAGATCCTATTTATAACAAGGGGGACGAATTTGTGACACAATAATGTTTATGATGCAACAAAAGATACTTTCTAATGGTATACGTGTTCTTTTTGTACCCATGCCGGAAAGCATGGCAGCAACAGTGCTCGTCTTGGTAGCAACGGGTTCAAAATATGAGACTGCGGAATTGTCTGGCATTTCTCATTTTCTCGAGCACTTATGTTTTAAAGGGACAACGCGCCGTCCACGAGCCATTGATATTTCTCGAGAACTTGATGCGCTTGGCGCGCAATATAACGCGTTTACGTCTCATGAATATACTGGTTATTATGCCAAGGTTGATTGGCGGCATTTTCACACAGCACTTGATGTTGTGTCTGATATTTACACCGCGTCGACCTTTCCTGATGGCGAGATACAAAAAGAGAAAGGGGTGATCGTCGAGGAGATTCGTATGTACCGTGATTTGCCACAATATCGAGTGCACGATGTCTATCGGAAATTATTATATGGTAACCAACCTGCGGGGTGGGATATTGCAGGTACTGAACAGACAGTTATGTCTTTTACGCGAGATGATTTTGTGCGATATCATCAGGGGCATTATGTTACTGAATCAACAGTGTTGGTGGTTGCTGGGCGATTTGATGAGCGGGCCGTGTGGGATGACGCAGAACGGTTATTCGGTTCATTGCCACAGACAGGGGCGTTACCTAAACAAGCAGTGGTGATTAATAGTGGTGGTGCCCGGGTTGCTGTTGAAGAAAAGGGGAGTGATCAGGCGCATCTGGTACTTGGTGTGCGGACGTTTGATACGTATGATACGAGAAATCCCACACTTCGTGTGATTGCGTCGCTCCTTGGTGGCGGAATGAGTTCTCGTTTGTTTGAAAAACTTCGTAATGAACTTGGTATTTGTTATTACGTATCAGTTGATGCCGATAGTTACACAGATCATGGTTCTTTAGATGTTGCTGCTGGTGTTGATACAACTCGGATTGGAATAGCAGTTGGAGCAATTATTGATCAGTTATTTTTACTCACAACGGAAACAGTCTCACCTGACGAGTTGCAAAAATCGAAAGATTATTTGGTCGGGTCTCTTGCGTTGTCACTTGAAACATCGAGTGATTTGGCGAGTTATGTTGGTGGACAAGCAGTATTAAAAAAACCAATCCAAACAGCGCTTGATGTTGCTGAGCGTATTGGTGCGGTAAGCGCTGACGATGTGCAGCGTCTTGCGCGTGAAATTTTTGTGAAGGGTCAGATATATGCAGCGCTCGTTGGCCCGGGTATGACAGCGGAACAGCTGGCTTCTTTGTTGGATTCAAAATAGAAGCTGTGATTGTTTTAATAAGGGATACCTTTTGAAGCCGTACAGCAGGATGGTATGATGGAATCATGCAAAAAGGAGTGCTACATATTTCCATTTCTGCTGGCTCAATTTCCCGCATTATTTTTCTTTGTACACTGTTTTACTTGTTATATGTATTGCGAGATTTAGTATTAGTGGTGATTACCGCAGTGGTTCTTGCTTCGGCTGTAGAACCTGGTGTGTTGTTTGGGAAGCGATATAAGGTGAATCGATTAATGTCGGTGATTGTTATGTATGCTATGGCGGCTGTGTTACTAGTTTCGGTATTTTATTTTTTTGTACCGGTACTGTTAAACGATGTCAACACACTTTTATCATCGCTACCACAATATGTCGATAGTATCTCGGTGTGGAATCCCTTTTCTGATTCTGCAACAGTTGGACTTGGAAAGGCTAAAGAATTCGCTGAAGGTATTGGCTTACAAACTCCGATGGCCGCTACGTCTGGGGAGACAGGGATGTTAGTGACAATGGCGAAGATTTCTCGGGCAATCTCAGAAGGAGGCACTATCCAGGCAATAAGTTATTTTTTTGGTGGGTTTCTTTCACTTGCACTTATTATTGTGTTGTCTTTTTATTTGGCAGTGCAGGAAAATGGTATTGAGAAGTTTTTGAGGATCGTTATTCCTCGTCGATATGAAGCCTATGTTATTGGTTTGTGGCAACACTCACAAGAAAAAATCGCACTGTGGGCACAGGGACAGTTTGTGTTGGCGCTTGTAGTAGGCGTTTTGGTGTATATGGGACTATCGCTTTTGGGTGTGCGTAATGCACTATTGTTTTCGCTCATTGCCGCACTTTTTGAGCTTATACCACTTTTTGGTCCACTCCTCGCGGCTATTCCGGCGGTTGTTGTTGCGGTCATTGATAATGGGCTATCTGGAGGTGTTGCGGTTATGGTCTGGTATATCATTATTCAGCAGTTTGAAAATCATTTGATTTATCCGCTTGTGGTACAGAAAATTGTTGGGGTATCTCCCATTATTGTGATTATTGCTTTGGTTGCCGGATTGCAGTTGGCTGGATTTCTCGGAGTATTACTCTCTGTACCTATTGCTACGGTATTGGTTGAAGTGCTTAATGACGTTGAACGCCGAAAAGCCAGCAAAACCGATGATGAGTCATGAGTAATCAAAAACCGTTTTATATCACGACGACACTCCCGTATGTGAACGCTGATCCCCATATCGGTTTTGCTATGGAAATCATTCGGGCTGACAGCGTGGCCCGTTACCATAAGGGGAGGGGAGAAGAAGTGTTCTTTAATACGGGAACTGACGAGCATGGACTTAAGGTGTATCGCAAGGCGCAAGAGGCGGGTCTGTCTCCCGAAGTTTATGTACAGCCGTACGCTGAAAAATTTAAATCGTTGCGGGAACCTTTGGGGCTCTTACCGGAATTACACTTTATTCGGACGACTGACGCACACCATGTCTACGCAGCACAGGAGTTTTGGAAAATTTGTTATCGCAACGGCTATATCTACAAAAAGACGTACCGGGTAAAGTACTGTGTCGGGTGCGAACTTGAAAAAACTGATTCAGAACTGGTTAATGGGCGCTGTTCAATTCATTCGACGACTGAGCTTGAGCTCATTGATGAAGAAAATTATTTTTTCAAATTTTCTGCTTTCGGTGACAAGTTACTTGATTTGTACGCAGAGCGTCCTGATTTGGTGATTCCGTCGATGCGCCAGAATGAGATTCGCGCATTCGTATCGCGCGGTCTGGAAGATTTCAGTATCTCGCGCTTGAAGGAAAAAATGCCGTGGGGTGTTCCAGTGCCGGGAGATGAAGCACATGTAATGTACGTATGGTTTGATGCGCTCGTAAACTATATTTCAGCGATCGGGTGGCCTTCGAACCTCGACACTTTTCATCGGTTTTGGGTAGAGGCGGGTGGGGTGGTGCAGTATTGTGGTAAAGACAATCTCCGTCAGCAGGCGGCGATGTGGCAGGCGATGCTCATGTCGGTGTCGCTCCCACCAAGCAAACACATTATTATCAATGGGTTTGTCCTTTCCGGTGGCCAAAAAATGTCAAAATCAATTGGCAATGTGATCGACCCGTTTGCGGTCGTGCGTGAGTATGGTACGGATGCGTTGCGTTATCTGGTGCTGCGAGAACTCTCCTCATTTGAAGATGGAGATGTAACCATGGAGAAAGTAAAAGAGGTGTATAACGGTGGTTTAGCAAACGGCATTGGAAATTTAGTGTCACGTGTCCTCAAGATGGCAACAACAAACGGTGTGGTGTTAGGTGTAGAGGAGGTTGTGTCGACAGACGATGCCCCCTACCATGAAGCATTTGCTGCGTATGATATAAAGCGCGCAGCTGATTATGTGTGGCAATATGTACAAAATGTCGATGTTTTCATACAAGAGACGCAGCCGTTTAAAGTAGTGAAGGGAGATCCGGTGCATGGTAAAAAGTTGATACACGATTTGCTCGTACGCGTTGCGCACCTAGCAGTGTTACTGGTTCCTTTGTTGCCGCAGACCGCCGAGACGATACAGCAGCATGTTCGCGGTGGCACGATGCCCCCGGCGCTCTTTCCGAGAAAAGAATAAACATCTTCTGCCCGAGGCCTCTTTTTTGGAACGACATTACTTGACTAAATACCATAATATGTGGTAATTTATTATTAGACAGTGCGTTGAAAGATAAGAACATTTGCCACAACAGAAAGTGGTCATACGGTTGTTTTCTGTTGTGGTGAATGGTAGTAACCACATATCAACAAAAAAGAATATCAAGAAAGGATGATAAGGATGAAACCATCAATTACACCAATAATCACCAAGAGAATCTCTACGTCAGAGATTCTCTCCCTTGACCCCTCGGACGGCACAGAGACTCTCGCCAATGCCTCAGACGTCTTCACGATCTGGCTCGACCCCAATTTTAAGAATTATGGGACCAACGTTCCCTCTCCTGCAACTGAGCAGATTGAAGTTGCGGTCTACGAGATTGTTAAGAATGGTAACCTCGAGACAATTTTCGGCAGTTTCGGTGATGATCTAGCCAGGCTCTGCTTGCCGCAAGACAAAATCATCCAGTTCGTGAAGAAATACAGGGAGTGGCTTCAAAAAGATGGCTCTGCCACCTTATTCCTTTTCCAGGTTGGTCACAACAAATTCTTCGTTGCGAGCATCGGTATGAACACCAAGACTGCGTTGGGAGCTAGTGTGGCCCACTTTTCGTACGACAACGTTTGGGATGCCCAGTTCTCCCCTCGTGTGGTGGTTCCGCACGCAAATTAGTATTGAGCCTTTGGCTCCTCATCCCTCTGACCCTTGTCAAAATAGTTTGGCAGGTCGGGGGGATTTTTTATATGCTAATAAGGCAAGTTTTGAAACGTTTTGGCTACGGCTTCGGTGTCTTGTTTGTGAGAAAATACGCTTGAGAATTTTAGCGGATACGTCTTCTAAAAGAGTTTGTGTATACTTCTCTAAAAAATATTTTTAGTTGGTGTGGTGAACTTGCGTACTTTGATGTCCCACAAAAGATTCATGATATTATTGGCGCCAATGAGTCCAAAATATTTTGATGTGCATACGCATGTGCAATTTCCTGCCTATGATGTTGACCGGGCGGATGTGTTGCGGCGCGCTATGGATGCGGGTGTCTGGATGGCGAATGTTGGTACGACTATAGAGACTTCAAAAAAAGCGATTGAGTTGGCAGAGATAAACGAAGGATTGGTTGCAATTGTTGGTATTCATCCGACACACGCTGAAGAATCACACTATGACGCACAAGAATATGGCGAATCCGAGCATGAACATGCGCCGAGCGAAGCGTTTGATAAAAAGGAGTTGATTATTTTAGCAAAGCACAAAAAAACAGTGGCGATTGGGGAGTGTGGTTTGGATTATTTCCGGATGACAGCCGACACCAAAGATAAGCAAGAGACATTGTTTCGTTCTCATATTGAATTGGCGACGGAGGTAGGGAAGCCTTTAATGCTTCATGTGCGAAGCGGAAAAGATATAAGTGCCTACGATGATGCCTTGGCGATTTTAAAAGAATACGGCCACCCAAAAGCCAATTTCCACTTTTTTGCTGGTTCACTTGATGAAGCGAAACGTATATTAGATGCCGGCTACATGATTTCTTTTTCCGGAGTCATCACCTTTGCACGATCGTATGATGCAGTTATAAAAAATGTACCTCTTGATCGAATAATGATCGAAACAGATGCGCCGTATGTATCACCGGTGCCGTATCGAGGAAAGAGAAACGAACCCCTTTTTATAAAAGAAGTGTATCAAAAAGTAGCAGCGATTCTTGGTGAGGAGGCTGATATGGTTCGGCAGACACTTGTAGCTACCAGTAAAGCCTTTTTTGGTCTCAACTAGCGCTTATATTGCCCCTCACGGTTTCCTGTGGTATCTTCATGGGACGTTCGTTTTACGCGAACGTTTATCTGTTAATCGTTTCAAATACAATGGAACACGAAGGCAGGGAGTCACAGGTATACGAAATCGCATACCAACTTACTCCCTCGGTTTTAGGAGAGGAGGTTACAAAAACCGTCCAGGCCTTGCACGACATCATTAGTAAGAACGGAGGCGCAGTTATTGCCGAAGAGGCACCAAAGACAATGCGCCTTGCGTATACTATGGTGAAGCATGTCGCTGGAAAGAATTATAAGTACGATATGGCGCAGTTCGGGTGGATCAAGTTTGAGGGTCCTGCCAGTGCGGCGATAGAAGCAAAGGGCTTACTTGAGAAGCATCAGGAGCTGTTGCGCGTACTGTTGGTTAAGACCGTCCGTGAGAATACTCTGTATGGCCACCATATTGCCGCCATAAAGGCGGCCACCCATGCTCGGGAGGCTGATACGCAGCGTCGTGAGGCCGCAAAGAAGGAGGTGACCGGACCTGTATCCGAGGCAGAGGTCGACAAGGCAATTGAAGATTTGGTTGCTGAATAGGTGTACAATAGGCGTATCATTCATAACGTTTACTGCCATGTACATGAACAAAGCACTTTTGATCGGTAATTTGACCCGGGATCCTGAGGTCAAGGCATTGCCATCGGGTATAAAGGTTGCAAGTTTTTCTGTTGCAACGAATCGGGTATATAAAGATGCACAAGGTCAGCGTAAGGAGTCGACTGACTATCACAATGTAGTTGTTTTTGGTCGACAGGCTGAGACCGCTGGTCAGTATCTTAAAAAAGGGCAGAGCGTTCTTGTTGAGGGACGTATACAAACACGTTCCTGGGATGGACCTGATGGTCAGAAAAAATATAGAACTGAAATTGTTGCTGATCGTGTACAGTTTGGTCAAAAAGCAGCGGTGTCTAGCGGTAAAACCACAACTGATGCTCTTGAAGAAGATAGTGGGGGTGCTAAGGGAGGTAAAGATACTCCGGTTGATTACCCTACTGAAGAAATTAATCCTGAGGATATTCCATTCTAATGACAATTATGACAAAACAGTGTTTTTTTTCACAGAACGGTATTAAGTATATTGACTATAAGGATATTGAGATTTTGAAACGTTTTTTGAATCCACATGGTCGTATTATACCGAGCCGCCGTTCGGGTGTTTCTGCAAAATATCAGCGCCAGCTCGCGCTTGCTGTAAAGCGTGCGCGTTTTATGGGACTGCTTCCGTATATTGTGAAGTAACACATAAAAACAAAAAATCGCCCTACAATGGCGATTTTTTGTTTGTTTGGCTAACTGTTGACTCGCTCAACGTATTCTCCTGTTTCAGTATTGATGCGAATAATTTCACCCTCTTTGATGAACATGGGTACCTGTACGGTTGCTCCTGTCTCAAGGGTCACTTCCTTGCTTCCGCCGCGAGCGGTGTCACCTTTTATGGCAGGAAATGCCTCCTTGACTTTCAGGTCAACTTTAATAGGAATGTCGACGCCGATAATTGATTCATTGAAGATAAGAGTACGTATAATTGAATTTGGTTTCAAGAATTTGACCTTGGTACCAACCAAATGTTCTTCTAATTTAAAGCGTTTTGATGGGTCATTTACTTCACAAAACCAATGTTCACCACGGTTACTGTACAGATATTTCGCTTCTTTGGTTTCAATGTCTGCTTCATCTACTTTGTCTGATTGGTGGAATGAGTGTTCAACTACTTTGCCAGTGATCAGATTTTGAAGTTTTGTTTGGTTTACTGGTTTTCGTTGTTGCATACGAAAAATGTGCGCGTCGAGCACTTCATATGGTTGACCATCAAGCTCGATGTACTTTCGGACTAAAACCTCATTATATGCAAGAATTCCCATGAAAGTGTAGTTTATTTCATTAAAACAAAAAGCGCTTTTGTGCGCAGTGCTGCCATTGTATACCACGACAAGGCGTATTGGCAACGGATGATTAGAATCCGTAGTATTGCTCTATTACCGTTTTGGTAAGTAAGGGAGAGACGAAGATTATCATGTATATTTCCTAAATCTCTTTCAGTTTTGCGTGGACTCGCGTAAGAAGTTCATGTTCCAGTTTTGGATTTTCTTTTAAGAATTGACGTGTGGCATCATAGCCTCTGCCGAGCTTCACTTCTTCACCTTCGGTAGGTAGGTAGGTATAGCTTCCGCCGGTAGATTTTTTAATAAACTCCATTTTTTCTCCCAATGCGATAAGTTCACCTTGCCGAGAGATGCCCTCGTTGTACATTAAATCAAATTCAGTTTGTTTGAAGGGTGGGGCAACTTTGTTTTTAACTACTTTGACACGGACGCGCCCTCCTACTACCTCTTCTCCTTTCTTAATTTGGGCGATACGTCGAATATCCATACGTACTGAAGTGTAAAATTTTAACGCTTTGCCACCTGGAGTGGTTTCTGGATTGCCAAACATGACACCAATTTGCATGCGTATCTGGTTGATAAAGATGACCACTGTTTTAGATCGAGCCACAATAGCAGTTAGTTTTCTAAGCGCTTGTGACATGAGTCGTGCCTGTTTTCCTACGTGTTGTGCTCCCATGTCGCCCTCAATTTCATCTTTTGGTGTGAGAGCGGCTACTGAGTCAATAACAATGACATCAATTTTGCCTGAGCGAACAAGTGACTCAACAATTTCAAGTGCCTGTTCACCGGTGTCTGGTTGAGAAACAAGTAATTCGTTAATTTTAACCCCGATACGTTTCGCGTATTCAGGATCAAGTGCGTGTTCTGCATCAATAAAAGCCGTAATCCCCCCTTGTTTTTGTGCTTCAGCGACAATATGTAAGGTAAGAGTCGTTTTTCCGGATGATTCTGGTCCGAAAATTTCAATAATACGCCCTCGAGGAACACCACCGATACCGAGTGCAGCATCGAGGCCAATCGAGCCTGTTGGTATCGCATTGACATCAACTTTTGGAGCTTCACCGAGCATTAAAATCGAATCAGTACCAAATTTTGTTTTTATTGCATTAATGGTATCGGCAAGCTCGGTTGGTGTCCGATCCTTTTTCTCCTCAGTATCAACATTCTTTTTCTTTCCTTTGATCATGGTGATAGAACAGTAACTGTCCGTACTATTTTTTTATTAAAACGGCCGATTGCTTCAAGGGTGAGTACATTATACCCCTGTGGCACGAGTACCGTCTCTTCAAAAATACCCAATTCATTGGTGTAAATTTGTCTCCCGTTTAGATACAAAAATGATATGTTAGTTGCCTTTCCGGTGATAGTGGTTACGGAAGAGGAGAGGGTTTGGCCAGGTGACGGGGTATTGATAATAAGTGTTGGTCCAATGAGCGAATTACGAAGCTCAAAACCAGAATATCCGCCAACAGTCAAAATGAGCCCGATAAAAAAGATTTTTTTTAGTAGAGAGCGTGCGCCGATCATGTGGGTTGGGTCTCTTCCGGGGGCTGGAGGTTATCGAGTGCTATTCGGTCTCTCGGTGTTTCTGCGCCAGTAGTTTCACCTGAGTGGGTGAGTAGTTCGCGCGCCTTACTTCCGGAGGTTGCTGGTCCCACGATACCCCGAGATTCAAGTTGGTCGATAATTTTTGCGGCTCGTCCATATCCAATACTCAATTTCCTCTGCAAGAGAGATGTGGAGGCCTTATTCTCACGCATAATGATTTCCAAGGCGTCTTCATATAATTCATCTTCTGTGTCGCTATCTACTAGCGTTGCTTTGCCCCCGTCCGAAAGCACATCTTTTCCTTGGAGTTCGGCTGCAAAATCTATTGGAGTTATGAGACGGTCAGCTCCTGCTTTTTTCAAATAGGACACAGTCCCTTTTACCTCTGGTTCTGATATGAACGCTGATTGGAGACGGATTGGTTTTGACATGTCAGCTGATAAGTACAACATGTCACCTGCGCCGAGCAAGTTTTCCGCACCGCTCATATCAAGGATAGTTCGTGAATCTATTTGAGATGCAACTTGCAGTGCGATGCGGGCTGGAACGTTCGCCTTGATGAGACCGGTGATGACATTTACAGAAGGTCGTTGTGTGGACAAGATAAGGTGTATACCAACAGCGCGGCTCATCTGTGCGAGACGAACAATAGATGCTTCTAATTCGCGTGGGAAGGTTGCCATAATGTCGGCAAGTTCATCAATAATGATGACAATGTAAGGCATGGCGGGAGGAAGTTCTGTGCCGGCTACCTCTTCTTTTTCTTTGGAAGTTTTTTTGTATTCGTCAATTGCGGGGTTGTATACGTTTGTTTGGTACGAATGAATATCTCGAACGCTGTGTTGTTCAAGGATGTCATATCGTCGATCCATTTCTTTTGCAGCCCAACGTAGGGCGCCAATAGTTTTTTTTGCGTCAGTCACTACTGGTGAAATTAAATGAGGAATGCCGTTATATAAGGTAAGCTCCACACGTTTTGGGTCAATCATGATGAAGCGTAGTGCTTCAGGTGCGTTTTTATAAAGTAAAGAGTTAATAATAGCGTGTATGGTAACTGATTTACCTGAACCCGTGGCGCCCGCAATTAGGAGATGGGGCATTTTTGCAAGGTTGGCAAAGCGTGCGGTACCCGTGATATCTTTGCCGATTGCAGCAAGGAGAGGATGAGGTGATTTTTGATACTCATCTTGAGATAAGAGTGAGCCTAACCCGACTGTAGCTTTACTGGTGTTTGGTATTTCAATACCTACAAGTGACTTTCCTGGGATGGGAGCTTCGATACGTATAGGGTGGGCGGCGAGCATATATGCCAAATTGTCTTGCAGGCCAACAATACGAGAGAGCTTCACACCTTCCGCGGGTTTCAGGGCGTAGCGGGTAACCGAAGGGCCGATAGTTACATCATCCATTTCTACATCAATACCAAAGTTTTGGAGGGTACGTTTAATGATATTCATTTTTGCTTTTACGTCTCCGCTTCCTGCTTTTCCGCTATCCCGCTCAAGGAGTGATAGGGGAGGGTTCTCCCATGGCTCCAGTGTGACGACTTGTGATCGAGGTATCTCGAGGGTATTTATAGCGTTCCCCGACGACGGTTCCCTCTCGACTTCTTCAGAGGTTTCGGACGTATCACTTTCTGATATATTTTCTTCAATATCTTCAGGCGATTCATCTAGTTTTTTTTGTGTCGTTAGAGCTTCTTCCGGTGTACTTGTGGTATCTATGATAGCAGGCTCACGCTTCTTGTTTTTGAAGGCAATAAATGCACGTTCAAGTCGTACTGTAATATCAATTAGTGACACATCAAAGATAATAAAGAGCGAGACGAGAATACCCGTAGCGAGGAGTGTTGCCGATCCTCCAATATCAAGGAGGTGGACGAGTGGTTTAGCAAGGAGGTTTCCAATGGCCCCTCCTTTGTTATCAGAAAAAATTGCCACAAAACCGAGCGTTGAAATAAAGAAGAGAAGGGCGCCAGAAGAACGGAGTATCGTAAATGATCGTTTTAGTGAGAATGCAAGGGAAATCGAAATTAAGAACAAAAGGAGTGGAATAACAAAGAGGGCGACACCAAACGTCTTAGTAAGACTTTCTTTTATAAGTAAACCAGCAACACCGGCCTTGTTGATAAGGGCAAGACTACTAACAGTTGCAAATAAGAAAAGGATAATCGAGGCAATGCCACGCTTTGTTTCTGGTCTGAGAGCTGGTGTTGTTTCATTTTTTTTCCTTGATGCGGCCATGTGAGTTTTTTATATTGATACTCAATAATAACACGGTGCTGTGAGCTGTTTGTGTGTGGGCACACTGAGACACGAGCTGAGAGTTTATGGTAGTTGTGTACACAGGCGTGCGTACTATAATGTCTTTAATACGATGTTTGTATAAACAAAAAGACATGAATATTAGTAACCAAAAAGGACATTACTCTGTAAAAGACAAGGGTCTAATATCAGAGAATCTGGAAGGAATAGGGGGCATAAGAGACTCGTATTCAAAGGAGTATGTCTTTAAAAAAACAGATAGGATCGTATCTGCACTGTACGCGGTCACGCGCCATTTAAAGGACAGCGAACCAGCTAAGGGGTCAGTACGCGAAGGAGCCGTTGAGCTAGTACGATTAATCACCCTTCTTGATTTAGCTGAAGATGGGGAGAGTGGTACATTGCTTGCGCGTATTGGCGCCATAGTGCTCCGTATGGTTACTTTGCTTGAGGCGCTTACGGAATCATTTCTTATTTCAAGGGAAAATTGTGCGATTCTTCGAAAAGAATTGCTATTATTTGTTCGTTTTGTTGTTACGTTAGGTACCGGCTCTTCTTTACGTCTCGATACACAAACATTTGCGGTACCTTTTTTAAAACGGGGTAAACGGGGAGATGTTCGATCGGGGGCACGAAGTGAGGGTTCGGACAGTAGTGTTATTAAAGACATTAATCAAGAAAAGCCTGTCGGTAATTCAGGTGTAGAAGATAATGTTATAAAGGACAAAATTCAAAATTCAAGTAGAACAGAAGCGATATCTTCCTTATTAAAGACAAAAAGTGATTTAATGGTCAAAGACTTTCTTACGGTCTTACCCGGTATTAGTGAAAAAACCATTCAACGTGAATTGTCTGTTATGGTCGCACGAGGAATTATTAAAAAATCTGGGTTGCGCCGGTGGACTCGATACTCAATTGTTAGTTAGGTGTGCACATACCTTTATGTACTATATATTTGGGTAGATAAAATGTGTGTTTTTTGTTGGCGATGAATGGTATTAAAATATAAGGTACCAATTTCGAAATTTTATCTTCTTTTGTGGTGTACGTGTGTTGTATGTATTGACGAGTCTCAAACTTTTATTGGATATCCACATTTATATCTTTGCCGCTTCTTGTGTATGGCTCTATAATTGGGCACAGGTGGTGCTCTGGCACGTTCTATGCTAGACTGCCTATCGCAGAAATACTGTTATTCTTAGGCTTCTGGTCTGTACCGGAAGCATTGCCGTATATCTGTTTTGTTTGTTCGTTGACAAATCTATAGCGAGTATATGGCGCTTCGCAAATCACTTTTTGTGGTTGTGCGAACGTTGTAGTTTGTTGCGTGCATTGAAGCAATGTTCAGATATTGTTAGTATGTCCCATCACGCATTTTCCAAAAGACGCTAGATTGTTCTTACTGTCTTCTTTCCCTGCCTTAAAAGTGGGAAGAGAGGAGGTGCAACAATATAGTGAGTCAGCTTGTTCTGTCCCAAAGTGGGAACACTTTGCGGTACGGTACGAGAGTTGATGAACGTACATTTCTCTCCACGTCGAAGAGAAGGTACGTAACTTCTACAGTCCGTTCATTACTATTAGAAGTTAATTACAAGTTTTGTTTAGTCATGTCTATCACATATAAATCAAAGACGAAGCAATTCGTTGGAGGATTGCTCGGCCTCTCAATGGCCGTGTCGTTTGTTTTCGGCGGTGCAGTTGCACCGGCGCAAGCCGCGACAGCTGAGGAGCTCCAGGCGCAAATCGCCAGTCTTCTCGCAACGATCTCTTCTCTACAGGCTCAGCTTTCAACGGTGAGTGGCCCATCAACAGGCCCTTCAACCGGTTATGTTTTCAGTCGAAACCTTAAGCAGGGTGACAGCGGCGATGATGTTAAGAATCTTCAAAAGGTTCTCAACATGAGCGCAGACACCCGTGTCGCTTCAACAGGTGCAGGTTCTCCAGGTATGGAGACCACCACTTTTGGTCCTGCGACCAAAGCGGCAGTCATCAAGTTTCAGAACAAGTACGCAGCTGAAGTACTCAGCCCGGTAGGTCTTTCAACTGGTACAGGTTTTGTTGGTGCAGCAACGCGCGCCAAGTTGAGCGCAATGGGCGGTTCAACTACTGGTTCAACCAGTGGTTCAACTACCGGTTCAACTGGCGGTGTCACAACACCAGTTCCGACAGGTACTGGTCTTATGGTCAGCAAGCCTGAGCAGCCAGCAGTTTCTTTGGCACCGGCAAACGCAGCACGCGTTCCGTTTACCAAGGTAACCTTCACGGCAGGCTTTGACGGCGATGTTCGTATCAACGGCATCGTTGTTGAGCGCGGTGGTCCTTCAACCAACTCTGACTTCTCTGGTATTGTCCTCTTGGACAGTAATGGCGTACAGGTTGGTATTGCAAAGACTCTGAACTCAAACTATCAGACAACGTTGACTGAACCTCTCACGATTCCTGCCGGTCAGTCACGCACGTACACCATTGCCGGTAACATGGGTTCATCGGTTGGTGCAGGAAATATTGCAACCCTTTCAGTTGTGGGTATAAACACGCCGGCAACTGTGACGGGCTCACTCCCAATCACGGGTACTGCACAGACAATTAACGGGGTACTCTCAATTGGCTCAGTAACAATGCAGCGTGGCTCCACCGATCCAGGTGCAGCACAGACAAAAGAAGTTGGTACTACCGGTTACACCTTCTCAGGTGTACGTGTGACTGCAGGTTCAACCGAAAAGGTTGTCTTGAAGTCAATTCGTTGGAACCAGATCGGTTCAGCTTCATCAGCTGACCTTTCAAACGTGAAGACGTACGTTGATGGCACCGCCTACGACGTAGTGGTGTCATCAGATGGTAAGTACTACACTTCAACCTTCGGTTCAGGTATCCTCATTGATAAGGGTTTCTCAAAGGAGATTTCAATCAAGGGTGATATCACTGGCGGTTCACAGCGCACGATTGCATTTGATATTGCAAAACGTGCAGATATCGGTGTTGTAGGTGAAACTTACAACTTCGGCATCATTCCGCCTCAGACAAACTCATGTGGTGGTTCAAGTGGCGTGAGCTGCTTCACCAACACGGAGGACCCATGGTATGACGGCGCAACAGTGACAGTCAGCACAGGTACTATCACGGTATCATCTGACTCTGCGGTCGCCGCTCAGAATCTTGCAGTCAATGTGCAAAATCAAGTCCTTGGTGGTTTCCAGGTTGAAGTACGTGGGGAGCCGGTTTCAGTCGGCCGCATCGTCTTCAATGTATTTGCTAACGGTAATACAGTAGAGGACCTTGAACAGGTTACGATCGTTGATCAGAACGGTGCGGTTATTGCCGGTCCGGTCGATGGTTCTGGAACAGGTCAGGGTGGTACTCTCACCTTCACTGATACAGTTACTTTCCCAGTTGGTATCACAAAGATCCAGCTTAAGGGTAAGTTGAACACTGATTTCGTGTCATCAGATACGGTTCAGGCTTCAACAACCGCTTCATCACAGTGGACAACGGTGACAGGTCAGAACACGAACAACACTATTACGCCTTCACCAGCAAGCGCGGTGACTGCGTCATTGATGACAGTCAAGGCTTCAGCACTCTCGGTCAGTGTTTCATCACAACCGACAGCTCGCAGCGTAATCGCTGGTTCACAAGGCTTTGAGTTTGCTCAATATATCTTCGATGCATCTCAGTCAGGTGAAGATATTCGTGTGACTTCTATCCCGCTCGCACTCTATACGGTAACTGTTACTTCGAATCAGTTGACCAATTGTCAACTCTTTGACGGCGCAGCTGCAGTCACCTCAGGTAGTAACTTGGTGAATCCGAGCTCGAATAGCTCAAGCACCACGTTCACCTTTGATGGCACAGGTCTCGTTGTTTCAAAGGGTTCCTCAAAGACCATTTCTTTGAAGTGTAACGTCTCAACGGCGGCAACTTCAGGTACGGTTCAATGGGGTCTTGACTCAGGTCAGCAGTCAAGTTACGCCGCAGCAACTGGTTTGACCTCAGGTCAGACTGTGTCTGAGACACTCAATGATTCATTGGGTACGATCATGACTGCTGCAACCGGTGGTAGCTATACAGTGACGTCAGACTCAGCAGTTACGTACACAACTGCACAAGCTGGTGCTACGGGTGTTACACTCGCATCACTTAAGTTTGCTGCAGGTACGAACGAAGATGTTTGGCTCCGCCAGATTGCACTCCAGCTCTCAAATACCGCTTCAAACTCACCAGCAGACCTTGTTGGTCAGTCGGTGACGCTTTGGAATGGTGCAACGCAGGTTGGTACGGCCCAGTTTGGTTTGAGTTCTGGTGATAATGCCACCTCAACGCTCTCTGGTAATGGTGTTCTGTTGTCGAGCAATGGTAACCCAGTCACGATTACCGTGAAGGGTAACCTCTCAGCACACAGCGCTGTTGAGGGTACGCCGGGCGCATTCGTGGTAGTGAATTATGATGGTGACAACAACGGTATTAACGGTAACTACGGCGTCGGTGCGTCATCAGGTACAAACGTTTCTGGTTCTTCAGCTGATACGTCAGTCCCTGGTCTTCGTGTCTTCCGAACTGTTCCAGTACTCGCAGTCACATCAACTGGCGGCACACTCTCGGCAGGTGCCGACTTGTACAAGTTCACTGTTACTAACCCGAATGCTCGCGATGTCTTGGTAACGAAGGTTACCTTCTCAGTCGCAACGACGGGTACTGCTGCTGCGATGAAACAGTTTACACTCTATGGTGACGGCATCGCTGCAAACAGCTCAGCTGCAGATGCAGTCGGTTCAACTGGTTCACAGACCTTGACGATTACCTTCGATAACACGACAAATGCTCGTGTTGTACCGGCAAACAGCACCAAGACCTACATCTTGAAGGCTGCAAGTTTGACAGCAGGTTCAGGTAACTCTGACTCGCTCTCACTCGCGCTCCTCTCGGATACAGGTTATCCGCAGCTTGCTGGTCTCGTAGGCTCAGTTGCAGATATCAATGCGTCAACCGCAGCGACTTCACGATTCATCTGGACGCCGTTCTCAACAACGACTCCGACGAACACTGCAGCAGTCAACGACAATGCAGACTGGACAAACAGCTACGGTCTCCCGGGCTTCCCGGCAGTTGGCCAGAGCTTCTCAGTCCAGACATGGACAGTCAATCGCTAAATTTGATCACTTGTGGTCCTCTGTTCGTCTCATGATGAACTTTGGATGATCCAGAAAACCGCCCCCAAAGGGGCGGTTTTCTGTTTGTAGTGTTTTATGTATAATTCATCATTATGGAAATGAATATAATAGACGGTGCTATTCCGAGCGATAATCACAATTCTCGCGGAAATCGAATATATGTATTTGTTGTGATTGCACTACTATTTGCTGCAGTGGCGGGGTATATTGTGTGGCAATCATCAAAAAAAGTAGAAACATTGCCTGCTGACGTTGTTGCGATACAAGAAGAACTTGCAAAGAACGGATTACAGGTTGAAGTGACTAAAGATATTTCAGAGCAGGTGGTGCCTACGATGGCAATACCAGACTTAAACCGACAGCCAGTATTCGGATCTTTTGCAGTATCTCCTTTGAAAGAGCAGGCAGCATTGAAGATACGGGAATTGCAACAGAATCTTAAAAAAGATTCATCAGTGTTTATGGATTGGATTGAACTCGGACTCACGTTTTCATCGGTTGATGATCATGAGGCAGCAATACCGGCGTATGAGTATGCTGCAGCGCTGCGCCCAAAGAGTGCACTTCCTCTCGCCAATATGGGGTTTGTGTATGGGTGGCATCTAAAAGAGCCGCTTAAGGCCGAAGCGGCGTATAAAAAAGCACTTGAGATTAGCCCAGGTGAGTGGTATATCAATCAGCAACTGTTTGAGTTGTATCGGGATGTGATGGGTGATTACAAAAAGGCCCGCTTCTTTGCTGAGACACAAATGAAAACGGTACCTGATTTTGCACTCAATTTCAAACAATTGATTGCTGACCTTGATCGTCGCAGCCAATAATATATGCAGGATCGTATGTTTTTAAAAATGGTAATTACGTTCCTGTGCGTACTCGGGGTAAGCCTTAGTGCACTTCTTTTTCTTCATGGCATAAAAAAAGATGATACCCAATCAGCAGCGGTGATTTTGTTGGAGGAATAATGCGACGATTAATTGGCTTTTGATTAGTTGACAGAATCATTTTTTACCGTAGTATGTCTTTTGTACGGCCAAAGACCGTAGGTTTCACTCGCAAAAGGTGAATTAAGTGCCATAAGCAACCTACCGAGGCGGACAATATTGATCAGATGTTGTTCATTTCTCCTCCGGCCGGACAGGTCGATTTTTATTTTATTCTTTTACAATCACATGGCTATTACGCGAAAACAAAAGGAAGTCATTCGCGAGGGGATTGAGCAGGCTATCGTGGGAAGTAAGGCGGTTGTATTCGCCGGATTTTCCGGTGTTACGGTTGCTGATGCGACTCTTATGCGCAAAACCCTCAAGGCACAAGGTGTGTCGTATAAGGTGACAAAAAAGAAGCTGCTTGAGAAAGCGCTTGCATCAATAAAGGTGACTGGTGAGGCTCCCAAGCTCGCTGGTCAGACCGCAATTGCATATGCGGAAGATCTTGTTGCTCCGGCACGCGAAGTGTTTGCCGCAGGAAAAAAGCTCGATGGCAAAGTAAAAATCCTGGGAGGTATTTTTGATGGGGTGTATAAAGATGCTGCAGCAATGATGGCAATCGCCACCATTCCACCGACACCGGTACTTCGTGGTATGTTCGTCAACATCATCAATTCACCTATTCAGCGATTTGTTATTGCGCTCGATCAGATTGCTAAAACAAAATCAGTATAAGGTAAGTGTGTTCCATTTATTCTATTACATAACGATATTACAATGACTGAAGAAGTAAAACAGGAGGGTGCCACTGTTGTGGTGCCGGCGAAATTTGAAAAGATTGTCGCAGAAATTGAGAAAATGTCAGTGCTCGATTTGAACGAGTTGGTAAAAGTGTTTGAGGCGAAGTTTGGTGTGTCAGCAGCTGCGGTTGCGGCTGCCCCGGCCGCGGGTGCCGCTGCAGGAGGTGCGGCTGATGGTCCATCAACTGTAAGTGTTGAGATTACCGATGCGGGTGCTCAGAAGATTGCTGTTATCAAGGTGGTGAAGGAGGTACTTTCTCTCGGTTTGAAAGAGGCAAAAGATCTCGTTGATGCTGTTCCGAAAGTTATCAAGGAAGGTATGAAGAAGGAAGATGCAGATAAGCTCAAGAAGGACCTTGAAGCTGCAGGTGCAAAAGTGTCGTACAAATAAATTTTTTGGTTCGAATGCAAAAGAAAAAGTCGCCTTGATTGGCGACTTTTTCTTTATTGATTTTTATAGCGGGCAAATGAAGTAGAAATGCGTCAATATAAGAAATATGAAATAACCTGTTAGAATAGCGCCATCAAAAATATACTGAACACATGGAAACACTTGGAAAATTATTTGGTGGTACGGCAAAGGTGAAGATTATGAGATTGTTTCTTTTCCATGCCAGTATGGCTTTTGATATCAATGATGTGGCCCGTCGTTCGGCAGTGTCGATTGACGAGGTACGACGAGATATTAAATTATTTGAACAGGCGGGATTTGTTCAGAAAAAGGCGTTTGTAAAAGAAGATGTTGTTGGCGGGGTTGTTCGTCGTACACGGTGTCAGGGATGGGAACTCAATCCAGTATTTCCATACCTGACTGATTTGCGAGCGCTTTTGGTACACAGTGTTTTTTTTACCGATAATCAGATTATTAAAAAGCTTGCGCGGGCTGGGACGCTTAAGTTTGTTGCTGTTGCTGGAGTATTTATTCAAAATTCTGAGTCACGAGTCGATCTATTTCTTGTTGGTGACAAATTAAAGGAACGAGTGATAGAAAATGTCGTCACATCCCTTGAGGCCGAGATAGGCAAAGAACTTCGATATGCAATTTTAGAAACAGATGATTTTAAATATCGTCTTGGTGTGTTTGATAAATTAGTACGTGATGTACTTGATTATCCTCATCGGAAAATTTTGGACCGTATTGGTATAAAAGAATATTAGTGTAAGTGTTATACTATATTAGTATCGTTTTAGTCGCATAGTAAATTTTATATTTTATATGGAAGGTATAACTGTAACGTTGTTGGGAGGCGCGGTACAAGGGGCCTACCAATCGATTATAACCGGATTGGTCACGGTGTTGCCGAAGCTCATTGTTGCCGGCGTGTTGCTTGTTTTTGGGTGGGTGTTTGCATCTCTTGTTGAGCGTTTGATAGCACAAGTTGTGCGTGCTGTTAAAATTGATCGGGCGCTTGCGGCAGTGAAAGCCGATGAACTCCTTGCTCGTGGTGGTTTTCGCCTTGACGCGGGAGCATTTCTTGGTGCATTGGTGAAGTGGCTTATTATTGTTATTTTTCTTGTGTCGTCTCTCTCGTTGGTAGGTCTCAACGAGGTAACTGGATTTCTCGCGCAGGTTGCCAATGAATTTTTGCCCAACGCGATTAGTGCGGTGTTGATTATTTTGGTCGCAGCACTTATTTCTGAAGCAGTGCAGCGGGCAATTGTAGGGACGGCGAAAGCCGCAGGAGTGAAGGCGGCTAATTTGCTCGGTACCGTTGCGAAGTGGGCTATTTGGATCTTCGCCTTTATTGCGGCATTGTATGAGTTGGGTATTGCCGCAGAAATTGTACAAGCTTTGTTCCAAGGGATTATTATTGCGCTCGCACTAGGGGTAGGACTTTCATTTGGTCTTGGAGGACAAGAGGCGGCAGCTCGGTATATAGAAAAGATTCGGGGTGAAATTAAAAAGGATTAGTTTAAATTGTTTCTGAAAAAAAACGATCCTTACTTTAGGTAAGGATCGTTTTTTATGTGATTTGGTATACTTTATGTTGCTTGTATATGTTTTGTAATACAAGGATTTGACAGGAAAAAGCCTATGCGTATACTGGAGAACACCCTATATGTTGCATTACCCTAATCTCACGGAGCTAATACGATAAGCGCATCCGCGTGATTCGTGCTCGCTCCGGTAACGGAGCGGTTTTTTGTGAGAAGGGGGGTACGGTTGAATACTGACACTTTGAAAAAAGACTCAGGTAGCATAAGCCGAAAGCTTGTCTCCCAAACACTTCCGAGAGGATCGTGGAGTCCATGCCAACGCGTAATATTCCATTGTCAGTATACGAATGGGGTCTTGTTGCGTAGTTGGAACAATGAAGAATGCAGGAATTCGGCACACGCAAAGCAATGTGTGTGACGAATCAAAACAAATTGAGAACGTTCCCACCTTTGTAGAGTGGGACGTGGTTACCATGTTTCCTAATAGGAAACATGAAGGGCGTATGGTGGATGCCTTGGTTCAAAAAGGCGATGAAGGACGTGGCATGGCTGCGATAAGCTTCGGGGAGGTGCCTAGCAACCGTTAATCCGAAGATGTCCGAATGGGGAAACCCTATCTGTAGTGATATAGATAATCTCGCGCGCAAGCGTTGAGGAGCACACCCGGGGAACTAAAACATTTCAGTACCCGGAGGAAAAGAGAACAATAGTTATTCCCTTAGTAGCGGCGAGCGAAAAGGGAGGAGCCCAAACTCAGCCACATAGATAGCGTCTAGCTTATAGCGACTAGCGTCTAGTTAAATGCAGCAATGTATTTTTCTAAACGCTTAACGCTAACCGCTATACGCTAGCGTTTACCCGACCAATGCAATCACCATACCGATAAGCGCGCAGATGACCGATATAATCCAGAAACGCATAGTCACTTTGTAAGAAGACCAACCGATAGCTTCAAAATGATGATGAAGTGGCGCAAGCTTAAACAATCTTTTGCCTCCTCGTAATTTTTTTGATAAAAGTTGT
>CAZTRA010000002.1:96362-96995 GCA_964616075.1 uncultured Candidatus Saccharibacteria bacterium
GGAGGAAAGGAGAACAAATGTCATTCCGTTAGTAGCGGCGAGCGAAACGGGAGGAGCCCAAACTCGATCTTCACTTCACAGTGCTTTACTGCGCTGTGAAGTGCAGATCGGGGGTTGTAAGGTAGAGACGTCGCTTTTTAAGCGAGAAAAGTTACAAACTGTGTAGTTAACTGAATCAGCTGGAACGCTGAACCCTAGAGGGTAACGGTCCCGTAAGTGAAAATTATCACAGCTTTTTTGTCTCTATTCTTGAGTACCTCAGGACACGAATAGCTTGAGGGAATCTGCCGGAACGAACCGGTAAGGCTACATACTTTTTGAGACCGATAGTGAACAAGTACCGTGAGGGAAAGGTGAAAAGAACCCCGTAAAGGGGAGTGAAATAGATCTGAAACCATACGTCTACAAGGAGTCGAAGCGGGCTGCACAGTGTGCATCACACATTTTTTGGGTAGAGAGGTTGTACCTCTCGTGCCTTGGATTGTTAGTAGTGGCGAGCGAACACGATCCAAGGCGCCCTTCTTAGTACAATAGTTTGTGTGGGTGCATAGTGTGCAGTCCGCAACGGCGTGCCTATTGAAGAATGAGCCAACGAGTTGTTGCATGCCGCGTTAGGTTAAAGCTGTAACCCAG
>CAZTRA010000003.1:0-92231 GCA_964616075.1 uncultured Candidatus Saccharibacteria bacterium
GATTCGAACCATGGACCCCGGAGGTATAAGCTCCGTGCTCTAACCAACTGAGCTAAGGGCGGTGTATAGGAATCATAGAAGAATGCGTGAGAAATGACAAACTACAAAACCGCGTGCACATAACCCTTCTTTCCCGCACACAAAATAATCAACCACAGAGTCCTCTGTAAAAATCACAAAAATATTCTTAATACAGCACACTATTCTTATATTCACACAAATCGCCTCCGCAACCTTACAGATCATATCCAGTTCCAATATGCTCTCTTGGACTTCCCCACCTCTTACCAAGATCGATAAATCTAAATCAGATATCTACTTCTCTTAATTACATCTAACAATACACGCCAAAACACAAGCAAAAACTAAAGGGTTATTTCTTCACGCTTTTTTGGCTGAATACCATGTGTCACAAGTATCTGATCAAATTCATCCCGCTCGATGGTTTCAGTTTCAACGAGACGTGTAGCGATAACTTCAAGCAATGATTTCTTCTCGTTAAGAATCTGCTCCGCCTTTTGCATTGCTTCAGTCATAATACGTGTAACCTCAGCATCAATATCTGCCGCAACACGCTCTGAATACTCACCACCCTCAACTCCTCGCGAACCCCACAATGCTCGACCGCCAATACCTTCAAGTGCAACTGGTCCCAACTTATCAGACATACCGTACTTCGTAACCATATCACGTGCAAGCGCCGTTGAAACTTGCAAATCGTTTGACGGACCAGTGGTCAGATCGCCAAAGATAAGTTTCTCCGCCACATACCCACCCAACGACATCGCAATATCATCAAGAAACTCTCGTCGTGACTGTAATTTTCGATCTTCAAGTGGCAGTTTTAAGGTATACCCACCAGCACGCCCGCGTGCAATAATAGATACCTTATGTACCGGATCAGCGTGCGGCAACACTGATGCCACAAGCGCATGACCCGCCTCATGATATGCAGTAATCTCCTTCTCTTTCCTAGAAAGGAGGTGGCTCTTGCGTTCTGGGCCAAGCATTACCTTCTCAATCGCACGAATCAAATCAAATTGAGCAATTTTCTTACGATTTTCACGTGCAGCCAAAATTGCCGCCTCGTTCATAAGCGAATAGAGATCAGCACCAGAAAATCCAGGGGTTCGCTCAGCGATTAATGACAAATTCACATCTTCAGCAAACGGCTTTTGTTTTGCATGAATAGAAAGAATTGCTTCACGGTCATGACGATCGGGTAGATCAAGTACCACTCGCCGATCAAAACGACCAGGTCGCTGTAACGCCGGATCAAGCACGTCGGGACGGTTTGTTGCCGCCATCACAATCACCTTCTCATTTGGCTCAAAACCATCCATCTCAACCAAAATTTGGTTCAAGGTCTGTTCACGTTCATCATTGCCACCTCCCATACCAGTACCACGCACACGCCCTACCGCATCAATCTCATCAACAAAAATAATAGCGGGTGCCGCCTGCTTAGCTACTTTAAAAAGATCACGGACACGCGACGCACCTACCCCAACAAACAACTCAACAAATTCGGAACCAGAAATAGAAAAGAATGCAACGCCCGCCTCTCCCGCAACCGCACGAGCAAGCAGAGTTTTTCCGGTTCCCGGAGCACCCATCAAAAGAATACCCTTTGGAATACGCGCACCAATTTCAAGAAATTTCTTTGGATTTCTCAAAAAATCAACAATTTCTGTCAATTCCTCTTTTGCCTCTTTTACACCAGCGACATCCTTGAACGTAATACGCTGCTTCTTGTCCTCAGGGGTCACAAGTCGCGCGCGAGATTGGCCAAATGTGAACGCCTGCATGCCGGCACCACGCACCTGACGAGTTAAAATCCACACGAACGCAACCAAAAAAAGAATCGGTATAACAATAGGTAAAATATTCAAAAGCAAAAATCCAATACCATCATCAACTTTTACCTCAACAGAAATTTTATCCAGCGCGGTTGCGGGGACACCATAATTGCGCAACGTATCAGACAGAGAACTCTCAAGTTCTTTAACACTCACCTGCTCGGGCGTCCCATCGTTGTAGGTTATAGTCAAAGCTGTACCCTCAACAACAATCTTCTCAACCGCCCCGGAAGCAACACTACGTGCAACATCAGAAATAGGAACCTCTTTTGGTTTAACCGGACCAGAGGAGAATGTTACGTACATACCCACCAACAACATAAGCGTTGCAATAGATACGATAATATTCCAAATAAACCGTTCAGTATCTTTACGTTGTGGCGCTTGGTGTTTAGGAAGTTTTTGTTGCATAGTCCGCCCATTATAGCACTTTGTGTTTTTCAAGAAAAAAAACCCGATAGTCGCTCACTGTGACATGTTGCAGAGCGAACTTCGATAATATAATAATCACCCTTTGCATACGTTAACCTCTTTCATTAAAAGATACATGCGCTATTACTGTTTCTAACTTATCCCACCTTGAAAATACAACGTATTTTATGTTTTATAAAATAAGATAGACGCGCTATGATGACACCATGACCCTATTGGTAGAAAATAAAAAAGCTCACTTCAACTTTACCTTTCTTGAAGAATATGAAGCCGGTATCGAACTCCTTGGGCACGAGGTAAAAGCTGTTCGCGCGAGCAGATTATCGCTCGATGGTGCGTACATTACCATTCGAGGTAACGAAGCCTATCTGGTGAATGCAACCTGTACACCGCTCCAACAAAAAAACATAAAAGGTGAGTATGACCCTGCTCGTCCGCGCCGACTCCTCCTCTCCAGAAAAGATATCATTCACCTTGCTGAACAAGAAGCAAAGAAAGGTTTGACAATAGTACCAATTTCAGTGTACAATAAAAGACGATACATCAAAGTTCGTATCGCGATCGCGCGCGGCAAGAAAGAATTCGATAAACGAGACACAATCAAGAAGCGCGAAGCTGACCGGGACATACAAAGAACATTGAAAGGAGAATAGAGACTTATACTAGTCCTTCAACGCTCGACAAAGTCGAGTTACTCAGGACAAAATCGCTTTACACATTTTGGGGATGACCGGCATCGACAGGGTGTCTTCTCCGAGTGCGCAACACCGAGCTGGGATGACTCGTAAAACCGTTCCACTTCACAACTGGCAACAGCACTGTGACCAAGGCAATTCCGTCTCCGTACGGAACTGCTCTCGCATTCGCCTAACGGCAACGTTTCGCCTATGCAGCGTCCTCACCACTTGTGCTCGGAGGGTGATGATGGACGACATATCCCGAGCTTTGGATAACGACTTGTTTCACTCGTTGTCCTAACTAATAGAAACGACGACGAGAGAGGCTTTTGTTTACTTTTTACTCTATCGCCGCACCCAAAGTAAACTACGTGTTGTAGAACCATTCGGATATCCATCTTGCACGGGGGTTCGATTCCCCCCATCTCCACTCGTTAAAAACAGCCCTAGAAATATGGGCTGTTTTTCGTACAGATGGGGGGAAATAGAACCTTCCCGTACATAAAAGGAGTAGTAGAATGATTGTGATCCTCGACGTAAACACTCATGGATAACTTCATTCGAAAATACAAATACATGATGGTGTACTTTTCTATTGCTTGGCTGGGTTTAATACCCATAATAGAAAATTATATCGAAAAAGAAGTTACTCTTTTTCAAGTTTTAAGTGGTATCACAACCACCACAGGTCTCATACTTGCAGTCTGGACAAGACAACGATGGGCGTATGGATTAGCAATGTTTTATAGCGGAGGAAAATGGATATCTTCCCTATTCTTTCTGTGTCTGTATGTTTCAAATTTTGGTATATATGAAACAATTTTCGGGAAATTTACTCACAAGGCAGTGTTTTTCACACTCACACTCTTAATATCAACTTTTTTGTTCATCATTTCAACACACTGGTTTAAGCAAAGCAGTGCCTTTCAAAAACATACGGGCAGCAGCGGAAAAACTAATCAATAACTAATTATGTCACTCCTTAGTTGTGAGCAGCAAGATGAAAATTTGGTTCTAACATCGTTCAGTAATCTCCACAAATCTCAAAACACCCGCCATTACGGGTGTTTTGACTTGGAAAAATCTGTAATAAATCTTTCTATGTAACGGCTTTAAATGATGTTGAGCGCGGGATTATAAATTAAAAGCCTACTACACAATGAAAAAAATAATTAATACTCCATATAATCCCGTCTCAACAGAAAACACTGAAAGCGGCGCAAGTTGATTTGTAGCGGTAATCATACTTCTTGTGGTGAGTGAAACAGGAACATTCATCTTGTGACTCTGCAACTTCATTGACTAAGAATCAGCGTGATAGAACGTTATGCTCGTATACCTTACCAATATGGATTCATTTATAAAGGCAGACATTTTCTTTTTTATATCCTCAATAGCAACCGTAATACTGAGTATCCTGATTTCCATCCTTTTGATTTATACAATCAAAGCCGCTAAAAATCTTGAAACAATTTCTAAAACCCTTAGGGAAGGACTCGGGGAGTCGAAAGAGATCCTAAAAGATTTAAAGACACGCGTAGAAGACAATGTAATTATTCGTCTGCTCTTCCCTACATCACAAAGAAAGAGACGAACTGTGTTGAAAGATGAGAATAGGGAGGGAAATGATTAGTAACATAACAAATATAAAAATGGAAAATAAAACACCTGCTGATGCAAAAAGAAATTCCCACATGACGAAAGTGTTTATTCTCGGTACAAGTATCGTTGCACTGGCGGGGGCATTTTATTTTATTTTCGGACCCCAAGGTAAGAGACGCCAAAAACAAGTGAAGGCGTGGGCAATCAAAATGAAAAGTGACGTAGTGGAAAAACTCGAGAGTGCTGGTGAAGTTGGCAAATCGGTGTATCACGAAATCATTGATTCAATTGCCACAGAGTATGAGAGTGGGAAGAGAGCGAGTCGTAAAGAAATACAAGCTTTAGCAAACGATTTAAAAAAACACTGGAACACAATAAGTAAATCCACACGAACCGCGAAAGAAAGCGTAAAAAAAGGAATAGCCCGTGTTTCAAAAGCAGCAGCAAATGGTTGAGAACAACTACTGTTATTTTCCTTTTCCCCGACCCTGCGAAACAGGTTCTAACGTCACTCAGGTATCTCCACAGTAAAAAACGAAGCGGTATCTATCTGTTACGACCACCCGTGCAAGATCTCCTTAACCTTGCAGCATAATAATAGATATGCTATAACTAGTGTCGCGTTACTAACAGCGAAATCTAGATCTTGTCTAAAATACGGGTTAACCATCAAATAAAAGCTCCTTCACTCCGCGTTATCGGCGCGGAAGGTGAGAATCTTGGCGTTCTTACTTTAGTAGAAGCATTGGGGGCGGCAACACGGGCAGGTCTCGACCTTATTGAGATCTCCCCAAACGCTGAACCACCCGTCGCCAAGATTATGGATTTCGGAAAATACCAGTACGCCGAAAATAAAAAACAAAAGCAGGCACGGGCAAAAGCACATACGGTTGAAATAAAACAAGTGCAAATCACTATAGGTACGAGTGATCACGATCTATCCCGTAAAATGAGTGAAGCCTCCGACTGGCTCGCCGAGGGACATCGCATCAAAATTGATCTTACTCTCAAAGGACGAGAAAAATACCTTGATCAGAAGTTTTTGGCAACACGTCTCGACCGAGCACTCAACTTCATTACCACACCCTTTACCGTATCAGTACCAACCCAAAAAGGTCCACGTAGCCTCTCAACAGTTATTGAACGAGCAGCTTAAGTTAGATTATTTATATGAAAACAAATAAATCATACGCAAAACGATTGAAACTCACCAAAAATGGGAAGATTGTTGCTCGTGTCTCTGGACAAAACCATTTTAACGCAAAAGAATCACGCCGTACCCAGCTTGCAAAACGACGTTCCTCTTCTCTACACCTTACGCAACGTGAACGCCGTCGCTTTCTTGTTGGCCTATAATCTATTACAAATATTTTATATAACTGTATACAACCATGACTCGTGTTAAGAAAGCTGTCCATGCACTAAAAACGCGCCGCAACATCCTCAAGCAGGCAAAAGGTTTTCGTTTTGCCCGTTCAAAGAAAGAACGCGCTGCATACGACGCCCTCGCTCATGCTGGTGCATATGCCTTTGCACACCGTCGGGACAAGAAAGGAGCATTTCGCCGCTCATGGAACGTCGCTATCAATGCTGCACTAGGAGACGAACTCTCATACAGCAAATTTATTGGTTCCCTCAAAAAAGGTGGCATCATACTCAACCGAAAAGTTTTGGCCCAGATTGCCGAACTTCGGCCTGACACCTTCACACGTATTGTCGCACAAACAAAATAACAAAAAACCTCCCACACACGGGAGGTTTTTTGTTATGAACCAAACAACAAACGATATGTAATTCCCCTATCTGGTACTATTGCCTGAACACCAAGATATTCATGTAATCGCTGTGCCAAAAAAAACGATGCCCGCGGTTCTCCCATCGCCACAAATACCTGCTTTAACGTATCGGCCGTTGGCTCAACAAAAGCAACCAAATCATCAAGCCCTTTGTGAGAAGAATATCCTTCCACCTGTCGAACCTCGGCCCGGACTGGCACTCGCACCCCATCAATGACAACTTCTTTTGCCCCATCGGCAATGGTACGCCCAAGCGTTCCTAGTGATTGGTACCCAACCAGAAGTAATATATTTTTTCGATCAGGCAGATAATTTCTCTCGTGGTTAATAATACGTCCACCATTACTCATACCAGATCCTGCAATAACAATCTTGGGACCTGGCACAGCCACAATATTGGCTGACGCATCACGATCAGGAGTAAACGATAAACGAGGAAAAGAGAAAGGTTCATCGCCTGTGGCAATACGTGCTTTCATACGATCATTCCAATTGTCGCGCATGTGACGATATACGTCGGTCACCTTGATTGAAAGCGGTGAATCCAGGAAGACTGGTATCGCCTTCACTTTACCTTCTTCCACTAATTCATTCAGTTCAGACAAAATCACCTGTGTTCGTTCCAACGAAAAAGATGGGATAATGAGCGTCCCTTTGCGTTTGGTAATATCAAGCACAGCATCATGCAACTTTGTCTGACGAACTTCTCTAGACTCATGGTTCCGATCCCCATAGACACTTTCCATGAGCAGATATGAAAGCCCCGAAACAGTTTCGGTATCACGCAACAGAGGGGACGGGGAGTTGCCAATATCACCAGAAAAAACAATTTTGTCCCCTTGGTATGTAATCTCAACCATGGCTGAACCAAGAATGTGCCCCGCATCCAAAAATCGGACCGTTGCACCAGAAGAAAACGGTATTGGATCGTGATATGAAACTTCTTCCCACTGTTCAAAACAGCGCGCAACGTCAGCAGATCGATACAAGGGCTCCCGATCAGACACGCGCCGAGGGTCACTAAACACACGAGCTGCATCTTCGAGCATCAATCGAGCAAGTGCTTTGGTTTCTGGTGTTGAAATAATTCTCCCAGAAAAACCATCTTTCACTAATTTTGGGATACGTCCAACGTGATCCATATGGGCATGGGTCACAAACAAAATCTCAATTGAATTGAGATCGTATGGAAAAGGTACATGATTTTTTGATCCCGGATCCACACCATCCTGTAATAAGCCGCAATCAATTAAAAAAGAACGTTCCGGTAACTCAAAAAGAAAATTTGATCCAGTTACAGTCCCCACCCCTCCCCACGCAGTTAATCGAGCATACACACTCATACAAGAAGCCGATATTGTTGTAATGTTCTCACAATAAATAATCCACCGACCATATCCATTACCAAATCAGTTACAGTATCGGTTACATAATGAACCGTATAGATCAAATCAAAATACCATTCAAAAATCTCCCACCCAACACCAATAACCACCGCGGCTGTCACACTCACTAAAAGCGCACCACGAACGGATACCTGAGAAATCATGCGCACATACAAAGCAACACATAGCCCTCCAACAACTGCGCCACCTAAAATATGCATCACGATGTCAAACCACCAAAAATCAAGATACCATTCAAAACGCGCACCTCCGATATGTCCCAACGCCAGAGCACCTGAAAGCAAAGCAATAAATATAAATGTGCGCATATATACAATTCTATTATAGCAAAGGAGGAACACCTTCGTTGTAATACATAGTTCATTCTCAAGAGTGCGCCCATACATAGGCGTCTTGTACAATGAAAATAAACTAAGAAAAATCACATAGTAGAAAATTAATACACTTGATAAAAACAAACCAAAAAACTTTCTAAAAACAAAATCACCATTCGTACAGAGACAAATGGTGACTTAGGTAGGATCAGTATGGCATTCCCCTAGCTTGTGCTAGGTGGGTGCTCCCAACGAAAACCGGTTTGAAGGTCCATCAGTGTGCGCAATTCCTGTGCCCACTAAAAGACCCTCAGTGCAGTTACGTGATATCGAGCTCCCTGAAAAAAAATTTTGTCGGAAAATGCCAACTAATCCTAAAATTAGTATAGACTCCTACCATCAATTCGCAACTTGCAAGGGTGCACAAACTGTGCGCTTATAACTTGACTAAAACACTCACGCTTTTTTAAAAAAGTGTGAGTGTTTGTTACATACAATAACCAGTAATTACTTACTCAAAAATACCATCCAAATTTACATCATAGAGAATTGCTTCCTGTACCAACCGATACTCAATAAGTTCATGAGATGAAAACCAATGAGGAATTTCTTGACGTGCTTCTTCAACAGAACCTGAAGCATGAATCAGGTTACGTACTGCACGATCATCAGTATCTCCCATACTGTAAGAATCGAGTACAAAATCACCACGGATAGTACCGACATTTGATGTACGAGGTTCAGTCCCTCCGACAATTTTCCGAACCACCTCAACAACATGAGCACCTTGCCACACCATAATCACTACTGGACCAGATGTAAGATACTTCACCAACGCCTCAATCACTCGATCACCAACTTTAACTGGATCTTTTGAGGGTGGTATTTGCCCTTTCTTAAGATAGGCTTCAATAGCCTTTTCGCCTACTTTTCGTTTCCACTCAGGATCGATAGAGTAATGAGCACGCACATGCTCCTTGGTCGGAACAACAAACTTCATGCCAACCAATTTTAAACCTACCCGCTCAAATCGCTGAATAATTTCACCAATTAATGATCGTTGCACGCCATCTGGTTTAATAATCACAAGGGTCTGTTCAAACTTATGATGTGTTCGATCCCGCACCTTCTCCACAGTCTTTTTTTTCATACAAAAAACGTCAATTTACGTAGATTAATGGAGCTATTCTATCAAAAAAAGTGGCTCTACAACAAACTAATAATCGTATTGGAACCGCACAAATAACCTTTATGTTAATACTTCCTTGTACTAGTAACGTACCGCGCTACTACTTCACCGGCGGAATCATCTGTTGTGCTGTCGTTTTTTGATATTGGGCCATAATCAAAGCTTCTACCTGCGACCGCTCTTTGCCATACTTTAAATACGACAACTCCTTCAACGTATCAAGGTGGTCAGTTCTTACCGACGGAAGTGGTAGGGTTTCAATATTGAATGGTCGTGTTGGTTTCCCAGAAACAAGCATGCGAACAAATGCATTATGATTATCAACATTGATCAAATCATTGGCAGTGAACACAGGAGCAAACTGCTTCTCTAAAAACTCCGCATCTTCTGTTCCCACACGAAACGCGGCAATCGAACCCACGTTCCCAAACACTGCATTCTTTATTTCTGGCTGTAACTGTCCAATAAATTGGTGTGCTATGTGCAACGATAATCGATACTTACGCGCCTCAGAAAGAATTGTGGCGATCGAATCAGTTGTTACATTTTGAAACTCATCTATATACAAGTAAAACGGAGAAAGATTCTTATTCAAAGAATCTGCGCGAGATAACGCTGCCATAAGAATCTTACCGACCAATACAAGTCCGATAAGGTGTGAATTGATATCCCCCAACCGGCCCTTCGAAAGGTTCACCAAAAGAATTTTTTTACCATCCATTACTTCTCGAAAATTAAACGAAGAGTGTGGCTGCGCAATAATCGTACGCATGATGTCATTTGAAAGAAACCCATCAAATTTACTTGTGATGTAGGGGACCATATTAGCAAGTGACGCTTCACCACCTGCCTTTTCAGCAACTTCTTTCCAAAACTGAACAACAATAGGATTTTTACACTCCGCGAGTTTATGCATCCGAAAAGCTTTATCAGAAAGAACTCGAGACAGATCAAGTAACGTTGCGCCGGCACGCGGATCATCAACAACAAGCATTGCCGCATTTCTGAAATATTGTTCAAACATAGGACCTCCCGCGGTCTTCATATCAAACAATTTATTGAAGATCGAAAGCATTTCATTCACCACAAATGTTTTTTGTTCAGGATATCGGCTATCATACTCAAGCATATTGAGCGCCATGGACCGAGCCATGTATCCAGGATCAAAATAGATCACATCTTCATATCGTTCCTTGGGCACCTGCGCCAAAATATCCTGAACATCAGAGCCGTGTGGATCGATAAAGCAAACTCCCTCACCATTTTTAATATCCTGTGCAATCATCTGCTTAAGCAAGGTAGTCTTACCTGTACCCGTCTGACCAATAACGTACATATGGCGAAGCCGATCTTCCGGTGCCATACGGACCTCAATCTCCCCGCCCCGATCACGATTGATACCCAAAAGCACTCCATGAGGAGACATGGCTTGTGGTGCCGGTGCCGTACTCGATCGTGCAACTTTCAAATGAGGAGTACTTGCTCGTGATGTGCTTGGTAAATGAAATACCGTTGATAGTTCATCGATCGAGAACAAAAGTGCGCGTTCAGGAGTAAACAATCGGTATGTAAAATGATGCAGTGTATCAAGCAGCAATCCTCGAGATGGTCTTTGGAACACAAACATGTTACCGCTTGTATGTTCAAACTGATTAAACACCGACTCAAGATCAGAAAGAATCTCAGACGCGCTCTGTTCATCTGCAGCTGAAGCCACAAGCCGCAGATTTACCTCAACAAACGGACTTTCCACCTTGCGGCGAAGCGTTTCGAGTATCACTTGATCAATAGGTTCTTTATCTCCATCTTTTTTTGATACCTTTTTTATACCGAGCAAATCGCGTCCGATACCTTTAGCAAAATCAAAAAAGTGATCCCCTACCGTCTCAGGCCGAGAAAGCACATCTTCAATTGACGCCCCCTTAGCAACCTCTTCAATCATTTTTTGATATTGCTCTAAGCGGGAGTTGCTTGTAGGTTTAATCACAAATTGAATCGCGGCCCCTTCACCGTCTCTATCAATTTTTGAAAATGCATTCATGATCGCCGCGAGCGGATCATGCTCAAATAAATGCCACGTCTTTATAGGGAAAATTGGTTTCTTACGCAAAGATGCTGTTGTTGCCAATGAAACGCCCGTTTCATTAAAAATATTATAGTCATCTTTCCGTTCAACAATTCTTGCAAATGGAAAAGCCGCAAGAATATGTTTTTCAAACAAATCTCGCTTACTATCAGGTACTGAAGCATAAAAAATAAAATCCGTACTGTGATTCGCAACCGCAAGCTCAATCGTGTAGTATCCTGGGCCCTTACTCCCACCAGATACCGACTGCATACCAACGTAGAAATGATTCATTGCTGCCACCAGTTCTTTTAATACCCCTGAACGACGGCCTGTGTCCTCCTCTTCAGGAAGAGTAATCTCGTACAAAGTCATCTGGAGCGCCTTAAATACAGGATCACCCTCCTTAAGTCCCTCGATAGGAAACCCTGAACGGACATACTGTACTAAATAGCGCTCAAGATCATCCGCCAGGTGTGGATCATTTAACCGTGCAAGTACCGCAAATGCATTTTTAATACCTCGCTCATGTATAAGCTGTATCAATTCTGCAACTTTAGTGTCATGCTCTTCAGGAGAAAGACCAAGCGCCAATTCGTAGGCCAAACTATCAGATAACCGATGCTCAGGGTCTAATACCGTGGCCACATCTTGAGACACATATTCACGTACTGCCTCACGTGCTGCTTTTTCAGGCGCTTCAAGCCCATGTTCTTTTGCACGACGCTCAAACTCAAGCACTTGCTCACGCAAGTGTGCAATTTCCTGTTCGGGATTTTTAAATTGACTTTCAAAAAACTGTCGAGGTTCATTCATGCTGCCTATTATAACGCACCATACTTGTCTATTCAGATAAACCTATCCACGAACATCACGCACCTTGTGCTTCCGTAAATATCAACACCCCTTCAGGAACAACCGCCACAGTATGTTCAAAGTGAGCCGCAAGCGAACCATCTTTGGTGCGATAGGTATACCCATCGGGATCGAGTGTGATCGCCCCTTTTCCTGTTGTAAACATAGGTTCTATCGCAAATACCATACCCGGAAGCAATTCTTCACCCGTACCAACTTTCCCCGTGTTTAACACGTACGGATCTTCATGAACCGCGTACCCTACACCGTGCCCCGTTAGACCTTCAGCGATTGCATACCCATATTTCTTTGCTACTCTCTCAACAGCCGCCCCAATATCTCCTACATGACCCCCTGGACGTATCACAGCAATTCCCGCATCAAGTGCTTCTTTTGTTGCCTGTATCAGACGTGCCGCCTCTTTTGTTATAACTCCGACGGGAATAGTAATAGCGGCATCAGTAATCATGCCCTTATGATTGAGCCCAAGATCAAGTTTCACGATATCACCCTCACGCAATATTTTTTCAGGTTCATTAGGTATCCCATGGACAATCTCATCATTGACTGACACACATAAGACCGCAGGAAAAGGACGGTCTGCGTTTTCAGGTTGATATCCCAAAAATGCCGAATTATCGTCCCCGTCTTTTATAAGCTGTCGTGCCACATTTTCAAGGTGCAAGGTCGAAACACCTGATCGAACAAGACGCGCAAGCTCCCGTAACATCCGCGCGTGACGACGACCTCCTTCTTGAAGAAGGCTCATTTCTTCAACTGTTTTATACGTAACCGACATACAAAAAGTTATATCGAGCCAAGTCCGACAGCGGTGACAATATCATTAAATACCCGGTCAATCGACTGTGACGAGTCAATATGGATAAAATGATAATTCGGATTGGTACGATAATAATCAACTACTTTCATCACCTGATCATCAAACCACTGGAGACGTGTTTCGATATCTTCCGGATTATCATCTGCACGACCACGGGCTAAAAGCCTTGGAATCACCGTATCTCGGTGGGCATCCAAAAATAGAATGTACGGTTTCTCGCGTTGATAAAAAGAAAATGCGGTATCAAGTACATGTGCTTCATCAAACTTCCTCGGTGTCCCGTCAAAAATAAGATGGCAATCAGCCAACATATTTTGAACCAAAAATTGAGACCAGATACTAACAGTGAGAAATTCAGGCTGTAATCCACCACGATCAGCAACTACTTTTGCCAACCGTTGTGTATGAGTCTCCCCTTTCACAAACTCTCGAAACAAACGACCAGTCTCAACATGAATCACCGGCCGTTGTGGGTCATGTTTTGTAAAATATTCCTTTAATTTTTCTGCTTGCGTACCCTTACCACATCCTGAACGACCAACAAGAATGAAAGATTTTGGACTCATAGCCATAACAACATTGAGTATACCACGTAAGACAAAAACACCTCTAGTGAAGGGTTTTTGCTTTTAATATTCACGCATCGTCACTTGCGCGTTTACCCGACGTACCAAATCGAGCACCACCGAAACCACGATAAGGAGAGAAGTCCCGCCAACCGCAAGCGCTGAAATATTAGTCACTGAACGTATTGCGTAAGGTAACACCGCAATCAAAGCCAAAAAGAGTGCCCCAACAAGCGTAATACGCGTCAATATTTGTGACAAATGAATCGCAGTTGGATGACCGGGGCGGACACCAGGAATAAATGCTCCACTTTTTTGAAGATTGGTAGCGATTGTGTCTGGATCAAACGTAACTGCAGTGTAGAAATAAGTGAATGCAAACACGAGGACAAAGTAAGTTATTGCATACACCCATCCGTTGTTCAAAAGTGTGAGAACCGTGGTTGCGGTTTCCTTCACCCATACCGCAGGAATACTTGAAAGAAACTGGAAAAGCATCTGCGGCAAAATCAGAAGAGATAATGCAAATATGATAGGCATGACTCCCGCCTGGTTCACACGAAGTGGTAGGTACGTTGATACCCCGCCATATACCTTCATACCACGTACACGCTTCGCATACGTGATAGGAACAGGACGTTCCGCCTCCGTTACCATCACAACAGCAGCAATCACTAGTAATGCACCAAATATAAAGACTACATAGAGGGGAATTTGAGACACATCAAACGCAAACCAAAGCTGACCAATACTGGTTGGAAGTGAGGCAACAATACCAGCAAATATCAACATAGAAACACCATTACCAATACCAAACTCCGTCATAAGCTCACCAAGCCACATAAGCAATATTGATCCGGCGGCCACAGTCACAATGCTGGTTACTATTCCAAGGAAATCGAGCTGTGGCACAACACCTTGCCGTTCAAGTAGGAAAAGGAACGCATACGATTGAATAAGCGCGAAAGGAATCGTCAATAATCGAGAATACTGAGAAAATTTAGCCCGGCCAGCTTCACCTTCTTCATGATACATCTCCTTGAATTTTGGAAACATGAGTGTCAACAACTGCATAATGATTGTTGCAGTAATATACGGACCAACACCGAGCATTACAATCGATAAATTGGACAACCCGCCACCAGAAAACACATTGAACAAACCCAAAAATTGATTATTAGTGAGTAGCTCTTGGAGACGAATCACGTCGATTCCCGGCATCGGAATATTTGCAAGCAACCGAAAAAGAACGAGTGCCGCAATAGTAAAACCAACACGACGACGCAATATCGTATCTTGTAGTACCAACTTTAACTTTGAAACAAATGGCTCCATGATGAGCAATTAGGCGATAGTTCCTCCCGCACCAATAATTGCCTTGCGTGCGCCAGCCGAAACTGCGCAAGAAGAAACCGCCACCTTTATTGAAATAGTATTTCCAACTAACTTCACACCACGCACAACCTGAGCTGCTGTCAGCATACCAGCTGCAACCAACAACTCCGGGGACACTGGACCACCCTTTGGCATGCGTCTTTCAAGTGTGCGTAAAGAAATTGCTATTGGTTTTGGTGTAATAGAGGCAAAATGATAACCTCGCAATTTAGGCAACTTCTTAATAATGTCACGAAGTTCTGGTCGTTTCTTGCGACCAGCACGCGCATTTTGACCTTTGGTACCACGACCAGCGGTCTTGCCACGTTTACCACCACGCCCAACTGCGATGGAGCGTTTGTTCTTATGTACTCTAGCAAGCGAATGTAACTGCATAGTAATCGTTCTTATTTTTTAGCGCATGCTTCTTGTAGAGCAAGGATTGTTGCCCGCGCAATGTTCAATTTATTTTTTGACGGTGAGAAAATCTTAGCAGTCACCCCTCGCACACCTGCAAGCTCAATAACATTGCGCGCCGCTGAACCAGCAACCAAACCACGACCCGGTGCCGGCTTAATCATAATCCGAGCACTCTTATATTTAAGAAATATATCACGCGAGACTGAACCATCCTTTGTTAATGAGAGACGTATCATATGCTTCTTAGCGGCACGTACTGCCTTATCAATCGCAAAAGATGTGTCCCCCGCTTTACCAAGACCAACACCAACTGAACCTTTCTTGTCTCCAATCACCACCGCAACACTGAAGTTGAAACGGCGACCACCTGCGGCGACTCGGGCGACACGTCGAATATCGAGAAGTTTTTGGTCATACTCTTGACGAGGGCGCGCGTCACGAGACTGACGACGACCAGAAGAAGAACCCCCTTTCTTACGTCGGGAACCTTCTTTGCGTGAATCAGAAGCCTGCTCCTTTGTAGGAGTAACTTTTGTTACATCATCGACTGTCTTCTGTTCATCAGTAGTCATAATAAAAGTGGAAATAATATGTATTAAAAACGTAATCCTCCCTCTCGCGCACCCTCGGCTGCGGCACGGACCTTACCCGTGTACACGTACCCCGATCGATCAAAAACTACCTCGGAAACTTTCAAGGCAAGCGCGCGCTCTGCAAGTAACGTGCCAGCCTTTTTTGTCTTCTCGAGCAATGAGCCTGATTTTACTTCTTTAGTTGTAGCAGCTGCGAGCGTACGACCAGAAACATCATCAATCAACTGCAACGAAACACCAGTATTTGATCGATACACACATATACGTGGTCGCGTAGCAACACCAGACACTCGGGTTCTGATCCTACGATGACGTCGATCTCGCCTATCTGCACGTGTTGTTTTATTTGGTACGGGCATAAATCTTTTCTTTTATTATGAGGCTATACCGTCTTCTTACCCTGCTTACGACGAATAATTTCATTCTCATAACGAATACCTTTTCCTTTATATGGTTCAGGCTTCCTCAACGCTCGGACACGCGCAGCAAATTCACCAATCAACTCTTTATCAATACCAGAAATAGCCATCACACCCTTATTATCAATGATAACTTTCACACCCTTAGGAATAGCAATCTTGACAGGGTGAGAAAATCCAAGGGATAATACAATATCTGTTCCCTTAACATCCCACTTATAACCAACACCCTCGATAAGTAGCTTTTTTTCGTAGGCCTTAACAACACCAGCGATCATATTCTTAACATGAGCAGCGACTGTGCCCCACATAGCCTTCGTCGCCTTGTCCTCTGTAATAACAGTGGTGGCAATACCTTCTGGCTGCTTACTAATAGAAAGATTTGGGAAAGAAAAATCTCGTGAAAGCTCACCGAGAGGGCCTCTCACTGTGCAGACTGAATCCACCACTTCAACAGTGACACCAGACGGGATTGCAATAAGTTTTTTTCCAAGACGTGACATATATTTACCAGAGTTCAAACAACAACTCACCACCAAGCTTCTTTGCTCGAGCGTCTCTACCGGTCATAACACCCTCTGTGGTAGACAACACTGAAATACCCAAACCACTCTTCACCGGCTTAACCCCCGAGGCACCAATATACACACGACGTGATGGTTTTGAAATACGTTTTGCTCCATGCACTTTAGCAACACCTTTCTCTTGTGCCAGTGTCACCACGAGCTCCTTAATAATCTTCTTCCCCTTTTTTTCTATGGAATGAACAAAACCATGTTTCGTAAGAACTTCAGTAATGGCTTCGATGTGTTTACTATACGGCAGAACAACACGATCACGATTTGCTGCCGCGGCATTCTGAAGGCTAACAATTAAATTTGAGATTGAATCAGATGACATAAAAATTACCAGGATGACTTCTTGATACCAGGAATAAAACCTTCGTTTGCAGCCTCACGAAAACAGATACGGCACAATGAAAAAGCCCGCATAAAACCATTTTTTCGTCCGCACCGAAAACAGCGTCGAACGACACGGGTTGAATATTTCGGCGTACGAGCCGCTCGTGCTATAACTGACTTTTTTGCCATAATATTTTTTATACTCTGAACCGCAGAAAACCAATCCTATAAGGTTTTTTAAGGCGATACTATGAAACGAAGCCTTTGTGAAAAGGCTAGTGCTCTATGCTATCAACAAGGAAGTGCGATGTCAAACTTTACCGCACAACCACAACGTTTTTAAAGAGAACAAATCACTACCTACTTCCTTTCCCCTGCCCGAAGCGGAAATCCAACAAACTTAAAGAACGCCAAACCTTCCTGCTTTGTCCGGGCAGTCGTAACGACTGTCACAGACAAACCAAAAACATCTTTTAATTCTTCATCGCTAGTTTCAGGGAAAATAGTATGTTCTTTGATACCAATTGTAATATTACCGATAGCATCAACAGCTTTCTCGCTAATACCACGAAAATCTTTCGTCCGAGGAAGTGCAACATGGAGTAATTTATCGAGAAAACCAAACATACGAGGACCTCGCAACGTTACTTGATATCCTGAGGGATCACCCTGACGAACTTTAAAAGAGGCAATAGACTTCTTTGCACCCCGAATCGCTGGCTTCTGACCAGTAATTTTTGCCAAACGATCAGCAACAAGTTCAACTTTCTTTTTATCCTTGATCGAACCAATACCAGCAGAAACAACTATTTTCAAAATACGAGGACTTTGCATTGGATTCTTATACCCAAGTGTTCCCTTAAGTAAGGCGTACGCTTCTGATTGTAAAGTTTTAACATGTTTCATGGCAGTATTGTTATATAGTCTCTCCAGTCATTGCTACACGGGCCCTCTTCCCACCCTCACTCACAACACGGACACGTGTTGCTTTTCCTGTCTTTGGATGAATAAGTCCCACATTACTTACATTGATCGGCATAGGTTGTTCAACAATCTGACCTTTCTGATTGGTACGCCGAGCCTTTGCATGTTTCTTCACCACGTTCACACCCTCCACAATTACCTCATTACATGCAGGAAATGCTCGAATAACCTTACCGGTCTTACCCCGATCTTTCCCTGTCTTCACAATAACGTTGTCTCCTTTTTTTATATACATGGCAGTAATTACACAATTTCAGGGGCAAGCGATGCTATTTTTTGAAACCCTCGTTCAGCAACTTCGCGCGGAATCGGCCCGAACACACGCCCGGCAACCGGTTCAATCTTTGCTTTATCGAGCAAAATAACTGCATTTTCATCGAAACGAACATATGATCCATCAGTACGACGAAACGGTTTTCGCTGACGAACCACAATCGCCGGGAATACACCTTTCTTCTTTACTTGTTTACGAGGCTCTGCGCGCTGAATAGAAAGCACTACGATATCGCCAATCTCTGCGTAGCGACGCTTACTGCCACCAAGTACCTTGAAAATACGACCGATCTTACCACCGGAGTTATCTGCAATTTTTACGATTGAACGAGGTTGTATCATGGTAGTGTATTAAGAAACCACACGAAACCGCTTATCTTTTGAAACAGGTGCACACGGAACAATAACTACCTGATCACCTATATGTACTGTGTTACCAGGATTGTGTGCCTTGTAACGCTTTGAACGAAGTAAATACTTTTTGTATTTAGGATGCTTCACAAAGCGGTTCACCTTCACCACTACCGTATCTTTCATCTTATCGGAAACAACAACACCGGTAAGTGATTGTTTTATATTCTGCTGTGTAATTTCTGCGTTCATAAACAATGGTTATTATCGAGCAGACATGAGGCGAGCTCTCAACTCAGTTAAAATACGGGCAATATCTCGACGAACCATCACCCCAGCTTTCACATTCTTTTGCTTCGCCCCTGAACCACCAAACCGAAAAGAACGAAGTGCTTCCCGCTTTTCAACAAGCAGTTTATTCAATTCTGATGTTGTTTTCTTAATAATGGTGTTCATGTGAGTCGAGCTATAGTAGTGAAAAAAATCAAAATGGTCAATTAGTGGCGCACAATAATTTTTGATTTAAGCGGAAGTTTCGTTGCTGCTTTGCGTAAAGCCTCGCGCGCCTGTTCTTCGGTTACGCCGTCAACTTCAAGTAGTACACGCCCAGGTTTCACCTCAACACAATATCCTTGTGGATCTCCTTTTCCAGAACCCATACCAACTTCAGCCGCTTTAGCAGTATATGGACGATCAGGAAATACTCGTACCCAAATTTTACCTGTCTTACCAATAAAATGACTCATTACCTTGCGGGCAGATTCGAGTTGATTACTCTTTACCCGTGCACTCGAAAGCGCTTTTAACCCAAAAGAGCCGAAGGCAACAGCAGTACCTCGATGCTCTACCTGCGCCGCGTAACGAGCCGCGCCCACACGCTTCGTTTGCCACTTTCGATATTTTACTTTTTTAGGAAAAAACATGGCAATATAAATTATTTCTCCTGGCGTGACTCAGCGCGCTTCTCTTTAAAAATTTCTCCACGGTAAATCCATACTTTAATACCAATATCTCCATACGTCATATGGGCCTTTTCACGTGCAAAATCAATGTCCGCGCGCAAAGTCTGGAGCGGAATTTGACCACGCTTAATCTCTTCACGACGTGCCATATCAGCACCACCCAAACGACCACCAAGATATACTTTCACACCGAGAACATCGCGATTTGCGGCAACCTTTTCAACAATCTGCTTCATGACACGACGGAACGGCATGCGCTTTTCAAGCTGCTCAGCAATCATATATGCAACAATGGCAGCGTTTGATTCAGGGGAACGAACCTCTTCAACATCAAGCTTCAAATCTTTAGTCTTACCACCAAGTTTTGCCATAAAAGCGGCAACATCTTTCTTGAGCTTCTCCGCCCCCTCACCCGAACGACCAATAAGCATACCTGGTCGTGATGTGCGAATAAGCACCCGTGTCATTTTTTGGCTACGCTCAATATCAACTCCTGAAATATACATACCACGAAGTTTTTTCATCAAATACTCGCGCAACAGCAAATCTTCCTTGAGATATTGCTGGTATGCACCACGTTGCGCAAACCAACGTGATTTCCAATCACGGATAGTGCCAAGGCGATGACTATAAGGATGGACAATGTGTGTCATGGTAGTAAGTGAGTATCGTTAGGTTTTTGAAACAACCTTCTTATCTCTACGAGCTGACTTCTGAAGAGGCTTCTCGGCAACCTGATCAAGTACAATCTTAATGTGACTAGTGCGTTTTTTATATGGATGCGCAGAGCCACGAGATACCGGCATAAAACGCTTCAAAACAACACCCTCGTCAACACGGATTTCCTTGATGACGAGGGTTTCTGGATCAATTTTTTCATTATGTTTCGCATTTGCAATTGCGGACTGAATAACACTCATCACAGGCAATGCTGCACGCTTTGAAAGAAATGAAAGTGTTGAAATCGCTTTTGAGACACGCTTACCGCGTACAAAATCAGCAACAAGACGAACCTTGCGTGGTGATTGGCGGTAATTTTTAAGTGTCGCGGTAATCATAAAATATTATTTCTTTTTCTCTTCGGTGGCTGGTTTAGCAGACTGTGCGGCAGCAATTTCTGCGGCCTTCTTTTGAGCTTCCAATTCCTTCTGCATCTTACCGCCATGTTTCACGAATTTACGAGTCGGGGAAAATTCACCTAATTTATGACCAACCATCTCTTCTGAAACAAACACATCAATGTGTTCACGGCCATTATGGACACCGAAATGAAACCCGACCATTTCAGGAGAAATCGTGGATGATCGTGACCATGTCTTAATAAGACCCGACTGCTCGGGGCGTTTACCAGCGATCTTTTTTAATAATCGCTCATCAATATATGGTCCTTTAGAAAGTGATCTTGACATAAACTAGGTGTACTATTTTCCGTTATCCACACAACAATAAGGACTAAGAGAAAATAAATCAGCCCGTTTTGAGCCGTGGGGACAATACTAGCAAACGTAAAATCCTTGTCAAATGAGCTCCGTTTAGAAGATGTTGAAATGATATATATAGGTAAAAACACAAAGCAATAAATCAACCATATGAAACATACCAAATACAAACTAACCAAAAACCCAAAAAAAGGGGCCAGATTATCCACATACGATAATTGTATCCGTCAACACACCTGTTATGCTGACGATATACTTTTGGATTTAATAAATAAGTTTTAATATGAAAAAGCATCCCCTCAACTTCAACACGTTCATTCACACCGTGTTTGCAAGTCTGTTCCTTGGCTCTCTCCTCTTTATAATTTTGAGCATTTTTATTGGCGCAAGTGTTATACGTCTTGAATACTCAAACCAAGAAACATTAAGCAGTTACTAAACATCCAGCATCAAAACGCACCCCGTGACGGGGTGCGTTTTGCTTGCTTGGTGTTAGTACTAACTATTTTTACTACCAACACGACGTCTGGACACAATAAGACGATTGCTATATTTCTTGGCACGGCGAGATTTCTGACCCTTACCAGTAGGATTGCCATAAATATCGACAGCACGTCTCGTGCCACGACCTTGACGGCCTTCACCACCACCATACTTGTGGTCACGTGGATTCATGGCAGTACCGCGCACAGTCGGTCGAATACCGAGCCAACGAGAACGACCTGCCTTACCGAGATTAACCAATCGATTCTCTTCGTTACTGACAGAACCAATCGAAGCATATCCAGCGGCCGGCACTTTGCGCACCTCACTTGAAGGCATCTTAAGGTTGATGTAATCATTTTCAACCGCAATCACCTCAGCAAATGAACCCGCAGATCTAACCATTTTGGCGCCACCACCTATTTTTACCTCAACATTATACACAAAGGCACCAATCGGAATCTTGCGCAACGGCAAGCGATTACCCACCGTCAATGGTGCATTCTCAGAGGTAATAACTGTATCGCCAACTTTGAGACCCTTTGGAGCGAGAACATAACGCTTTTCACCATCCTTATAACATACAAGCGCAATAAAACCAGTACGATTTGGATCGTACTCAATCGTCTTTACGACCGCTGGAATATTGATCTTGTCGTAGGAGAAATCAATAAAACGGAATCGGCGCTTATGACCACCTCCTTTATGTCGCATCGTAATACGACCACGATTGTTGCGACCATCACCACGACGAAAGCCAGACACCAATGATTTTTCTGGTGTATCAGTCGAGAGTTCCCGACGGAACGAAATAGCACTCATTGAGCGACGTGATGGACTTGTAGGAGCGTAATGTTTCATAAAAAAATAATACTAATGATTATACAAGCTCAATTTTTTCACCTTTCTTAAGATACACATACGCCTTCTTACCACCACCTTTCGTACCACGACGACCACGAACTACAACATTCTTTGTTGGTATCATCACAATATTTACTTTACGTGGGGCGACTTTAAACTGAGCTTTTACAGCAGCGGCAACCATGTAAGCATTCGCCTCTTTACTCACATCAAATACATACACACTCTGCTCATGATGACCTGCAGCCTTCTCAGTAATACGTGGCTTAATAAGCACCGACATCACATCAGCTCCACGACGAGGTGGCAGTGCAACTTTTTGCGCCTCAACCGGTACCACATCAACAATTTCTGCAACTTTTTTTGTTTTTCTAAAGAGTGCCATGGGAGTTTATTTTTTTACTTCTTTACGACGAACTGGCGGAGCGACACGCTTTTTGAGTGTTGCCATAGCCTCATCAGGCGACACAAATGCCACAAACCGATACGTCATGAGCTGTAGGGGATTAACCGCTCCTGTCGTAGTCACAAGCACGTTACCAATATTCTGAAATGCTCGCACTAATGAAACAGGAAGCTCCGGCAATGCAAGGAGCAGGGCATTTCGCTTTTTGCCTGAAAGATTTTCGAAACCTGTTACACCAGATAACGCGCCAATGACCTCAATAGCCTCTTTAGTCTTACCAGAGAGCTTCAAACCATCAACAAATAGCACCTCGCCTTCCCCGTACTTCTTACTGAGGATGGACGCGAGCGCAGCACCCTTCATACGACGAGGAATAACCTTATCATAGCGCTTTTCATTACGTGGACCATGAGTGATACCACCACCAACCCAGATAGGAGAGCGGGAAGAACCGTGACGAGCACGGCCGGTACCTTTCTGTCGCCATGGCTTTTTACCACCACCAGACACTTCGCCACGACCCTTCGTGTGGGCCAAACCTGCTCGATCATTTGATTGCATCGAGGTGATAACTTGGTGCACGAGATCAGCTTTCCAAGCCGCACCAAACACAGCCTCAGGAAGAGTTACTGATCCTTTCTTTTTACCGTCTTGATTGTATACAGTTGCGTCCATGTTGGTATGTATTAGCCTCGAATTTCAACAATCGTACCTGCGCGGCCCGGAACAGCGCCTGAAACAAGAATCTTACCGGCATCGGCCGACACACCGACAATACGAAGGTTCTTTACCGTAACACGGTTTCCACCCATGCGTCCAGCCATGCGCATACCCTTTGGAACACGCGTACGCAAACCACCACCAATAGAACCGGGCTCACGTTCTGAGTGTTTCTGACCGTGTGTGCGTGGGCCACCATGGAACCCATGGCGCTTCACCACACCCTGAAAACCACGTCCTTTTGTTGTTGAGCTCACCTCAACCACATCACCAACGGTAAACACAGTCGGGATAATAGCATCACCTACTTTCTGAGTTGGAGCCTCTGTGAGACGAAATTCACGGAGTTCCGTAAACGGACCAGCGCCTTTCAAGTGGCCCTTAACCGCTTTGCTGATATTTTTCTCACGGCGGGCACCTACCCCAACCTGCACAGCATGGTAACCATCTGACTCAACCGTTTTGACCTGCGTAATAATATTAACCGGCGCCTCAAGCACCGTGACTGGTGTTACAACACCGTCTTCTGAAAACATCTGCGACATGCGCAGCTTTTTACCAAGAATGAATTTCATATATATCCGTTTGCACGTACCGTATCCCGAGCTGTCTTTAGCGAGGGACCGCCATCCGTGCGACGCGTTGCAGTACCTTACCAAACCCACCCAAAAAAGTAAAGAGGTTTTAATCTACTAAAATTACAAGCCCTGAATCATTTTTTTAATCAATTAAGTATCGGGTCTATCCATTTTTTATTTATTATATGAACCATAACCCCAACAAGAATACCTCCACCGATCATTAATAGAGAAAATGCCCCCATTTGGGGGCATTTTCATCGTGTTTCAGGACGTATCGAGTGAATCCTTACATCATTTTCACATCAATGTTCACTCCTGACGGGAGCGAGAGGTTCGTGAGGGCCTCGATCAATTTCCCTGACGGGTTGATGATATCGATGAGACGCTTGTGAATGCGCATCTCGAACTGTTCGCGCGCGTTCTTATACACAAATGCGGCACGGTTCACCGTATACTTTTTGATTTCAGTCGGCAACGGAACCGGACCCAAGACGGTCGCATCGTGCCTGATTGCCGTATCAATAATCTGTTTGACTGACGCATCGAGAATCTTGTGTTCGTAAGCACGAACACGGATGCGGAGTTTCTGGACAACATCACCCTTCGCTGCCGGCTTTGCCACGCGCGGTGCGCGCTTCTTGGCCGGAGCCTTCTTCTCTATCGCTGGTGCAGTAGTACTCATAATAATGCGTCAGGTTAGGATTTATTTGACCACTTTCGTGACCACACCGGCACCAACAGTCTTGCCACCTTCGCGGATAGCAAAGCGCATCTTTTCCTCAAGCGCGACCGGGGACACCAACTTGACCTTAAAGGTCACCGTATCACCTGGCATAACCATTTCAACCTTCTCTGCAAGGGTCACCTCACCAGTCACGTCCGTGGTGCGAATATAGAACTGCGGCTTGTATCCATTAAAGAATGGAGTATGTCGACCACCCTCTTCTTTCTTCAGAATATACACCTCTGACTCAAATTCAGTGTGCGGAGTCACAGTACCTGGCTTCGCGAGCACCTGACCACGGCTCACATCCTCCTTCTTTGTACCGCGCAAAAGGATACCTGCGTTGTCACCAGCCATACCTTCCTGCAGTGACTTGTTAAACATTTCGATACCAGTGATAGTTGTCTTTGCGGTCGGAGTGAAACCAACAATTTCGATTTCATCACCAACTTTACAGCGACCACGCTCAATACGACCAGTCACGACCGTACCACGACCTTCGATTGAGAAGATGTCTTCAATCGGCATCAAGAATGTCTTATCAACTTCACGAACCGGCAATGGAATTGCCTCATCAAGTGCCTTCAAAAGCTCCTTAATCTTCTGTGACCATTGATCAGTGTTATCCTTGGCCTCAAGCGCCTTTAATGCAGCACCACGAATCACCTTAGCATTCTTGCCATCAAACTGATATTTCGTCAGTAAATCACGGATTTCCTCTTCAACAAGATCAATGAGATCCGTCTCAGGCACCAGATCACACTTGTTGATAAACACAACGATCTGAGGAACACCAACTTGGCGAGCCAAGAGAATGTGTTCACGTGTCTGTGGCATCACACCATCAGTTGCCGACACAGTCAGAATCGCGCCATCCATCTGGGCCGCGCCGGTAATCATGTTCTTAATATAGTCAGCGTGTCCCGGACAATCGACGTGTGCATAGTGACGCGTATCTGATTCGTACTCAACGTGAGAAACAGCGATCGTTACGATTTTTGAATCATCGCGAACCGTACCACCCTTTGCGATATCTGAGTAGTTCTTAACCTTTGCGAGACCATCACGAGCTTGCACCGCAAGAATTGAAGCGGTGAGAGTCGTCTTGCCGTGGTCAACGTGACCAATCGTACCAACGTTGACGTGTGGCTTACTGCGATTGAATGCTTCTGCCATGTGTTTATTGTTACTAACCCGAGTCCCCGTGCGATCTTCACGCGCGATAGGGCGAAGATCAGACGGCGACATCGGCGGAATGTCTTGCGTTCTATGCAAGCACTCCGTCAAATAATATTGCATTGAGGCCCTTTTATACACCGAACAACATCAGTGTACAGAAAAAGAAACACACAAAATGCGTACCGTTCATCATAACAAACAAAAAAACGAAGTCAATCAAGCATATATAACCCGAAACATATGTAATAAAAATCACCAACCTTCCCCGAGAAAGATTGGTGATCGTGACTACGCTACCATCAGTAGTAATACCGACGAGGAACCACAACAACCGGCGGTGGTAGCACGGCCAGATTAGGATGCGCTTGACCGGTTATGGGTGGAGTCGGAATCGGTGCCGCCGGCAAAGCATAACCCCGCCGCCAAGCCTCCTTCTGTCGCTCACTCCACTCCTGTGCCTCGATCGCAAGGTACCGTTGCGCCGCAAGATTTTCCTCGTGGCGCCGTTGCAACTGTTCCATATAACGACTATGCCGTCGTTCCGGGATACTGCACCCGATAGTACCCACGCACAGTGCGCACAAACAGAGGTATAGGTATCTCAAAAGCAATACCCCTGCGCCGATACAGTGCAGGGGTATGTACCTATATAACCAATACCAAATCTATTACTTACGTGACTCAATAATCTCTTTCGCGACGTTTTGCGGCACCACTTCGTAGTGATCAAATTCCATTGATGAGGATCCACGACCTTCCGTCATTGAGCGGAGTGCGGTCGTATATCCAAACATTTCTGACAAAGGTACCTTTGCATGAATCACTTTATTCATACCGCGCTCATCAACATTTTCTACCGCACCACGCTTACTTGAAAGGTGCCCAGTCACGTCTCCAATAAACTTATCAGGCACCACCACCTCAAGCTTCATAATTGGCTCAAGAATAACAGGCTTTGCCGCTCGAGCAGCCTCCTGAAACGCTTGTGAGGCAGCAATCTTATAAGCAATTTCAGACGAGTCCACATCGTGGTACGAACCATAAGTCAATTCACAAGAAATATTGACAACAGGGAATCCTGCCAAAATACCCCGACCCATAGCCTCACGCACACCCTTCTCAACGGCTGGAATAAATTCTTGCGGAATGACACCCCCCTTGATTGAATCAACAAACTCAAAATCATCATAGCGCTTCACGTTTTTCGGTATTTTCTCTGGAGGAGTCATGCTCATCTGCTTGATATTGAGCTTAACGTGACCGTACTGACCCTTACCACCCGTCTGCTTGATATACTTATGCTCAGCTTCAGCGGTGCCTAAAATTGTTTCGCGGTACGCAACTTGCGGCGCACCAACGTTCGCCTCAACACCGAACTCACGCTTCATACGATCAACCATGATTTCAAGGTGTAGCTCACCCATACCCGCAATAATTGTCTCGCCCGTCTCCTGATTTGAGGAGATGCGGAACGTCGGGTCTTCATCAGAAAGGCGCTTCATGGCCATACCCATCTTCTCTTGATCAGCCTTTGTCTTCGGCTCAATCTTCATCGAGATAACAGGCTCCATGAACTTGATAGGATCGAGAATGATTGGATTCTCTTCATCACAGAACGTATGAGATGTTTTTGCATCCTTCAGACCAACCGCTGCCGCAATCTCACCCGCAAACACTTTTTTCACCTCTTCTCGTTTATCAGCTTGCAAACGCACAATACGAGAAAGGCGCTCTTTCTTGCCCGTTGTAGCGTTGTAAATATATGAACCTGCCTCAATAGAACCAGAGTACACACGGAAGAAGGTCAACTGTCCTACATACGGATCAGACTGGAGCTTAAACGCCAGTGCCGCAAACGGTTCTTCATCAGAAGCATTGCGATACATTGGCTCATTGTTTGCCGGATTAATACCGTGAACTGGGGGAATATCAAGCGGGGATGGCAAGTAGTCAACCACGGCGTCCAACACCAATTGCACACCCTTATTCTTCAGGGCAGAACCGGTAAAGACTGGGAACAGTTTCGCCTCGATAACCGCCTTGCGAATAACCTTTTTCGCCTCATCAACGGAAATTTCTTTTCCATCAAGATACTTCTGCATCAAAGTGTCATCAAATTCAGCAATCTTTTCGATCAATGCCGCGTGGTATTTCTTTGCCTCCTCAAGGTATGCCTCTGGAATTTCCTTTTCAACCACCACAATACCCTTCTCGCCCTCTTGGTAATATGCCTTCATCTTCAAAAGATCAATGACTCCTTCGAAGTTTTCCTCCAAACCAATAGGAATCTGCATACGAACCGCATTTTTGTTGAGTCGATCAAGAATTGAAGCATAGGAACGCTCAAATGAGGCGCCCATGCGATCGAGCTTGTTAATGAAGCAGAGACGTGGCACGTTTCCTTCGTCGGCATAGCGCCAGTTGGTCTCTGATTGAGGTTCCACACCCGCTACACCATCAAACACCACCACGGCTCCGTCGAGCACACGTAGCGATCGTTTCACCTCAGCGGTAAAGTCGATGTGGCCTGGCGTATCAATAATGTTAAAACGTACCTTCTTGCTAGTATCCTCCTTGGGCATATAGGTTGGATTCCAGAAGCAGGTAATAGCAGCAGCTGTGATCGTGATACCACGCTCACGCTCCTGTTCCATCCAGTCAGTGACGGTGGCACCCTCATGCACTTCGCCGATCTTATGGATCATGCCGGTGTAATACAAAATACGCTCAGACGTAGTTGTTTTTCCTGCGTCAATGTGAGCAATGATACCGAAGTTACGAACTTTCTCTAATGGATAATCGCGATTCATAGTAGAGGGCGCACGGCGAAATAAGAATAAAAAAGCGCCGAAGCGTTCTCGCTAGCGTACAGTAAAAATAACTAAAAAGCAAAAATTCTTCAAAAGACTTCATCAAAAGGCACACCCTTAAAGAATCTATACCCCAAGTAACGAACAAAACATATATTTATTGGCTAACACCCACAATTTCAAGGAAAAAAGCTCCCCTTCGAAACTCTTCCTAAGAAAGATAATCCAAAATCATTACAATAAAATGCCACGGTGGTGGCATTTTATTGTTTTCTAAAAATCAAATACGGACAAATTTACCACGCAAAGTGTGCAAACGCCTTGTTTGCTTCGGCCATCTTGTGTACATTTTCACGCTTCTTGACCGCCTCGCCCTCATTCTTGGCTGCAGCCATAAATTCAACTGCGAGTTTCTTATTAATTGGTTGACCTTTTTTACCTCGTGCCGCTTCAATTAACCAGCGCATTGAGAGTGCCATACGGCGCTCAGGGCGAACCTCAACAGGAATCTGGTAGTTTGCACCGCCAACACGACGAGAGCGCACTTCGACATTGGGTGCTGTATTCTGAAGAGCTGTTTCAAAAATCTCAATAGGATTATCAGTTTTTGCTTCTTTCTTTATAATTTCAAATGCACCATAAACCGCCTTGCGAGCAGCAGTTTTTTTACCACCTTCCATAAGGTAATTAACCAACTTTTCGACCTTAACCGACTGATACACCGGATCAGGACCAACAATATTACGATTTTTTACGGGGCGACGCATGTGTTATATGTATTATGCAGCCGGAGCTTTAGGCCTCTTGGCACCATACTGGCTACGACCTTTGCGACGATTCTCAACACCGGTAGCATCAAGACGTCCACGAACAACAGAGTAACGAAGACCAACATCCCTCACTTTTCCACCACGAACCATAACCACTGAATGTTCTTGAAGTGCATGACCCATACCCGGAATATATGCGGTCACTTCCATACCATTTGAAAGACGAACACGAGCAATTTTTCTGATTGCGGAGTTTGGCTTCTTTGGTGTTTTGGTTGTTACTTTAGTACAAACACCTCGCTTAAAAGGTGAGGCGAAGTTAACCGGTCGATTTTTAATCACGTTAAACGAACGTCGCAAAGCGACTGAAGTTGGTTTCCTTTTGGAACTCTTGCGAGCTCGTTTGACTAACTGGTTTAATGTTGCCATTGCGTAAAAAACGAAGTGCCCCCTACTCTAATATGAGCCCAACTAAATTGCAAGTGCTCAGTCGCCACTACACTCTCGTCACCTGCTAGAAGAACGACACGCCCGTTAACAGTTTGAAGAGCGCCCCCACAATGGGAATTAGTACATCAGCAAAGAAAAAAGCAAAAATAATAACAAGAAAGAATCCATACTGTTCAAGTACTGAACGGATAAATTGGTATTGGTACGGCAAGATCGAAAAAAGAAGCTTGGAGCCATCAAGTGGGGGAATGGGGACAAGATTAAAAACCGCCAAAAAAAGATTAATAAGAACAATACCAAACATCATATTGGAAGCCGCTACTCCTACCATCTCTCCAAAAAAACGGATAATCAGAGAGAATACAAGTGCAATAAACAAATTAGCCGCTGGACCAGCCGCAGCCACAATAGCCTCACCCCATTTTCCTCTTAAATTATAAGGATTAAACGGTACCGGCTTTGCCCATGCAAACACAAACCCAGCATTTGAAAGCACCAAAAGCAACGGGAGCAATATGGAGCCGATCGGGTCCAAATGCGGCAACGGATTAACAGTAAGTCGATTGGCATATCGTGGTGTTGGGTCACCCAAAAAGACCGCGGCATAGCCATGAGACACTTCATGAAGCACAACCGAAACCAAAAGAATAGCGATGTTAAAAAAAATATCCATGTGTTGCAATTTGTACACCTTATGCTACCATAGCGCCTACGTTTCAAATATATGGCTTACGAATGTCCTGTAACCAAACGCACCTCTCTTATGGGAGGATCATACAGCAACAGAACCCGCGCAACACAGTTCAATCCCTGTGGTAATCGCCGTCGCCAACTGAACCTCCAAACAAAACGAGTGTATATTCCTGAACTTAAGAAAAAAGTTATCGCAACACTCTCAACAAGAGGATGGAAGACTGTCGCAAAGAAAGGCGCTTACGCAACCTTCAAAAAAGCAGGTCTCATTTAACCCATTGAGACTGTATACTCACAAACACTCCACCTTCTTGTGTGGAGTTTTTTGTTCCGAATTACACAACTGTTTAAATATCTTGTCAAAACATACCAACAAGAAACAGCCTCATGAGAGACTAGTCTTATTTTTTATCAATCTCAAGGTGTAATGGCGTCGTAGTACATACACCCGTGGTTGTCCACATACGTCCATCTGAATAAAAAGAAATATGTCCCAAGTCAGCAGTATTCAATACACACGCCCCGACTCTCTGCACCCGCTTCATAACGGTTGGTTTTGGGTGACCATACTGATTACCCTTACCGGCAGACACGACCGCGTATCGAGGTGAAGTTACCTGTAAAAACACTTCGGCACTTGAAGTTTCAGAACCGTGATGGCCAAGCTTCAATAAGTCAACATCGAGACGAGCACCATCTTTTGTCACTAAATACTCCTCGACTGTGTCGGGTGAATCGCCACTAAAAAGAGCACTTGTGGAACCAAAACGAAGTACACCAACAATAGAAGCGGTATTACTTTCCCACCCGCGCGGATTACGATCAGGAAAAAGCACCTGAAATGTAACACCGCCACCTAAATCAATCCTTGTTCCTCGTATACCATATACGATAGGTACCCCCTCCTTTACTACTGCACGTTCAAATGCCTCAGCAACACCAGTTGTTGATACGTTTCCTGAAACAACAATTGATCCAATTGAAAATCGAGAAAGCACTTCCGATAATCCTCCAATATGATCGGCATCTGGGTGTGTCGCTACTACAACATCAATATGACGGTCGGCCGCTGACATAACAGACGCTAATCCAGCCAACACCTTCCCGTCCTCCCGACCACCGTCAATCAACATGTCGCGTCCACTCGGTGACCGAATATACAGTGCATCACCTTGCCCCACGTCAAGAAATGCAACAAAAAGCTCATTTGTTTTCCCATCAGCAAACGTAATATACCCACTCACCAACGAGATAAGAAAAAGAACTACAAGCACCATGAATCGCGCGGAAGAACGATCGTTCATATGAAAAGTATACGCCCAAAATTACTGCATGCTATACTCACCACAATACGTATAACTAATTATTATGAAGACATTTGAAGCAAAAAAATTTAATATCCAGAAACTCATCGGTATTTCTGAAAAAACAATTGAGGAACACGTGAAGCTTTATGAAGGCTACGTAAAACACGCAAATCTTATTCGTGAACACATTGAAGAGTTAGCAAGAGAATCAGAAAAATTTGCATACGAATTAGCTGAGTTGCAACGACGTTTTGGATTTGAATTTGGTGGCATTAAAAACCACGAATGTTACTTTACAGCCCTCGAAAATGGGCCAACAATACTTTCACCAAAGAGTAGCCTCAGCGAAATACTTACCCGAGAATGGGGTTCAGTAGAACACTTCACAAATCGCTTCAAAGCAATTGCACTCACCCGAGGTATTGGGTGGGCAAAGCTCGTATATGATCCTCAGGAAAAAACTCTACTCACCGTATGGATCGACGAACAACACCTCGGCCAATTGCCTGATACTACAACCATTCTAGCGCTTGATATGTGGGAACACTCATTTGTTGCTGACTATCAACCTAGCGGTAAAAAACAATACGTCGAAGATTTTTTCAAAAATCTAAACTGGTCAGTTATTGAAAAAAACTACGAGATAGCTGCCCGCACATAAATTACAAAGAGGAACCAGATGTCATTTCCTCATGGGCATGATCACGTACGATACCATACATATACATAATCCCTGACCCCAAAAAAATATATGCGCCAACCATCCATACCGATGAAAACGGTGACACAGTAAAAAAGGACCACTCACCACCACACCATTGTGCAACACGTATTACCCACATAAGGAGTACGTGTGTTATGAGTCCACTTAAAAGGGCAACCTGAGGCGCAACTAATGCCACGCCTGCCGTGACTGTTCCCAGGAGCATCGTGACAGGTATCAACGGGAGTGCCAACACATTCGCGGGTAACGAAAGCAGTGATACGCTCCCCGAGGTATACAAGAGGAGTGGTAACACTAATATATTAGTAGCGATCGTTGACGCGACGATATTTCGCAATGCGAACCGTTGCGAAACCCATGATACATATCTTTCAATAATTGGTGATACATAAATAACAGCAATCGTTGCGATAAATGAAAGCTGAAATGATCGATCGAACAATAATACATATGGATTAAGCGTGATCATAATTAATCCAGCAAGCATGAGTGCCCGAGATACGTGATACCGACGGCGCACCACCTGCGCTAAGATAACAAGAAGTGCCATCAACGCCGCCCGAACCGCGGTTGCCGACGCTCCTGCCATGGTAGCGTAAGCAACAATGGAGAACGCTCCAAAAAAGAGACTGATTGATCGGGGTAGCCGTGAAGCAGCGCGGATGATCCAATCAGCAACAACTGATAAATTGTACCCTGATAACACAACGATATGAATCAATCCGGCTCGACGAAAAAAATCCTCAAGGTCTGCCGGTAGTCCACGCTGCGAACCAAACAAAATACCAAATAGTAGCTCAACCGAGGGAGACGGAATAACAAGGGCGAGAGCGCTCATTAACCGTTCCTTACATGCAAATAGTAAAGATACCATCGGATTACCATCCCCAGAAAAAACCAAAGAAACATGTGGTCGCTCAATTATATGCATGACACCAAAACGTCTCAGGTATGATGCGTAATCAAATACCCGTCCCGCATCTGTTTCAAATGACGTGGGTGACGTCACTATGCCACTTACTGAAATACGATCACCGTATGACCATTTCGGATATGTCGGAACTCGCACAAGTACCGTTCCATCCACAAACGTTCCTGTACCTTCAATACCTGCCACGATATCTGACACAAAAAGCATCGTGTGACTTAATCGCTCGTCAGGCTCACGGATAATGGTTCCGACAAATCCAATGCGGGCACCCTCATGTGACACCAGCCACGGATCCATGGGTATCGCGCGCGCATACATCCACACCATACCAAAGCAAGTCGTAAGTACGCCTGCCGCCGTAACCATAGAAAAACGCCCACCTGGCCATTCAAAAAAACGAAACAAAAAACACACACACGCGCTCACACAGGCCCCTACACCAATATAAAACAAAGGTATGGTAATAAAAGAGGCAATAGCAATACCACCAATGAAACCACTCGATGCTGTATAAAACAACCGATCACACATGACACTAATCATACTCCTGTCATACATCACACATGAACACTCGCAGAAATTTCCTTGTACAGAAAGAAAACACTTGCTACACTCGCCACAGATGCTCTATGAAAAAAGAAAAAAACATGCATATCCCTACTGTGGGAATGGTTTTGGTTCTTATCATCGCTGGTGCAGCAACCGAACAGATTATTAGTTGGTATACTGCGCTAGCCATCGGATACGTTATAGGCAACCTAACCTGGGTGTGTACATTTCTATTCGACATCTATTGGTGTACGTATGTTGGCCATCAGTCTACGCCAACGAGATGGTACTATCTCACACAAATAGGACTCTCATGCTTTTTCTTGTGGCCTCTTGGCCTTATGTTAGAAGCAACACTCTATATTCACCCCACACTACACAAAAAAGCCTATAGAAACTAGTGACACACGCCCCCCGCAACCACTGGGGGCGTTTACATACCCTTAAATTCAGCAAAAATAACTTTTTCATCTTCAGCAGATAACGCCTTGCGATACCGCGCACCTTTCACACCTTTCACTCGTTGCTCACACGCTGCCCACGTATCATGAGTCGTAATGATCCCACCAACCATAGAAACATATGAATATGCCTTCCCCGAACGACCAACTCGTTGCGACGAAGTATAGAGACCCGTGGGTGTGTTAATTGGTATACGATACCCTGCGCGTGACCCTCGATAAAGAACAATGGGCTGATTATCAGCAAAAGTTGTAGCGATGCGATCACACCGCTCGTTAGCATCATGGCCCGCATGGCCCGCAACGCGTCGCCACGATACAGACAATGACGCAGCCACATCATCCAATGATTCCCACAAATCTCGATTTAAAACTTCACCATTTTCTTTCGTCTTCCATCCACGCTGCTTCCAGCCTGCCACCCAACGTTCCATACCATTCACCACATACGAAGAGTCAGAAAAAACAATTACCGGAGTACGTCGCTCTTGTGCGCGCACTTCATGGAGTGCGACTGATGCAGCCAACAATTCCATTCTATTATTTGTTGTACGCTCTTCACGACCGCCTAGCTCAATGACGTCCATATCCGTCGCAATGATGGCTCCCCAACCACCAGGACCTGGGTTACCACGCGAGGAACCATCAGTAAAAACAAGAATTTGATTTGCCATAAAGGCAAAGTATACAAGATAGAACTCATTTTCCGTAATTTATAATTAACAAACCTCGCATGTCTCCATGCGAGGTTGTGCAACATTACTCTCTTGCTTCAGCTTCCACACCTGCAAAGAGCCATCCACCTTGCCAGAGGTGAGATTGATGTCGATCACATTCTGCGTCGATGAGCTTGCGGCCATTCGAACCCTTCTTACACCAAAACGAACACACCGACCTGTTATTATCATGCCATTGAGTACCAATGGAATACTGCCTTAAAAAATTGGGATCGTCCCGCAGGACCGCCAGGATCAATTGTGGTGATGCTGGTCGTAACTCACGCTCTTGATATTCATCAAAGAGCTTTTGACACGCCCAATCCTCGTTTGACTTCGGAAAAAAAGTCACCTTGAACTCTCTCGCCGGCCCACTCAAAGGTGGAATGCGGACCAGGCTTGCTAAACGTTCATGCTCGTCCCCCATTGCTGATGGAGCGAGCTCAACCTGCGCATCTCTAACAAAGTTTCCCCACGGGGCACGAGTCTCACAGAAAACGGTTCTCTCAACCAGACCTGAATTGAGTTGAACCAAACGCGTCAAAAGTTTCACCTGTGCTGTTTGTAAGCTTTTTAGCCCTAGAACCCTTTGGACAACATCTCTGCCTTTTCCTTCGAGCTGTTTCCTCAACAGATCTCTAAATGTAGAAACTGCTTTTTCGAACTGTGCCTCAGAAACTAGCGGGGTCATGCTCATGGCGTCGCCTTTTCTTTGAATCGATGCATGTAGAGTCCTCACAACGTGTGAAGATTATCTAGTACGCACCTTATCCGAATTCAAGGTATCTTACTACATACCATCTAGTCAAGCATTTTAGGCCATACCAGAAGCCCTTAGATGATATCGACAATGCGTAACCGTAGCTCCACACGACCGCCAAAAAATGACTGCTCAAATGAAGCCACAAGATCAATGGAAGTGCTGATCGTAAGTGGTACACCATAAGAATCTGGATGAGCAAAAAAACCAATAGCCTTCACCAACGCATTGTTGCGTGTCTGAAAAGATAACTCGAGATGATTCTTTTGCTTACCAAACACGCGCATGCCAACAATCGGTACAGACGTAAACAAAAAAACCGGTTTTTTATTCCCCACTCCAAACGGAGCGAGTGATGCAATCATCTGGTATGTACGCACGGTGACATCTTCAAGCGACAATACCGCATCCACATACGGAAGCGCTGCTGATTCAGGTGAAGAAACGAGCACATCACACGCTCGCTCAAAGACCTCATCAAGCAAATGTACTTTACCAGGAGCAACACGAAACCCACCCGCCTCATGATGGCCCCCAAAATCATCAAGCACTCCTACTTTTGCCGCCTCACGCATCAACAACACGACGTTCATACCACTTGGCGCACGACATGAACCTTTAATCACACCATCACCATCTCTTCCCCATAAAAAAACGGGCATACGGTATTCTTCCACGAGCGTATTAGCAACCAGACCAAGCAATGAAGGGCGCCAATCCGGATTACCAATCACCAGTACACGACGATCAGTAACACGTTCGCGCGCAATCTTTTTTAACTCTTTAACGAGGGAGGCAACAATTCCCTTTCGTTCATCATTGATCTCGTCAAGTTTTATGGCAAGCACTCCTCCTTCAACCGGATCAGTAGTGGAAAGAAGTGTGAATGCGTCCTGCACTTTCCCTAAACGTGAAGCAGCATTAATTCGCGGTGTAATCATAAATCCGACATCATCTTCAGAAAGATACACACGATTTATTTTCAATAACGAAAACAACGCCCCTAATCCTGGACGACGTGTCTTACGTAACACCATCAACCCATAGTGTGCAAGCACTCGATTCTCCCCAGAAAGTGGCACCATATCTGAAAGCGTCGCAATACCAACCATATCCAACAACCACTTTTCCCACCCCACGGGAACATTAAACCGATCACCATACCGTTTCAAAAATGCCTCAACAAGCTTAAAAATAACACCTGAACCACACAACTCTTTAAATGGATATTCACAATCAGCGCGTTTTGGATCAAGTACTGCAACCGCGCGAGGAAGTTTTTCCGGCGGTGTATGATGATCCGTTACAATTACATCAATACCGTGACTAATTGCCTTCTCAAGCTCATCTGCATCGGTAATACCACAATCAATCGTAATCAAAAGTGTGGTACCACTCGTCACAAAAGCATCAATAGCATCATGATTCAAACCAAACCCTTCCCCATGACGATCTGGTATGTAATTTTCAAAATTAGTATGCCCAACTTTTTTTAAAAAATCATGAAACAAAACTCCACCAGGAACCCCATCAGCATCATAATCGGAATACACAACAATTCGTTCATCAGTTTTAATTGCACGAAACAGTCGTTCAACCGCTTTCTCCATATCCTTCATGAGAAACGGGTCATGGCGGTGCGTATCATAATCAGGAGACAAGAACACCTCTGCAGATGATGCGTCTTGTACTCCCCGATGAAACAACAACTGTGAAAGCAATTCAGGGTGTGCGGCAAGTGCCGTACGAGCCGAATCGGGAATAGGTGGACGAATATCGTATGTTCGTTTCATATCTTCAGTATAACGAACAACAACAACTTACTCGCTGTTAAACCCCGGCCGAAAGAATTCGTCCATACGGGCAATTCGCAGATACGCATCGAGAACCCCTGTTTTATTGACGAGCACGGTTAATACAGGCACCTCCATCGTCTCTCGAGAAAATGACTGATCAAATATAAAGTTACCGAGCGAATATGCGATCACACCTCCGTTATAAAAGACCACAGGTTGTGCAACATGCGGATGGTGACCAACTACAATATGAGCCCCCATATCAATCGCGAGTTTCGCCATATGCTCTTGATACATGTTATGTGTTGGCTCATATTCATCACCAAAATGAAACGAGACAACCACAATATCAGCCCCTTCTTTCGCGACACGAACGCTATTAATAATAGCTTGTTCGCTTATGACGGCTATCCCTGGCGTTGAAGTTCCTGCGGCCATATATTCTTTGCCAAATTGCGAAAACGCCACATAGCCAACACGAACACCTTTGACATCAATAAATACAGGTGCGTACGCCTCGTTTCGGGTTACACCACCACCAACGGACACCATGGCCGCATCTCGAATATACCGCCATGTATCCTGCATCGCGAGAAATCCCCAATCACCAGAATGATTATTTGCAACCGAAAAAACATCAAATCCTGCCTTTTTAAGTGCATCAACAACGTGCGGATCCATACGAAATGAATACATAGAACCAACTCGTGTGCCACGATCTGAAATAACACCTTCAATGTTGCCAAACAACACATCAAATAATCGCAACGATGGAGCGATTCTTGTAAATAAAAAATCATATGACACATTCCTTTTTTCCACCGTTTGACGAATTCCTCGATCAAGCATAATATCGCCCACAAAACCAAGTGCGACTATTGATTCATCAGGAGTCGACATAGACGGTACTCCATACTGATAACGTACTCCTACAGAAAACGCGCGCTCGAATAGTAACGAATTAGGAATCACCAACACAGAAAGTACGGCCACCAAACATAGAAGACCTTGCGCATCAAATGCACGTACTTTTTTTTCGGTACACAATATAATCCCTTTCTTTCCCTTCCCCTTTTGATAACCTTGCGATCGCATCAGTGATCTCTATAATAAAGCTATGATATTTCAAAAGAAACTTGCCTCTCCGCCAAAAGCCATACCTGATTGTGTGTTTTGTAATATTGTCGCCGGCACCATACCGAGCACTATCGTATACGAAGATGAAGACTTCTTGGCATTTCTAGATACACGACCCCTATCACCAGGACATACGCTCATTATTCCAAAACGACACTACCGGTGGGTATGGGATACCCCTCATGCAGGCACCTATTTTGAAATTGCTCAAAAAATCGCCCACGCACAACAAAAAGCATTTCAAACTCCATGGATACTCTCAAAAATCGTCGGAGATGAAGTACATCATGCACACATATGGGTGTACCCTAGTGATGATGCTTTGGGTAATAAAAAAGATTTTGCCGAAAATGCCAAAAAAATAAAAGCTGCCCTTTAGGTAGCTTTTTTCATGAGGAGTACTAATCCGGGAAGCGTACCGTGAGCTAAATAATCAAGCATGGCACCGCCTCCTGTTGAAACAAACGAGCATTGTTCAAGTACATGGTATGACTTAACCGCAGCAATCGTATCTCCTCCGCCAATAATCGAATATGCATTACTTGCAGCAATAGCACGCCCCACCCTCTTCGTGCTTTCAATAAATCCTTTCTCAAAAACACCCAAAGGGCCATTCCACACAACAAATGCTGCTGTACCTATCGCCCGCTCTATATGAGCAACTGTTTGCGGACCAGCATCCATAATGACATCATGATCCTCCAAAAATCCAATCGCTTTCATGGTTCCATCAGCCAGCAATACATCAACCGGAGCAATCACTCGTTTATGATCTTTAATCAATCCAATGTCAGGCATAATATCACTCACTTTTGAAGCACCTACGTTATTACCTCGCACCTTCAAAAGATCATTTGCAAGCGCACCGACAACAAAAATAGACGTAGCTGCAGATACAAACTTACTGATAAGTGGCAATTTTGTTTGAAGTTTTGCACCACCCAACACAAGAACAAACGGCTGGGGCGCACAAAAAGCTTTTGAAAGTTCTTCAACTTCATGGATAACGAGCGGCCCGGCAGCAGCGGGCAAAAAACGCGGAACTCCTACAATGGACGCGTGCTCTCGGTGAGAAACTGCAAACGCATCATTTACATACAAATCAGCAGCCGCGGACAACTCCCGTGCAAAAGCTAAATCATTCCCTTTTTCTTCAGAATACTGACGAATATTTTCCATTAGAAACACATCACCCTCTTTTGCAGTCATGAGCTCTGCGGTAAGTGTGGACACATCGGAAACAAATACCAGGGGTAACGATTGTTGTAAATAATTCGCGACTGGGCGTAATGTCGCACCTTCATCATTTTCAATATGACTCACAATACCAACTTTTGCACCACGAGCAATAAGCACATCAATAGTTTTTTTTGTACTTTCAATACGAAAAGGTTCTGTGACACATCCATTCTGGATCGCAACATTAAAATCAGCACGCAGCAGTACTCGTTTTCCACGTATATCACCTAAATCTTCAATCGACCTAAGCATAATTACAAAGATTCAATAATCGAAACAATGGCCTGCGCATCAGCGCTTGCCCGCCCAATCAACAACCCATCAACCCCAGCCTCAAAAAACGACGCGGCGTTGTCAGGTCCAACTGACCCTCCATAGAGAATAGGTATTGTAAACGCAAGTTTTGTACCATACTGCTGAGAAATAATTTTTCTCACAAAAATTGTCATTTCGTGTAATTGATGAGGTGCCATTGCTTCTCTGGAAGGTTTACCAATAGCCCACACTGGTTCATACGCAACAATAATACGAGATAAATCAGGTGCACCTACTCCGTGAAGTGCAGAGGTTATTTGCCGTTCCACAAACGCTAAATAGTGACCATGATCATCTCGTTCTTTCTCACCGATGCAAAGAATAACCTTCAACCCAGAACGCAACACCGCTTGTACTTTTTTATTTACCACATCATCAGTTTCTCCCATGGCACGCCGTTCAGAATGACCCACAATCACATACGAAACACCGCTATAAGAAAGCTGCACTGCGCTTATCTCACCGGTATACGCACCACGGTCTTCAATAGCACAATTCTGAGCACCAATCGAGAAACGTTTACGGCCAACAGCAATCCGGACGGCATCACGTGTGTACAAAAAAGGAACACATACAATAGATTGAATGTGTTTATTTTTCTCTGTTGCTTTACGGACAGCCAAGAGAATGGCACGAGCCTCTTCTGGTGAGTCAGGATACAGTTTCCAATTACCTGCAATGATACGTTTCTGTTTCATAAAAGGAAGTATACCATTCATGCGTACCGCAAAAAAATACCACCTCCTCGACACGCACAAAATAAGAAAATACTAGAACAGAAAAGACTTCTCTATATAACCTCCTCCCAAGAAATAATCTGGTACTGATCGCTAGTAAGCGGAAACGACGGTGGCGGACCATATAAAAGATTTCCATCATAAATAATGTCACGATTCGTATAACCAGTACCATCAGTATATGCAAAACCATACCGTTGATTTGAAGCAATCATGCCATACAACGTAAGAGTCGATTTCACATGATCAGGAGCGCATGAACTAGAATAATAATACCTTCCAACACGGCCATTTTGAGAAATAAGCGCTGCATCAATACGCAACATATTAGCGCTCGCCAATCCCGCATTGATGTTGTCTTGAGAAATCAACCCAATAACATCTGAGCCGTCATAATTGGTGTAAATCAAATTTTCATTCACAGTTATCGAAGGACGCGTAGCAGGGTTATCAGGAAATCGAGCCGACGCAATAGATAATCGTGCGCTGTTAATCTGCCCTCGAATCCACAAGTTATCTTCAAGAAAAATTATACCATTTGCGGGGAATGTATAGTTTCCAAGAAAAACTCGCCCATTGTTCGTTCTAATAGTCCACGTACCCCATCCACTTTGATTTGAGGAATTAGTGCAGCCACTTGGTGCAGACATGAGCGCAGATACTCGATACAAATCATATGTATCATTAGTTTTTAATACAATTTCGTATCCCAATCCTCCCGAAGCAGCATGGTAACGACCTAAAGCTTGTGCATCAGCCTTCATTTGCGCTAAATCAGTAATAATCCCACCAAAGTTAAGCGCCGGCGCACCAATAACCCGACCTGCTTCAAATACATCTAATCGGTTTGGGGTGGTTGTAGGAGGTAGCTGTTCACTCAAAAGTCCAGCCGACGAGACACCTGTGGCAGGTGGGACGCGCACGTGAGTATGGACACCATACTCTTGACTACCACTGTGATCAGGATCATCGTATTGTAACAACGCGCTCGTGACTACATTGTGCGCAAATCCATCAAAACGAATACCTCCATTGCTATGTATAGGACCAAACACCTCGGTACCTTCACCAAATCGAATATTTACATTCGATGCTACGGCGTATTTAGCCAACGATGGAATAGCCAAACGAACTTTTATCTTTCTCACAATAGACGGATTTGCATCAATCTGACCATCAGATTGGATCGTAACAATAGTTGAACCAATTGAAGGTGGTGTAATTGTTAATGAAAATATGCCAATACGATGACCCTCCTTATTATAAAAAATATGATGGTAAGGACCTGGACCAGATGTGCCATCTTGAAAATCAGTGGGTGCATGAGCCAAGTGCCACCGATAATATTCTACCCCTGCTTCTGCGATCTGAAATGCAAGCTCTCGCTCATACACCGAACGTGACAATTTAAGGACCGAATTAGCACCGCCAACAACAGCTGTGATAAGTAAGATTGCAATGCCGGCAAACACCAATGTACTGACCAAAAAAAACCCTTTATTTTTTTGTTTTGAAAAGATCATGCACTATTGATTATCTTTTAAATTCCTAAATGTCATACCGCTTATAACTGAAAGTGGCCCAGGAATTTGCGACGGATCGTTATCAACCACAATGTGTACCCTCACGTGACGCACATTCTGTGTCAAAATCGGATACGCTAAAGGACTCGTCGTGCCCGTATAGTTTCTATCATAATACGTAAAAATCGGGGTGCTAGCATCATTACGTATATGATGAACAAACGTGGTAGTTTTCTCATTTGCTAATGTATACGTCAACGGTGAACCGCTCGGTTCGACAACCCCCATCATAAGAGTACTCGTAGCGAGATAGTATCGAACACGTTCTACAATACCATCACGATCAATGTCACTAAAAAAAGTGAAAGTACTTGTTGCCGCCGTCTCTACTGGATATGCTCCTTGTTCAGAAGGAGCAAGTGATCGAATAATACGTACCATTTCTTTTACAGCTCGATTAGCCTCAAACGAAGCATCCACACTGCTCCCGAACATTCGATTCATACGAAATATTCCGGCCTGAAATGATGCGGACAATCCAACAATACCTGCCAAAATACCTATCACAATAATAATTTCAATAGCTGTAAACCCTAACCGCCTCTTGTACTTCTTTTCAAAAGAAAACATCATAGTAAAACTAGGGCGTTAGCACCACTTCAACTGGTTGCCAGTCACTGGAAATCGTTGTGGTTGCAACCTGTGTTGTATATCCTTCTTTAGATACTGACAATTCATAATCGCCACTTGCTAACCCATCAAATGTCACTTGCCCTGGAGCAACACAGTCTGAAGTAAACGTAAACGCAACATCTGATACATTTGGAGTAAAAGAAGTTGATGCCGTTGATAACAATAACTTATACCGAATATAACGATCCCCGCTATGAGACGCGTGAATAGTTGTTGTCCCAATCTCATAATACGTCGCGCTCGTTCCATCGGGACCAATAAAATTCCACGTACCACCATCATTGTTTGAAGCTAACTGAAACCGTACACTCTGTAGCCCAGTCTCTGGCAATTGAGACGTTGGCCACCATGATAAATCGTGAAAATTGCTTACTGATCCAGTATCAAATGCAGAAGAAATTAATTCTCCCGCGGAATCATACACACCAAACGTATCCCGTAATCGTACTTCCCCTACCGAACTATGTACCGACACGGATCCATCGGAGCTAAAATAACGAGTTGTATCAGTGGTTGTTGCTTGCCCCGCTCCACCTGACCAATCAGTTTGTGCCAAAAAACCTCGACCAGTAATCAATGTTTCATCAACAGCTCCTCCCACTAACCGAACACTGGTACCTGAAATCGGAAGACTTGTTGCCCCATCTTTCACAGTCACCATAAGCGATCTAGGGTTCTTTGCTGATACAATAAAATCAACATTTTTTGTTTCCCCGGGTAATAACACCACCGGAGAAAGTGCATTGGTACCAATCAATTGGTACGCTGCGTCAATAACATTAAGAGTATAGGTATCCCACACGACATCATTCAACTGTTTGTGGCCAGTTTCATCGGTCTCCAAAGTAGCTTCATATAATTTCACATCAGGCGATGTCCCAATAAGCTTACTTCCCGAGAATGAAAAATCAAAGTCTGGTATTGGAGTACATGATTGAGTCATCGAACGGAGATGAAAAACACTTGCCCGATCAATAGACATAGTAATCGCAGTTACTGTTTCTGCGGCAACCGTTGCATGTGGCTTAATAGGATTTGGATTACCAACAGCACCACGCGACCGTGTCATATCTGTTGTATACCCATCTTTAGTAACCGTAATCTGATACGTCTCAACCCCAGGTGGTATGTCAACGAGCTGCAACATACCATTCACATTCGTACTATCATCAATCACAATAGGAAATGTTGTTGAACCGTTCTCAACATGGACCGACGCCCCTGATACCGGCAAACCACTTCCATCAACAACATTGATAAACAATGCTCCATTTGTTGTAGATGAGATTTCTAGATTCTTGGGGGCAACAAAAGTTGCTACAGAAAATGATGATACATTTTCACACGAAGGACATGCAACTGTCACATCAACGAACTTATAGTCAGCGGGCGCGGTATCATTCGGTGTACCCCCAAGTAACCCATCGAATGGATCGTCAATATTGCGGATTACCGTCGTGACATCAAATGAAATATTATTTCTAACAAAAGTCTCTGACGGATCAATCAGACCTCGCGGAATACCCGTCAATGTTCCCACGTTTGCATACGACAAATTACGAATGACTTCAATACGTTCATTAGCAAGCGCCATTGCAACAGAACGAACACGCGACACTGCAATTAAATCAAATAACTTAACGTACGTCGCATACACCGCCAAAAAAATAATGGTAAAAATCGTCACCGAGACAACTGTCTCAATAAGAGTGAACCCTGCGGATGTATTCTTTTTTAGAACCATATCAAATTGCGTTGACTAACGAATACGTCGGCATAATCATCGCGAGCGCAAAAAACCCAACAGCTGCTCCGATAAAAATCATAAGGAATGGCTCAATAATCGAGGAAAGGTCTTTCGTTTTCTGGTCAACTTCATTCTCATAAAATGTTGCAACACCTTCAAGCATCTCCCCAAGTTTTCCTGTTTCTTCACCAATTGAAACCATCTCACCAACCAAAGGTGGATACAATTTTTCGTTTGCCTCAAAAATTGCCGCGATCGGATCACCTTTTTTAATGGCGTCTTTAGCGCTACTTAATATCTTTTTAAAGAAAATATTTTGTACAACATTTTCAGTAATCTCCATAGAAAGAACTACATCAACCCCCGCCGAAAGGAGTGAAGAAAGAGTGCGTGCGGTACGCGCAGCATTTGTTTCTTTTATTAGTACACCAATAATTGGTATCTTTAGTAAAGCAAAATCAAAAAAACGTTTAGTTACCTTTGCTTTCGTCCCAACATACATACCAACACCAAGCAGAATCACTCCCAAAATAAAGATGATCGTCTGTTCGCGTAAAAAATCAGAAATACCAATAATAAGCCTCGTCATCCACGGCAATTCAACATTTAATTCTTTAAACGTGGCTGTTAATGTTGGCACAACAAACACAAGCATCAACACACCAATGAGTATCATTAAAAACATGATAACTGCCGGATACATAAGAGCCCCTCGCACTTTTTTTTGTAGTAAATACACTGCGTTCATCTGATCACTCACATTCCTGAGAGATTTAGACAAGGTACCACTCTCTTCACCGGCACGAACCATAGAAACAAAAAGGTTATTAAATACATTTGGATACTCAGCGAGCGCATCCGAAAGAGTTTTACCCTGCTTCACACGCATATTCACCTCTACCACAATGCGATTAAAACGTACCTGTCGAATTTGTCGCTCCATAACAGTCAGTGCTCGTGAAAGCGGCAATCCAGCATCCAACATGGCCCCAAGGTTACGGGCAAACACAATACGTTCGTGTAACGGAACACCGCCAAAACGAGAAAGAATCCCTTTCAATGAAAATCGCGCGTTACTTTCAACTTCCTCAACTGAAGTTACCGCGACACCTTCCGTACGCAAACTCCGATACAATGCAAACTTATCAATAGCCTCGCGAGTTCCTGTCGCGGCCGACCCATCACTATTTTTCCCTTTGTATATAAATTGTGGCATGTATATTACTCAGACACAACGCGAAGCACTTCTTCAATCGATGTAATACCTTGCGCGGCAAGAAAAATACCATCTTCAATCATCGTCAGCATACCTTCTGACTTGGCTTGTTTTTCAAGGTCCGCTGTTTGTGCACCACGAATAATAAGCTCTTTGATTGCGGGAGATACCTTCAATACTTCGTGGATACCCGTACGTCCCGCGTACCCATCTTCGGCCTTAGGTGACGGTTTTGGTTTAAAGAACGTAATGTCAGTCCAGTCAGCATTTTTCTCAACAACCTTTTCCGCTTTCAATGCAGCCATTACCCGATCAAGTTCAACAGACTTGCGAAGTGATGCTACATCATCTTTTGTTAATTTATATGGCTCCTTTGGGTCTGAGAGGTGACGCACCAAACGCTGACCAATCACTACCTTCAGAGTAGAGACCAACAAAAATGGCTCAACTTTCATATCAACCAAGCGAGCAACGGCTCCAGCTGCTGAATTAGTATGTAACGTTGAAAGTACTAAGTGACCAGTGAGTGACGCATTTACAGCAAGAGATGCGGTCTCATTGTCACGAATTTCACCAACCATAATAATGTCTGGGTCTTGACGCAACAAAGAACGTAATCCGTTCGCAAACGTGAAGCCAATCTCGGGCTTCACCTGTGTTTGATTGATACGTTTCATCTGATACTCAACCGGATCTTCGATTGTGGAAATGTTAACGTCTGGTGTATTCACAATATCAAGCAACGTATAGAGCGTAGTTGTTTTACCACTTCCTGTAGGACCAGTAGTCAACAACATACCTGTGGTTTGTTTTGTTGCCTGATGGAGTGACTCCAAAGCATCCCCATGAAACCCGAGACCTTCTAACGTGTATCCAGAGACACTCTCACGCAATAAACGCATGACAATCTTTTCACCGTAATAAATCGGTAATACTGAAACGCGAAATGATACCTTCTCTGTCTCGGTCTCAACACGAAACCGTCCGTCTTGCGGCAGACGTTTCTCATCAAGCTTCAAGTTTGCAAGTACTTTAATACGTGCCGCAATTGATGAACTACTCGATTTGGGCAACACCATAGTGTCATGCAACATACCATCGATACGATAACGAACTACCACCTCCTTCTCCATCGGTTCAATATGAATATCAGACACATTCTGTAAAATGGCATGTTTAAGCAACGTATCCACAATGCGCACCACTGGCAGATCCTCTGCCATTTTCTTCAAATCACTCTCGGACTCGGCTGCAGATTCCCCATCTTCTGAGAGCGAAACTGCTTTTAATGATGCTGTTTCCTTTTCGATAATATCTCCGAATTCAGCCTTGAGTGACTTTTGATATTGAAGGAGACACGATTTAATTGATTCAACATTCGTAAGCCGAGGCAACACTTTCAAACCAACTTTTTTCTTAATAAAATCAACAGCCGACAAATCATCCGTATCGAGCATCGCCGCTTCAAGTGTTCTATCACCACGTTTATATGCCACAACATTGTGAGTACGCGCGATCGGCTCAGGAATTAATGAGAGCACATCAAAATCAATTTTCTGACCAGAAAGATCAACAAACGGAATACCGAGCACATATGCTTGCATCCGACGCCAATCATCTTCTGTTAATTTTCCATTAGTCACCAGAACATCGCCAGGTGATTTCTTCTTTTTTTCAGCCTCCAACTCAGCCTTCTCATAATCTTCTTTTGAGACGAGGCCCGAATCAAGAACAAAGGCTTTTAATTGCGATTTTTCAATATACATAATAGAGCAGTAGTGTCTCTATTATAGCAAGCAAACATCATACCTTGTTGTTGTGATGTGGAAGAACATATCTTATCGACTTCTAAATACTTTAATAACCACGTAGATAACTATAGACCATAAAATTTCGTGTATTAATTTTTATCAATTATGTAAAAACAAATTAAACACCTCGTATAAAATAATCCACCAAATATCCATCATAAAAATAGTGTTGCAGGTTTCATACAAATATCCACCACAACATATATATAAAAAGGAGGAGCTCTACACAGAGCGCTTTAATAAATTAAACATATCATTGATTTTTATTTATTTTTAGACTATTATCATAGTAGAATCCTGAAAATAGACGCTCGGTACCCGCGACGCGGATTACCACTTAGAGCTCTTTGAAAACGAAAGGAAAAACGTGAAAATGTTACTTGTTGTAGCAATTATCTCCTGCATGTGGAGGAGTATCGCTGCGGATGGTCGTTTTCATGCGACCACCTTAAGTGTGGGAATACCCTCTCTGCCCATCGGATCCATGGAGGAGGTGCTAGTCAATGCAACCAATACGGTGAACAGTTTTGGACTCTTCGTTGAAACCGAAGATCCGAACAGCTATACCGGCTGGAGGCAATACGATCAGCTCTCTACCCCGTGGGACAAAAAGCAACCCCTTGGCATTGCCCTTGAAGCAAAACTCAAGACTTGGCTCACCTCAAAAGTGAGTCGGATGGTTGCCAAAAATCCAGGAAACCCGACCGCCACACGGTTTCGTGCATACGCACGTTGTGTGTATGGTCTCTCGGGAACAAACTCTCACTTGTGGATCAAACAATTCCAAACGCAAAACGAGTTCCATCTCGTAAGAAATGGAACTAGCTACTCAGTCCCGCCGGAAGCGTATAGTGCCAAAAACCTTGTATACTTCCCCGAAGTCTGGGGTCAGGTGCACCTCCACGTTCCCAACATCGCATGGGCGGTATTAAAAACCCCTAATGAGATAAAGGACACGCGAGATAGCCAAGGATATCACCACTATGGGGCATTTAGTGTGCCCTTTAATCCTCCGGATAATCACTTACTCTTCATTCCAGCAAACATTGTTGGGACTGAAGGAACGCTCACCATCGGCTATACTGACGGAGTCGAGCAGGTCTTTGACCTCTCGACTGGCAGGCAAGCGGGAGAGATTCTTCTCTCCGTCCGGCTCTTACCCGAGTCAATAATTGTCTCCCTCAAAGGAGGCGCGATGCAGGCTGTTCGCCTGCAAAGTACTACGAACTTCGTAACCTGGGAGACGTTGGTCGACATAGTCGACTACACGGGGGGTGCTTACCTCCTCATAGAGAATAGCGACCCCTACAGGTTCTTCCGGGTCACCTTTGATGACAAATCACTATTGCGTTTAAAAAACGCACCGTAGAGACGAAACACACACGCATGACTCCCAGAAGTCATGCGTGTTTTATTTACAAAACAAGCCTCCCTACAGGAGGGGGCTTGTTTTTAAAACTCCTCAAAAATACTATTAATCGTCATATTCGCAATTGCTGAACACTCAACTGTAGCGGTACTTGTACCATACGATATCCGCACGCGAGCTGTTTTTCCTCCTAAACTCTTGTAAACGTAGCGAATATGATTGCACTCGTACGTACCACACGTACCCATAGTACCTGAGCCACTCAACTCATCGCTCCCCGTCCAAGTAAAACCAAACGACCCGCCACCAAATAATGGTACATCTGGTGTAGTTGAAGCAACCCAATACATTGGCTGACCCACCTTAATACTGCGCAGTGGCGCACCATTCCCCTCAGGATTATCATACGGTTTACAGGAAACACCACCGATACCTGAAAGCGGTATTATAACTGTCGCAAGAGGCGCTTGAAATCCTGACAAATCATCACACTGCAGTGCAAACTGATAACACGCCTGTGCCCCATTGCAAGTACTCGTGCTCCTAATCGCTTGATCAAAAAGTAACGGCTGAGTAGTGTAGCAGCGTGACGCAGTATCAACCACTTTTGAACTCATCCAAGTGGAACCAGGCAACGCACTATCCCCAGAACTGCTGACACCTACACAACTTTGTACATTTGCTCCCGTCCACAAAATACGCGCGCGGCTATAAATATCAACCGAGTCACTGGTACCCGTTTTATAGGCCGACCCATCTACACAACCAGATACCATAGCGGTTGGTGCTGCTTTGATTGTAATTTGTGGCTTAGGCAGACACTGTGTCGGACTAACCGGATTATCAGGTACGCTTGTTGCCGGATTACACTGATACTGACACTTAGGCGCACCACATGTGCCCACGAGTGTTTTAGTGACACTACTTGTTAAACCGGCTGAATCACCCGAGCACAATATCTTATCTGTCTCTACCCATCCCACAGAATCAATACATTGTGGAATTTGCGTATCGACATTCAATGCGAATGATGTTGACTTCTTTAACCCAACAGAATTATCTCCCTGTACTAACACGGTATACTGACCAACCGGTGTTGCAAGAAGCGACACAATTGAAAGCGCTGAAGTAGTAGTCGCTTCGGTTAATGAAGTTGGTATAAACGTCCGTGCGCCGTACTGAGTATCTTTAACATCAGGGTCAGATTGATTTGGCCCTTGTGCAATTGCAATAATCGAAAGATCAGCCTCGCAACTCAACGTGTTATTACATTTAAATGAATTTGATGAGAGTTTGGTGTAATTACCAGCACCACACGCATAACTCATCGCTTCAGCATCAATCCACTGACTAACAGTCCAATTAAAACACATCGGATTATCATAACGAGCACATTCAGTCCACGTATCTACGCTACCACGAGTAGTTGGTGCCTCATAACCTGGCGCTGATCCGCACGCAAACAAGGCTGTATCATACTGAATATTTCCAGGCCATAAATCAACATTCTTATCACAATAATAGGTACTTGGAGGACCACCAGAGGATACAAAATTTAGAGACACCGTATTATTTACCGTATCTCCCGGATTGATTGAAACACTACTATTAAGTGTACTGATATTAAAATCACAGATCGGAATAGTTGCATTCTCCGGAGACACCCCCATAAAATCAATCCACCCGATTACGTTACCACCCCAGGCATAACCTACCAGCGTACCCGTTGTATTGTTATATGTCACACCACCTGCTCCGCTCATGTTTGGACTTGGATGATTCACGCCAGACAACTTGATCCATCCGGTATAATGCCCTGAACCCCCATTTAAAGCACGCGCCCATCCAGTTACCGCACCAGTTGTCACGTTCACTACTGGCGGAGTACACGGCGCTTCAGGACACGACGAGAGGTCTATAGTTGCATCGCCGTCAGCCTGACTACTCGGGAAATAGATCCATCCGACGTGTCCTCCCCAGACGTAACCGCGCAAACTCGAACCAACAAATTGTAGTCCATACGAAGCGGTACCGCACTCGCCAAGATTTCTACAATTGAAACTCATCCATCCAGCATGACCCTGATCAGACCACCCCCATCCAGTCAAATCTCCCGAAAGAACTTGTGTATCAAATGTTGCGGTCACATTTTTTGCACTATTCACAAACACCGTACATATTCTTCCAGACGTGCTAGTGCACCCGCTCCAGGTCACTCCGTTCCCAGGAGCAGGATTAGCGGTCAATTGTACTGTTGAACTTGAGGCGTATGCATACGTACACGTACTGCCACAAGTGATACCCGATGGATTACTTGTAACAGTACTCCCCGCTGCGGCTGCACCTGCTTTGTTAACCGTAACATTGTATTGAATCGTCGAGAATGAAGCGGTCACAGTCTTCGGACTCGTCATTGAAACTGTACACGTTGTCCCTGTTGCAGATGTACAACCTGTCCATCCAAGATAATAACCAGAAGCAGGTGTCGCGGTGAGAGTTACTGAACGACCGCTATCATACTTTCCCGTATCAAACCCACACCCAGATAGACAATTAATACCATCAGAAAAACCTGTCACCGGAGTACTCACCACACCACTTGAAAATGCCCCGAGTCCTGTCTTCATAAGAGTTAACACGTGTCCGTAATTAGCAGTAACATTCGTATCAGATGTCACTGTAAAACTACATGTCGTTAAAGATGAAGTATCGCACGCTGCGGCAGAACCTGTTGCTGACCAATAACGGAACCAAGAGCCAGGAGTAGAGGACGCAACCATCACAGAGGTATTATTCTTGGTGTAAAAGAAAGAACAAATAGAACCCCCATCACCACAATTAATCCTTGAAAAACCATAGTACGTATCTAAAATCCGACCACTACTTGCCGCATCATTTGTCGCTGTAACCGTAAAACTGGTTGGTATTACGACAATACTAATTGAAAAATTTCCTGTCACCCCTGCTACAAACGTAGTTGCTTCTGCCGTATATGTACCAGGAGGGAGGGAGCGATTGATCAGCGAATCATTTGCCGGAACACCGCCACCACTATCATCGTTAGTCTCGATAATAGAGCCGCTTGGTGTTGACCCACTCAACAGGTGCAAATAATCATCAACAGATGAAAACAGGCGAATAATCACCGTGGAAGTTGCAGCGACGTTAAAAGTAAAGAATTTTGCATAGTGTACTCCCGCAGTTCTCGGGTGGGTTGCAGCACACCCTACCTGCCATGTTCCTGTTGTAGTGGCACTCGGCGTTACAGTCGTCTGACAACTTGCCACGTCAAAGTTCGCGGTCACCGTACGACTAGCATTAAAGCCATTAATGGTACAACGGTTTCCACTGACAGACGGGCAATTATTCCAATTCACAAATACATAGCCACTCGCCGGCGTAGCGGTCAAAACAATATTTGTTCCATATGTGTAGATTTCAGAACAATCAACCCCACATGAAATACCCGCAGGGGAACTTGTAATAGAGCTTGATCCATACACTCCCCCGTGTACGACTGTGAGGGTATACACCGCATTAAAATTTGCCGTAACATTAACTGGTCCATTCACGTTGATATAACAAAGATTACCACTTGAAGAAGGACATCCAGACCATCCAGCAAATTGATATCCTGAAGACGGCGTAGCGGTCAAAGTTACATTGGTCCCATACACATACCCCTCGCTACAATCAACGCCACAAGATATACCTGCCAAAGAGCTTGTAATCGTGCCACCTCCGCCGTTCGTCACACTTACGGTATACAGCACATCAAAGTTTGCCGTCACGGTCCGGTTCGCATTGATATTCACAGTACACGTATTGCCACTTGCCGAAGGACAATTGGTCCATGAGGAAAAGTCGTACCCTGAAGCTTCGTTTGCGGTAAGTGTGACGTTTGTGCCATATAGATACGACTCAGAACAATCAACCCCACATGAAATACCCGCAGGGGAACTTGTGACACTACTTGCGCCGTAACTGCCAGCACGCATGGCGGTGAGGGTGTAATACACTGGCTCATCAACAAAGTTTGCCGTCACAGTCTGGTTCGCATTGATATTCACAGTACACGTATTGCCACTTGCCGAAGGACAATTGGTCCATGAGGAAAAGTCGTACCCTGAAGCTTCGTTTGCGGTAAGTGTGACGTTTGTGCCATACGCATAACCCTCAGAACAGTCGCTACCGCAAGAGATTCCGACAGGAACACTTGCAACACTACTTGCGCCGTAACTGCCAGCACGCGCAGCAGTAAGGGTATAGTAAAGAATCACAAAACTTGCAGAAAAAGAAACATCGTTTGAGATGGTAAAGGTACAATTCGCTGATGTCGAAAGGTTACACGGCGAAGGAGTTGAGGCAGACCACCGATTAAAAGCATACCCCGTGGCAGGAGTCGCCTGTACTGTTACAGATGCGAGCTCTGGATAATCTGCAATACACACTGAGGCACCATTGCCACAATTCATAGCCGGACTACCAGATGGAGATGTCGTGACTTTACCAGTCGATACACCACTTGAAATAAAAACGTTCATTCTATAAGACGCAGCATGAACAACATACCCACCTAAAATTAAAACAGCAGCCATACTAAAGATAAGAAGTGCTGTTCTGAAAGAAGAGATATTAAGCAAAAAAAACCTAAATACTCTTTGTTTTTTAGATACCTCTCTTGAAGTGAATGTTTCCATGATTGTATATTAGTGAGCACATGTTGACTGGTTGAAACCACCGCCAAATCAAAATCGCGCACCTGTACCTCGCTTCAGTGTACAGCTTCATGCGCAACACCTCAATACAAAGAATAGTTATAGCGTGGATAAAATAATCCTCATACAATAAAAATCTATTACACACCAAATTATTGACAAAAAATCATTTAGGTGTATCGTAGTACTGAATGTTCGCTCGTGGGAGCGGGCTCTTTTTTTACCCAAACCGGTTATTACAATTTCATAGCGCTTAAAAATATGATTGATCTTAAAGTACTCAATACTGTTCTTGACCAAATGCAAGAAGAACGAGGTATTCCCAAAGAACGCCTCCTAGAAGCTATTGAAGCATCAATGGCAACGGCTTATAAGAAAGAGTATGGAAAAAAAGGCCAAATTGTCCGTGCTCACTTTGATCTAGCTACCGGAGCTACTGAATTTTATCAAGTCAAAATCGTCGTCGACGAGACGCGTGTTATCCCTGAAACAGTAGAGGAAGCGGCTCAACGAGGCCCTACAGAAGGAGAGATTGATACACGTGTACATTTCAACCCAGAACATCATATTATACTTGCTGACGCAAAACGTATTAAAAAAGACGCGAAACTAGATGACGAGATTGTGTTTCCTCTTGAAACAAAAGATGACTTTGGCCGGATCGCGGCACAAACTGCAAAACAAGTAATTATCCAAAAAATACGGGAAGCTGAAAAATCAGCCGTATTTGCTGAATTTGGCCAACGAGAAGGAGAAATCATAACTGGAACCATCCAACGAAGTGAGCGTGGAGCACTATTTGTTGATTTAGGAAGAACCGTCGCCATCTTGCCCTATGAAGAACAAATACCTGGTGAACGCTACAAACAAGGAGAACGCATTCGAGCATACCTCTACAAAGTTGAAGAAACTTCTAAAGGAGTATTTATTCGCCTCTCTCGTTCACACCCTCGATTTCTAGAAAAACTATTTGCGCTGGAATCACCAGAGATTGCCAACGGGTCTGTTGAAATAAAAGCGATCGCACGCGAGCCGGGAAGTCGCTCAAAAGTTGCAGTCGTGTCACACGATGACCATATTGACCCTATTGGATCAATGGTTGGGCAGCGTGGTGTTCGTGTTGGAACCGTAATGAGCGAGTTAGGTGGAGAAAAGATAGACATCATTGAATGGTCAAACAATACGAAACAATTTATTGAAGACGCCCTTTCTCCAGCAAAAATAAATTCCGTCGAAATCAATCAGGACACTAATACTGCGACAGTTACCGTTTCAGAAGATCAACAATCATTAGCTATTGGTAAAGGTGGACAAAATGTCCGCCTTGCCGCAAAACTAACGGGTTGGCGCATTGATATTGTATCTACAGGTGGAAATAAAGAATCTGAAGAATCTGTTTCCTCGCAACAAATCAACACACAACCTGAAAAACAAAAAGAATCGGAAGTAACTCAATAACATTAATAATAAAAAATACTATGAATCTTTGGCACGACATTGATCCAGGAAACAAAGGCGAAATGACAACAATTGTTGAAATACAAAAAGGATCAAAAAATAAATACGAGGTGGACAAAAAGACCGGCCTTCTCTCTCTTGACCGCGTAGCTCACACCGCACAAGACTTTCCTTTCGATTATGGTTTTATCCCCCAAACATTATGGGATGATAATGATCCAATTGACGTAGTTATGCTTACAACCTATCCTCTCTTGCCGGGCATATTAGTGTCTGTTCGCCCTATTGCCATTATGAATGTCATTGACAGCGGAGATGCCGATGACAAAATTATTGCAGTACCAGTATCAGATCCACGCTGGAACGATACCAAAGATTTAAAGGACATTAACCCACACACCCTCAAAGAAATCGAGCATTTTTACTCCACCTACAAAAAACTCCAAAACAAAGAAGTTTCTGTAAAAGGATTTAAGGGTAGAATAGATGCTGAAAAAGCATTTGAGCGCGGTATAATCCTATATCAAAAGAAATTTGGCGCAAAGAAACAAAAATAAAAAGACTGCCACACCAACACAATACACACCTTCTTGAAAAAGAAGGTGTGTATTGTGTTGGTGAAGTAGTATACTATCAATGAAGTCTGTGAAAGTATTTTTTATTACGTTTATAATATAGAAAATGAACATATTGAAGTACATATTAATTAGTTTCTGTCTTTTTGTGACGCCGAGTATTGTGGTACACGCAGAAGAATCTACACAACTCCCTGCAACCGAAACCCCTGGCAGTTACACAAAGCCAGTTGCTCCTAACACCCCGCCACCAACACGGCCAGTCAAACCAGAGCAAAACGTTCGCCATCCAGAATATTATCCAACAAAGAATCCTGAAATGACTCAGATTCGAGAAGATAGAGAAGGTATAAAAGATGACCGAAAAGAAGCAGTAAAAAAAGAGCGTACTGATATCCGTTCAGATATAAAAGATATCAGGACAGGTGTTAAGAGTGGCTCAACAACAAGACCAGAAGCTGTTGAATTGAAAAAACAGCGTGTACAGGAAGGTCGTGAGACAATCGAAAAAACGAGAGAGGATGCTCGTGCCCAATTAGAAGAAAAACGAGCTGCATTAAAGGAAGAAATCGAAAAAAACAGAGAGGGTCATCTCAAAAAGACTATTGAAATAATGCTAAAAAGATACAACGCAGCATACGAACGACTCCTTCAAATTCAAAACAGAGTTACTGAACATATAGCAAAAGTTGAAGCAAATGGACAATCAGTAACAACAGCAAAAACAGAATTAGAGAAAGCAAAAATAATACTCGCCACTGTTCCCGCTACAATCGCCTCATTCAAAGCAACACTTGAAGCAGCAGCGGCCGCCCCAGAAGATATTTCAAAAAAAGAAGTAATTAAAACACAAAGTGAAGCTGTGAAAAAGGCTCTGAAAGAGGCTCACGAGGCATTAATAAAAGCAGTTATCGCTCTTAAACCTGGAAAACCAGAACGTCCAGCGGCAACAACAACCCCAGGCAACTCAATAACAAACTAACCAGTCACCACTAGTCACTTATAGCTTTAAAAAAATGGATCAAACAACATCGGGTGGTATAACGCCCCCACCAATACAACAACCATCATCTTCTGTGCCACCTCAACCGACGACGGAAGTACACATCAATGAAACAAAACAATCTTCACTCGGACCAGTCATCGGTATTGTGATTGTTATCATTCTTCTCATTGCAGGCGCTTTGTATGCGTGGAAATCAATGCCACAAAATACTATTCCATCCGAAATAATAGCGACACAACAACAAACAGACCCTCAAACAGAAAAACTCATGGAAGTAACGACCTCAACTGACCCAAAAGACATTGAAGCGGATCTTATGAACACAAACATTGAAAATCTTGACGTAGACCTTGGTGCTCTTTTAATTGAAGCCGTGCAGTAAGTATTCCTCTTTGTTATTCCATCAAAATCACCCCGCACACCGCGGGGTGATTTTGCGTATTTCTTGAAGATGGCTATACTGTGTTCTCATCACACTATCGCCATGAACACAGCCAAAACAACACCAAAAGAGAAACGTTTTTCTCTCAAAAAAGAAAATAGGGTGGGTTCTATTATCGCACTTAGTGGCACACTCCCTACTGAAGCAATTGATGCTGAAAACGAACGGGCTCTCAAAAATATAGGAATAGAATTGTCTCTGCCAGGTTTTCGTAAAGGGCATATTCCTGCTCATATTCTTAAAAAACACATCGGTGAACTTGCTCTATTTGAAGAAGCGGCGAGTCTTGCTATTGAAAAAATAGTCCCCGATATTATTGCAGAGGAAGCATTACCTCTTATCGCTCCCCCGAGAGTACGCATCACAAAATTAGTACCACACACGGCCGTCGAATATACAATCGAGGTACCCGTATTGCCTGAAGTGACATTGCCTGACTATAAAAAATTAGCAAAAAAAATATATACTGCCAAAAAAGATCCAATTGAAATAACCTCCCAAGAACTACAAGATGCGCTATTAAACGTACAAAAAACAGTCGCTCGATGGAAAACACAAGAAAAAAAGAGTGATCAATCCGCATCAAACGATGCACCGCTAGCCCCACTTAGTGACGATGATGTAAAAAAAATAGGAGATTATAAAGATATCGCTGATTTTACGGAAAAACTAAAGCAATCACTTAAAGAAGACAAGGAAATAAAAGCGAGAGATAAACAACGCAATGAAATTGCCGAAGCGATCATACAAGGCACAACAACCGACGTTCCCGAAGTACTCATCGAGGACGAACAAGAGCGCATGTTACAGCGATTTCGCCATGATATAGAACATATGGGTATGCAATTTGATACCTACTTATCTCAAATAAAAAAAACTGCCAAAGAAATAAAGCTGGAGATGCGAGACAGCGCTGTAAAACGCGCCACTCTTGAACTAGCATTTGCCAAAATTGCCCAAGAACAAATGTTAGAAGTTCCAAAAGACAAACTAGAAGAAGAAATAAAGCGCTATCGCGCATCAGCACCAGACGTTGATGAACATCGTGTTCGAGATTACCTGCACCACGTCATGAAAAACGAGGCCGTGTTTGTTTTTCTTGAATCTCATCACACCTAAAGAAGTAGTAGCGTTGCCGCAGCGATTGCTGCGGTTTCAGCACGAAGCGTTCGAGAACCAATTGTATACATAGGAATTGCCAGCTCTTTAAAAAGAGCGCGCTCATGGTCTGCCCAGCCACCCTCAGGCCCCACAAGCACATACAACTGTTCTTTATATGTTGCCCGAATATCTGCCACAGGGAGCGCAGGAGCGTCTTCATCAAGTACAATAACGTGCTTTTTTTGTAAAATATCCGCCACAGTACACACCTCAGTAACAATAGGAATGGTACCTCGCCCACACTGTTCGGCCGCCTCACGGGCAATCACAGAAAGCCGCTCAAGATTGAGACCTTTCTTCTCACTTCGTTGAGAATAAATAGGAATACACCCAGAGGCACCAAGTTCAGTTACTTTTTGTACTACCCATTCAAACTTATCTTTTTTAATGATTGACGAACACATATACAACACGCAAGGAGCTTGATCTGCACCCATAAAAGAACGAAAAACGTGCACGTTCGCCTTTTGACGACTCAAAAATTCAATACGCCCTTCGTATAAAATCCCGTCACCAGAACCAACCACCACAATATCTCCTTGAGAAAGACGAAATACACGACCCCACTGGTGAAGTATTGCGGCGTGCTCAATATGCACTATGTCACCGACCATAATCTGAAGTCCTGGTATGAGAAAATGTTGTAACTTCATGATGTCATCCTAGCGTATAAATAAAAAAATTAAAACATCACCTAAAAATAAAATTGTCAATAAATAAACTTTCTGATATACTCTGCCCGTCTCTTTATCGAATTATTCTTCATGTCTATGTCAATTCTCATTCCTACCGTTATTGAAAAATCGCAATTTGGCGAACGAGCCTACGATATCTACTCACGACTTCTCAAAGAAAATATCATTTTTCTTGGTGGACCGATCGATGACACGATCGCAAATCTTGTGATCGCTCAATTACTTTTTTTACAATCTGAAGATCCAAAAAAAGATATCTCTCTGTACATCAATTCACCTGGCGGTTCAGTTACCTCAACACTTGCAATTGTTGATACAATGCACCATGTAAAAAATGATGTTTCGACAGTCTGTGTTGGCATCGCCGCCTCCGGCGCAGCTATAGTACTCTCCTCTGGCAAAAAGGGAAAACGATTTATTCTGCCAAACGCTGAAGTTATGATCCATCAACCTCTTGGTGGCGCAGAAGGACAAGCGACCGATATTGCCATTACCGCAAAACACATACTGAAAACCAAAGAAAACCTTAACCGTATGCTTGCAGAAAACACAGGTCGTCCGCTTAATCAGATAGAAAAAGATGTTGAACGAGACTTTTTTATGTCAGCAGACGAAGCAAAAAAATACGGTATCGTTGACGCAATATTGAAATAAAAAATCTGTACACTCCTGTGCAGGTTTTTTGCTATACGATAACAGGCCATAATATATACACAAAAATCAAGACCTACGTGGACAAATCAATTTCAGTCTTGTACGATAAGCGTGTTACCCATTTAGTACGGACGGAGTATTTCCTAACTCGCCTGCCACCTAACACTACCTTTCCTTATCTTATGGTTCCCTTGTTCAGTAAAAAACACAAGAGACCCGCTAGAACGGCCGGAACGGAAAAGCTCCGCTGAAAAATTAATACCATGTCCTTAAAATTAGCACTGACTCTTGCCAGTGCGGCGCTCTTTGCGGGTGCAGGACTCGGCTACTATATTCGCTGGCTCATCGGTCTTTCAAAAAAAGGATCAATTGAACTTGAAATAAAGCAGCTCCTCCTGGATGCCAAAGAAGAAGCAAAACGAATCATTGAAGAAGGTAAAGAAGACGCGGAAACAAAACAAAAACAAATTCGTGCCGAACAAAAAGAAAAAGAGATCGAACTAAAAAAGACAGAAGAACGTCTTGTTAAAAAAGAAGAATTACTCGATAAACGACAAGGAGATATCGACACCGAAGTCGAAGAACTGAAAGAAAAAGCAGTCGAAATAAAAAAAATCAAAGAGCGTGTAGACACCATGGAGAAAGAAAAAATCTCTGAACTTGAACGTGTTTCACGCCTCTCGAGCGAAGAAGCCAAACAAGAGCTCATAAAAGATGTTGAAAAGAGGTACGAAGAAGACCTCTTGGTTCGTCTTAATAAATTAGAGACAGCTAACAGTGAAAAAATTGAACGTCGTGCTCAAGAAATTATCACTACTGCAATACAACGATACGGAAACTCGGTTGCTGCGGACGTCCTCTCAACAGCGGTTACTATCCCAAATGATGAACTTAAAGGAAAAATTATTGGTAAAGAAGGTAGAAATATTAAAGCGTTTGAGCGTGTAACTGGTGTTGAAGTTATTGTTGACGATACACCTGGGTCAATCATTATTTCATCATTCGATCCCGTACGAAGACAAGTGGCGCGTGTTGCCCTAGAAAATCTTATCCTTGATGGCCGTATCCAGCCAGTAAAAATCGAAAAAACGGTTGAAAAAGCTCAGGAAGAGATTAACAAGATTATTAAAGATAAAGGTCAACAGGCCGCCTACGAAATTGGCGCCTACAACCTTGACCCTCGTGTACTCGCTATTTTAGGGCGCCTACACTTCCGTACGAGTTATGGCCAAAATGTCCTACAGCACAGCGTTGAAATGGCACATATCGCCGGCATGATCGCTGAAGAACTTGGCGCTAATATAATGGTGGCAAAAATTGGCGCCCTAGTACACGATATCGGAAAAGCTGTTGACCATGAAGTACAAGGAACACACGTCGAAATAGGTCGCCGTATCCTCCAAAAATTTGGTGTGTCAGAGGACATTATAAAAGCAATGCAGGCACACCACGAAGAGTATCCGTACGAAACGATTGAATCAATCATTGTACAAGTAGCTGATGCTATTTCAGGAAGTCGACCAGGCGCACGGCGAGATTCTGTTGAGAACTACCTCAAACGTCTCGCTGATCTTGAGGCAATCGCCACATCATTTACTGGTATCGACAAAGCCTATGCCATTCAGGCCGGCAGAGAAATTCGAATATTTGTTAAACCTGAAGAAATATCTGATTTACAAGCAAAAGAACTTGCTCGAAATATTGCCCTACGTATTGAAAATGAATTGAAATACCCTGGGGAAATCAAGGTCGCAGTTATTCGGGAGAGTCGTGTAATAGACTTCGCTCGATAAAAATAAATTAATTAAGAAAGCGCGGTTGTGTACAACAAAACAACCGCGCTTTCTTTTTATGGCTTTATAAAGCCATGACTATAAAAAATAGTGGTTACTTATAAAAACAAAATGAAATACTATTTCATATTTTTGTAAATAGATATGTTTATGATTTGACATATATCAATCATATCATTATAGTTTTGGCCTTATTGCGCGAAAAAACAAAAAAGCGGTATAATTCACAGAACGGATTTTCTCGATGGAGAACCGAGGGAACCGGTGGATAGTTTATTATTAACGTCGTTATATTACGATGAACAAGCAAGCTATCATCGATGCGGTACACGCCGTTCTCGGTGGAACCAAGGTTCAAGCAGAACAGGCGGTCGAAACAGTTATTAACTCAGTTGTTGACGCCCTTAAGAAAGGTGACGAAGTTTCAATTGCCGGTCTTGGTATTTTTTCAGTAAAAACCCGCGCAGCACGTCAAGCTCGTAACCCACGCACTGGTGAAACTTTGACCGTACCTGCAATGAAGGTACCAAAGTTCCGTGCAGCAAAGGCACTTAAAGACGCGGTTAAATAACGCATCTTTTCTTTCCGAAACACAAAAACCGCCGTAGCTGGCGGTTTTTGTCTGTGGCGGCAAATTCTTTTATGAAAATTCAAATACAAAATCTAAGAAAAGAAACGGGCTCCTGGCAGACTTGCGTCCACAAGGAGCCCGGATTCGACACACGCAACTTAGCCTTGATAGGCTTCGCGAAGAATACGATCAAGGAACTACACTTTCTTGAGCATGTTTCGCGCGAGGTCGCGCCGGTAGCTGAGGTACGTCGCCGAGCGAAGCGAGGCCTTGACTTTTAACTTGGTGCGGGCGGCGGGAGTCGAACCCGCGTCTGCTGCTTGGAAGGCAGCCATAATAGCCGTTATACGACGCCCGCAAGCGTGTACGTCCACACATCCTACAGGAAAAATTAAAATAAGAAAATCTAAACAAGACATGGATAACACAAAAACACTCTCAATCTTGTTCTTGTATGTATTGAGACATATACAATTTTCCCACATTACCCCAATAAAAAGATTGTGCTACCATGCGCTCACCTGTGATACTACGCACACTCATCATCACACTCACCATAGCACTGGCAAGTACTAGTGTATTATTGACCATTCCAAAAAAAGCAATTACCCCATCGACACCACAACACAATCAAACCTACAAAGAAAAACGTACCGTGAGCACGACAACAGATACACCACCGTTCTCTAAAACAGCTCCAACTACATCAACACAACAAACGGCCACCCCAACAAACAAACTGCCACAAACGCAATCACCCGTACAAAAAACTCCAACTTCGCCCATCCAAACAACAATACCCCCTGCCCCAAAAATACCAACCGCCCATCCCACAACCACAACACCGGCCAAACAAACCAATAAACTAGTTCGCTCTGCGGTGGTAAATATTCTCTGTAGTGCAACCAACCAAACACTCAAATCGTTATCTGGTTCAGGTGTTATTATCGACCCTTCCGGAATTATCTTGACAAACGCACATATTGCGCAATACTTTCTTCTTACCGATTACCCAACCACAAATGCCATCTCCTGTTCAATTCGTACCGGATCACCCGCATACCCACGATTCAAAGCCGAATTACTCTACCTTTCTCCTTCGTGGATCACGAAAAATGCGGCACTCATCACGCAACAAAACCCAACCGGTACCGGTGAATTTGACTTTGCTTTACTAAGAATAACCGGAGCAATCGACAACACTCCCCTTCCACTGTTTCCATTCCTGACCCCCCACACAGAGACAGCAGTGGGCGAAACGATATTTATTGCTGGATATCCTGCAAGCTTCCTCGGATCAATCGGAGTTGAACGTGATCTATATCTTCTCTCAGCACAATCAACAATTTCTGAAATCTTCACCTTTGGGGAGCAAAATACAATCGACCTCATCTCCGTTGGCGGCACAGTCCTTTCGCAACGAGGCGCCTCAGGCGGAGCGGTTGCCAATCAAAACGGCAACTTGATAGGTATTGTGGTCACCACAACCGAAGGTACATCTACAAACGAACGAGACTTACGAGCAATAACCATAAAACACGTTGACCAAACGCTCACCGCAGAAACCGGCACGGGACTCAAAAAATTGTTGAGTTTTGATCTTATCGGTACCGCAAAAAATTTCAATGAATCAATTGCACCGCTTTTGCGTTCGATACTCATAAAAGAAATTGAGCACCATTAACGCGTCGCCTGTTCCCGCGCAATAGCAATAATCGTATCAAAATTATCTTTCGAATGGACGGTTTGCTTTCTTTGGAAATGACATCGTTGGCACTCGTGAGTGAGTACCCACTGACCGGAACGCTGGCCAACGGCACAGGGCTTCATCAAACCAAAACATTTCTCCGCACGATCACCAGGATACACATCAACATGCTTACTCCACAAGCAGGCCGAGCAATGGTTGGTGTAGCCATCACCCAATACTTCGTGCCCACAATGATCACAAAGGAATGATTCTTGGCGCTTCGTGAATTTCTTGTGCTCCATAGTATGTGATACTGCACAACAACAAAGCAAACGTCAACATCTCCCACAATGATCGTACACCTCTTTATGGATCACACAGGACAAGATGCCCTTTTTGTTTTTTTATTAATCCGTCTTGTATAAGACTCGCTATAACTTGACTGCTCTTCCCTGTACCAACACAACGAATTGCCGACGCGACCGACACACCCCCCTCCGCAAGCAGAAAGCGGAGCAATTTTCCTCGGGCCTCACGAATGCTACCAATAAACTTTTTTTGTCTTACATACTGTCGACTCAATCGACTTTTATTACCAATCGTTATCTTAAGCATAGAACCATAATCCATCAGCGCCGAATACCACATGCGTGGATCTTTTGTGTATAGTGTTCGCTCAATAAACGGAAGCAGTGCCTTATCAGAAACTGGCAGGGTTGTATTCTTAAAAAAATGATGAATGTACACAGTACGAATATTAGTTTCAATAAACACAAGAGGCATATTGTACGCATACACACATATAGCAGCCGCCGTATCCTTACCGATACCAGGAAGTAAATCTAATTCATCAATCACTCGTGGCACATGACCTCCGTATCGATCAACAATAATTTTTGCGGCATTATGTAAAAACTTTGCCCGACGGTTATATCCAAGCCCTTGCCATATACGTAATACCTCTAAAAATGACGCGCGAGCTAAATCAAATACCGTTGGAAAGCGCGTTGTAAATAAAAGATATTTATCAATCACTCGAGTGACTTGTGTCTGTTGCAACATTACCTCAGATACCATAATACAATACGGATCACTTGTTTTTCGCCATGGTAATGTACGTCCATGAACCGAAAAGTACGAGAGTATCGTTGTCTGAAATTTCCTAACTGTATGTCGTTGTATACCCATTTATTTCACCATATTCATACCTACCTACCGACCACACGACCTAATGATACCTATTTTGATACACTTACTGATCACCAATGAACAGCAAAAATTCCTAATTCAACATAATTTCAAGTAAAATACTGTACCTAAGCCGCATTTTAAAATCTGGTCGGGGCGCCGGGATTCGAACCCGGAGTCTCATGCTCCCAAAGCATGCATGTTAGCCGTTACACCACGCCCCGTACAACCTATCCCCTCACGGAAACATTCAGATACTCTATCACGAAATCACTGCTTCACAATGCTTCCATAAGCAAAGACACTTGAGCCCGTTTTGAAACCGTGTCAAGCAACACCCCACATACACCAAAACACCAATTTCCCTCTACTCTTTTTTCAAGCACATAAGATCCTATCACCCGTCGCAACTTAGCAACCTTTTCACGTGTAACCCGTTCCTCAGGGCGACAACACTCCTTCACAACGGTCCATGAGCTACTTAAAGATTCAACCGTTTTAACTTCAACAAATAAAAGTCTGTCCACATATTGCATCACAAGATCAATTTCACCCCATGGTTTACGGTAATTCTTACAAATACACACATACCCCTTCTTTTCGAGAAATTTTTGAGCAATCTGCTCACCCAAAACACCAATATTATATTTCATGTGTAACTTCCATTTAGTTTCACGTGAAACGTGAATATCAAATTTTATAGCTATGTTGTATTAAAAGACAACATTATTATCATGTCTTTTTCCACATAGTCCACATACTTATCCCCAACTCTAGACCTCTCTAGGAGGCAAAACAGCTCAACAAAGCCTTTTTAAGAAAAAAAACTTTTATTAACAGACATTTACTTACCTAAAAAGCGCTTGTCCTTTGGTGCGGGTAGGGAGAATCGAACTCCCGTCTCGTCCTTGGCAAGGACGCATTCTACCACTAAACCATACCCGCAAGTAAAAATTCCACGAAACACAAAGAGTATATCGTAGAGTGCGCACTTCTACAAACCAACAGGTGCCCTCGGCAGGATTCGAACCCACAACAACGGTTCCGAAGACCGTTGTGATATCCATTTCACCACGAGGGCAGGCGATTATGATACAACACTTTGCCCCGTAACAGCAAAAAAGCTACTATAACAACATATGGAGCATCAAACAGCTGAAATATGGGTATCTATACCACACGAGGTATACAGCACCACCCTAATACTCAAAAAAAATGGTAAAAAAGCCTTCCTTGTAGGAGGTTGTGTGCGCGACCTTATTATCGGAAAACAACCAAAAGACTGGGACATCACCACAGACGCGTTACCGCAAGAAATACAATCCTTATACCCTCATACCCATTATGAAAACACTTTTGGTACAGTAGGCGTCATATTTGACACTCCGAGCACCGAAACTGTTCGTATTATTGAAATAACGCCTTTTAGGAAGGAATCTGCATATAAAGACCACAGACACCCTCAAGAAGTCCTATTTGCAAGAGAAATAGAAGAAGATCTAAAACGTCGCGACTTTACAATAAACGCAATCGCGCTCGATATTCAAGGAGAGAAGGAGGGATTTTATAAAGGACAAATTATTGACCTTTATGGGGGTATCGGTGACCTTAGCAAAAAAATACTCAAGACAGTAGGAAACCCAATTGACAGATTTACAGAAGATGGACTACGCATTTTACGAGCAGTACGCCTTGCAACAGAGCTCTCTTTCTCAATAGACGCCGACACAGAGCGGGGAATTATTGAAATCGCCCCAACACTGCTACATATTTCAACGGAACGAATACGGGATGAACTAGTTAAAATTATTCAGTCAGAAAATCCTATGACGGGCTTTTTGCTCCTGAAGAAGCTTAAACTTTTACCCTATATCATACCAGAATTAGCCCAATCCATTGACGTAGAACAAAATAAAGCCCATTCATATGATGTTTTTGAACACCTATTAAGAAGCCTCCAGCATGCAGCAAAAAAAAATTACCCTTTGGAAGTTCGACTCGCGGCACTCTTGCATGACATTGGGAAGCCTGCAACACGCCGAAAGGGAGCAAATGGCGAATGGACGTTCTACGGACACGAAGTTGTTGGGTCAAAAATGGCCAGAAACATACTCAAACAATTAAAGTTTCCCGTGAAACTCATCGATACGGTTACTTCTTTGGTACGTTGGCACATGTTCTTTTCTGATACAGAAAAGATAACACTTTCAGCTGTACGCAGAATTATTACAAAAGTAGGAAAAGATCACATCTGGAATCTTATGGATCTTCGTGTCTGTGATCGTATTGGCACAGGTAGACCAAAAGAAGACCCCTATCGATTAAGAAAATACCGTGCCATGATTGAAGAGGCTCTACACGACCCCTTATCGGTCGGCACGCTTGCCATAAATGGATCTGACATAATGCGAGATCTATCACTCGAACCAGGACCAAAAATTGGCCATATCCTGCACGCCCTTCTTGAAGAAGTACTTGAAGACCCCTCAAAAAATACTGCTATTATCCTTACAAAAAGAGCAACTGAATTAAACGCTCTTCCTGTAGAGGTATTACAATCACTTGGCAAACAAGGAAAAAATAGAAAAGACGAACAGGAGCAAGATCTTATCGACGAAATACGCTCAAAATATGGCGTAAAATAAAGTTTCATATGTAACATTTACATTTATTTTTAATTGTTACACGTGAAAAACCGCTCGTGCGGCGTCGGAGAACTACAATGACGGCGCAAGAGCGGTTTTAGTGTGGTTTGGGCATGTTCCAGTTTGTGGTCATTAAACGCTTCGGATAAGTAATCCGAAAATGGATGTATTGAGAATTCTTATCCTCGTTTATATAAACCCTAAAAACCAGGGCAACCTGACACCACGAAAGAGAGTTTGGCGCTCCTCTTGTTTTGAAAGAACTGTACCGATGTAACCGCTTGAGCTATCACTAGCACACCAACATATAAACATATACCCTGTCTGCTCCTGCGATCTTCTGATACATATTGTATGTCCTTTATACGCATTGTAAAGGACATATTGTGGATAAGTTGTCCTTTATAGAACTATGCTTATAGGGCAGTGATCTGAACCCATCACTGTATCGTGAATGGCTACCTTTTTAACCTCAGTCAAAACGTTTTTTGAAACAAAAAAATAATCTATACGCCACCCCACATTTCGATCACGGGCAAAGGTCTTCATATCCCAATAAGTATAACGATTTTTTACTAAAGGATAAAAATGTCGATACACATCAATAAAATCAAAAGATATCACCCGATCAATCCAAGCCCGTTCTTCTGGTAAAAAACCAGTATTTTTCTCATTTTCTTTTGGTCGAGCTAAGTCGATTTCAGTGTGCGCAGTATTTACATCTCCACAAAAAATAACTTTTATTCCTCTTTCTTTTATTTTGTTTATATACAAAAGAAATGAATCATAATAACGGAGCTTAAACGCTAAACGATCCGGTCCACCGCCACCATTTGGGAAGTACGTATTATTAAGCGCCATATTTTCAAAAAACAAAGTGATAGAACGGCCTTCTTGATCAAGATCTGGGACGCCAATACCATATTCAACCTTTATTGGTGCCACTTTGGTATACACAGAAACCCCACTATAGCCCTTTTTCACCTTTGCATGATCAAAGAACGATATAAATCCCGGAACGTTCTGTACCACAAGCGGCAACTGATCCTTATGAGCCTTAATTTCTTGTAAACAGAGAATATCTGGTTGCAACTCAAACACCGAATCAAATGCTCCTTTTTTATGAAGCGCTCGTAACCCGTTCACATTCCAAGAAATAATATTCACTCTTTCATTTTAACAAAAAATCCTTACGAACGTTTTTTGTTGTGAAATTTCGCGTGTACGTCTCGAAGATGTTTATCAGTTACGTGTGTATACACCTGAGTTGTAGCGATGTGTGCATGGCCTAAAAGCGCCTGCACGCTTCGTAAATCAGCCCCGTTCGAAAGGAGATCTGTTGCAAATGTGTGACGCAGCACGTGGGGTGTTACTTTTTTACTAATGCCCGCTTTAATAGCGTAGTGTTTTACCAATCGCTCAACAGAGCGTGGGGATAGTGCAGAAGTAGCATCCTTTTTATTTTTCTGTACTGAAGGACTCCCTACCTGCACAAAAAGTGCTTCACCAAAGTCTTTTCGAGCATCGAGATACGCATGAAGCGCTTTTTTTGCCTCAGGAGAAATAAAAACGACCCGTACCTTATCTCCTTTTCCACGAACCGCACATTCATCAATCGACAAATCAATATCGCGCGGAAGCGAACATAGTTCAGACACACGCAATCCTGTTGAAAATAACAACTCCAATATCGCCCGATCACGGAGCGCTTGTATACCCGATCCCTCTGGCGCAGCCAGCAAACGCCTTAATTCAACCTCTGTAATAAGATCAAGAGATCGATCTCCCACTTTAGCAAGCTCAATACGCTCAGGCGCAAGGGCAGGGATACCACGACGCACGAGATACTTAAGGAACGCTCGAAGTGCAATAAGATAATAATTTTGGGTTTTCTTCTTGAGAGTACCACCGCTAATTCCCGCAACAAAACGCCCAGCCGCGTTAAGTGTCAATGCACGTCGTGGATCAACCATTCGACGATTAAGTACTATGCGATAGTGTCGCATTACTTCATCAGTAATATCTTCAGGATGTTCACACTTGGTTTCTTGTAAAAAAAGAGAGAGGTACCGATCATAATTTTCGACCGTTTTAACACTTCTTCCACGTTCAATTTCAATATATTCAAGAAACTCACGCACCAACTCCTTTAAAGATCTGCTCATCGCTTCATTATAATCTATGTCGCACAATATATTTGAGAAAAACAGATCTTTATATGCTATACGAAGTACTCTTGCCTAAAAAGGTCTTATATGTTAGGCTTATTTTATGCTTACGAAGACGAAGAAACAGAAAATCATTAAAGAGGCTGCTATCCATAATACGGATACAGGCTCTCCTGAGGTGCAGGTATCACTTCTCACTAAACGAATTGAAGAATTGACCGAGCATTTAAAGAAGAACAAAAAAGATTTTCACTCACGTCGTGGTCTCCTGCAGATGGTTGCAGACCGTCAGAGCATGTTGAATTATTTGAAAAAGAAAAACACAAAACGCTTCACTTCTCTTTCAAAGAAAATCGACAAAAAGAAGTAATTCTGCTCACTTATCTTTATTTAGATCGCACACCATTCCTCTTTCTGGTGTGTGTAAGCATATTTCGTGCAAAAATTCATGTATTTTTAGAAAAAGTTTTCCCCAATTACACCGACACAAAATAGAAAAAATATTCTATTATTCACCTCCCGAACCTTTTACATACCTAATATAATCTATGTCCATGTCTATTATAAAACATAAAAATCAACGTGTTGGCGTCTTTATTGATGCACAAAACATGTATCACAGCGCTAAACATCTCTACCGAGCACGGGTCAATTTTAAAAACGTTGTTGCGAACGCCGTTGGCGATCGACAACTTATCCGAGCTATCGCGTACGCAGCCAAAACAGAATCTGGCGAAGAGAATGCTTTTTTTGAGGCTCTTTCAAAAGCTGGTATTGAAACAAAAACAAAAGATTTACAAATTTTTGCGGACGGTACCAAAAAAGCAGATTGGGATGTTGGACTTGCTGTTGATGCTATTAAAATGGCACCGAAACTTGATGCCATCATCATATGTACTGGGGACGGGGACTTTATCCCCGCGGTCGAATACCTGAAAGCAACCCATGGCTGTCAAGTAGAAGTAGCCTCTTTTGGTAAATCAACATCATCAAAACTCGTTGAGGCATGTGACCATTTTATGGATCTTGATGAAAGTCCTCAACAATACCTCATTAGTGGTAAACGCTAACATTCATAAAAACAATCAAAATTTATTGTTCCGCTGTTTTTATTATGGTCAAATCGAGTTTTTAATGTTACAGTGAATTTCTACTCATAATTGCTCGTCGGTGGATAAGTAGCTCTTAAGCGCGAAGTGTACGCTTGAGACCTAAAATCCAACGACGAGTGCGCGTATGCAAAAAAAAGAATATTCACTGGCGGTTGCTGATAAAGTCATTACCGTTGAGTTCAACGATCTTGCTGAACAAGCTACAGGCTCAGTCATTGTCAAACAAGGCGACACCGTTGTTTTAATTACTGCGGTCATGGCGAAACAAAAAAAGGACGCCGATTTTTTCCCATTAACAGTTGATTACGAGGAGCGTTTCTATGCCGCGGGACAAATCCTCGGATCACGTTTCATTAGAAGAGAAGGGCGTCCCACTGAGGAAGCGGTACTCTCTGGTCGCATCGTTGATCGCACCATCCGACCACTCTTTGCACAACACATTCGTAATGAGATCCAAGTCGTTGTTACTATTCTCTCTTTAGGAGCATACGACCCAGACGTCTTATCTGTTATTGGTGCATCACTTGCACTCTCCACGTCATCAATCCCATTCAATGGACCGGTCTCGGCGGTACGTATCGGTAAAAAAGTTGGGGTTGATGAATTACTCATCAACCCGACATACGAAACACGTCACGCTGACGACTTTGAATTTGACCTACTTGCCTGTGGCAAAGATGGTCTCATCAATATGATTGAGGTTGGAGGCAAAGAAGTATCTGAAGAACTCATCAACAAAGCGTTAACACTCGCCTCAAAAGAGATCGAGCATATTCAAACATTCCAAACAAAGATTATCTCAGAGATTGGTGTCAAAAAAACAGTGATTGAAAAACCTATCGAGCCTCCTCTCATGCGTACACTTTTTACTGAACATATTGAACCAAAATTAAAAACAGCAATATGTTCCGGGCCTGGTAAAAAAAGTATCGATGAACTCGAAACTGAATGGATTGATCTCTTTAAAAAAACACTACCGGACGAAAATCCCTCGCTTGCTGCTCACTATTTTGAAGAAGCGGTAAATAATGTTATTCACGATGAAGCAATCGACAATAACATTCGCCCTGATGGTAGAGGTTTTGACGACATCCGTCCCCTATTCGCACAAGCCGGAGGTATTTCATCACTCCTTCATGGGTCAGGTATTTTTTATCGTGGTGGCACACACATCCTCTCAGTGCTTACCCTTGGCGGACCAGGAGATATTCAAATTGTTGAGGGCATGGAAATACAAACAAAGAAACGTTTTATGCACCACTACAACTTCCCACCATTCTCAACTGGAGAAACAGGACGCATCGGCTCTACTAATCGTCGCATGATCGGACATGGCGCCTTAGCTGAAAAAGCACTCATTCCTGTACTACCACCAAAAGACACCTTCCCATACACAATTCGCATCGTCTCTGAAGCGCTCGCATCAAATGGATCAACATCAATGGGTAGTGTTTGTGGTTCAACGCTCGCACTCATGGATGCTGGTGTACCGATCACGCGACCAGTGGCAGGTATTGCTTCCGGCCTGATGATGCGATCACCGCAAGAGTACAAAGTACTCACTGACATACAAGGACCAGAAGACCATCATGGTGACATGGACTTTAAAGTTGCCGGCACACGAGAAGGGGTAACCGCGGTACAAATGGATGTGAAGGTGAATGGAATACCACTCTTTATTCTCGTCGAAGCATTTGAGAAAGCAAAATCTGCTCGCCTCCGAATCCTCGATGTTATTGAAAAAGAAATTGCCACACCCCGAGCAGACATATCACCAAACGCACCAAAAATTCTAACAATAAAAATAAGACCTGATCAGATCGGGTTAGTGATCGGCACAGGAGGAAAAACCATCAACGAAATTGCTGAAAAAACTGGCGCAACTGTCGATATTGAAGATGATGGTACTGTCTTCTTTACTGGTAAGAACGGCGGTGCTGAAGCGGCAAAAGCGATCGTCGAAAGCATGACACGTGAATACAAAGCAGGCGAGCGTTTCACCGGAACAGTAACTCGCTTTCTTGATTTTGGTGCCTTTGTAAAAATCGGACCAAACGCAGAAGGTCTCGTACACGTATCTGAAATTGCTCCGTGGCGAGTTGATCGAGTAACAAGTCTTTTGCAAGAAGGAGAAGAGGTGCCAATCATCATTAAAGAAGTTGATGATAAAGGAAGATTGAACCTTTCTATTGTCCAAGCAGATCCTTTATGGGCAGAGCGCAAATTAGGAGGAAGACCAGCAGACGCGACCACACACGCATCTCGACAACCCCGTAGAGACGGATCTCCACGATATGGCGGACACGGACACCGTCACTAGAAACACCCCTCCCCACATACACAAAAAACACCCGATGCTACAATACACACATCAGGTGTTTTTTATATTGACTATGCCTCCTCAAATCAACACATCTCCAGAAGACAAAAAACTAAATCAACACATACGGCCACTTCGAACGTTTCAAGACGATATGACTGAATTAATTGAGAAACAAGGAACTTCCATGAACGACATTTTGCTTGCGGAACAAACACGCCGTATCAATCGTGAAACACAAAGTATTGTTTCTGAAAAAAATGGTACATCATCATTCTTAGTACAACATAAAAGATTAATACTACTCACTGGGGGAATATTGATTATAGTCGGTGCACTTGTATTGTTTCTCGTGTTCTTCTTTGAAACAAAGAGCGGTGGTACAAATCTCATACCAAACACTGTCACTAAAACACCGTCACTCATTCCGATAGACACAGAGCGTACAATATCCATCGCTACTCTTGATAAAAAAACAATACTTGAAGCAGTTGAGATGCGCCGACGATCAATAACACAATCATTGGGAAAAGTTGAAGGAATTCGTTTTGTTATCGGCACAGAAAAACAGGGGATTCCAATAACCACACATACATTTATACAAACCATTGCACCTCAACTACCTAGTACATTTGTACGAATCCTTGAACCAGAATTCTTTTTTGGCATCACCCAAACGGGGTATCGAGAAACGTTTTTAATTATGAAAATAAAATCATTTCACACTGGTTTCTCAACAATGCTCGATTGGGAACCAAAACTCTTAGATGACCTGTCGACACTACTTGCCCGTCTTGATAGTGCCGCATATCGATCAGTTACAAAACAAGGGGCTCCAGTACCAACAATGTTCACCGATGAACTGTTTAAAAATCATAGTGTTCGTGTATCAAAAGATGCATCAGGCGCCACATCAATCATATATACCCTCATTAATCGAGATACAATTGTTATTGCGAGCAGCGAATTATCTCTCGACGAAGCGCTCGATCGCTTGTCTGCCCGACGAACAATCCAATAACACTCCTCGCGCACCTTTTTTTGGTTTATACTACGATCATGAATACATCAACATTCAAAAAACAACTTGAGGTAGAATTTGCAGAACTTGAAAAAGAACTCTCTTCTGTTGGGAGACTCGATGAAGGAAATAAAATTGATTGGGTACCAAAACGCGATGACGCTAATATTGACACTGCCGACCGAGACGCTATTGCTGACTCCCTTGGGTCACTCGATGGAAATACTGCTATCCTCTCTGATCTTGAAATTCGCTACAACGAAATTAAAAAAGCTCTCGCAAGAATTGAGGATGGAACCTATGGTACCTGCATAATTAATGAACCGCACCCAATTGAAACAGACCGTCTCACTGCTAATCCTGCAGCCACAACTTGTAAGATCCACCGGGAAGAACACCCCTAGATAAATGCCGGTATGGGATTTGCAAAAGTACACAGTGCCCAACCGATACTCCTCAACGCACACCTTGTGAGTGTTGAGGCCGATGTCTCCTCTGGACTCTTTGCATTCTCAATTGTTGGACTTCCTGATAAGGCAGTGGAAGAAGCGCGAGATCGAGTTGCGGCTGCAATCAAAAATTCTGGTTTCAAATCACCAAAACAGCAAAATAATAAAGTGATCATTTCCCTCGCACCAGCATCACTTAAAAAAGAAGGGCCAGCATTTGATGTGCCAATTGCACTATCATATCTACTCGCCACCAAAGATATTTCTTTCTCACCTGAAAAAAAATTATTCCTTGGCGAGCTCGCACTTGATGGGAACATTCGTCCGATCATTGGAGTACTACCCGCTGTACGAGAAGCAGAAAAAAACGGATTCACCGAAATATACCTCCCAAAAGAAAACATTGAAGAAGCATCGCTCATTAAAAACATCACACTCTTTCCAGTACCATCTCTGGCCGCACTCATCAACCATCTCTCCGGAAAATCACCCCTCACACCACACACACAAACACGTCCCTCTGATTACAAAGAAAACAATGAAACATTGTATGACCTATCAGAAATTAGAGGACAAGAACATGCAAAACGTGGATTATTAATCGCCGCCGCAGGCGGACATAACGTCGCCATGTACGGACCACCCGGTACAGGAAAAACAATGCTCGCACGTGCATTCATTGGTTTACTACCACCCCTCTCTCCAGAAGACGCCCTCGATGTGACCTCAATCCACTCCGTTGCCGGGATGTTACACAATGCACTTATCACCCATCCACCACTGCGCACACCTCACCATACAGCAAGCTATGTTTCACTAGTTGGGGGTGGGAGTACAATAAAACCAGGAGAAGTGACTTTGGCGCACAAAGGAGTTTTATTTCTTGATGAATTTCCCGAATTTGAACGTCGTGTTATTAATGCGTTGCGACAACCACTTGAAGACCGCGTCATCTCTCTTAGCCGTGCAAAAGGTTCTGCAACGTTTCCTGCTGATTTTATTTTAATTGCCGCAATGAACCCGTGCCCTTGTGGAAATTTTGGCACGAAAGGAAAAGCATGCATATGTTCTGCTGCAACAATTTCTCGTTATAAATCAAAATTATCAGGACCTATTATAGATCGCATTGATCTATGGCTCGAAGTGGGACCAATTGACCATGCGTTACTTTTAGAAAAAACATCCACACAAAAGGAAAGTGCACGGGCACGGGAATGTGTCATCCGCGCACGAATGAGACAATACGAACGTGCAAAAAAATGTGGTCTTACACGGGCAGCAAACGCAAACCTTAGAGCAAAAGATCTACACGCTGTTCTCATGATTACCGACGAAGCAAAAAAAGTTTTGAATACAATTGCAATAAAACTAAATCTCTCAGCCCGTGCCTACCATCGCATCGCAAAGTTGGGACGTACAATTGCCGATATAGAGGGCAGCGAAACATTATTACCCGAACACCTTCTCGAGGCAGCCCAGTACCGACCAAAACAGTGATTGAAAACACTCCCTAAACAAAGTAACCACTAGCCAACAAAAAAAGAACTCGGCACTATCGAGCAAACGGATTCTTAGCACCACGAACTTCAAAATGCAGGTGTGGTCCAGTAGAACGTCCTGTTGACCCTGAATATCCAATAAGTTGTCCTTGAGCAACCTCAACCCCTTCACGTGTCGCCAAACGATCAAGGTGCGCATACAATGTTTGAGTCCCGTTGGGATGCGCAACAACTATGTAATTTCCATAGCCACCATTCCAACCACTTCCACGAGCCACAATAACAACACCCCCCGCCGAAGCAACGATCGTAGTGCCGCGGGGAGCTGCAAGATCAACTCCATTATATCCATGAAGACCTTGTGAAATAGTTCCACCATACACCGGACGAATATAATAATCACCCAAATCAGGACCACCTGCGCCACGAATTTTTGATGTAACCGTGCGCGTTACTGATGTTGTAAACATCTTTTTACCATTAGGGACCAGAATCTCTTCCCCGAGAGCAAGCACTGAGTGAGCAGAAATATTATTAAACTGGGCAATTTCTGTTATATCCCCTTTATATTGTTTCGCAATTGATTGCAACGTATCACCTTTCTTTACAGTATGAAGCACTCCATTAATCGGCAAAATAACCAATGTCTGACCCTCGTGAATAACCCCATTCTTAATATCATTCGCCCAAATAACCGTATTCACAGAAACATTGAACGCAGTAGCGATTGCCGAGAGTGTATCTCCTTTACGAACCACATAGACCACAACCTGATCAGAAACCGGGGGACTATCGACTGTATCCGCAAGCGTACCCGAGGGTCCACTCTCCGGCATTAACGCTGAACCAACAATCATAATATCACCACCACCCCGCGCAAAAGATTGACTTGATGATAATACTGCTTGCAACAAAGCAAGGTTTTGAGAATTAAGGGATTCATCCAACACAGCAACTTCGAGTGTTTCTGATCGAGTTGGAGCAAAAAAATCACTAATAGCCGTCAACAATCTAGCCTCGGCCGGGAGTGCCGGGAAAAAGAACGGGATTATAAACACACCCCATACATTTTTTTTCCCAATAGCTATGTAGCGAAAGAAGAAAGATTTCATCATCATCTCTTTTTCACCTTTTGATGCAGAAGTAAAAATACGGCTCTGTTTAAGGAATAATCAGTATTTCATGAAATATATGGCTTAATGAAGCCATATTAAAGATCCGTTTCATCTAACTCAACCACTATATCTACCCCGTTTGGTGGAGTCAATGTTTTGTAATACCCATTGTGGATAACATATATAAAATATAGCCTTGTTAAGCCGTATATTTTATGATTGGCTCTGTATGGCTATAAAAAATGGGTTATAAAATGAAATTTGCTATACTTTCTGTTCGAACCAATGGAATCCTATCTTCAAGAACTCAATGAACAGCAACGTAAAGCAGTACTTACAACGACTGGACCGCTCCTTGTTGTTGCCGGAGCAGGAGCCGGTAAAACAAAAACTATTGCACATAGAATACTACATTTAGTCAAGACCTTAGTACCGGCATCTTCAATACTTGCTATAACATTTACTAATAAAGCCGCAAAAGAGATGCGGGAGCGTGTAACAAGGTTATTAGGTGAAGAAAAAAATGGCCCAACCATAGCAACGTTTCATTCTCTAGGAGTTCGTTTGTTAAAAGAATTTGGCTCTGACATCAATATACCTCGAGGATTTGTCATCTTTGATCGTGATGACGCAAAACGAGCAATAAAAGCTGCACTTGAGTCACTTTCAATCGACCCAAAACGATACGAGCCGGCAAAACTACTTTCCGCCATATCGAAAGCAAAAGGGGAGGGGAGAAATGCGCATGACTATCGTGCACGAGCACAAAGTTCTTTTGGAGATATTGTCTCTCAAGTATACGCACGTTATGAGTCCATATTGAAAGAAGAAGGTGGGCTTGATTTTGATGACCTTCTACTTAAAACAGCAGAGCTATTAAGTTCTTCAAAAAGTCGTGCAAGAGAGATACTTCTGAAACGTTTTACCCATATACATATTGATGAGTACCAGGATACTAATATGATCCAGTATATGATCGCCAAACAACTCGTCGGCCCTGAAAAAAATATCTGTGTTGTAGGCGACAGTGATCAATCCATATATGGCTGGCGGGGTGCAAACATACACAACATACTAGATTTTGAAAAAGATTTTCCCGAAACAACCGTAGTACTTCTTGAACAAAATTACCGTTCTACAAAGACTATTCTTGCTGCGGCAACCGCTATTATTGAAAAAAATGAACTACGGAAAGAAAAACGACTGTTTACCAACAACACTGAAGGAGAAAAAATTGGTTTATATGTCGGATATGACGAAGAAGATGAAGCTATGTTTGTTGCCCAAAAAACATCCGCCTACATTGCGCGAGGAGTAGCACCAGAAAATATTGCGATATTATATCGTGCAAATTTTCAATCACGTGTACTTGAACAAGCACTATTGAAAGCACATGTACCATACCAACTAGTTGGCACTCGTTTCTTTGAACGCAAAGAAGTAAAAGACGCTCTTTCATATCTGCGTCTCGCCCTACTCACAGAAAACGGTATGGACTTACGACGCGTACTTAATGTCCCCACACGAGGTCTTGGAAAAGTTACACTCCTAACCATTATCGAAAAAAGAGAGCACGAACTTTCTCCCGCAGCTACAAAAAAACTTGCAGATTTTCGAAACCTACTCCGTAGAGTGAAAGAAAAAAGTTTAACTGAATCAACATCAAAGACTGTACGCTACCTTCTTGAAGAAAGCGGCTTATTTGTACTTTATCAAAAGGGGAAAGGTGAGGATATTGAACACCTTGAAAACCTCAAGGAGTTGGTAAGTGTTGCTACACAATATGACCATTATCCTACCGGCGAAGGAATTCACCGCCTCATCGAAGATGCAGCCCTCATGAGCGACCAAGATGAACTGTCTGAGAAAAAACAGGGGGTTAAACTTATGACCATACACGCCGCCAAAGGACTCGAATTTGATATTGTATTTGTAACTGGCCTTGAAGAAGGTTTGTTCCCTCATGACGGAAACGGGAACAAAACAAAAGAAGAACAGGAAGAAGAACGACGACTTGCCTACGTTGCAGTCACACGTTCTAAGAAAAAACTTATTCTTACTTATGCAGGAGTACGTACAATTTTTGGCCTACGAAACACAACAGTCCCTTCAATATTCCTATCAGATATTGACGACTTACTCATTGAAGCAGAAGACTCGGGGAGTGGGTTCCATACAATTTATATGTAATGATGTACGTGCCACCTAAAGATTGATACACTCGATATTACCAAACATGACTACACAAGAAACACCATTTGAACCTGCAAAAAAATCCTTGGGGCAACACTTTCTCACCAACCCTGCCATTGCCACCAGTATCACCGAAGCAGCAGAAGTATCATCTCGAGACACTGTTGTTGAGATTGGACCTGGAAGAGGCATACTCACCAAAGCACTGATTCCCGTGGCACGAGATATAATTGCAATTGAAAAAGATGAGCGCCTCTTATTTCGTTTGTCGTTCGACTTTAAAAAAGAAATTACTGAAAAAAAACTTATTCTAATAAGAGATGACGCCCTCAATTTTAATCCTCAACAATACCATCTCCAACCAAGGGGGTATAAACTTGTCGCTAATATTCCGTACTACATTACTGGTGCAATTATCAGAAAATTCCTTGGAGAACCAACATACCCAAATACCATGACACTCATGATTCAAAAAGAGGTTGCCGATCGTATTGTTGCAAAGAAAAAAAAGGAAAGCCTCCTCTCTATTGCTGTAAAAGTGTACGGTGAACCACGCTACATACAGACAATAAAAGCGGGAGCATTTTCACCTCCTCCTTCAGTTGATTCGGCAATCATTTCAATAAAAAATATCTCTCACGAGTATTTTAAAACAACTGACTCGAATATATTTTTTACCATTGTACGTACAGGTTTTGCCCAAAAAAGAAAACAGCTTATTTCAAATCTATCCCGTATCATTGATAAAAACTACGTGCGCATAGCCCTGCAATCAGCAACATTACCAGAAAATATTCGCGCTGAGGACGTGTCTCTTGAAAATTGGAAAATAATTATCTCCCAACTTGTTCCTTATTTTAAAAAAGAAACCACGTTACAATCCAAAACCCCTCATATACTCTGACCGTACAATGTCGGAAGTGAACCCATTATAGTAAAACAGGTGATACCTGCATATACGGCACAAATACCGGCCGCTGGAGTAAATAACCCTAAATAAAATCCTCCTGGTACTGTAGAACCCGTAATTGGCACAAAACCTGGAGGAAAATAAACCAAACCACCACCGCCACTACCACCAAAAAGAGTAAGAAGATTGAGAGTACCTCCTCCGCAGGTACAGACCATAACAATCGACGCATTAAGTCCACCTCCTGAAAGCTGAGCTTCTGCCTTTTGTGGAACCACACTTACACGAGAAAAAAGTTTTGTTGTGTTTTCGAAAAATCCACTCAATCCACCTTCAAACAGAACATGTCGGGCGGCACGTAATAATAATTTTTGATTTTCTGTAGATCCGTTACTATTACTAACACTCACATGAAACAAATCATCAAGATCGTAGAGTGATTTACCGTTTTTTGCCAACATGGTCGCTAAATCAACTTCATTTTTCATATCCTTATATGGCCGTACCACATCCTCAAGCGTTGCTCCTGCCGCTCGAACAGGTGTCTCTATTTGAGACAAAATATCAGTCGGAAGGGCTCGCAATTCTTCAAGTGTCATCGTACGAGCAACAGGGGCCTTATATTGAAATACGATCGTTTTCCCATCAACAGAAGGAATATTCTCAAATGTTCGTACCAAAAGACCAGAACCGATATCTATTTTGTTACCTGTTGGAGTAAAACCGTCACCGGTAATAGTCACCATATCTCCTGAGCGCACTCGGGTAGGTGAAATAGCTGTTATCACAATTTTTTTTGAAGTAGTTGCCGTCTTCATTTCTGATAGCTTTGTTTTTATGGGTTTAGTTTCACCCTGTGTCACAATCGAAGTAATAAACCGTTGTTCAAAACTTTGCAATTTTGCCCGCGTTAATGTGCCCACATATCCCGTAGCGGTAACCAGACCAGCAGGATCTAAAATCTCCTTTTTATACTTATTCTGAAAACGAACAACTGCATCATTCGTTCGTGTACCAAAATAATCAGTTTCTTGCCCTGGAGAACCTGGGCCAGAAGAAGTAACATATGTATCAGGATCTGTATTAAGGACTATCTGTAACGCGCGGACATCTGGCCCACGATCACCAATTTTTAAATTCCGCACAAACGCCGCCTCTGTAACAAAAGGAAGTACTATAACGCACCACAGGAAAACAAGAACAATAACACGCTTCATAAGAATATTTTATTATTCTACCTCTAAACTGTTTGAAATTCGATAAAGGAAAGTGATAAAAAGGGTATAATGCTAGTATGAAGGGAAAACTTATACTTACCTCAATACTTATTGGTATATTTTTTGTCACCGGAGCATTATTTATCACCGCGATTAATGGTACAGCCACCACACAGTCCACCGAGACGCAACACGCTGTTTTAGACAAGACCGCACAAGCATTCGCTGCAACTTATGAAGATAGTGATAGTGATGATTTATCAGATTGGGAGGAGCGTTTATGGAAAAGCGATCCTTTAAAATCAGATACTGATGGCGATGGAACAAATGATGGTGAGGAAATTAAACAAAAACGAGACCCGACAACAGCTGGGCCACAAGACACTATAAGCTCACTCATAGCCAGCTCTACAAACAAAACAAAAAGTGTTGAAGAATCTCCTTTTATGAAAGGTTCTTTTGCTGAATCATTCGCACAAACATACATTGCTATGGGACAAGGGGCCCCGTGGTCAGAAAAACAAAAAATTGAACTTGCGGAAAAGCTGCTAACAGAAATACAAGGAAACGATGTTTTACAAACCAAAAAGGTTCTCTCTTTACAACAACTCACGCGCACTGATAGTAATACACAGCAGTCATATGGCGCATATGCATCGGGATTTAAAGAGCGCCTGAAAGAGAATCGCCCAACAGAGCCAGAAAATGAAGCAGTAGTATTACAACGAGGGCTTGAAACAAAAAACCGTATTGATTTTGAAAAATTAGGAGCAATTGCTCTCTCCCACGAGAAAACTGCAGACGCGTTATCTCTACTTCCCACACCATCAGGGCTTGCCGTTGTTCACCTTGAACTCATTAACGCTTTCTATGATATTTCAATCGCAGTCTATGGAATGCAACGTGCTCAAAATGACCCCATTGCTGGACTTGCTGGAATTCAACGGTATGCTCCTGCACAACAACGACTTGCCGCGGCTTTGATATCTTTAAACAACGAACTTAAGAAGAACGGCGTATCATTGTAAGACACTTACAAAAACAGTAATACACAACTAGAAAAAATTAGGACACCTCATCGAGGTATAATGAGTGGTGCATTTCATGAGAGCGCTCCTAACATTGGCGAAGGATTTACTAAGACATATCAATCTTTCTGCATTGATGGTCCTTGTTTTTCTTTTTTCGGCAATAATGTGTAATCCAAAATCGGTCCTTGCTGGTTTTGTTCCAGTATTAGACAGCGCGGTTGTTGCAGAACTCTCAGCGCTTAATGCCATACAAGCAGAGCAGGCTGCCATGAGTACGCAACTCACCTTAAAAGAAATTTTGCTTGACGGTGTTGTATTCGGACTTATTAACACTTTAATTGATCAATTAGGAAACGAGGTGGTCAACTGGATTAATAGTGGTTTTGAAGATACTCCAATGTTTGTTCAGGATCCTGGAGGGTTTATGTTAAATGCAGCAGATCAAGCCAGTGGCAGACTCATCGCCGAAATGGGTCTTGAAAACTTTATCTGTGACCCTTTCATGCTTCCCTCATTACAACTTGCACTGAACCTAAATTTCGGCGTAAACACCGGACGTTGGCAAAGAGATTACTACTGTACATTTAGTCGAGCAAAAAATATTCACTCAGAAACCTTTATGAGGGGTGATTTTGCTGGTGGTGGAGGATGGGACGCGTGGGTTGATATGTCAGTCCGAAATCAAAATGTAATCGGTGCATCAGGTGCTGCTGGCCTTATGATGGATAGACGTATCGCTACAATTCTTGGCATAGAGCAAGATAAGCTCAACTGGAATAAAGGCTTCTTCTCTGCGACAAATATTGAAGGCTATATCAAAACACCTGGAACTGTCATTGAAAACAAATTAAACGACACCTTTGATTCAAGTTCACGTCGTATTGAGGTTGCTGATGAAATCAGTGAAATCATTGGGGCTCTCATTAATTTAGCAATGAAGAGCCTTATGACCGGCCTCGCATCAAACAGCAGCTCAGCTACCAACTACAGCGCTCAATACAGCGCTAATACCACCTATTCAACCACTGATTACCAAAACCTTAAAGGAAGTGGTGTGTTATTACCTCCAGAGACTACGTCTAGCAATATACCAACATTCAGTGGAGGGCCCGCTGTAAACCAGATTTATGCGCAATCAAATTATCAGGGTCCTTTAATACATGACGACCATGGATGGCCAAACCGTATCCAATACGCAAGCCTCGCTACTGATGGTAACAAAAATGCCCAGATGTATTATTCGAGCATGTCATACAACAACGACCCTACCGGAATGGCGTGGTGGAAGGGTGTTTTTGAAACAAGACAAAATTTTAGTGAATTAAAAATAACAACCGCACTTGATTACTACGATAGTCGTGATTGGAAGAATTGGGTTCGAACGGACAACTTACGACCTCGTTTTTATACCATAAACCAAAATTCTGGTATTGAAACTGAAGTAGTTAACACAAAAGACGCTTCAGGAAATGTGGTCCCCATCACGTGTCGCATCCATTACATAAATTCGAGTGGAAATCCAGCAACTACCGCGGGTTGCATTTTACCTCTTTTGCGTGTTGAATCATTTCGTATAGAACTCGTTCACCCCGTATCAGCTGATGTGGTGCGCATCGAACGTCCAAGATACCTCGCTTTAAACGAAATTGAGTTCTTTAGAAGAAGTGGTCCCTCATTTTTGGCGTCACAAAGCACTTCCACAACCATCGGATCAGTATTTAATCCATTCTTTGGTATTTCAGCTAAAGATATAAATGGTGTCGCAATACCAATAACCGCGGCTGTCACTGCTCCTTTTGCAAGCACTAGCTATCTTACATATGCCCCTGATGGAACTATTCGACCGTTTATGTTAAACAACGGTAATATTGTTTCTTCTTCAAACACCCTAGGAAACTGGCGCTTTGTATACCTGGCAAGTGACGCGTACGGCATATTATCACAACCTATGGAGCGTATCATTACAGTTCGAGCACAAGCGACCGCCTCAAGAAAAGAACCTCTTATACTGATTGACGGATCAATCCCAACCGCAACACAAACTATTGACATAAGTGGGCAATCAATGCTTGTTGCGATCGGCGATTCACTTACTATCACCAGGGGAGATTCTTTTGACCCGTTCCAAAAAATAAGCGCTCGTGACGCCGAGGGTACTTCCTATTCCGACTCAACAGTTCCGGGCATCCGAGTTACGTACTCTCGAAACGCCCCGGGCAGTAACACCTTTCTCTATGAGACCATATTTGATAGCAACAAACCGGGCACGTGGCGTGTCATTTTCGACTTTACTGATCGTTACGGCGCCACCGCACTCCCAGTACTGCGAAGTGTGGTAGTAAACCCATAACATGAATATTTTTCTCACAAAAATAAAACAAGTGCGCACTTTCATACTCGGAATTCTTTTTTGTGCCTTAGCTCTAAGCCCAACTTCAGTCTTTGCTAACGCAGGATTTGTACCATTCGGCATTGAATGGATTGGGATCCCTTCTGCTATTGGTACCGCCATCACCGCAGGTCTTTCATCTGCGGGAGACCTGATTATAGAAGCAGCTGCACTAAAGCTTTCAAGTCTTGCTGGTTTCTTGGTATGGCTTTCAGGAAAAATGCTTGATTGGATTGTAAATTTTACCATTATTGAAGGTGTCTCTTTATTAAACAATACTGGTATGTCAGGAGCCATTAATGAAACGTGGGTTGTCTTCCGTGATCTGGGCAACATGTTCTTCATCTTTATTATCCTCTATTTGGCATTCCAACTCATTTTGGGTATCGGCAGCGGACACTGGCGCTCATTGGGATGGATTATTGTTATGGCTCTCGTCATAAACTTTTCTCTTTTCTTCACGAAAGTGATCATAGATACCTCCAACCTTCTCGCACTGACCTTCTACGAACCAGTATTTAAAGCAAAAGGGGGCGTAGCATTTACCTTCATGAGTCAGTTAGGGCTACAAACAATCTGGAATATTAACGACGCGAATTCGGTTGCTTCTCTTTTTGGAGCAAATCAAACATCTGCGGGGAACAAAATTATTGTTCTTCTTGGCGCAACAACACTATCAGTTATTGTTGCCTTTATTTTCTTTGCCCTTTCAATATTACTTATTGTACGTTTTGCCTACCTCATTTTTTTGATGATTTTTTCTCCTCTTGCCTTTGCGTGCTATGTCATACCAGGAGCACGAGGCTATTTTGGCCAATGGTGGAATAAACTTATTCAACAGGCATTTTTTGCTCCCGCCGTCTTTCTACTCCTTTTTGTTTCCTTCAAAATACTTGGTGGTGTTGTGACAACATTAGGAAATTTGGGAAGTTTTGGATCACTTCTAGTAACATTCGACTCAAAATCATTGCCTATTCTGTTTAACTTTGGACTTACTATCGTTATGTTCCTCTATTCACTCACCCTTGCTATGAATATGGGTATGGTGGGAGCACAAACAACCATCGCGTGGGGCAAGTCTCTCAACACACGATTCAATAAAAGCCTTAAGTCTGGGGGTTCGTTTATTGGAAGAAATACCGTGGGAGCTTTGGCGCGCTACGCATCGGAACAAGAGGGGGTAAAAAGGTTTGCGCGCATTAGCCCAACAACCGGCCAACTTATGTATGACGGTCTCAACAAGTTGCAGGGGGTTGGGGGTAAGGGAAAAACATTGGCCGACGTTGAGGACGAGGCTGTTAAAAAACAGACCAAATTCATTGGGTGGGCAACATCTTCAGCCCCAATTAGACCAAAATGGTTTTCAAACCTGACACCTGAAGAAAAAGGTGAACAAAAACCAGAAGAAAAACTCTCAAACCAAGAAACAGCAGCACTTACCGCCCTTAAAGAGCACTCTGGGGCAGTAGCCAGGGAACGTTCCACCGCTCAGGCAAAATTAAGCGAACTCAAAGCTGAACAAAAAATTATCCAGGATCGACTCACACTCATTAAAACAAACCCTCTTAAAGCAGCTACCGATTACGCCGCTGATCTTCCTGTTGGAAAAAACTTAGGTCAACTTCAGTCAGAATTAGAGACACGGGCACAAACACTGATTACATCCATCACTGATATGGAAAAACACAGCAACGATTTACAAGAATCTCTCGCGGTTGCCGAAGGGCGTAAGCAAGATCTTATCGCTCGAGGACAATCCCGACTAGATGATGAAAAAAGAGCGGGGGACAGAAAAGATGAGGAACAAAAAGAAAAACTTGATGAAATAGGTAAAAGAATGGGCACATCAGTGTCTCCACAAACCAGAGCATTGTGGAAAAAGTCTTTTGATACCTATAGTGATGGGATAAAAAAGAGACAAAACAAAAAGAAACAGCAACAAAACAAGAGTACAAATAATACAGGGGAGGTCTTGAATATAAATGACATAGATTCGTTTGAAGATTTACCTGAAGAAATTCAAGATCTTGCAAAAAAGGCATTAGATAAGAACAAAACCACGTAATACTATGCCAAACGATCTCATCACTATTGTCCGAGAAAATATCACCCATGGACCAAGTGATATTCAGCTACTCGTCACGGCACCAGAAATAGACCGTGTACCACAATCTATTGGACAAAAATACATGTTTGATCAGGAGGATACTCTGATTATAAAAAATGCCGCAATTTTAACACTTGCTGGTATATTACCTCCACAAGATATCCCCGCGCACCTCAGTGATGTATTAAACTTATCCAATGCTCAATCACGAGAGATCGCCGAAGAGCTTGATATGAAATTATTTGCAAGAGTCAGAGTATCTCTTGATAGTCTCTATTCAAATATTGAGTTAAAAAAACCTGAGTTGATACTCCCTCCACCTCCACCTCCGCCACCAGCTGCACGCCGCGCAATTCCCACACACACCATCGTTTCCACACCCAACAATCAATCTGTACGTCCTGTAGATATCAATACTGGTATACAAACAACAATCAAAACAATTACCCCTTTGCCGAAACCTACCTTACAAACAAACACTGATACACAAATTAAAAAAACACCTTTTAACACACCAGCTCTCACGTTGCCCACTACTCCACCTGCGACCTCTGATAACATGGGAACAAAGGGGTCTTCCATAAACACCGACCTTAGTGATGATATTTTATCTGCAAAACTTTCAAAACCTATAAATAATCCTTCATCAAACGAAAAAGCAATTGGTAAAGGATTAAAAGCTCGCACTTATCACATTGACCCCTATAGAGAACCCGTGGAATAGACACCCCACAAAACATTTCACATGTTAAAATGGTGTTATTGTGCGATTTCAAGTACCCCAATATATCGAAGTTGAAGATAAAATTTTTGGGCCATTAACACTCAAACAATTTTTGTATCTTATTGGTAGTGGCGGCATGGCATTCGTTGCTTACCGTTTTCTTGGTTTATTTATAGGTTTACTTATTGGTATTCCTATTCTTATTTTTGGTTTACTTCTTGCGTTCTATAAACACAACCACAAACCATTTGTGTTTTTAGTGGAAGCTGCACTTAGATACACCGCTAAACAAAAACTTTATCTCTGGAGAAAAATTGATAAACCCACTATTAGCCAGCAATCTTCAAATTCCCAAACACCGCTCTTTGTTCCAAAATTGTCACAAGATAAACTAAAAGATGTAACATGGGGCATAGCTACAAAAGAAAATATTTTAACCGAGCACGCTCCAGGAAAAAACATCTCTTCAACACAGATATAATCTTATGGCACTAAAAGCAAATCCTTCTCAAAAATTTGTTCCTTTAAAAGAAATACGGGATGGTATCGCAACACTTAACGATGGTGGGTTGCGAGCGGTGCTTATGACGTCTTCTATTAATTTCGCCCTCAAATCAACAGAAAACCAGGAGGCGATTATTCTTCAATTTCAAAACTTTTTAAACTCTCTTGATTTCTCACTACAAATCGTTATCCAGTCTCGTCGACTCGACATACGACCTTATATTGCGCTTTTAAATGAAAGAAAAAAAGCCCAAACAAATGAATTAATGAAACTCCAAATAAATGAGTATATGGAGTTCATTACATCATTCACAGAAGCGACAAATATTATGACCAAAAGCTTTTTTGTAATCGTCCCCTACACACCCACCCTTCAAATCGCCCCCTCTATCGGTTTATTTGGAAAGAAAAACGATAATGAAGATACAAAAAAAATAACCCCCTTTGAGGAGGGTCGCTCTCAACTTGAACAACGTATGTCAGTAGTTGAACAAGGATTAGCCCGTTGCGGTTTGCGCGTTGTTCGTTTAGGAACCGAAGAAGCAACTGAACTTTTTTATCGACTTTTTAATCCAGGAGAGAAAGAAAAATCTCTTTAATACATCTTATCTATATGGGATTTCTTGATGCGATATTTAACAAAAAAACTACCGAGGGTAGTACACCAATTCCTTTATTACCACAGGAAGTTGTTGAGAGCTCTTCATTAGAATTAAGAGATATCATTGCCCCATCAGCGTTACGAATAACAAGTAAGCAATTGTTTCTGGGAGATAAAGTTATCAGAACTTATTTTATAATTTCATACCCACGGTTCCTCACAGAAGGGTGGTTTTCTCCTATCATTAATCTTGATAAAGTTTTTGATATTTCAATATTCATACACCCCATAGAGACGGCCCAGGTTCTTCGCTCATTCCAGAAAAAAGTTGCTGAGGTTGAAAGCCAAATACATGCTCGCGAAAATAAAGGTCTAGTCCGTGATCCAAAACTTGATATTGCATATCAAGACCTAGAAAAACTCCGTGACAATCTGCAACAAGCACAAGAAAAACTTTTTGATGTTGGTTTATATATCACGTTATACGGTGAAGAAGTAAGTGAATTAGACAAAGTTGAATCTGAAATGAAATCAATCCTTGAATCAAAATTGGTTTACGTAAAACCAGCGCTTTTTCAACAAGAACAAGGCTTTCGTAGTATCATCCCCATCGGAACAGATGAACTTGAAGTGCATACAAAATTAAACTCATCGCCTCTTTCTTCAATTTTCCCTTTTACTTCATTCGACCTTACTTCTGACCATGGTATTTTATACGGAATTAATCGACACAATTCGTCCCTCGTCTTGTTTGATCGATTTTCTCTTGAAAACTATAATTCAATCACCTTTGCAAAATCTGGTTCTGGAAAAAGCTATTGCACAAAACTTGAGCTATTACGTGCCCTTATGTTCGACACAGAAGTTATTGTTATTGATCCAGAAAGGGAATATGAAACAATGACCAAATCAGTGGGAGGTAAATATTTTAATATTTCTCTCAATTCAGAACACCACATAAACCCCTTTGATTTACCCGTACCCAAAGAAGACGAGTCCACTGCCGATGTGTTACGAACTAATATTATTCACCTAGTAGGATTATTTCGCATATTACTTGGAGGATTAACACCTGAAGAAGATGCCATTATTGATCGTGCAATTACTGAAACCTATGCCCTTAAAGACATTACCGCGGATGCTGATTTTGCAAATGTTGAGCCCCCACTCCTCTCAGATTTTGAGTTAGTGCTTGCTGGCATGCAAGGAGGCGACTCGTTGGCACAAAAACTTAGTAAATATACCCACGGCACATGGTCTGGGTTCTTGAACCAACCATCAAATGTTGATATCAACAGTAAATTTATCGTCTTTTCTATACGTGACATGGAAGATGACTTGAAACCTGCGGCAATGTATATTGTCACCCATTATATTTGGAATGCAGTGCGAAAAAATCTAAAAAAACGCCTTTTGGTCATCGATGAGGCTTGGTGGATGATGAAATCAGAAGATACTGCATCATTTTTACTCAACCTGGCAAAACGTGGTCGCAAATACTACCTTGGCCTCTCAACAATTACCCAAGATGTTGATGATTTCTTAAAATCCCCTTATGGAACACCCATTGTCACTAACTCATCAATACAAATATTACTAAAACAGTCACCCACAACCATTGATCGGCTACAACAATTATTTAACTTAACCGATGAAGAAAAGTATCTCCTCTTAGAATCTAATGTGGGGGAGGGGGTATTTTTTGTGGGTGTTAAACATGTCGCAATAAAAATTATTGCCTCATACACTGAAGATCAGATTATCACCTCAGACCCTTCACAAATACTTGCAATCAAGCGTGCCAAAGAAGAAATGCATGCGGCCGGTGGTGGTGGAAACATAACCCATGGATGATTCTTTACTTTATTTCAAACCAAAAATAAACCCTTCCACAAGATGGTTAATGTTAGGTGTTGCTGTTTTTTTTGACACCCTCAACGCATTGATACAACTAATACCGATTGCTGGCCAAATAATAGCGGTATATCTTGGTATATTTGCTCAGTTACTCTTTTGGTTTTGGTTCACTATTAATGGAGTAACTTTTAACACCGCAAAGTCATTCCGCTTTTTTGGTATAAACATCCTTGAACTAATACCATTACTGAACGCTTTACCCGCACTCACGGCCAGTGTCATTATTACACTTCAACAAGTAAAAAAAGATGATGAGACAGCTTTCACGGTTGCTCAAAAACAACACCTTGAAGAAACATACAGTGTGGCTCAAAACGAGAATCTTTCT
>CAZTRA010000004.1:0-50690 GCA_964616075.1 uncultured Candidatus Saccharibacteria bacterium
GGCACCAGACACGGCAAGCGTACCGGTTGCGGTGAGGTTTGTTGCGGTGAGGTTGGTAGCAATGGTTGAAGAAGAGACGGTGAGAGTGCCGGTAATCACACCGTTACCCCGAGTAAGAGTATTACCAAGCACTTCAAAGATATTACCGATCGTAGAGGTGGCGGAAGTACCAATGAGCACAACATCGTTAGTATCAGTTACGTAAATAGCCAACTGCTCTGTTGTGGTCGCCCATACTGATGAACCACCACTACTTGAAATATCAGAAGCGCATATGAGGTTACCGTTTGCATCGGTTGTCACCTTTCCTCCATTTGCAAGAATTGCACAATTAAAATTATCAAACCGAATACCTTGAGTACCTGTCACACGAAGACCTCCTGCAAGAGTACTAGTCGCATTCGTTGAAGTTGCAGTAAAGGTGGAAGCACGAACATCTCCAGCAATCACAGCCGATGACGAAGCGTAAAACTGATCAGAAATCCACACCGAAATAGTCGTCGAAGGAGTTAATGTTCCCACACCATAATTATTTGCAATAACCCAATCAGAAAAAGCACTACCTGAACCAGTACCACTTACACACACCCCATTTACCGCAAAACAACCACTACTGATATTGATACCGTTTGCAAACGTTGTTGTTGCACTACTCGTCACAGTTAATGTTCCATTAAAAGTACTACTATTTATAATTGCATCGTTGAGAGTGACCTCATTCAAAAAGTCTATTTTATTTGAAAGTGAAACGACGTTGTACACATCATTCGTAAATGTACGCCCATTATTAATAAGAGTGGAAAGATTTGCATAAGAGACAGCAAGACGCGCATCAATCTCTGATAGGCGACGCTCAAACTCCTCTCTGGTAATACCAACAAACACTGGGATAGTCCTTTGTTCAACGACTCGTTCAACTACCGAAACTGGTGTCCCTTGAACAACTACGGATGGTGTACTCACCGCAAAAGACGTTGTTGTAGCAATACGTTTTATAAAGATAGTCTCCTCTGCTGACGCACCAAAAAAACGCGATAAAAATCGCGCCACCTTCTGTTTTGTTGATAGTGTACTAACATCTTGAGGAATTGCGACTGCAATGGCTGCACTATGTTCTGTGCCCGCATCAAACCATGCAAGTTCCCGACTTACAAAAATCCCACCTGCGACTAATGAAGAGACACTGAGCACCGCCATCAAAACAATCGGCAATATTGAAACAAGCGATCGAGCCATAACAGACCAACGCATCTCCCCGTTAAGAAATGTCAGTGGTGGACGAAACTGATACTGATTCGATATTGAAGCTTTTACAAAAGGTGTATGAGGAGATTCAATAGCAGCAAAATTAACTGGTCCACTATGTGCCCCCAAAATAGCACGAGAATTCTTGCGTGGCATGACAACGTGTCGCAAAGAAAACGCCGCTTCCGCATTAGTATGACTCGCCGAACGTGCTACTGAAGACCGAACCCCCTCTTTAAGAGGCGGAAGTGGTACTATTAGCTCTGATTTGTACTGGATAGGAGTAACCTGCTTTTGGAAAACAATAGGCGCTACGTTACAGATTTTCTCTTCAACCGGTTTTGGTACAGCTTGAACAGTTGATACCGTCCCACTAACAAATTCTTTCCATCGAGCAAGCGACCTCTCAGCAATTTCGTTTGAATCATTTTCACGTTGATGCTCTATAAGAGCTTCGATGGAAACATACCACGCACGTCCAACCATTCGAGAATCTATCTTTTTCCCACGAGAGAGTTGGCCAACATAGTCAGTAGAGTAGCCACAAACAAACGCCGCTTTTTTCGTCGAAACATACGTCTTACCATTGATGACAAGTTCCCCTCGAACCATTACAAAAATTTTAACACTCACCTCGCCGAGAAATCCTTAATTTAAGCTCACAACTGGGGATAACAATGTCAAAGATAACTAAATTAAAATGTTAATAATACTTTACATACTTTTTTACTCTATAAAAATTCAAAAAATGTTTAAAAACAAACAAAAAAATAAAATAGAGTATCCTCAGATTTTGTTGATAAACCTGACTCTTTTCATGCATAGAAACAAGAATTTAAAACAATATGTTTTTTGTATTTGATTCACAGCCACACAGAAACAAACTTACTAATAATCAAATTTGCCAATTCCTAAAAAAAATTTTATAAGAAAAATGCTCTGTAAAAATATCTATAAAAACAAAGATTTTATTTAATAACACATTATCACTATGAAATTCAAGATTTAATTTGTATATTTTTACGTAATAAAACAGCACATAGAAATTAAGATGTTTTATCTCGGCTATATATGGCTTTAAATAAGATCATCTCGGTTACCGAGATGATCTTATAAATAAAAACTTTTTATTGTAACTCTTTTAATAAAATATCTCGTAACATAGCAGGATTACCCGCACCCTTCATTTCCTTCATACATTGTCCAACCAAAAACTGCAGAGCTGGCATCTTTCCGGAACGATAATCAACAACAACCCCTGGATATTTAGCCAAAATCGTTTTCACAACGATACCAAGAGTGACGCCATCACTCTTTTGCATAACTCCTAATTTTTCAGCAATGATAGAAGGACTACCCCCCTCCTTAACCATAAACGGCAACACATCTTTTGCTCCACGAGAAGATAAAGCACCTCCTTTGATCATCTTGACGAGTTCAGCGAAATTTTCTGGTTTTAAAGAAAGCAACGATGTACCACCTTTAATAAGCCCTCTAACATCGGAAACAAGGTAATTCGAAGCGAGCATAATTGCCTCCTTGTCAGGAGACAACAACATCGCTACCTCCTCAAAAAAATTACTCAACTGAGACTCTGCCATATACACCTCGACATCTGCAAATTTTATCCCATACGTATCAGACAAACGATTCCTCTTTTCCCACGGTAATTCCGGCATTGTCTTATCAAGTTCACTTAACTGAAACTCAGGAATAGCTGATATCTTCAACTTTGGGATATCTGGGTCAGGAAAATAACGGTAATCATGAGAATTCTCTTTTTTTCTTTGTGCATATGTTTTACCAGAAACATCATCCCACCCTCTGGTTTCTTGAGCTACCTGCTCTCCACGGTCCAATAAGCTTGTGTGTCGAGCGACCTCATACACAATAGCGCGCTCTACAGATCGGAATGAATTTAAATTTTTTACTTCAACCTTTGTACCAAAACAATCCTTGTTCGGAGAAATAGAAATATTCGCCTCTATGCGCATCTCACCCTTTTCTAAATTAGCCTCCCCCGCCCCAAGAGTTCGAAGTAATAACTGTAATTCTTTAGCAAAACGAACAGCGGTTTCCGCATCATGGATAACCGGCTCAGTGACAAGTTCCATAAGCGGTACGCCTGCACGATTAAAATTCACTAACGAATAATCTCCTTGGTCATGCAGGGAACTGCCTGTATCCTCCTCAAGATGGATCCTGGTTAGACATACCCCAGCTAACTCACCTCTCAAAACAAGTGGATACTTATACTGACTAATCTGGTATCCTTTTGGGATATCAGGATAAAAATAATTTTTTCTATCAAACTCAGAAAAATCTGCGATTGTACCACCAACCGCTCTACCCAAACGAAGCACATGGCGAATAGCCTCTTTATTCACAACAGGTAATGTGCCTGGATGACCCATACACACGGGACACACATTTACATTTGGACGCTCTTCGTCTGCATCGTTAAAACAATCACAAAACATTTTTGTCTTAGTCTTGAGTTCAGCGTGAACTTCTAAACCGATTGTTGTATAGTACGTGTTACTCATAGCCATACAGGGTACAGTGAACATTGTTTTGACACAAGCCTGTCAATACATAACTACGTACATATTTTCATACAAAAAACTATACAAAAAATCAATCTTTTTATACCCTCAACGAAAAACTATGATACCTCTTTATTATGGCTTAAAACAAAATTATTCTACCGAGATGAGACGCAGAATTACTACAACAAATAAAATCAAGTAATCAAAAAAAGATAATTTTTATGGGACGTAATGTGGTAAAAAATCTACATCAAAAAATCCCTCAACCGATGGTTTTTTTGCCGAGATGATGACTTATCCCCTGATATACTCACGGATAAACGAAACAACACTATCACGCAACACTTTTATTGAAACATCATCGATAATAGAAACAACAACAACCGCCTTGCCCATACCAACAAACATTTCTGAAACTTTGGCAGCATCGTTTTTTGTAACAACGTCTGCTTTTGTCAAAATAATCAATTCTGGTTTTGTTGCAAGCGACTGATCATACGCAGCAAGCTCATCACGAACAGTCGTATAACTCACCAACGGTTCTTGATTATCTAATCCAACACAATGCAAAATTACTTTTGTGCGCTTAATATGCCGTAAAAATTCATGACCGAGACCTTTCCCTTCTGCTGCACCCTCGATCAGACCTGGAATGTCTGCAATAATATATCCAAAACAATCACCTAAATTGGGTGATAATGTTGTAAATGCATAATCACCAACTTTCGCACCTGCTCGAGTCAACACATTCAACAGTGACGACTTACCAGCATTCGGTAAACCAACTAGCCCCGCATCCGCAATAATTTGTAATTCAATATGAATAGAAAATGATTCACCAAGTTCTCCGTTCGTTTGTTCTTCTGGCCTTGTATTAATCGATGATTTGAAGTGTTCGTTCCCTAAACCACCTCGGCCACCTTTTGCCAACATTACACGATCACCTTCTCCAAGAAGTTCGTATACTTCGCCAGTCTCTCTGTTTTGAATAACTGATCCAATAGGAACTGAAAGCTCAAAATCATCACCACTTTTACCCTGCTTTGAATCCTTAAACCCATCATTCCCAGAACCAGCTTTAAATTTCGCATCTCGCTGGTAACGTGCCAAAATACCAATATCACGAACCGCGACTGCATACACATCGCCACCCTTCCCTCCATTACCTCCAGAAGGGCCAGAAAACTCTTTCCCCTTTTCATGACGCCATCGAACGACGCCGTTACCTCCTTTGCCAGCAGTTACCACACAATCAAGTTGATCTACAAAAGCCATAGCAAAGCTAGTATACCCTATAGAATACACAAGTATAGAGCATCATGAAAATACTCGCGTATACATTTACACTTCTTCAAGCGCACGCTTTGCAAGTGCATACGCTCCATCTTTTGATTGGGCAACCGCAATAAAACGTTTATTATGACAAAAAAGTGCATCTGGAACACCAGTCACATTTGCCAAATCATTATTTCTTAATCCTGCCCAAGATTCAGGAAAATCTTTTCTATTCTTAAATAACTCTATATCCGGAACCGCTCGAACCTTCCACCGATCAGCGTCCGGAAGGACTACGAATAAAACATTCGGAAATGACCGGACGACATCAATCCATTGATAGCTCTTATCTAACACCAGAAGTCTTTTGTCTGGAGATGCTGCATACGCCTCACGAATACATTGATACCCAATAACCGCATCACGTGCTCGAACAATCTCGCGATCTAATATGAGAGAAGCAATATGTACCGCATTCATAAAATAACTATCTGCAAGACCCTCATCCTCTCTCCATGTTACATTAAACGCTTCAACTATTGCCCCAAGATGATACGGGAGTGTCTCTTTAAACTTGAAACCTGCAAATAAGGCAACTCCATTATCTGGCCCATCAATAGCCGCTATCAATCGATTTTCAATAATTAAGGCAGCTTCTGTAGATCCAGTAATATGTGTACCGAACTTCTTCCATACCAACCCAATGCCTGCATACGGGATGCCATTTTCTCGAGACCCTGCTCCTCCAATCTGATGGTGATCAAATCTGTTTGTTTCTTGATCATACACACCACCAACATCAACCACAATATCACCTGCATGGATAACAGATTCATTTCTTGTTCGAACAACTTCTGCTTCAGGGTACAAACGTTTTAGAGCTGCGACAGCAAACACGTCATCAGCATGGAATGTGCCATTGTGTACAACAATTTTCATACTCTTCAGCCTACAATCCCACACACAAAGTAGCAAGTGAGGTCGATTGAATACTAAAAAAAATTTCTACACCATTGTCACTAAAATCATTCCCATAACAAAACCAAAAAGATACTTCGGATCATAGCGAATGCCAATAAAGGTACACTGCTACCGTACTTTGTTCGCCAATAAAATTAATTCATCAAACATACGTGAAAGTCGTCCAACCGCCTCTACAGGAATAGGTGTTTCAGAACTATCAGCACCATCGTACCCCGCAGGCTTCATGTTTGGAAAATATACATTCTCACTAATTGGTATCAACCCAAGGTAACAAAAAACGCTCATCAAATGCTCGACTGCCCGGGCCCCACCAAATGTACCACTTGATACTCCGCATACCGCAACAGGTTTATGCATATACTCTACTTCTGCAGCATCAATGAGCAACTTAAGCTCCCCTGGAAAACTATGATTATATTCGGGTGTCACAATAACGAGCGCATCAGATTCCTTTACAATACTTTGCCATTTTTTCCCAACTACTCCTTGTTCTTCTGGTTTTGCACTTACCTGTAACAAAAAATCACGCACATCAACTGTTGTAATAAATACCTCCTTCCTTTTACTTAACTCTTCAACCACGAAACGAAATACCCGTTCCGATTGTCTTTTAATACGAGCTGTACCGAGTACAACAACAATACGACATAATTGATTCATACCTTGCTACCTTTAAAAATAAAAAGTCTTTTATATTCATACCCGATACGTATATCCTGCCACGGTCGACATGCCTTACTGTATAGGATACGCTAATGGCGCAACCCCCAATTCTTCAAGCCGTTTTAAATATAATGTAACCGCATACGCATATCCCGCATGACTCCAAGTCAAAGGAGCGACAGAGAGCGGTGCTCCTGTACGGGGGTGACACTGTTCTGACAAAATACCAGAAGATAGTGCCCGATCAGCAACCCATCGAAACAACTCCTTAGCAAATTCGAGATCTTTCTCACGCTTTGCATGCGCGATATGATACTCCGCCAACCATAAAGTTGTAATGATCCACGGGTTACCCGGAGCAGACGGATCAGCCTGCCAATACACATCTCCTTTATAACGAACCAATCCCCCAACTGGCGCTATTAACTCTTTTTTAATAACCGCAACAACTTCAGACAGAAGCGGATCATCTATTGAAAGCACTCCGAATCTAAAAACTCCATAGAAACTTGAGGAATCAATTGTTTTATCATACTTTACAACCCCATCCTTCACATTAATCAATTTATAAAAATAACGACTCTCAGCATTAAACAAATGTTCGACAATCGCTTTTTTAATAACATCAGCTTCACCCTGATACCGAGAAGCATCATCATCCTTACCAAGTAATTTCGCAAACTTCGCCGCTGCCACAAGTGCGCCATATACAGCAGATGAAGTAAAAGTAGAGATCCCATAACGCTCCTCCCACAAATCCCAACTTGGTGCCGGAAGGCCCGTGGTAGATTCACGATACGTTGCTATAAAATCAGCTGATTTCTTTATAAAAGAATTATACACCCCTTCGATAAATTCCAAATCTTTTGTCACATCGTAATACTCCCACAAGGAAAACAGTACAAGCGCCGTCTCGTCTTCCTGAATAGCAAGTTGGCGCTTGCCATCTTGCACCCATGGGTGCCATGAACTCCCAACCGACTGATCAGATTGATATTTATGCAACAAATAGCCTTCCGGAGAGATGACATTGTTTGCAAAATTAAAAAAGCGCTTTGCAATATCAGGATACCCTGCCTTAGTGAGAGCTAAAGAAACAAATGCACCGTCTCGTGGCCACATGTAACTATACGTATCATGTCCATACTGTAATAAATCAGAATCACCTGATGCAATAACTGCTCCCCGATTATCAACATGGGTACGCATAATAAGCAATGATTGTCGAAAAAGCGTAACAAGTCGTGCGTCCAAACCTTCAAAAACAAACGGAAATTTACTTACCCATGTTTTCCAAAAATCTTCTGTTGTTTTAATAAGGTGAGCAGGAGTCTTACTTAACAAATACTGCTGTAACGAACGAACCTCTTCAATTGTCTCTCCCGCTGTTACCCAATAGGACAACTGCTCAGTTGTGTTTGCTTTTAATTGCAAACTAAAACCAATGGTCGAATCAACTGAACCATGTTCAATAGGATTTTTTGAAAGTACACCATCCTCAGCATCACGCCACGTCCCTTCTTTCCCCTCAACACGAAGTAACCCGACAGAATAATCATCAAATGCCTTTTCATCCTTCATTCCCGAAACCAAAAAAACACGTCTCCCTTTATAATGCACAATAGAGTGAGTCGATGGATCAAAATATGCTGTATTTCCTGAATTAGTTTCAGCGATCTGAAACTGCTGATTAAAAAAAACTTTTATTACACGATCCTCGTTCCATAAATTATGAATAGATACTCTTCGGACAAAAATATTCTTCTCGTTGTACACTACATCTGCAAATGTAATCTCCACACCTAGAGCTTCAGATCGAGCAACGATATCAGATGCGAGTGTTTTACTTGCTGTAGCAACCGAGACAACAAACATTGGATCGGATAACCAAGCAAACCCTGCATTAGTATGTACACCCAAACGATGCGCAAAACCACCGCCCACATGATTTTCAAGACCAACATATGGAAAAAAGAAATCGCGGACCTGACCAAAACGGTCAAAACATAGAAGCATATTTCCATTTCCAAGAACAAAAGATTTTGACATAACAATCGCCTATACACCGTGAACAACAATAATATGAGCCGCCTCACGTCTATTTTTTGCCTTTTCCAACCTAATAGCCAAACGAGACTGACCAAGTACCTCTTTTACCCATCGAACAAAATCATTTCCTCGAGGCACCGTATGGAACACGTACTGCTCATCGCTCATTGTTTCAAGTGCCTGAGCTAATTCATTAAGGTTTTTACACGGCAATCCTCCGAATACAAAAAATAGCTTATCTGGGGGAGCGTCTGTTACTACTGTAACCTTTGTCACTTTGGCTAATCGTTGCCCTACAATTCGCCTTACCGCATGAACCAATTTACGATGCATGTGATTGTTTACGAGCAAATAATTTTTGTACCATATCAATAAACCATCCTCGTCTTACCACACCATGACCTATACCACGTTTTTTTTCGATCTCAATAAGTCGTAATTCAAAATCTTTCAAGACATTCATATAAGAAATAAACGCATCATACGGTGTCTCATAAGGGTTAAAATATTTATGAACATCACCATCTGCAAACCACTTTGTGCACATATAGTAAAAATGATCCGATGTCTGTAGTCGTCTCCAATCATCGATTAATTCCCTATCACCAGTTTTCAAAACACGTTGCCCAAGACGATAAATATGATCAAACGCATTATGCTGTATAGGATTTGAAAGCCATGCTGATAAATCCCGTTCAACATCAGCCCACGACATGAAATGTGGTACATCAAGCTCCCATCGCGCCGAGAAACGCTCCACAGCCTCAGAAGGAGTAACAAAATCATTATCAGGATGCTTTAATACTTCTGCTGGCATATAACGCAAGAAATTAAAAATACCAGTATCTTCCCATTGATGTTCACCAAATGTCTCGTAATCCATAAACAAATTGATCACCTCCCCAGAACCATTATGTCCGGAAATCCAGTGACCAAATTTATCTGCAGTTAACGGATATTCACTCCAAGATCGAGAGGAAAAACGAAATGCGATATCGTCTGATAAACGATAATTTTTTAATAGTAACTTGATACGTTCTGTTCCTGTGGGACGATATAAGAAATTTGGACTGCGCCACCCCAACACATGATCCGCCCCTTCAGCAATGACCCCTTTAAACCCCATCTTTTCTGCTTCCCTACCAACATCATTGTTATAAATAAGTTCTGTGTTACGAAATACTGTCGGTTTTACGCCAAATAGACGACGGACCATATCGCGATGTAATTCTACCTGACGACGAAATTCTTCTTTTGATTTTAAAAACGAAAGAGAGTGGTAATACGTCTCTGAAAGTAATTCAACGCGACCAGTGTCAACTAATCGCCTAAAAGACTCAATAACCTCGGGGGCTTCTTGCTCAAATTGTTCCAAAGCAATACCTGAAATGGAAAAGCTCGCTCGAAATTGTTTATGCTTTTTAAATAAATCCAGCAGAACTGCATTGGTTGGTAAATAACACTTCCGCGCCACCTTGTGTAATACCTTTTTATTTGAAAGACGTTCGTCATTGCCCGCATCAAAATAATTATGATCTTTTCCCACATCAAATACACGGTATCGCTTCACCCGAAGCGGCTGATGAACTTGAAAATAAAAGCAGACCGAGGACATGACTACACCATTAAGTATACAAGTAAGCAGGGTATTCAACCTAATAAACCTGTGCAAAGGTAGACCTTAACTGTGCATTTATACCCGTATACACATCAACGATCTTCCGCGCAGCTTTTTTCCACGAAAGGTGCAATGCTTCCTGATGACCTGAATCACGAAGCGTCTCATATAATGCCCCATGGTCAATTACGGCAATAACTTTATTTGTCATTTCATCAATATCCCAAAAATCAACCTTTAACACATGGGAGAGTACCTCTGATACGCCTGACTGCTTACTTACCAACACCGGTGTTTTATACATGAGTGACTCAAGTGGTACGATACCAAACGGCTCTGATACTGATGGCATAACACATAAATCAGCAACCTTAAAAATAGCCGCGGCAGCCTCGCCCCACAATGAACCGAGAAATATAAATTGGGAGCTCAAACCTCGATAAGCAACATCTTGCATCATTTGGCGTTCCATATCACCATGACCCGATACAAGAAAATAAGTATTCGGCCGAAGTTGTCTCACCTGCTCAGCAAGACGAACAAAATAATCAGGCCCTTTCTGAATCGTGATACGGCCGTGATATAACACAAACTTCGCACCCTCTCGCTTTAAACGCATAAGTGAATCCACTATATCTGTCGCTGTTCTAGTATGATCTTCCGGATCGATACCATTATGCACCACAGACACCTTATGAGGTGGTACAGCATATTTTTCTATCACCATCGAACGAGTAAGGTGCGACACCGCAATAATCTGATCAGCGGCGTGAAAACCGGCCCGCTCAATATCATACACATGCTGATTCACCCCCTGACCACCTGTTCTATCAAATTCTGTTGCATGAATATGTACAATAAGTGGCTTACCAGAAATCGCCTTTGCTGCCATACCAGCCGGAAACGACAGCCAGTCATGCGCATGGATAACATCATGTAATTCACGCTGCGCAATTGCTCCCGCACGTGCACCATACCGCATAACTTCAGCAATTAAACTTTTTCCATAAACAGGAATCTGATTGTGTGGTAATGAAGATAAGTGTGTATGATATTCTGTTGTTGTCATATATGGTGTCAAAGGGCTATCAACATAAGACAGAAACATCGTACCTCCCGCAATCTCAGTATCAGCAAACACCATACGACACACCTCTTGTTTTTTCGAACTATTTATTTTTTTAGGTAACACAAAAGACACATCAACTCCAATCCTTTGAAGTGCGCGAGTTAACCCAAAACAAGCAACACCAAGACCACCGCTGTTAAACGGTGGAAATTCCCATCCAAACATTAATACTCTCATCGTTTAATAAGCCGACCTTAGAATAGGTCTGCAGCTCATATTATACAGCGTCATTCTTATCTTTTATGAATAAAAACTGTGGAAATTCAATTGCCACCACGAACAAATTGCGGATACAAATGAAAAATCGCGTATACAAAACTCATAACAACTGGCCCTACAATAATACCAACACCGCCAAACAACCCAACTCCGCCAATAACAGACAAGAGAATGATAAATGGATGTATTGGTACACCAGTCTTGACCACAAATAATCGCAAAAAATTATCAATGAGACCAACCGCGATCAGTCCCCAAACAGCAACTGCAATCGCAGTTAATAACGAACCCTGTACATATAAATAGATGATCATCGGAACAAACACCATCGCTGCTCCGACATTAGGAATAATCGAGGTGATCGCGGTCACGGTTCCCCACAAAATAGCATTAGGAACACCAAATAATATAAAACCGATTCCTGCCATCAAACCCTGGGCTACTGCAATAAGCAACGAGCCCTTCACCACCGAACCAACTGCGTGCTCAACTTTGTCATATATATCAGCATCATATGTATTAGGGAGTGGGCTCACATTCATAATAGTCTCACGCAACATATCACCATCTCTCAAGAGATAAAAAAGGGCGACCAACATAACAAATGTCCCCAACCCGAGATTAAATATTCCGGACACAATACTCGAGGCATTTGACGCGACCGAACGGGCAATATCCCCAACCAAACTTGCAACATCAAACTCAAATGTTTTAAATAGTGACCCTAATGGGCCACCCATTGGACGAAAGAATGATCCTTCACCTACAGTATGAATACCAACATTCACCCACCACTCATATAATTGAGTGGCATCCGCTGAAAGGGATATACCTAAAAGTACAAGTGGAACCATAACAACCAGGAGAATGAGGAGCAATGATATAAACGCTGCTATTGATTGGTACCGACCACATAGTGACAGAATTTTTTTATGTACTGGTTTCCAAAGTATATATAATACAAACGCGACAAACAGAGGCACTACATACGGTTTTAAAATGAGAAATGCAAGCGCAACCGCCCCCAAAAACAATACCGTAAAAAAAATTGCCTGGACCCGACTATGGTTCATACACAAAATTATACCATGCCACTTGCACAAATAACTGGAAAAAGTGCAAGTACCGCAGGTGGCCCCAAAACGGTATACTAGCCGGTATGAAAAACACACATACGATACGTGCCGTACACGCACGAGAGATTTTAGATTCACGAGGTAATCCAACCGTAGAAGCCGACGTCATTCTTGAGAGCGGTTCGCTTGGCCGAGCAGCGGTCCCCTCTGGTGCATCAACCGGTAGCCACGAAGCAAAGGAATTGCGGGATGGTGGGAAACGCTATGCAGGCAAAGGTGTCATCAAAGCAGTCGCCCATGTGAATGGCGACATAGCAGGAGTACTCGCCAAAAAATCATTTGACCAAGGATCCCTTGATGCCACTCTCCTCTCAGAAGACGGAACGGAGGATAAATCACGGTTTGGGGCAAATGCATTGCTTGCTGTTTCATTAGCATTTTCACGAGCAGTTGCGGAGGAACAAAACATACCTCTCTACCAACACCTTGCACATGTTGCAGGCATGTCCTTTAAACCAACTCTTCCAGTACCGCTCATGAACGTACTAAACGGTGGCAAACACGCTGATGGTTCATCAGACTTCCAAGAATACATGCTAGTACCTGGCGGTTTCGATTCCTTCGCAGAAGCCCTCCGCGCCGGAACCGAAGTATACCATTCACTAAAATCAATCTTGAAGAAACGCAATCTCCCGACAACCGTTGGGGATGAAGGCGGCTTCGCTCCACCCGTCACTTCAAACGAAGAGCCACTTGCACTCTTAGTAGAAGCGGTGGAGGCAGCCGGATACAAAGTAGGCACACAAATCGCCTTCGCTATGGACGCCGCAGCAAGTGAACTCTATAAAGACGGCACCTACACACTCACCAAAGACAAGGAGACACTCGATGCAAAAAAACTTGCTGACAGATACGCATCCTACGCAAAAAAATACCCAATCATCTCAATTGAGGATCCCTTCTTTGAAGACGATTTTGAGACAACAACGGCACTCACTAAAAAACTTTCTGGAAAGACACAAATTGTTGGCGATGACTTGTTTACCACCAACGTCTCCCGTCTAACCAAAGGTATTAAAGAAAAAGCTGGTACCGCTATATTAGTAAAAGTAAATCAAATTGGAACCCTCACTGAGGCCATCTCTGCAATTACACTCGCCAAAAAAGCAAAACTGAGTACTATCGCATCACACCGATCAGGAGAGACCGAGGATGCATTTATTTCGCATCTCGCAGTCGGACTTGCTATGGGTCAGATCAAGACAGGTGCATCAGCGCGCAGCGAACGAACCGCGAAATACAATGAATTACTCCGTATTGAAGAAGCACTTGGTAAACGAGCGACTTACCCAGGATTTAACGCCTTAAAAAAATAAAAAAACAAACCCCCGTTTCCAAAAAATAGACGGGGGTTTGTTTTTTTAATCATAATTTCAAAAAACTACCTTTCACAAGAAGGACACCTGTCTAGGTGTCGTAACACACATATGTACATAAAAAATTACAACAACAAATTAATTTCTCGCTCAAGAATTACGTCTTTTTCGCCAAATAAAAACCGTCCCGTAAATTTTTTATTCTTTAAAAATAGCGGCATCCAAAAACGATCGTCCGGCCACATATCCTGAAACGGTATCTCATCAACCATAAACCACTGCGGGCGCATTTCTTTACTCTCACTCGGCGAACCCGCCACCTCATGTGCTTTAAAAATGTGTACGTTCAATGGTTCCGGATTCCCTTGAAACTCAACCTCGAGCATTCCTAATTTATCAAACGACGTCGCAACAACACCCGCCTCTTCTTGTAGTTCTCGGCGCATTGCATCTTCAATCGTTTCTCCCGCTCGCACCTTACCACCAAACCCACCCCACCGACCTGCCCCAAAGCCTTGCTTCTTAAAACCCAGCAAAACCCGCGGATGCTGATGCACGATACAGAGCGTGAGTTGTTTCTTGTTTGTTTCTTTTATCTCATAACCCATGACACTTCTTAAATTTTTTGCCACTCCCGCAGGGGCACTCGTCATTGCGACCAACGTGCACATATGGATCGTTGGCGTGAGCAACAGCCGCATCTCCCCGTTTTGTCTCAGCGGTAATACTATCGGCACCTTCACGTATTTCTTTCAGTGCACTTGCAGGCGGAACAATAAATGCTGTTTGGGGTGTTGCCGCTATCGACGCACTCGCAATCGTCGACAATACCTGTAATTGTGCTGCCTGCTCCATATCTTTAAACATGCGTAATCCTTCGCGCTTATATTCAACAAGCGGATCACGCTGACCGTACGCGCGTAGATTCACCGAACCTCGCAGATAATCCATTGCTTCCAAATGTTCCACCCACAGCATATCGGTCACCTGCAGTACAATCTGGCGCACACCACGGAAAAAGACTTCCGACGCCAAAGCTGCCTCTCGCTCACGGACCACTGTCACAAGCTCATCTGAGGCCTGTCGCAACACTACATCTAGGTATCGGCGCGCATCATCATCTGTACCCAGCAACATATCCCGACGTCGCGCATACACAATCGTACGCTGATGATTTAACACATTATCAAACTCGAGCACATGTTTACGTGCATCAAAATGAAACCCTTCAATTTTTGTCTGAGCGCTCTCAAGCGATTTGCTGATAATCCTGTTTTGGATCGGCTCATCTTCAGGTATGCCAAAACGACCCATCATGCGCTTCACAATATCTTTTGCAAATACGCGCATTAAGTGATCATCGAGTGATACGAAAAACTGTGTTTCTCCCGGATCACCTTGGCGGCCCGAGCGTCCGCGCAATTGGTTATCAATGCGCCGCGCATCGTGACGCTCTGTACCTATCACTGCCAAACCACCGAGCACTCGAACCTCATCTGCCGCCTCACGCGTGTACGGACTTCCACCCAATTTAATATCCACACCACGCCCGGCCATATTAGTCGCAATGGTCACTGCCCCCTTTTTTCCTGCCTGCGCAATAATCTCTCCTTCCCGTTCATGATTTTTAGCATTCAAAATCTCATGCGGCACACCCTCAGCAGACAAATACTTTGAGAGCAGTTCATTTTTGTCAATTGAAACAGTACCAATAAGGACCGGCCGACCCGTCGCATGGAGCTCTTTCACCCGACGTGCAACCGCAAGGAACTTGCCATGCTCACTTTGGAAAATGAGATCGTCTTTATCAACGCGGGCAATCGGCTTATTAGTCGGTATCGGTACCACCGAGAGCCCGTACACTTTCAAAAACTCTTCACGACTAGTATAAGCGGTGCCCGTCATGCCAGCCAACTTCTCATATAACTTGAAATAGTTTTGGTACGTAATAGATGCGTATGTCCGAGACTCCTTTTCAAGTACCACTCCCTCCTTGGCCTCAATCGCCTGGTGCAACCCTTCAGACCATCGCCGGCCCGGCTGCAAGCGTCCGGTGTATGGATCAACAATAACAACTTTGCCGTCTCGAACCACGTATTCCTTATCACGACGGTACAGCGCCCGAGCACGAACCGCAGTCTCCAGATGATGCACGTATTTCACTCCTCCTTCCGTATAAATATTCTCAACGTTGAGTGCTTTTTCAGCTTTGGTAATACCCGCATTAGTCAAAGTAATCGCGTGTTGTTTTTCATCAACAACATAATCAGTCGTCTCATCAAATGACGCGGCGAGGTCTGCAAACGTTTTATACAACTGCTCGGAATCAGTTGTTGGTCCGGAAATAATGAGCGGTGTACGCGCCTCATCAATCAAAATACTATCAACCTCATCAACCACTGCAAAATAGAATGGCCGCTGACGAAGCCCTGCCGCATCGCGCTCTAGGTTGTCTCTCAGGTAGTCAAAACCAAACTCAGTATTGGTACCATACGTGATATCAGCCTCATACGCCTGACGGCGTGTTGTCGGACGCAAAAATTCATGTACAACACGGAAAGAACCGGATGCGTCACGTTTCGCATCTTTCTCCGTGTGCGCCTTATCGTACACAAAAGATGACTCGTGATTGATCACGCCAACTGAAAGCCCAAGAAAATTGTAGACTTGTCCCATCCACACCGCGTCACGTCTCGACAAGTAATCATTGACCGTCACCACGTGTACACCACGACCCGTGAGCGCATTGAGGTACACTGGCAACGTACCCACGAGCGTCTTACCTTCACCAGTACGCATCTCTGCAATACCACGCTGATGCAACACTACACCACCAATCAACTGTACATCATAATGCCGTTCACCCAATTGACGCTTCGCTGCTTCCCGCACGACCGCAAATGCATCAGACAAAATATCATCCAATGTCTCGCCTGCCGCAAGACGTGCTTTTAGCTGTGGCGTCTGTGCCGCAAGCTCACTATCAGAAAGCGCAGCTATTGACGGTTCGAGCTGATTAATTCGCTCAATAATGGGCTTAATTTCTGCAAGCCGTTTTGATGAATCGTTTCCAAACCACCGTTCCAAAAGCAATTTCATAAGTACGAAACACTATACCATAAGAAAACCGCCCCGCGTTACCACGAGACGGTTCATGAACTACCGACGGCGCTTTGAATTTTTCGCCTTTCGTTTGGTGGTCTTCTTTACTTTTCGTACTTTTCGTTTTGTTGCCATTGGAATTGCACACCTGTTTTTGGTGCATACACATTAACTGACAAAATAGGAGAGGTTATCTTCGACCTGTTCATCGACATAAAAACAAAACAACGCTCGTCACACACAGTATGAAATATTTTTTGTCACGTGACTATCAACAAACATCGCGCACTGTGGACAACTTTTTTGTAAACGCACTCACAAAAAAATTCCCAAAAGTTCAACCTCTCGTTCTAGTGTAATTCCTGTTACTTCATACACACGTGATGCAATCATGTCTCCAAAATTTTTTATTTCCTGCGCTGTAGCACCGCCCCGATTTACAATCACCAATGCTTGAGTATCATGTGTCGCAACGTTACCCATCACGTATCCACGCAAGTGACACACCTTATCAATCAGCCACGCCGCGGATAACTTCACCTTTAAACCCTCATCTCGAGGAGTAGGAATATGTTGGTATCGAGCTGCAAGCTCCTCATATACAAATCGATCAACTACAGGATTTTTAAAGTAAGAACCCGCACTAGGAATCAACCGCCAATTAGGTAACTTTCTTTCACGTATACTAGACACAATATCGCGCATATGTTGCGAGGACGTAGGTTGTACTCCGGTTTTTGTAAGATACTCTTGAATATCTTTATATAAGCAATGTGGTGCTCCTTGTTTGTGTAACCGAAACCGAACCGACATCACCACACGCTGACAATCATTAGATAACTTAAAAACACTCATACGATATCCAAAATGGCACGCATCGGGCGCAACCGTATGCACCGTAGCTGTTTTTGTATTATAAAACGTAACAGAATCAATGGTATCTTTTACCTCTTGCCCGTACGCACCAATATTACCTACCACCCCTCCCGCAACAGTGCCCGGAATACCTGACATATTTTCAACACCCCACCAACCACGGGTGGTGACATATAAAACAAAATCATCCCACACGACACCGGCAGCAACATCAACATACACGTACAAAGTATCTTCTGTGTACACCTTAATACCGTCTAACGCGACACGGAAAACACAGCCAGAAAAACCATTATCACTTACCAACACATTACTGCCTCCACCAATACAAAACATGGGAATATCATACTGATGAGCAAAAGAAACCGCGTCATATATATCTTGCGTATGACGTATATCAAAAAAAAATCGCGCCAAACCACCGACTTTAAACGTCGTATATGGTGCAATACACACATACTCCTGTGGGGTAATTCTGTTCACGCGCGGCCAGTGGATGCAAAGCCCCAAGACAGCTATGTTATTTCATGCAGTCACCAGCCACGCCTATACAGAACCACTTTATAGTACCGCACCTTTTAGACCTCGCAACCCTACAAACGTAAAACCCGCCTTTCGACGAGACTTACGGAAATATTAATTCGAAGTAATTACACACCACACTCACATATTTATACTATTATAAAAAAAGAAATTTCTATTGAGGATTCTTTCCGGCCTTAATATCTGAAATCCATCCGTTCACAACAGCTTTCATCTCATCATTCATACCCTCAAAAGAAAGAATAGTAGTAAGTTGGTTAACTGCTTTTTGACGCTGATTCATCTGCAAATACGCTGCAGCTGCATTGATCCTAAACTGAGGATTTTGTGGTTCATTTTTAATACGCTGCTCCAAAATCGGCATAAGCATATCCCACTGCTGTCGATCAAACAATGCTTTTACTAACCGATCATCGTCAACAACTGTTGTGCCATACGTCTGATTTAAAATGGCAAGAGTTTCATCTTTCTTCCCCACATATAAGGCACCCGCAGCAGCAAATATGGCGGCCTCTTTGAAGTGCGTATCAAAATCATACGCTTTTTTAAATATTTCATAGGCTTTCTCATTTGCCCCCATGCTCAAATAAGCACTCCCAAGTTCAAAGTACATGGTTTGTTTCTTGGGTGACAATTCAATCGCTCTCTCTAAAAAAGAAATCGCCTCCTGTGATTGTCGTGACCGATTCAACAAATACCCCATAAACAGATTATACCGCGCATCGTTAGGGACTCGATTCAATTGTAACTCAAGCTGGTCTTTAGCAAGATTGAAATACTCTTGTTTTAAAGAAACATCGGCCGATGGATCATTAACAATATTAATAGCTACCTGTACCATTTGTTCTCGCGCCTCGCCAGTGGCGAAAGTATTTTTTGCAAAAACTCGCTCGAACAACTCATACGCTTCTTTATTCTTTCCTTGCCCTTGCAACTTGAGAGCGTCAATCAGCATACTTCCCGCCTGAATTGGTTTAATATTTATAAAATATAACCCACATACTAAACCAACAATAATAATTGGGGTGACAACACGGTTAATAAACTCAGGTCGAAACATGAGTGCTTGATTAACCCTATCCGACAACGGAACACTATGCTGAGTATGCAAGTACGCTAACAAACTGAAAAACAGAATGTATGTGCCGATGTTATCAAAAACAAAAATATTTTGAAACAGCAACCCAACAAACAATCCGGTGAGAATAGATTTTTCAGTATTACTAAAACTGTTATCTGGAACAATATGCATACGTCGCAATAAACGAGTCATAAGACCATTCTTCTCATCCCGTTTCCAAATAAACCACAACGCATATACGTACAAAGACAAATACGCAAACAAACCAAGTAATCCAGAGGCAACCAACCAATCAAAAAAGATATTGTGCGCGCGATCAAACCACTGCTCCTGAGCATACATTCGAGGTTCATAGTACGTATTGAACGCATAATTAAAATTCTCCTGTCCATATCCCAATACAGGATGTTCAATAAATGCCTTCAGACCGATAGACCATATAGTAAAACGTGGCATACCCTCACTGAGACTAATCGATGCGACACGAGAAAGCACAGGATCAGTTCGTACAAATTCTGTATCACGCACAAGAAAGAACAGCCCAGCAACCGCACATACGCCAACAACTGCCCCAATACCAACCTTTCTAACAAAAGTATTTCTCTTCTCACACAAAGCAATCAGCAAAGCAGTAAGAAGTGCGCCGCCAGTTAGTGCAAGAATGGCACCACGCGTCGCAGTCTTCATCAAAAGAAACACATTTAACAAAATTAAAAGAAGGTAAATCGCTGGTTCGAGGTAACGCACTGACCAAATAGTGCGCCGACTGGTAACATATAATGATACGGAACCAATAAGCAAAATGAGACTGCCAACCATGAGTGTTCCTCCAACATTGCCAACAGCGACACTTCCTTGTTTTGCGATATGAGATCCGTAATATGCAAGAAAAGAGGCGGCACCAACAGCCACTGAGCCTAAAATATCTCCTGCGCGCGATAAACGTTCACGAGAAAGATAAAAGAGTAACAGAAAAATATGTACCAACAAGTACGCAGCAAAATATGCCGCATTACCAAATGTCCCATCAACACGAACGCCGCCCTGATTAATCACAAGTTCACCAGAAATCTGCATAAGTGCGTAAAAACCAAGAAAAAGTGATACGCCAATTGAGGTATGGAAAAAGAACGACCACAAACGTTCACTCGTTAACATGGCACCCGCCACCAAAAAATAGAGAAAATGGTGCAACAGTGCCATAAACCCCTCCATACGCTCGAAATTTGACCAAAAACTCTTATACGGAGCAACACCGAAAATGTTCGCAACAAACAATACACTAATAAAAAACAAGACACCTGTCAGAATATGTGAGACACGCGGCCGGTATTCAGAATCCCGTAACGCAAGAATAAGCCACAATGCAAAAATGATTTCAACAATGATACGAAAAGCAAACCCTTTTCCAGAGATAAACGGAAAAAACAAAGCCGGACTAATTACCAGCGGTATGAATGGCACCACAAATAATCCGCATAGAATGAACGACCGCAAATAAAAATTGGTGTTGGAATTCATACAAAAAGACAATAAATAACCAACAAATAGTAACAAAAAGAGCGTTGAAATGCCAACATCAATCAAATTGGTGACGTCCCCAATTAATCAATTTTGTCTTGCGTTCCTCTCGAGCCATTCTGTTAATGGCCGGATCTTCATAAATAGAATCATTATTAAAATGCGTTGTTGAAATCTCTTCAAACACTGCCCCTATTGTTGATCGAAAAGAGTGACGAATACCACGCTCAACGACTTGAATATCTCCCGGAAGAAGAACCTTGGTCCGACCCTCTACCTCAAACTCAAGTTCACCAGAAAGTATATGAAATGTCTCTTCTTTTTTCTTGTGATGATGATACGGATGTCGTTGATTCGGCAATACAACCAAAATTTTTTTACAATACTCCCGATTCACACAATCAATAATGGTCACTCCAACATCCCGAAAATTCTCAATACCATAATGATGGGAAAGCTCAACATCCATCGATGGTAACACAGGAATTTTTGCTTCATGTAAAAATCCTTTCACCTCGTGCACGATACGATACACATGGTGTTTGCGTTCCGCACGCCCACGCTCTGCCGAAACAGGCACCGGAGCATTCCTCTTGAGAGCCTCAGTCACGATTAACCCTGACCTCCACTCCCCACTCGTCATTTGCCCAGGTAGTAATGGTATAGAGAAAAAAACGTCATCTTGCGATAACTCTTCACCAGGTAACACATCACGCTTCACAAACACGCCACGCATCAGTGATGTTAAGTCTCGGACTTCATCTGGATCAGGTTCACCACGATCTATAGGCCCCACAGCGGCGACCGCCCGTTGAAATGAAGCAATCCATTTACCAATCTGTTCAGGAGTCGATGAATACTTATTGAGTGGGACCTGTTCGGTTCCTATACCAACATGGCGCTCAAATATAGTGGCTCCTTTTGTATAGGCAATTTGTATTGCCTCATAATTGTCAGGGCTCTCATGCGTTGAAAAACCAACTGACACATTCGGATAGCGTCGTCTGAACAGAGCAATCTGATTTAACTCAAGTTTTTCAACCGGTGTTGGATAAATAGATACACAATGCATAATCGCAAAGTGCGCATATTTATGATCAAAAAAACTTACCAAATTATCAACATCAGCAATCGTTAATCCTCCGGTCGAAGCAATAATGGGTCGACCGAGTGTCACCACCTTCTCAAGCAATGGCCAATCTTTTGCCGAACATGAAGCAATTTTCACAATATCGATATCAAGCTCTTCAATGAGTGTAACAGACCGTTCATCAAACGGGGTCGCCATCGTAAGAAAACCCTGTGCACGCACCTCGTCAGCGAGTTCCTTAAATTGTTTTTTTGAAAGAGCTGTGCCGAGGAACCGAGCAATGTGTTTATTTGTCCGATCATTTCTATAATCAGGATGTATAAACGTATCTAAATCCCGAAATTGAAACTTAAACGCAGCCTTCACGCCAGCAGCTTTCGCAACCGTCGCAACTTCCCGAATAATACGCCGGCCATGTTCAACAGAACCATTATGATTATTGGCAAGCTCAAACGTAAAAAGGCCATTAAAATTAAGCTTTTTCTTCTCCCATGGCTTATTTCTTACCTCTTTCATTGTAGGTACACTATATTGAAAAACATCACTCGTGCAAGAGGTGATGTTTGTGTTTTTGTGTCCTTCTATAACACAGACTCAAGTGTCCTTGGTAGATCAGCCAATGAAGAAATCATTGCAAATGGCTTTTGCTCAGAAATCCATCGATTTTCATTATTGACCATACCAATAAATAAACACCCAACTGCCTGCGCAGCGTCATAATCAGAGGTTGAGTCGCCAACATGAACAAGATCTCTGGAACCAATACCCTGCCTTTGAAGAATCAATCGAAGATTGTCAACTTTCTTACGAGAACCATCTTTCGGATAGCCAAGTATATCTTCAAAAAAAATAGAAAGATTAACTTCCGACAAACACTTCCTTAAACCTTCTTCCTCTGTTGCCGAGTTAATGTAGAGCTTATACCGTCCATGAAGCGAAGTTAAGGCAGTTCTGACTTCTGGCCGAAAATCATCTCTAATTAAAGACATTACAGCACCCTGGTATACCGCCACACAATCTTCTATCTGACGTTCAAGTTCATCACCAGAAATACCAGTCCCGGAAAGCATGTCCCGTATAATGTCATATCGAGACCCTCCCCCATCAGAATATTTTCTACGTGCTTTAAACAAACCTTCTTGTACGTTCGTCGGTTTACCACGAACAAACACATCCCACGCAGCTTGCTTCAATGCCTCACCTTGTATTGTAAGTGTACCATCAACATCAAAAGAAATAACCATTTTTCCCATAAATCACAATCCCAATGACGGGTCAAATTAATACCATATGAAAATCAATTTTCATTACGTTTCTTATGCCTTGATTGTTTTTACATGACACACTGTGGCACCTTTGCTTTTTCGCGCTGCCGCAAGAACACTCATCACATCAAGCGCGTTCTGCAACGACATTGGTGAATCTTTTGCTTTGACTTTCCCTGAAAGCAGAGCATCGATATGTTGCACTTCTTTGAAAAAATCATCTGGACGTTTTTTTGGAAACAATTTTTCAACAAGTGGCTGATCACCAATTTTCAATGTCACATAATCACCCTCCGGCTTGCCGTTACAATGCCACTCAATAAAACCCTGTTTTCCTTGGACACGAACCCATTTCCGCGTCGGTGAAGTCACCACATCTTGAACGACACGCCCAACTTTGTTTCTATCAGTCAATAATGAAAATGTAGCAATTGCATCATACAACGCCTTACCTTCTTTTCTCCATTCATACAAAGCTGACACTCGCTTTGGTAAACCGAAACCCGAAATTTTAGCAAAATAAATCCACAAATGTATTGCGTGCGAATGTTCACCTGATGCACCACCACCTTTTTCTGTAAAACCCAAATAAGTATCAGCGGGTCCAGAAAGCCACGGATGTGCCTTAAATATTCCTCCCCAATGTTCACGAAACTCTACGTCAAGCGTTTCAACTGCACCAATCACCCGTGACGTAAGAAGTGACGCAACGTATGACGCAGCATCCGAAACAGAATGATCATACCCGACAATAACGGCAGTTTTTCCTTTTTTTACTTTTGCAACAAAAGGCACAATACCCTGAAGAGATGGTACACCAAGCGGTTTTTCTAATTGAAGAACTCTTGGCTTTTCTGCAAGTGCGTCCATAGCAACCGACATGCGCACATGTGGTGGTGTCCCAATAAAAATAACATCAAAACCTCCTTTTGGTTCTGTACCTAACTCATACAACTGAATAGCAGTGTCCCATGCACCATACCGTGCTGGATAAATATCCTCCTTCATACGCTTCAATGCCACAGGATCTTTATCAACAACCACCACATTCCATCCTGCCCGACGACACGCCTGAGCCAAATGGTTACCAATCGAGCCCGCACCGAAAATTTTTGCTGTATACGACATATTAATACTAATTTTTCCTAAAATACCTTTTCATCAACTCTTCTGCAAGTAAAAAATCAATGTGACTATCAATATTTACTGATTCCCAGTCTTCCATACTATAACCCAAAATTTTTTTACCAGTCATACTTTTTTTTTCTAACACTACTTCCGGCCAAAACGCATTCATACAACCATTATTCTGAAACACAACAGAAAGCATCTGCCGTGCTGCATTATAAGGCTCCTCCATACCTGTAAATGATCTTGGTAAAAAAGGTGTGATATAACCATCCTGCAAATTCCACATTTTATAAGGATGTTTTGCGGCTTTGGAAACCGCACGTACCGAATCAGCTTTCTTTCGTCCTGCCTGAGCAAGCAAAGCAATACCCTCAGCAATACGATGTGCTTGTCTCAAAGGTGCTGTCGCACGCACATCAACAACCATATCTGGCAACGCACCCACTCGTGCAAGTGCGCGTAAATGATGCTCAAATACAGGCAGATCAAGCGTAAAATCTTCTGCTAATTCTTTTGGACGTTCAAACACCTCTGCACCATACCTTCTTGAAACCCGTGCGATATCAACATCATCAGTATTTACGATAATTCGACTAATAGCTGATACCGCACGCGCCGCCTCTATTGTCCACGCAATCACAGGCTTTCCAGCTAACAACTTTATATTTTTCCCTGGAACTCCTTTGGAACCGCCTCGTGCCGGAATGATAGCAATAACATTCATACGTGGCCCGATTATACGCCAATTTATAAAAAAGAAAATCAATCATCCTAGACTACTAATTCCCAAAGAAAGAGGATTTTACTAGGCAACCGTCAAGTCTTCCTGAAAGTTTATTGAATAACCTACAGAGATCTCCCATCCATAAACAAGAAATTAAACACTGTCTGCTTTTTATTACGCAGACTATCAAAATCTATGCCCGTATCCGACGACGAATACGTACCATTGCACGAATTCCTTCAATGCCTTCTCGAAAAATACTCAACTTACTCTTACGAGCTGGGTAACGAAACTCTGTCCATTGAACGGGCATCTCCACAATCGTAAACCCGTGTCTTTCAGCTTGTGCCAATAACTCAAGATCTAAAAACCACCCTGTTTCTTTTGCATCTTGCACAATATGCAGACACGAGCCATTTACTATTTTTAATCCACACTGGCTATCAACAACCTGAATACCTAACAGTAGCCTTCGTACTATATTAAAAAGACGAGAAGACCACTCGCGCAAAAAACCTCTTGAAACCTTTGTCTGACCAATCAATCGTGAACCAATAACAAAACCTGCCCCTCGCTCTACCTCAAGGAGCATCGAGGGAATAATTGCAGGATCTGCTGACAGATCAACATCACAAAAACCAAACACATCCGCACGAGAGTGTTGTGCCGCATACACAATCGCACGACCTTTCCCCCGCCCTGGTACCACCAACACCTCAACATTCGGTAACGCATGCCGCCTCACTACACGAACAGTCTCATCTGTTGATCCATTGTCTGCAACAATAATTCGATACTTGAGATATGGCACGCCACGCAACACCCGATCAAGTTCTTTAAGTGTTGGCACTATCGTTTCCGCCTCATTATATGTTGGCACCACCAAATGAAATAAAGTATGTTTCATAGCTACGTAACCTTTCGTGCCACCGCAAACACCGACAACCCCCACGGGAGCCGTACCCACCCCATCAACAACGCTTCAAAAGATACTACACGAGTGAATAACCAGTTAACAAAACCTTTATCGCTAAACACCGAGCTACCAGACCTATTAAAAATTCTCGCCACAACGGCCAAAGGAAACAAGATAGTATTCCAATAACCACAATACACGACTTCAAAACCTGCAGCAGAAAGTATACGTGTTAGTGAAAATGCCGTATAGCGACGGTAATGATTATTTATTTCATCATGACGAGACCATAGCCATTGGTATGCGGGAACCGATACAATAACGTGCCCTCCCACACGAACAGATTGAAACATGTGGGAGAGAATCTCTGTTTCTTGTGCCGCATGCTCGACCACATCAAATGCACCTACAACATCATACTTTTCTCCTGAACGAATAAGATCCTTCCACGAAAAAAACAACGAGTGATACCCGCGCTGCTGCAATACCTCACGCAACCGCGTCTCTGGTTCGAAGGCATCGACAGTGCCAAACAACGAAAGAGTTTTCCACATTAATCCAAATCCAGCTCCCACATCAAGAATGCGGATATCTTTCGTAAGCCCGACACAAAACTTCTTCATTAATCTTATAACAACCGCTCGACGTCCCACATACCACCATGAATCTTCCCCACTCCTCATTAAATCGAAAGCTTCTTGTTTCATAAAAACTCTACTTACTTTACATTAACACACCACACACCCTGTATCAGAAACAATGGTAACAGAATACACTCTCCGTTGTAAGCACATACCACCATAATAACTTATAGATAGTGGTTATTATTTAGAATGTTTATTTGTTTTTAAAAAACGGTATAACATAGTCTCATATAACAAGACCAAACCACCAGCAGAAAACATTAAAAGAAAAGGTACTATTGGTGTCCGTAAGCGTGCCTCTACACCCAATCCAATAACCGAAGACGCTGTTGCTGAAAGAATAAAAATAAAACCAAAAAAATAAGAAACACGGTTCCGAAAAAATACGCCGTATAAAAATGCAGCAAATAATAATACGGAAGTATACATACGTCCAAATATCGGAATGAAAAATTGCCCTTTCATTTCACCAAGCACTCGCATAACTCCCACTAACCCATCTTCAAGAACGGCAAGAGTTGCAGAAGAACGTGGTGCCTCAGGAAGAATTTGAAAACGTCTCAAATATGAATACCACCCATCATTCGTAAAGAAAGATACGTATAACATAATCTGTAATTTAATAACGGTGACAGGAGAGTGTAGCAGCTCATTCAAAGCAGCGTCTCGTAAAATACTTGCATAAGCAGGGTTACCAAGATCAAAACGAGACAACCCAAAACGAGGCAATGCTTCTTGTTTCAATTGTTCTTTTTCATCCCAAAAAGTAGTTCCTTTTTCCAGAGAACGCACACTCGCCAAATAATCGGTATATACATTTCTCCATCCAGTGCCAGCAAGAGCAAATTCGCCCGTTAAACCTGAAACTCTGACATACCACGGCAACAAACCCAAAAACAACACTACTCCTGTAATAAAGACAATAGTTATGCGATAAAATTGTCTCGAAAAAAGATACCACAATAAGAGGACAACCATTGCTGAATAAATCACAACCACATTACCTGGGCGAATATACACCGCCACAACAAAACATAATCCAGCTAAAGTTGCGGGAAAAGTACGAACAAGACGTAACGCTTGTTCTAAGAAAAATACCGCACACAGACAGAAAACAATAAAAGGGATCTCTGTTAATGGAAGCCACCCAAAAAAGAGGAAAAGAGGTTCTATTGAAACCAACCACAAAGAAACTGCACCGACGCGTGTACTAAAAAGATGATTCGCAATCTTCCATACCAAAAAAGGAATAATTATTGCGGCAACGATCGACTGTATAAATAAATACCACATAATACCGGCACTCGTTCCCACAAAAGGAACAAGAAGTGTTGGTAATCCAGGTGATCTAAACACTTCTGGTACGACCTCACCATCTATCACTGCAACAAAACCTATACCGTCTTTAATGTGTTGCGCAAGTTCAATGTACCCTTTTGCATCACCATAGATTATATTTTCCAAACCGGCAGTATGAAGGACGATATACAAACCTCCGACATGGAGAATAACTGAAACAATGAAAGCCAGCCGCACATGATTATTCACAAAAACAGCAATAATTTTAGAAAAGCATCTCATCAACATAAATAAGAAATATTATTTCAAAAACTGAATACATGGTTCCTGGTAAATTTTATTTACACCACTTTACGCTTCTACTCATTAAAAACCGATGAATAAAGTAAATTATGATAGTGACTATTTTATTTTTTCTGCAATAAACGAGCCAATGCGCTCACCCGCCTTGCCATCAAACGAATAACATAATAGTTGTGCAAGTTGTTGTCTACCCTCATGATCAACCTTCGGATTATTGAGGTACATATGTAAACTTTTTAACAACTCTTCAGGACTTTGCACCAAACGACCCCCACCCAGTTTCACAAACGGTACGCAATGTTCACGATCATAATATCTACGAACAGATTTCCAATACGGTAATTGATTATTCCCATCAAACCCTAGGTGAATAACAGGCCGATCAAGATAGGCTGCCTCCATGCCAATGGTTGATGCAGTGTGAATGACAACCGCCGCATGATGCAATGAATTCGCAAGATGACGAATGTCATCTTGATCAAACTCAACAGACTTAAGCCTAGTACCAAAATGTTTACCGGGACGCTCAACGACCAAATGTTTTCTGCCCTTTAATGCTTCAGTCCGAGAATGGTATCCAGGGTGAAGACGCAAGAGCACTTGGCAATCAGTAATTTCCCCTCGTTCAATCCAACCAAGGATACATTCAAGAGTTTCTTTATCATATGGATTCATCCAATCACCCGCGGGCGCATATAAAATAATTCTTTTTTCCGGATCAAGACCAAGTTTTTTACAAAATGCAGCACGTGGTTCCATAAATGATGGGTCCTGATAGCGATCCATCTGAGGAATACCCGACACAAAAATTTTATCTTTAGGATAATCAAATAAATGTGCAGCTTCATCAATTTGTAACCTGTTGTGAACAATAATCCAATCAGGGAAAACACGAATAAATGCCTTGCTGGTAAAATTATCCCACGACTTAGCCATACCGATTGTTGTTTTGCCTTTTGACTTTGCGAGGCGAAGTAGCCCCACTTCAAGAGGAGCGATCATGGTGGGAGCAAACACCGCATCCGGGTTCCACTCATCAAAAAGAGTCCGAATTTCTTTTCTAACGGGTTGCAGCAGCACAAGGTACCTAATACACGTACGATACCAATAAAACCGTCCCAAAAAACGTAGAGTGCTTGCGGCATAATAGTGAATATATTTTTTTTGATGCCAATACCAATCAACTTGGCGGATGCGCATAAAGCGAGTTGGTATTGATTGCAAAAATAAATTCAAGATAACGGAATCAAAAAATGTCGGCTTCCAGAGGGAACCGGTTGGCAACACCCGCACCATGACACCATCATCAAACTTCTCACGATACAATTCCTCCTTTCCCTCAGGAGGAATAATGAGAAGGCGTATACCTTCGCTACGTAAACGAGGCAACACATCGGTATACAGCACATTACGCGCAATAATGCCGTCAAAAAAAGGAGCAATAACAGTTTTCATAACTTGATCACAAAATATTTCCCCGATACTGGCTCTTGTTGCAACGTATAGCGCGTAGTGGAAAAAAATTCATCCACAGCCTTTGTTGCGCCAGGCCACTTGTCAGAACCATACTCGTCAAACAACACAACACCCCCCTTCACAACAAAAGGAAACAACTGTTTTAAAACAACCATATACGAATCGTACAAATCACAATCAACGTGCAACAACGCAATTGGACCCCCATCATAATGAGGAACTGTGTGTTCAAAGAAGCCCTTCACGAGAGAAATATTACCCTTGACACGGTACTCAGCGAGTCCCGCGGTATCTAAAATAATATTTATATCGCGCACACTCGTACCAGCCCAATCACCTTTTTTTGGATTGCGGATACTCACATCATAAGTACTTGTCTCTGGAAAACCTTCAAAGGAATCAAACCCCCATACTACTCGATCTTTTTTCTCCATCTCAGCCAAGAATGCAAGAATTGCCAAAGAACGCCCCTTGCCAACACCGCACTCGACAATAGCACCTGGGACATGGCGAATACGATCATAAACGCCTTGATATAAAATGACATTTCTCATTTGTCTCGTATCAAAACGTATAACAAGACCCCTAAAAAGAGAAATTTTAAAATATTTACATAGACGTTTTACCAAATTTCTTATCATAAAAATTAAAAACGAGAGAACGGAAGTGCTCGTTTTATCGCTTCACGGAATTTATCAAGAATAACACGATCTAACTCATCGTAGGTAAAAAATTCTACCCTCCGTAGACGGTACGAAGGAATAAGTACCCTTACTCGTCGATATCGTTCAAACGCATATAAATACATAGTACACACGTGTGCCAACGCGATACCTGGAAGATAAAAAGTGAGTGCCCCAATTGCAGTAAAAGTAGTCAAATAAAAAACTTTTACCACTACTGCAAAAAAAAGATTCCGTTGCATCCGAAACGCAAAAAACACAGCCGTAAATATAGACATGACCCCCATGGGCAACAAACCAATGAGCATAAATCGGTACAAAGGTATGGCAGCTTCATATTTCGGAAACAACCATACGATAATAGGCGGAAACAAGACAGCGGCGACCACGGCGAGTGCGCCATATCCTATAACTTGATATTTTACTGCTTTTGTAATAATTCTTAAAAACCGCTCTTTGTCTGATATATATTGAGGGATTATGGGAGCAACAACGCTCCCAATCGGAAATAAAGCCGATGTGTGTCCAACAAGGCCTAAAGCAACAGACAAAAGTGCAACGGCCTCGGTTCCCAAAAATAACTTTACTAAGTATGTACGAACATTATTACCCAAAGACCCAACATACGTTGAAAAAATACTCCATTTCCCATGCTCATAAATAGTCCGCAATAAAGACACATGACTTGCTGATTCATGGCCAAGTGATTGATATGCTCGAATAGCGAATACAAGCAGAAGAAGAAAAGTGAACGCCTGACTGAGCACCATACCATACAATACCGCCTCGACTTTTAATTGAAATACAGTGAAACCAACCACAATAACAACAAGCTTGATGCTTTCTTGTAATAATGTGGAAAGTGACTGTTCAAAATAACGAAATGTAACTGAAAAAAGAGCCCCAAAGGAAGTACCAACAACTGATAAAGGAAACGACCACGCCAAAATGCGAAAATACGACGCAATATGTTCAGGATAAAATGTGGCAATTGCTTCAGCTCCAAAAAATAAAATTGCTGTTGCCAACAAGGCCATCAAACTTGCAAGACGTACATAACTCCAGAATAGTCCTTTTGCCAAAGAAATATTTCCTCTTCCCTTTTCAACACCAATATCTGCAACTACAACCGACGTCAGCCCAGGCAACTGAAAAATACTTAGAAAACCAACCGCCGCAATCGCGAGTTCAGCAACACCGTACTCATACACCGACAACGTACGGAGCATGATAAAAATAGTGGTAAGACTAACCACTTTAACAAGAATAGCACTTGCCGTTGTCCAAGCCGCCCCCTCCCCGATAATCCGCGTGAGAGTTTTTGACATCACCCTACTCTACCGCAAACCCTCTCTTTGAAAAAGTCTCCTCTAAAACACTGCTACAAGATTGTTACTCAAAGACGATTTCGTTTTGTTCTAATGTACCACCTGTAACAAATTCAGAAACCATCTCGTACACCTCCAAAATGAGAATATGTTTAATTGTCTGAAAATTCAACATAATACCAAAGGTGTTGTTTAAAAACGGAATACACGTACCGCTTGCAACTTCGAGTATTATGAGAACGATTCATCGAGCGGGCGTAATGAAATATTTTGAATAATCAATACCCACAACTTCCAGGTTTGCTTGCACCATCCGTGCAATATCCTTCACCACATTCAATATCGGACACTTTTATAGCGCTATATTCATCATGTAGCAATACCCCGACACATAACTCGAGAAGAAATCAGAGTACATTTCGGCTATACTAATAGTATGTGCGGCATACACGGCTCAACAGAAAACCATGAACGTTTTGTTTTGGACATGGCACGCCAAGCGTCCCACCGAGGACCTGATCAAACGAACGTAAAAACTTATAACGGCACAGTTACTTTGGGACATAACCGCCTCTCAATTGTCGACTTAAGTGCCACTGGTAATCAACCCATGACAACACAGAATGGTCGTTTTACTGTTGTGTTTAATGGTGAGATTTACAATGCGCAAGAACTCAAACAAGAACTCTTACAACACGGCATAACATTTAAGGGGACATCAGATACTGAGGTGTTACTCTACGCCTACGAACAATGGGGAAGTGGCTGCATTGAAAAACTAAGAGGCATGTGGGCATTTGCAATATATGACCAACACAATCAAACAATGTTCCTATCCCGAGACCCGTTTGGTATTAAACCTCTGTATTTTTATCATACGCCAAACGATTTTATTTTTTCTTCAGAAATACGATCTCTTCTATCACATCCGCATATAAAAAAAATCATAGACAAAACCGCTGTTCAAGATCTACTTTTATTTGGTCATATCATTGCTCCACGCACGATCGTAGAACATATTCGTGCACTACTTCCTGGAGAACAACTAACATACTCTGTGTCAAAAAAAACAGCGACGAAAACTATCGCACCACTACACGCAACCACCAAAGAAGCACCCTCTGATAAAGAACTCAAAGAGACATTGATTGACTCTGTTAAACACCATCTCATTGCAGATGTGCCCATTGGACTATTCCTTTCAGGCGGCATCGACTCATCACTCTTGGCAATAATCCTAAAAGAAATGAAGGTGCACTTACACGCTTTTTCTGTTGAAATTGAAGGCAAAAAAGATTACCAATATGCAAAACAAGTAGCTGACGCATGCGACATTCCCCTCTCAAAGCTCACCCTTTCAGTACAAGAAATCGAACGTATGATACCTGAATTACTACAACACATGGATCAGCCACTCGCTGACTCCTCACTTCTTCCCACCATGGCAGTATCAAAACTTGCAGCACAACAAGTAAAAGTCGTCCTCTCTGGGGAAGGTGGAGATGAACTTTTTGCCGGATATGCACGAGCAAAAAGACTCTCAGGACTTTCTGCTGACATTGACCGCTCAATCGTCGCACGCGGTTACAGCGCTTTACTACGACACCTATTTCCCCTACTCCCCCGTCACTTCCCACTACACATGGCCCGAGGCTTACTACGACGCCTTGAAACAATCAGGGGGGATACTTTGGGTCTATTTGTCACAGAGACAGCCATCACCAGCATTCTTATTGACGCAACATCAGCTCAACAAAGAATCGAGGAAAGAGTCCGTGAACGTGAGACACCCGATCGAGGATTGGCTTTCGACCGACTCATTAACCTACCTGACAAACTCCTCCTCAAAGCAGATATGGCAACAATGGCATACTCACTAGAAGGACGTGTACCTTTGCTAGACAAAAAATTATTTTCCCTTGTTGGAGGAGCTCCCAACGAATGGAAACAATCAAACCACTCCCAAAAAGCACCGCTCCGCCGACTCCTCTCACACAACCTTCCAACGTCATTCTTTGATAGACCAAAAGAAGGTTTTAGTATACCAATCACACAACTCCTAAAAAATAAAACTTCCGAAATGAAGCACGCACTTGAATGGTACCAAAAAAATTTTAAAGGAATGATTCCAACAATCGATACCACCATACAACACGCCCTCAATAAAGGTTTATTTGATGAAATGTTTGCGTTGATGCGCTACAGCTACTACGCACTATTCATACTTGAGGCATTTACCGATCGTTACTCACTTTCAAGTTAATCAATGCACACACCTCTAATACACTACATCACAACCGCACGACTCCCGACAGAAAAGGCTCACGGCATACAAATCATGTCGATGTGTGAATCTTTTTCTAAAATTACCCACACAACACTCACAATTCCACAAAGGCATATAGACATTCCAACACGTGCCATATGTAGTTATTACGGAATTCCTCCTTCATTTGAAATTAAAAAACTTCCGGCAACTGATATAACTAAATTTGGCCGAGTACTTGGACCAATTCCCTTCCTTCTTCTACAAAGAACATTTGCCCAATCTGCATGGAACGCACACAAAACCTTACCTCATACAGAACCTACCCTGTACTATATTAGAGATAATTATGTATTTAAAACACTTACACAAAAAAAATTACCTACTGTTATAGAGCTCCACACAACTCCACCTCACCTGACACGCTTCATGGAAGCACTCAAACGCTGTGTCGCTATTGTAGTGATTAGTAAAACAATTAAAGAAGAACTTATTGCCGCTGGTATATCAGAAAAAAAAATTATTTATGCACCAGACGGTGTAAAACTGGAACAATTTACTACTACCACAACTCGCCTTGAAGCAAGAACCGTATTGAATATACACCCTGATACAGAAATGATTCTCTACACCGGACAACTTTTCCCATGGAAAGGTGTCGATACTCTCATTGAAGCAGCTCGCTACTTACCAAAGGGTAAAGAGATATTTATTGTTGGTGGCGGAGCAGGACGAGAAACAGAACTGCGCGCATATGTAAATCGTCTTAAACTTCCTATACATTTTATAGGTCAAGTACCTCACAAAGATATTCCCCTATACCTTGCAGCAGCTGACTGCGTAGTAATACCAACCTCAGCGAAAGAACGTATTGGGAGTCATTACACGTCTCCACTTAAACTTTTTGAGGCCCTGAGCATGGGTAAAACAATTATCGCCTCCGACCTTCCGTCACTGCGAGAAATACTTGATGAAACATGCGCCTCTTTTTTTATACCAGACGATCCTTCTTCCCTTGCCACATCAATTATGAACACACTCAACGACTCCCACAAAAACGCCACTCTTCAAAAAAACGCAAAGGAACGCGCCCAAAACTACAGCTGGGACAATCGCGCACAACATATTCTAGAAGAAATTACAAAATTATTGGATCAGTATCGATAAGCATCCACGACATACCATATGTGATAGCATAATGTTCTACCTATGAAAAAAAGCCTCATACCTCTTCTTGCATGCCCAACCTGTAGCAACGAACTTTCATTTACCGCTTTTTCAGAAACTAACAAATCAGGTCATATAGCCGATGGTGTTTTCATATGCCAACACTGCAAAAAACCGTATCCCCTTATCGCACACATTCCTCGATTCATTGAAGATGCCTGGTCTCGAAATCCGACCTTTACAGAAACATATCGATCGCATGTAGAAAAACTTGGGATCTCAGTTCCAAAAGTGGCCACCTCCACACTCAAAGATACAACCATACGAAATTTTGGTAGTGAATGGGAAACATGGTCGCATTTCGGATGGGGCAACGGACAAGATTTTGCTGGAGCAAAACGTCATTTTGATTACAAAGTACTTTTTACAAAGCAAGAAATACAACAAAAACGCGTCCTAGATGCAGGATGTGGAAATGGCCGGTACAGTCGTGTAGCCCTCGACTATGGGGCCGAAGTAATTTCGGTTGATTTGTCGCACGCAGTTGACGTTGCATACAACAATCTCAAACACTACGAAAAAGCGCACATTGTTCAGGCAGATTTATTCCACCTACCTTTCAAAAAAGAAACCTTTGATTTTATTTTCAGCAATGGAGTACTCATGCACACTGGCAACGCAAAAAAAGCTTTTTTGGAACTCGTACCACTCCTTGCTCCCCATGGAAAAATTACGATCCATTTATACCATAAGGGGAACATTGTATATGAAGTAGTTGATACCTCCTTACGACTCGTTACAACCCGCCTCCCTCTATCCCTCATGTACAGCATTTCAAAAGTTGTAGCAGCCATTGCTAAAACAATACCCCACTGGTTCTTGCACTGGATCATCAACGCCTTTGTACGTCTAGAGCCTCACCCTCACTATATTTTTGATTGGTATACCGCACCCATCGCCACGCACCACACCTACCCTGAAGTATATGCGTGGCTCGATGAAGCATGTTTATTCCTCCACCACGACCATAACGCAACGAACCACCCGTTTGTAAGAACATGGATTGCCCCATTCCTCTTTATGACTGTTAAAGCTGGCAAGGAACCTATTGCCATGGTGCAACACACCACAACGTAATGAACATTCTTACCACACACGATTTTCGGCTCGCCACCTTACTCGCACTCGCTATCGGTGTATTTCTTGTTCCGCCCTTAGTACACATACACGAACGAGCTCTTCCAATCGGAATTGTTTTTGGGATAACCATTATCACGTTCACCATTATCTTTTGTAATGCGCTCATCTTTGCCGCAGGTCATCAGGCACACCGTTTCTCTACCCTTTTTACGTTTACCAAATTTTTCTTAACGGGTGCCTTTAATACAGCATTCGATATTAGCATCGTAAACCTACTATCTTTTTCTTTTTCTTTATACCGCGGCATACCACTTGTTATTGCTTCTGTATTCTCCTTCTGTATCGTACTTTTATTCTCTTACCTCATTAATCGATCGTGGTCATTTAACTCGTGCGGCACTGTGTCAGAAGAATTTTACCGCTTCACGACGGCATCAATACTAAGTTTCACTATAAATATCAGCTTGTTATACATATTAACAACAACAATTGGAGCACCACGGAATATGCCAGAAGCTATCTGGGTTAATATCGTGAAATTGCTAACAGCGGTCATCTCAATGGTTCTAAACTTTTCAGCTTTTCACTTTTTTGTATTTAAAGAAAGAAACCCGCAACAAAAGGTATTGAAAAACTAAGCGATACTGCCCCACGTATCACCCCATACACGTATACGCTCTCGTATTGAATCCACAAGAGCCGTATAGAATACTGGAGCAAATACGCGCTCGACAAACAGCGCGCGCGCCGCTTCCTGACGACGCCCGTACTCATCATCACTCAACGAGTGGTACCATGTTGAAACTTTTTTAGGCAATTGACCAATATCACGCCACGACACTCGCACGCACACATCCTTATACCACTCATCACTTCCTGGTAACGACACGTCTGTATCAATAAGAATAGGAATTCGACCAAGTGATAATGCTTCAAAAAAACGCAACGAGTAATTACCATCGCCTTTGGGCGCAAGAACAAAATCCGATTGCTGCATATTTTCAATGTACTCTCGCCGTGCGATATGAGGATCCATGCCAATAGTCTTTGCGCTGCCCGAAAAAAACGGTCGGGTAACGAATGCAGTTCGTACCAATCGGGAACGTGACAAAACACGCATACTACGCTGACGATATGAAATACCTTGTCGCCGAACCGCAACACGAGAAGAAAAAAGCGCACCGATACCTACAAAGCTATCCTTCAACAAAAATCGCACACGGTCTGTTATTTTTTCAAAACCTGCATACCCACAAAATCCAACCACCGGTATATCTTCCTTGCGGCGTGGCAGGACTCCATACAAGGTCCCGATATCAGCAACCGTCGGTGGAACAATAATATCTCGTGGCGATAGCTCACTTTGATATCCTGACGTCCGAAGAACAATCGCAACACGGGGATCAACCGCAACACTCTGATCACCGAGGGCCGCAACAATAATAGGCTTATGCGATGCAACGGCAACCTTCATGAACGACTCAAAATGTTCTTTGTGACGAAGTGCCACATTGTACGGATAGGGATACAAACACGCATCAGCGTCGCTTGCATATGCAACTGTTTTAATAATTGGTTGTAATCTGAAAAATGGATACGGTTCACCAAATGAATTAGTAGAAATAGGCGCCCCAATGTTTGGAAACAAGAGGTCAAGATATTGATATTTTGGCAACAATGATCCGATGTATACAGAAAACATAAACCCTAACGATCTTTAAGAACTTGTTCTGTGTAATACGTATACAAGGCGTGTAACCCATCACTAAATGAAATTTTATGTTTCCACCCGAGTGAATGTAACTTCGAAACATCGAGCAGTTTTCGTGGCATACCATTTGGTTTCGTAGCATCAAATACCAACCTGCCTGTATATCCGACAACATGTCGCAATGTTTCCCCAAGTTGCCGAATCGTAATATCTTCACCAGTACCAACATTCACAAATTGTTTCTCTTCATAACGCTCAAAAAGAAAAACAATCGCATCTGCCAAATCATCCACAAATAAAAATTCGCGCATAGCAGTACCGTCACCCCAAATAACCACTTCGGGCGCATTGGAGACTTTCGCTTGATGCATACGAGCCATAAGTGCCGGAATAACGTGGGCGGATTCTGGATCAAAATTATCGCCCGGACCGTAGATATTGGTCGGCATGCAGGATATGAAAGGTTTTTTGTACTGCTCAAAAATTTTTTCACACAGCTTCAATCCCGCTATCTTTGCAAGCGCATACCCTTCATTCGTTGGCTCGGGTTTACCATCAAGTAAACAGTCCTCTGTAATCGGCTGCTTTGAAAGACGTGGATAAATACACGATGAACCAAGAAACAACAACTTTTCAACATGCGCTTCGTGAGCAGACCAGATTACATTGTTCTGGATCATCAGGTTTTCATACAAAAAATCCGCCGGGTACGTGCTATTCGCTTTAATACCTCCCACTCGAGCAGCCGCCAAAATAACATACGCGGGCTTCTCTTTCTTAAAAAAAGAACGGACGACCTGCTGATCAAACAAATCAAGTTCTTGTCGTGTCTTGGTAATAATGTGCTGGTAGCCACCCTGTGTAAGCCGTCGCACGACAGCAGATCCAACCAAACCACGATGACCTGCAACAAATATCTTTTTCTGTGTATCAATCGTCATGGGTGAGCATATTATCACGCACCAACACTAATAAAGAAAGATTTTGCTAGTATCAATTTTTATGTTATAATAGTTACGGATTCATCAAAAAAGGAGCTCTCTTGAAACCATGCCTCGTTACCGCAACCTTTTACAGAACAACACTCGATCTTCGTTTCATTCTGGCTATTAAAATGGCACGTGAGGCGAGCAACCACGGCTTTCCGCTGATCGTTGTAGATGGATCACCAAATCCCATGATTCAAAACGTGCTTTTGGATACAGGGGCGAGCGTCTACCCACAATCACAACCGGGCATGGGCGCTTCGCGACGCCAATGCCTGCATCTTGGACTAGAAACCGCCGCGGATATCATTGTCTGGCTTGAACCAGAGAAGTACCCCATAGTACCCCTCCTCCGGCCTTGCATTGAACACCTCGTCAGCGGGGGTTGTGACGTGGTCATTCCTCGGCGACAAACCTTCAACAATTACCCTGAACACCAACGCAACGTTGAGTTGTTGGCAAATTGGGAAGCGGCAACTATCACCGGACGCGATCTCGATTTATGGGTTGGCGTTCGTATAATGACCCGTCGAGCGGCAAAGCTAATGGCAACATACGATGGTCGCCATGGTGATAATTGGGAAATCCTCTTTGTCCCAATAATCTCCATGATAGCCAACGGTTGGACCGTAGGGTCTACGACTGTCAACTACATTCACCCCATCGAACAGGCCGGTGAGGACGACGACACCATGAGGGCCAAGCGAAATAAGCAACGCACCGACCTTCTCAACGCAATGAGGAACGAGGCCGAGGAAATCGGCCATCACCCAAGACTTGTTTCGTGTTAGCACGAAACCACACTACCCCACCCAATCAATGGGTGGGGTAGTTTTTATGTACCCAAAAGAAGGCTTCTCAACAAATCAATTTCTTTCTTTGTGAGATCGGGATTATTACCGAAATAAAAACCATTCGTATGCACCATATGAGCATTGGGACAATCATACGTTTCTTTGACTGTATGTTTCCAAAATGGGTGCGCGGTAATATCACCTGAAATAACCGGCCGAACCTCAATCTTTGCACGTTCAAATTGCTGTCGCAACAACAATGCTGCCGCCTGATCTCTGCATATCACCGGAAAAGCAAAGTTTGAAACAAGGGACATGTACTTTGTCTGTAACGGAATAATGGCCAAGTTCTTTTTGGCAGCAGCCGCAAATACCGCAAAATTTCTTGCCCGTTTTTGAACAATACTGTCCCAATATCGCAGCGCCTCATTTCCCAAAAAGCCCTGTATATCAGTTGGCCGAACATTATATGCTAAATGGTAAAACGTATATTTGGCATAAAAATCATCAATACCGTGTATATGTCGCAACAACTTCTTTTTTGTATCACTCACGTTCCGATCCCAGCCATGTGCACGGACCATCACCAACATATCAGCAAGTTCTTTATCATCAGTCACAACCATACCTCCCTCTATTGTTGATAAGTGGTGTCCCACAAAAAACGAAAAAGTTGCCGCACAACCAATATTTCCAAGTAGCATTTTGCCAACCCGTGATCCAAGCGCTTCACAATTATCTTCAAAAAAAAGAACACCCTCTTTCGCACACAAAGCAGCAACCTTACGAATATTGTCAGATAAGCCAAGTACGTTTGTAGTAAAAACCGCCGCCAACCCCTGTAAGCTCGCAGAAAGTGTTCGTACAGATATGTTAAGTGTTTCAAGTTCAACATCGATAGGCACCGGGATCATCCCCAACTGTAGAATCGGCATTACATTTGTCGCCCACGTCAACGCTGATATACCAACCTTGTCACCTTGTTTTAGACGACCCAAGTTTAACAATGCCTGAATTAAAATAAGATTTGCGGAAGAACCACTGTTTACAAACACTGCATATTTTCTTCCCTGCTTTTTTGCAAACGCCTGTTCAAAAAGCGTACACTGCTCGCCCATCGACAATGAGTGCGCACCCGCAATGAATTTAATCAACCGACGCTTTGTTTCATTCTCGTTGTAAAATGTTGACTTGATGAGTTTGATCATACAATTACCTTCCCATGAGCCGCTTTTCTCTTTCAAAATCAGCCTTAGTCATAATATCAACAAGTTCACTAAACCGCACTGCTGGTTCCCACCCAAGGAGCACTCGCGCTTTTGATGCGTCCCCAATAAGAAGATCAACCTCGGTTGGTCTAAAGTAGTGCGGATCAATCCGCACTAGTATCTTGCCCGTTTTTTGATCAATACCAATTTCATCAACCTCTGATCCCTGCCACACAATCGACATGTCCAGCGCGCGTGCGGTCACCTCAACAAACTCTCGAACTGTGTGTGTTTCCCCTGTCGCAACCACAAAATCATCCGCGGTATGATGCTGCAACATACGCCACATTGCATCAACATAATCAGGTGCGTAACCCCAATCTCGCTTTGCATGTAAATTACCAAGATACAACACTGGTTCTATTCCTAACTTAACCCGAGATAATCCACGCGTAATTTTCCTTGTCACGAAGGTCTCGCCGCGACGTGGTGATTCATGATTAAATAAAATTCCATTAGCCGCAAACAATCCGTAACTCTCCCGATAATTTATCGTCATCCAATATGCAAATACTTTGGAAACACCGTACGGTGACCGAGGATAAAAAGGTGTCGTCTCACGCTGTGGTACCTCCTGTACTTTTCCAAACATTTCAGAGGAAGACGCTTGGTAAAACTTTGTATTAATGCCCGTCTCGCGAATCGCTTCCAATAAACGCACCGTCGAAACTGCGGTGGCTTCAGCTGTGTACTCCGGTATATCGAAACTAACTCGCACATGACTCTGCGCACCAAGGTGATAAATCTCATCTGGTGCAATTGTACGAATCAACTTCGCGACGTTAGTGCTATCGGTCAAATCTCCGTAGTGAAGAACAAGTCGTTTTCCTGGTGTATGTGGGTCTTCAAAGATGTGGTTGATACGCGAGGTATTAAACGTACTAGAACGACGAATGATACCGTGCACTACATACCCCTTTGAGAGCAGTAGTTCAGCCAAATAACTCCCATCTTGGCCTGTAATGCCAGTAATCAAAGCCTTTTTTCCATTCTGCGACGTATCCATAGTAGCCGCCGCATACTATCAGTTTATCGAATGACCAGCAAATGATTTTTGTTATGTTGAAACCAATACTGATGGTTTATTACCAAAAAATATTTTTCTTAGGTTCCGTATAATAAAAGCCAAACCTGGAACCCTCCCCCCTTGCCGCAGCAAAAAAATCCAAAATGTTTCCACACGTCGCCGACTGTGATCAATCTCGATGCCTTCCCTCTTGAGAAACCTGACTGCGTCCCACTGCCACTTACCTTTCTTAATAGCAGTTGCAAAATGGTTAATCGCGGGCCCATCCTTCTTCCACACGGACAAAAACGGTCGTGGATATATCCGAGAACGTTCAGTACCCAAAATCTCAAACTGCCACGCATTCTCTTTTGGTACCAAAAGATCCTTGAGTGTATGCACGTCCCACAAAGCCGCCATCGTTGACGTACGGTACGGAGCATCTGGACCAATCAACCCAACTTCAGTGTATTGTTTGTATGGCTGCGTTGGCTCTGGAGCAGGAAAAAGGCGAAGATATGCCGCCCGTTCTGTGCGCATTAACGCTAATAACGCCTTAATCCGCTTTGTATCAACCGGAGACATAAACGGAACGTCATCCAAAATGTATAGCACATGCGGCACACCAATCACATCGAGTGCATAGCGCACATTGTCTGACCATCCGTTATCCTTTTGCAGCATAATCATAGAAACGCGAGAATCCGGCTGTTCCCCGCCTTCAGTAATCAGATAGACCGGAAATGGACAATCTGGCCAATATTTAAAAAACTGTGTGAAGAATGGCCCCCACGAATCACTGTAGGCTTTACACGAAGCAATAATAACTGCACACGATGAATCCATTAATTTATGATCTGGCCGCATAGAAAGAATCTATAACCGTCCGTACCCGAGCCTCAGAACTATGGGTCGATATAATTTTTTTATATTCATTCTCCCACGAAGGTTTCACCACCTCACTATCATAGCCTGTTTTCAAAAACTCCCCTATCTGTGTGAAGGCATCTACAAAATCAAAAAGGTTATTACACTCAGTAATCCTTTCATACGAAAGAGCGTTATCACCTTTTTTGAATATATCAATCGTCTCGGTAATAACCATCGCATCTGCCGCAAGTATTTCCCAAAAACGAAGCGTATCAAAACCTCCCCCACCCACAGAAATACCAACCTTTGAACGTGCCAAAAGCGTATAAAACTCCTTTGAGGGGAGGGTCTCAGTGACACACGTAAAACAATTTTGTGCACAAAATAATTTAAGCGCATCACGCACATGCCGCCGTAACAGCGGATACTCATCCTGTCCAAACACACAAAAAAAATCTATATCTTTAATTGGACGTTTTTGTATATGAGACAAGTACCGCCGCTCAATCCCAAATGGTAGGGGAATAATATGTCGTAAATAAGGTTTTTCTCTCCGAAAATAAAGTGCACATCGAGACAACATATCCGTATGTATGGCACCCTTATGCATATAGGTGCCATCTATCACTCGTCGCTGCGTCTCAACATCAAAGCGATTATTTCCCCCTAACTCCGACCCGTCGATATATACCGTCTTATGGAACGCATCTATATCTTCGGCAAGGCGTACGTTGACCGAATACTTACTATTCATGAGAAATATAATATCTGCACCGCGCGCGAAAGAAATAAAATCATCGCGCCCAAGCACCATATCCGACAAAGGCAACGAGTAAGAAAACGGTGCCGATATTGCAAAAACAACCTCCTCTTTTTCAAAAAGAGTAAGCAACCCATCAAGAATCGTCCGGGCAACACCATCAGGCTCTGAGGGATTAATCACCGCAATACGTTTCACTAAATGATTTATCATGACAGCGGTTGAATCAATGCCACAATTTGATACGCAAACATGTTTGGCGACAATACCCTATCAATGTAATTGCACCAGTGGGGCTTCCACACGTGATTCTCCGCAATAACAGAAAATCCAGTTTCCTTACATAATTTCAAAAAATTTCGATATGACAACATACGAATATGCCCCTGATCAGTATTCTCATATATACCAAGAAGCATCTTAATACGTTCGCTCCAGATCAACAGGTTCGGAGTTGTAATAAGAATATATCCTCCGGGCGCAAGCATCTTTTTAAGTTCGCCGAGCAACGCTGCTTGATTAAACACATGTTCGATGACCTCACTAACAATAATCAAATCGTAGGGCTGAGTAGCAACTGACGGTGGCCACGGATACTGTTCTATATCGACAACGTATGCCTCATCAAGTACACGTGCCGCTTCAATAATCGCCTTCTCTGCAATATCAATACCCACCACATAGTGCCCCTTCGCCTTAAGCGGTGATGATACATACCCCGTGGTGCACCCAACATCAAGCACCCGACCCCGCTTACCCACAAGCGCATGCTCCGCCAGTGATGCTATTTTACGACGCCGAAGCGAATTGATACCAAACGCCTTGTGGTTGTTATAAAACGCTTTAATAACTTCACTCATCGTTTGTGCAGCTTACCACAATACAAGGGGGCCGTGTACGTTTTGGTAACGAGAAAGTTTTTGAAGTGCCGCCTGGAGTGGTCCTGTTCCTGCAACAGGGAGCACGTGGTAACTAGTAGCCAATGTTCGATCAACTGCAGGACCGATATTATCAACTCGTTCAATACCCACATCTTTCTTAAAAACGATCTTGAATAGTTGCATCAGCTCATGTTTATCAACCGCGGTGTTTGGAACAAAGTGATGCACGTATGAAGTAGAAACGAGCGTATCAAAGAAAGAGAAGCCCGCACAAATAATACGCTCAACCAATTCTGCAAACTGCAACGTGGTCACCCCGTTCCATCGATGATGAGCGAACCCTTTCAATGTACTTCCTTCTGGCTGAGATAAAAACCATTCCAGCAAAGAAAGTTTCCCTTTTACTTCCGGACCAATAATAGATGTTCGAATGTGTAGTATCGGTCCCTGACGAACCTCACCTAAACTTTTTGTCTTACCATACACATCAAACGGATCGTGGGGATCCTGCTCAACATACATCCCTTTCACACCACTATACACACAATCAGTTGCAATCTGTATGATACGAAAATTATATTGCTCACCAATACGTATAAGCGTATGTGGAAATAACGCATTTACCCGAAGTGCCCGAGAAATTCCTTCTGGATCAGTATCTTTACAATACGGCTTAATGATACCAATACAGTTAATGACAAAATCAGGTTGCCACGCGGCACATAACATCTCTAAACTTTCAGGGGTATCAGCGTCAAATGGAAAAATGTCGCCCCGTACCGTGGTTACTGTTTTGGGGATACGCGCCGTACCCGCAGCAATCACCTCACCCTTCTCTGCTAAATAGTGAAATACCATGGACCCCAACATCCCCGTTACCCCAAGCACCAACACGCGCGGCTTCTTATATTGCAACCGTTTCTTGGAGGAGGCACGAACAGACCGTTTCACTTTTTTTTGAGATTTCTTCCTCTGTACTGTCATATAAAAACCTATTATCGATGTTCCACACGCCACACATTATCACCAAAATAATCATGGGGGAATCGATAATCATCACCTTTTGATTCTTCGAGAGAAGCCGTCGAGAAGAAAAAAATGCGGGTATGCGGCTCAAGAGCCCGAAACCCGTTGGCATATCCTGGCGGAATCCAAAAAATCATTGGTTTTCTAGCCGAGAGAACAAACCGTTCAACCGCCTGTTTTTTGCTCGGCTTTTTTGTATCCGTCATTTTTACCGCAGCCACAATCGCCGATCCTTCGGAAACTAGCACATACTTTCCTTCTTTTTGATGGCCGTGCCATGCACGGATTGTTTCGGTTGAAAAATTTAACACACTATAAAAGCGCTTTACTCCCCGGAACGTAAAATTATTCGCAAACGTAAGCATGCCACGGTCATCAACCGCGCAACCCCCTTCAATTACTGTTGGTACTTCATACATAGATCTAACGCTGTAACAAATCCTTCAAGAAAAGCTGGTTACTGTAGCGAGGATTATTAAAATCCTTTACCCGGCGTTCAGTCAAGAGCTCAGAAACTTCTATAATACCTTCATCAATCGTACGAGTCGGACGAAAATGAAGCGCTTTTTTAACTTTCTCAGTGGAAACAGAGTAATTTCGCAAATCTTCAAAGGGCATCTGGGTTGTTTTTATCTGCACTTTTGGAAAATGCTTCACGATACGCTCTGCAAGATCAATCATTCGCAAATTTTCAAATGAAATATTGTATATTTCTGCATGAGACATCGACGGAACTTCAAGTGCCGATACGAATGCGAGCGCTGCGTCTTTCACATGCAAAAGTGGTCGATACTGTTCACCCCCAAAAATATCTATACTTCCGGAAACTAACGCGCGAGCCGTCAACAAGTTTGCCACCAAATCCATACGAACTCGAGAAAAGATATCCGAGACGCCAAACAGCGTACCTAAGCGAAAAATAACCGCATCACTTTTTGCAAGTAACTTTTCTGCCTCAATTTTTGTATGTGCATACAAAGAAAGTGGTTTAAGTGGGGACGTTTCCGTCAATAAAGCCTTCTCTTGTGCGCCATATACAGAACATGTAGAGGCAAAAACAATTCGTCCATGAAAACGCTCTGCGAGCCACCCGAGTGATTCTTGATTTGTTTTTGTGGTCAACACCTCATCCCACTTGCACGCACCATCACCGACAATAGCAGCCAACCATATCACAGCATCTGCCCACTGAAGTTCGCGAGATAATTTTTCTCGGTCCAAAATATCTCCATACACAAAAGAAACTGGTTTCCGGTACGACTCCTCATACAAGAGAGAGTCATACACACGAAATTCATACCGCTCAGGCATTGAAGCAAGAATATCAGTCACCGCACCACCAACATATCCAGCACCACCGGTCACCAATACGCGGATACGCCCATCCTCTCGTTGCTTTTTTGTCTTACGAGTTACCATATATGCTCGTATTAACCCTTTTTTATTAAAGGTTCTATAAACGCCAGGGTTTGTTTTCCCGCATCAATGTACGTCATTCCCGTAGTAACCCGTGCATACCCACCTTCCCCGACCTGCTGACGTAACGCGGGATTTTGTGCGACACGCCGCAATACCTGTACAATCGATTCAACACTACCACGTTCACAATAGAACACTTCTTTATTCTCAACAAAACACTCGCGCATTGCAACCGCATCTCCAGTAAGAACGGGAACTTTCAGAGCCATCAACTCAACGACTTTATTCGCAATCACTCGATCAATTTTCTTACTCTTTGAAAAGAAACCAAGTCCAATATCAGCGGTCGCAACTTTTTTTGCTAATTCAGGTGGTGGCATCGGCGGATAAAATGTCACATTTGAAAGTCCTTTAGCCTTTGCCAATTCTTGCATTTTCGGATATTCACTCCCCCCACCAATAATCCACAAATGAATCGGCTCTTTGCGCAGCTGATCCATCGCATCAATCACTAAATCCATACCATTTAATAATTGAATGTACCCATGAAAAGAGACAATCATGGGATCATTTGGTTTTTTTTCTGGACGTGCTGCAGGTGGAGTAAACAAATCATTATCAATACCGTGACGTACAACGCCAAATTTATTAGGAGTTATATGAAGTAGTGAGGATACGTACCGCACATGTTCATGCGTATCAAGGAGTACCACATCAGCGAGACGGCAAGCAATCCAATCAAGAAGATAGAACTTTACCGCGGCCCATGATCGGCGAGGATACTGCTTTCGCTCTTTGATAATGCTGTCGTAATAAGATACGTGCAAATCAAAAATAACGGGACGGCGAGTAATCAACTTCGCAAATGGAACAATAATCTGTCCGGGAAATCCAACGATCATCACATCATACGCATGTCTCACTGACCAATATTTCTTAAGCAAATGCCAATACTTAATCGGACCTGGAGTCGTATCAATAACCTCAATAACCCCCACCCCCGCTGCACGAAGGCCTTTGATAATATTTTTATTACGGCAATACTTTGGATCAAAAATACCAAAATAACACACTCTCATAGTGGCTAGAGCATATCACGGATTAAAGGGTACCGCATCATCAATATGTTATTGTTTTTTTTCCAAAAAATCCACAATATGAGCCACCGGCATAGCGACCGAGTACTGTGACGCCACGGAAGAAAACTCTTTCAACATTAAGCATTGTTCTTGATCGAGTTGTGATAATAATCCAGCAATACGTGTCGCAAGATCAATAGCGTCCCGTTCTTTGAAAATACATAATTCTTGCCACCGTGGCCCCAAAAAAATGTCAAATGCCCTATTACTGACTACAACTGGAAGCTGCATTACCATCGCCTCGAATACCACCTTATCTGTCCCCCCTGTAGGTGTGGCATTCACCATCACATCAAATGAGGTCAAACGCTGCGGCAATACATGATGCGCAATAGCATCCTCAAAAAAAACTTTTTGATCTAAATGCTGAGCTCGTACCCGCTCCCTCAATGCTGCATAGTACTCATGATCGTCACGAGTGACCGGTTCGCCGATAAACGTCAGTCGTACCGGCCGTGACACCTTTTTTTCAAGAAACGGTATTGCATCAATAATTGTGTCACAATTTTTAATCGGTGTAATACGACCCACATGAACAAGTGAGACCTCTCCCTGGCGAGAGAGAGATTTTGTTTTTTTGTATGTCTGAAATAATACAGTATCAATACCGTGCATCACGACTTGTCTTTTTTTCTCCGCAATACGACATCCCTCCTTGCTTGTTGTAAAAATCGCATCAACAAACAGTGATGCAATGCGCAGCTTCCAATCAACAGTACGGTGTACATACCACAGCACCACAGGAACACGACGCCACCACTTCCAATACCACCCCGCTAAAACCACATAGATAGGATTCATATGCACAAACACTGCGTCGTATTTACGATGACGGTCCCAGATGTAAGAAAAAAATCTTATAAGTCTTCCCATCTTTCCTATTCCTTCTTCTTTACCTAAAGAAAAAAAATTTATTTTTTCAAGACGATTATTAGTTTCTTCTGGCGCAACAGAGAGTCCGATAACAAACAATCGTTCACACCGAAGCACAAACTCATCAATCCATGCCCGAAAAAATCCGAGAATCGGATCATTTCTATCAACTTTTTGGGTAATAATAAGTAATTTTATTTTTTCTGTTTTCATGAGTCATGCAACGTATCATGTCATCATATCTGTTTCAGTAACATCATACACAAGAATAAACGACACTTCTTGCTTACAAGGTCACCTCTTTTCATGAAAATCATTATTACGTTCTGGCATACTGAACGCAAGCTCAAATGATGACTTATATAAACGCTGGTATGTTTCTTCATCGGGCATACGCCGAAGCATTGCTTGACGGCCATTTACTGTAAGTACTTCCCGCAAAGCATGATCATTCATCAGTAATCGTATTTTTTTGACAAAGCACGATACATCACCGGGCGCGCACGTTAAAATCTCACTTCCATCATGAAGCTCTTGCGCAAGACCAACCCGTGTCGCTATTACCGGTGTCCCAGACAAAAGCGCCTCGGCAATCGTAAGTCCAAAACCTTCAAAGGAAGATGTGAGTACAAATACATTCGCCGAACGGTACAACCCCCCAAGATGCTTTTGCCAAGGCAGAAAACGCACACGATGATCAATACTGAGGTGTCGTGCAAGCCGAGTAAGTGCCATCTTTTCAGGCCCTTCTCCCACAATCACGAGGCCAAGATGCTGCGCCTCTTTTGAGAGCGCCGCGATTGCCCTAACCGCAACGCCAATATCTTTTTCTGGTGTTAACCGAGAGGCAGTAAGCGCAATAAATTTAAACTCCGGAAAGAGCGCTCGCAAATCATGGGTCGGCTCGATCGGTAACTCTTGACCAAATGATGTCAGGTCTACATACACCGGTAACACCACTACCCGCTCTTGAGAAACCAGCCTCGAAGCAACCAAACGTTCCTTGATACTATCAGATACCACGCGAACAACAGCTGCACGAGGAAGCAGCCGACGGGCCCAAAACACACGAAGATGATTCAGCCACGACCTTGTAAACAACGGTGAAAACATATCGGTGTGTAACTGTAACTGCAGTGGCGCATTCAGCAGCTGGGCTATTTTTAAAGCTGCTAATCCTGACTCAAACGGATCCTGTCCGGAAACAATCGTCTTGCCG
>CAZTRA010000004.1:50700-70975 GCA_964616075.1 uncultured Candidatus Saccharibacteria bacterium
GATCACCCATTGCGCCATACATCGTCGCGCAATCGCAACCGCGTCCCTGATATACCATAGGCGTGACCATGAACGTGTTGGATACACAAATACATTATCAGCAATTTTTTGTTCAAAAAAAATCTTATCTTTTTTGGTGAACACAATGATATGCAACTCCTCAAAAAGTGCACCCTGCTTGGCAATACGAATACGAGCACCGCTCCCTTCTTTAAACAATCCTCGTTCTGTGCCGATAGCTATGACGCGCATACATTTTTACACAAAGTTAATAATTCAGAAGCAACGTCTGCAAATAATCGGTCGCACGGAAACATGCTCGCCACATGCGTCGCCTGACGATATACTGTTTCATCACATAGCAATTCAATCGCATTCCGTAAAGACACATCATCAAGTGGATCAACACGTATGGCGGCTGCCGCAAAGCGATCTGCGTATCCGCTCTCTTTGGTCAAAATAAGTGGCTTACCACAGCGAATCGCATCGAGTGCCGTATTGGGACTCACCTCAGATAGTGACGGGACTACCACCGCGTAACACTGCCGAAGCATAGCAAGGTACTCATCTCTACCAGACGTCCCCTCAACTAGCTCGATATCTGTATAATGCTCTGCCGCGGCCCTAAATGCACGACGAAATCGTATTGCATTCTTTAAAAAAAGGGGTCTCCCCAAAAACAGAAATGTTTTTTTGTGCGGAAGTGCACTCTCCTCCCTTGGACCAGTCGGATTTTCAACAACAGCGGTGCGAGTGAATGGTCCATATGCTTTGTGCGCCAACGTCTCATACCAACTAACCGAAAAAACAACCAGGTTCGCTCCTTGGAGCATACGGCGCACAAACGATAAAATAATCTTTTCTTTGAAAGATAAATCTGATGGTATCGATTCACAAAATGAACGTAGCGTCACCTCTTTTTTAGTTCGCTCCGTATACATTTCCCACAAAAAATCTCCTCCGACGCGCACCACAAACGGTTTTCCCAAAAGTTTTGCGGCATAATATGCCGGCACCGCTGCAGAAAAAGTATCCAACGAAAACACAACATTCGCGCGAACCGCTTTTATAAGACAAATAAGAAAAAAACCGAGGTGGCGCACCAGTGGCGGCAACCAAGACAAGCGACGTGCCACCGCAACTTGTGCGGACACATCAGCAGTATTCCACAAAGAAACCAGTTCAGCAGCATACCGTGCTGGACCACCAACCGCGGGCGGATAAATACCCGTAGCAATCAACATACGCATAGCTCAACTATACAATAAAAAAACAGCCAGTAGCAAAAGCTCCGGCTGTTCTGTGCTACACAGCAGAAAGAAACAAATCAAAGATGCCCTGTTCTGCGTATCGAATGATTCGATCGATTTCACCTTCCACCTTAGCCTTCCGATCGTATAGGCCGGTGTCATTGGGAACTCCCACAACGGAGTATTTCGACACAATACTTAAAAGGTGCCGCGCCGCATACCGCCGTACCCGAGGAACGTGGTACTGATTGGTTATTAATATTATAGAAAAATTTTTCCCCCTTAAAAATGTTGCGAGGGCCTCAAATTGCGTACCAGTATGGCTATCTCCACGTTTCCCTGAATCGACGCTATGAAGAACATCCCCCGCAGAAAGAGGGAAATTATATCCATGTATCAATTGCGTCATAGACGGAAGCTGTTCCGTCTCACCACACAATATAATCCGCCTTGTCTCGTCGCAAAATACCTGCGCACACAGCGCAGTGTACATTGCTCGAGAGATATTTTCAGGACTCATTTCGTAAGCTGGATCACTGGGCAACCTTGTTTGATCCGGAGCCGCAGAAAGATACACGACCGCTTCTGCACCAAAAGAATTCTCATTTTTTTTCTTACGAAAAACAGCCTCAAATTCTTCCTGTAACCTTTTTCTTGTCTCTGTATCATCCACTTAACCACCTTCCTTTCTATTGTATTATTGATGAACAACTATCAAAAAAATAACACGTGTAACAAGGAAAGTCAATTCTTAGGCAAAAATATTTCTTCTTTCATACGGCTCGCCACACAATCCCACGTATAGTGCCATGGCTTTACTTTACTAAAAAAAAGACCTCTTTTTTAATAAGAGGTCTTTTGCTTTGGTCTAAGGCTATCAAATTGAAACCATACCATTTTTGTTTACTACGACCCGTTGTAACGCTTTGTTACGAGCACCTTTCGGTACTGACCGCCTCCACAAGAAACTTTTTTGAGCTTCACTCCAAAAGTTACATCCAACGCCTGGTATTGCGGGTGAGAGATAAGTATGTCAAGGATATTTTGACCAGGATCCAAGAAGTGATCCCAATCTGTCCTAGAAGCCCGGAGCGCTTCGTCTCGCTCACTTCTATGACTTTCAAAAAACTTCGCCCGAGCTATTCGCAGAATCTTGAGAAACAGCTCAGCAACCATATACATATCCCAGCATTTTTCGTCCCCCACCTCTTGAGTTCCCGCCCCCGCGCCACGTTCATAGAGCTTGTAACGCGCGCAGGCGATTCTGGGTCCATAGAAAACGATCGTTCGTTTAGCACCATCAAGAACTGCGGACTTTCCGTCGTATGCATCACTGTAAGAAATTTCTCTGAATAAAAAGAGATTAAAATCTTTCGGTTCCTTTGGAAGAAATGTGTACGGTTCAATGTCCCACAACGTTGATTGATCTTTCATTAATACCTTTCTTGGTTGCGCCACAACCTTTCGGCTTATGGCTTTATTGAGACTCTATACAGCAAAACTAACTTCTTTCTAAGACAAGTATATCATATAAAACATTTATAGTCAACTAAACCCTAAACACCTCTCTTTTCATACGGCTCGCCACATAATCCCATGTATAGTGGTCTTGCACCATCACTTTACCCTGTTCAACTAATCGTTCACGAAGCGCTGTCTCGGTAAGTATTTTTTTCACCTTGTGTGCAAGATCTTGCGGATCATCAACCGCACAAATAAGACCAGTTTTATTATCTTTTACAATATCAGGAATACCTCCAACCCCAGTTGCAACTACCGGCACACCAGCCGCCATCGCCTCGGCAAACACATTGCCAAATCCTTCCGAACGCGACGGCCGTACGAACACATCAGCTGCATGGAACCACATCGGCAATTGTTCGTGTGATATCGTACCTAAAAACAGTACCCGCGATGAAACTTTCAACATATTGGCCACACGTGCTAACTCTTCCCTAAGCGGACCCTCGCCCGCAATAACAAGTTTTGTTGTTGCGGGAAGCATCGTTAAAGCTTGAATCACCACATCAACCGCATTCTTCTTCACAAGACGTGACGCGGTAAACATGACCTGTTCATTATCCTGAATACCCCGTGCATGGCGAATAGTCACCCGCTCATTGAGTGGTCGAGGTGCACCGAATCGTACAACATCAACACCATTACCGATCACTACTGGCTCAACAGGGGTTCCCTCTTCTTTCGCAAAAGCAGCCAGATAGTGAGATATTGCATGCACACGAAACGCATGCTTAAAAATATTCTTAAACCACGGGTAGACTGGTTTCACCATACGACGAATATGCTCGGGTGGATCACCCTCCTGCAACGTCAGTATGTATGGCACGTTAGTCTTTTTATGAAAAAAAAGTGTTGCAAAACCGGCAAATGCAGCCATGATTGACCAGGCCATATCAAACTGCTCTGCTGTATGTAAAGAAGCGCCATATCGCGCGGCGGCATATGGAAACCAGTACTTCCCCAAACGGTGCAGCGTGCGAGAAATAATATCGCGTCCAGGACAACTCCACGAAACCCGATGCACAATAATGTGACCAATATGCTCGATACGGGGACGTCCAGCAACACGCACCGTCACCATATGAAAATCAAACTCATCAGGAGAGAGCCGATCCGTAATTTCACGTACTGCAATTTCAGCACCTCCCACAAGCGGTTCGTAGGCATACGAAAAAATAAGAATCTTTTTCTTATGATTCATCATGTGCCTCTATTATCTCAAATTCATCAACAAGGCGCTTCTTTTCAAATAACAGTGTTCCATATGAAGCTACTGCTAATACCCCAACAAATACCACATACCACCACACCTTCGAATCTGAAGATGCTGGTATAGACTCATGCACCAATGCTCCGGCCGTACTAGTTGCAACCAAGACATGACCACTACCAGGTGCGGACGATATACTTTTCTGAGCACTACTTGGTGTATAACCACGTCCACCATCATCAGCTACATACACAGTATTTGACACAAGAGTAGTTGTCGCCTGAGCAGAAAACATCCCATCACTCTGACCGATCACCGATCCGTTCGGCATATGTAAAAAAACATGTTCATTTCCCTTCAGTAACAAGCGCGTCGTCTTATTTGGAAACGGTACCGCAACGCCGGGGGCAAGATATGTCCCTACTGGAAACACAAACGTATCATCAGTGGTGCGCGCATACCACGTTGAAATATTGAGTATCTTGGTACCATTATTCTTGAGCGTAATACTTCCATCAACACCAAAAGAAACTGCAACAATAGATACTGATGCCGCAAGCACATCGAGTGATACCATATGAGTTTCGCTCGTACCTCCAGTTGATACGGTAAGTGAGACCACATAGTGCCCTGGCACCGCATAGGTATGAGTCGTATTACGACCCACAAATACGGCACCGTCACCAAAATTCCATAAAAATCGGGCAGTATCAGGTGCAGATACACCACCTATAGAAGCCAATCCTTCAAAACGCGCTGGTGTTCCTGCAGTGATCACTGTATCCGTATTCATAGAAACCTTCACCCGAGGAACAACAGGGTCTGCTGGCGGCTCACCCCCGACAACTATTGATGAAAGTTGTGCCGCTACCTGAGTAGTACTCGCAACTTCTACGAGCGGATCACTTAGGCTGCTCCCATATCCAGGATTTGCTGCCGCAACGACCCATGATGTGTTTATTTTTTGTAGGGACGCACCGGTACCGTTTGCCCCCTCATTAGGTGTATAAGTAACCATATCTATACTTACCTCATCATTCTTCAAACTGAGCGCCTCTCCCGTATTCGCGAGTGAAAATGAACTATCAAATAATAATCCGGTAAAGGATGGGTAGAGGGAAGAAAACGCAGTCGCATTATCAGCGATAATCGCATATTCATGTGCACGAAGCACCGCTGTGCTCATTTCAGTTATTTTATGGTTCACCCCACCCTCAACAAATCGAAGTGTGGTAACATCAACATCACTCTCTCCTTGGTTATACACCTCAACCCATTCATTTCCATCATCTCTTCCCGCAACGTCATACATAATTTCAGTAAACACCACCTGTGCCTGCACACCACTTCCCCAACATAACAACACACACGTAGGGATTAGCTTTTTTAGCATAAAACTATATTACGAACGTGGGGGAGGAACCTCAAGCAATTGCGCAATAGCATCAGGGGTAACTTCATCTGTATGTGTACTTTTCCCTTCCTCAAATTTTTTAGGACCATGCCCTTGTTGGAACGTACGATCTTTATAATACTCGTTCCTCGTCTCACCATGAGCATCAATTGGTCGCACGGTAGAAACAGGTAATGTATTTTTTACTTCACCTGCCACATGCCGTTGTTCCGCCTGCTTGGACATCTGTATATCCTTAAGTACTCCGGCCAACGCATCGCGCAACGCATGATTACTCCCAGCACCCTCACCAGTTAGCCCTTCTTTCTTTACATGACCATGACTACCATGTGTCGCAACAGCCTGAGGTGAACGAGGGGGCGTTACAGACGACTGTTTTGCCTCAGACCGCTGTCGAGGCATTGTGGTAAACGCGGCAACACGGGGAACGCTTCCTTTTTGTAACTCAGAAAGAGACACGAAGCTTCCTGCTGGCTCAGGTGGTGACACCGATACCGCTTTTACATGTTGTTTTTTTTCGTACTCATGAGGGGAAATCGGCCGACGATCACGTGAAGGAGCTGGCGAAATCACCGAATGTACAGCTCCTTGTTGTCGACGCTTACCCTCAGCTCGTTCATGATCAATTTGCTGACTAGCCGCGCTCCATGATTTAATCTCATCTTCAACAATAGGACGTGGTCGGGCGAACGTACGACGTGTCCACTCGATAATATCATCTTTAAAAGATACCAACTCCTTTGGCATAGGTGGCAATGTCACCGCCGAAAAGGGGGGCGAACTAACTCCATCAATCATAAGTTTTAAATAAACCTGTGCGAACCCAAGATTAACAATATCTTCAGCAGTGAATCGTGGTGCAAACTCTTTCTCCAACACCTCAGCATCATACGCGCCCACTCGAAACACAATCATCGTACCGACGTTGCCAAATACGGCCGCACGGACCTCCTCACTCATTTGTTCAATGTACTGATGCGCAATGGTGAGTGAAAGACGATACTTTCGTGCTTCAGAAAGAATATTAGCAAATGATTCATTAGCGAATGATTGGAACTCGTCAACATACAAATTAAAATAAGGTGCTCGAGAGAGTGCAGCATCACTTAAGTCAGCACGTGACATGGCCGCCAAATACAGCTTGGTCACAAACATACTCCCCAACAAATTCGCATTTTGCTCACCGACCCGCCCCTTCGACAGGTTCACGATGATAATCTTTCGCTGATCCATCATGGCACGTAAATCAAAGGTTGCTTTCGGCTGTCCAATAATATTTCGAATCAGTGGATTACTGATAAACTGACCAACCTTATTCTGAATAGCCGCACCGGCCTCCTGCATATACCGATCACCATACTTAGCAAATTCATCAACCCAAAATGACCGTACTGAAACATCTTTAATGTTATCAACCACCTTTTTACGATACTCTTTATCGGCCAACATACGATTCACTCCCAAAATAGTGGCATCAGGATATTCAAGAAGTGCGAGCAATACATTATTTAAAATGTACTCCATGCGCGCCGACCATGCATCGAGCCAAATTTTCTTAAAAGCACTCATCAAGCCAGACACCACGAGATGGCGCTTGTCAGCACCCACATCTTCCATCACATTAAAAGAAATAGGATACTCAAGATCAAATGGTGCAAAGTAAAGCACATCTTTGATACGCGATTCTGGTACATATTCAAGCAACAACTCAGCTGTTTTACCGTGCGGATCAATAAACGCGAGACCATCCCCTCGTTGAATATCCTGTATTGCCATATTCTCAAGGAGTGTAGATTTGCCCATACCGGTCTTACCAATGACATACATGTGCCGCGAACGATCCGCCGTCTTAATACCAAACTTTACTCGTCGATTACGAGCATCAGTTTCTGCAAAGTAACAAATAGCATTCCCTTCCATTGTTGACATCATTATACGTCACTTTTTAGATACAAGCCGGGGAAAAATAAAAAAACCCCACGCAACAAAGAGCTGTTACGTGGGGGAATAAAGGCGGTCAATCAAAGGAAATTTTTGAATTTACGCCAAATAAGTGAGAGTTGTGTGCGATGAAAACTCGCCGCTGTCTAGGGTTACCGAGATCTGCTTCCTTCCTTGGAGTCTCGGGTAAAGACATCTTGGGAGACCGGCCCAGAATCTGTGCTATAGTAGCACAGCCTCGCTTTCCTGACTTGTTAGGCATAACTAACCCTTTCAACTATTATCAAAAAATGAGTCCGTGAGCAAATAACCCACAATACAGACTCATACTCCGAGGATTAATGTTAACTCCTAGTATACTTACCGTCAAGCCCTAACGACTGTTCAGTGTAGGTGGTTGTTGTATAAACAAATATGCTTGATTTTTCTTTTCAGCCTCAGGGCCAAACAAAGCGCCTCTTGTGTACACATTAGCAGGATCCCACAACATCCATGAATCAAGACCGGCATCATAGGTTGCTTGTATTTGTGCCCGCACCATATCGGCTGTATAAGGAACCGGATAATCATTATCTTGTAGCCACGGTCGCAACTTCAAAGGCGATGTTGAAGCCGCAACCAAACGAGCAACAGCTGTATCCATCGAGTACTTCACAATCTCATAGGGGTGCTTATTCACATCCTCATACCCTTCAAAACCTGATGGATAATGAGATGGATACACCATCGGTGCAATATAATCAAAATTTGGAGCTGCAAATTCAAGTATCTGTCCAATAGAGAGATCGTCGTAATTAGTTGTTGTCATGCCAAATAAATCTGCTGACAATTTTGGACCAGTGGTTGTTGAAAACGAAGACCGCACATATTCAAAGAAAGCTCGGACGACTTTTGCCTTCCCCATCGACCGGTCAGCAGTAACTGTTGCATGACTCCATGGAAAATAAATATCTTTCATGTTTCCATCAGTTGGAAATCGTATATAATCAAAATTTAATTCATCAAAACCAAGCTCATACGCACGACTTCCGATGGCAACAATATAATCCCAGTAGGGCGTCGCTCCGACATCAATAAACGGTAATCCTTTACGATCTTTCCAAACCACATTCCTATCCGAATCCTTTTTAATCGCTAATTCCGGATATGTGCGTGCATACAATGGGTCTTGAAACACCGCAATACGCGCAATAGCATACACACCTCGCTGATGCAGCTTTTCCAAAAAAGAAGCCATGTCTGGCACTTTGCATCCCGTACCAGCTACACCAGGAAGTATTGAGGCATCCCCTGGTATCGAAATCGTCCCTGTATAATCTTTAACATCAATCACAATCGCATTTATTTCTGTGTTGTCTACAAGAGAGAGCAGTTGTTCGCGCCATTTTTTTGAGGCAGCAACACATCCAGTCATATATATAGCCCTGACATAATCAGGGGTCTTAAGGTGACGTGTCTCCTTATTCTCAACCGCTAGATCATGCATCATCCCATTCATACCTTCTGAAAATGTGTACGGAATCAGGGGTGGAACAAATACATACGAAAAAAAACCACATAGCACACATACAGAAGCTATAAAAAAAAATCGTATGGAATGACCAACAACATGGATCATATTTGATCTAAACCATCGGTGTCTTCATGCCAGAAGAGGAGGAAGATGGTCCACCTTCAGCATAAGCAGCATCAGGTGGTACGCGCCTCCCTTTTTGGACATTCACCAGACCAATAATAATAAGAATAATTGATGCCACAAGAGATACATGCAACTTCCACGCAATCGGAATGCCTGCAACATACGAAAGAAGTAATACGGTGCCGATCGAAAGTTCGAATCTTCTACGCATAGCAATAAAAAGATGATAAATATAGCCACATCATAACATACCCCCTCTCATATACTCGGCAGCAACATAAGACACAGCAGTATACATACAAAGAAAATAGTGATCTCCTCCAAACTCAAGCTGCTACAGTGGCCACAAATTTCTCTATGACAACGAAGAAACTATAACAACAAACTCACCTCGTACGTGATCTGAGTGATTTTTAATAATCTCTGACATACGATGCGCTCCCACACACCGTTTCCTCAAACATTTTTGATATCTCTCGGCATACCACGACCATACGCGACTCCGCCACAGATACTACTAACGCATCAAGTGTCTTAGTTATACGATGGGGAGATTCATAAAAAACGACTGTTCGTCTCGAATCAGCGATCTCACGAAACAAAGTCTCCCTGCCCTTTTTATGTGGCAAAAAACCAAGAAAAAGAAAATCTGATACAGGCATACCCGCTACAGATAAAGCCGCAGTTAGCGCCGAAGGGCCCGGTACCGCAACCACAGGCACTTCAGGAAAACACGTACGCACCTTATGCACGAGCAATGCACCAGGATCGGAAATAGCGGGTGTACCCGCATCAGATACTAACGCCACAGACTTGCCCTCTCCAAACAGACGAAGAATTGAATCTACTTTTACTTTTTCATTTCGCGCATGATACGAGATAGTGGGAGTATGAATAGAAAAATGAGACAGTATTTTTTTTGTAACACGCGTATCTTCGCATACAATAACATCAACCGATCGTAATGTATCAAGTGCCCGCGGTGATATATCAGCCAGATTCCCGATTGGTGTCGCCACAACAAAGAGTGTGCTCATGGAGATATATGGACAAGCATGTCAGCAATACGATACACATCTCCCGCCCCAATAGTCATCACCACATCAGAAATTGAAACATGTTTTGAAATCTCAGGCACAAAAACATCAATATCAGGTACATAAACCGTATTACGGTTATATTGTCGTGCCGCACGAACCACATCTTGTGCCGAGATAGACAAATCTGGCTTCTCACGAGCTGCATAAATATCCACAACAAAAACCTTATCAGCTGCCGCAACTGAGACAGCAAACTCTTGCAGAAATTCCTTCGTTCTACTATACAAATGAGGTTGAAAAATAACCGTCAATTGCTTATCAGGAAACGCTTCCCGTGCGCCAGCAATTGCAGCAACAACCTTCTGAGGATTATGTGCGTAGTCATCGTACACCAACGCACCACTAGACGTCATACCTTTATATTCAAAACGACGACTGGTACCAGAAAATGTACGCAATGCTTCGTATGCATCAGACAAAGAAACACCTAGTACACCTGCAACAGCAAGCGCGCACTGAGCATTTTTACGATTATGATCACCAAACAAACGCAACGACACACCTGTCAGCGATACAGAGGTGTAATCGACTACTGGTTGAACTGCACCATCAAGAACAGGTACCACATGTGGATCGTTTGGGTCACATACAATAACACCTGTTTTCTCTACCTGCCTCACTAGTTTCTTAAAAACACGCTGTACCGAATTCAAATCAGGGAAGTAATTCACATGATCATGATCAATATTAGTAATCACCAACACTGACGGTGTTAGATGCAAAAAACCTGACTGATACTCATCAGCTTCAACAATAAAAATATCACCCCTACCAACTTCAACACCGCTCCCTGTATCATGCATCACACCTCCTACCAAGGCACTCGCAGAAAGCTTTGCGTGTCGAGCAATTGCGGCAATCATGGCCGTCGTTGTAGTTTTCCCATGAGTACCCGCAATCGCGACCACATGTTTCCCCTGAGCATATGCACCAATCGCTTCATGATACTCAAAAAGAGGTATCTGCCTTTTTTTCAACGCTCTAAAAAAAACTGGGTCTAACTCAGGCACTGCGGCACTATACACGATGACATCAACCTTTGTTGGAATTGTATCAATATCTTGCCCCACAAAAATTTTAACCCCCTGACTTGCCAATCGTTCCATTATGGGCGACATTTTTAAATCAGAACCAGTTACCACCTTTCCATCAGAAACAAGTAATTGTGCGAGCGACGACATACCAGAACCTCCAATCCCAATAAGATGCAATCGTGTATACTGGGAAAAATCTTGCTTGTGTGTAAGTCTCGCTTGTGTCATGTGAGCCAGTCTAACAAAAAACTGTTTTATTGACAAACAGTCAATAAATATGTCCTCAGCGTAAAAACATCACCAACAATCTATGTCTCAGAACTACAAGAAAATCAAACACAAAAGCAACTATTAAAAACTACCTATCATTCTTTCAATGCTCGTACTGTTTCATTAAATTGATCGCCTCGATCGTACTCATTTTGAAACCCACCGGGCGGTGGACCAAACGACGCAAATCCTGGCGACAAAAGAACCACATCACCTTGTTGAGCAGCCTGGAATGCTTCCCGTACAGCATCTGCCATTGAAGCACAACGAAACACCGGCACTCTAGCAGACAGAATATCTTCAAATACACGATCTGTTCCCGAACCTGGAAGCAGTATCACCTTTTTGACATGATGCCGGATTGCTGCAATCAAAGGAGTAACATCCAACTCCTTATCAGCGCCCCCACAGATGAGTACAATCTGCCGTACTCCAGAAGAGAGAGCTTGACACCCAGCCGCTGCAGCCAGAGGTGTTGTTGCTGTGGTGTCGTTATAAAAAGTCACCCCCCTGAGCGTGAGAATTTTTTCTAAACGTCCTGGTATTCCAGAGAACGACTCGACCGCTGATCGTATCACCGCATCAGTGATACCAAGTGAGCGCGCAGCCATCAACGCACACGCGATATTAACACGATTATGTTCCCCTACAATATGCACAGACCATTCACGTGGTACATCTGTTGCTTTAGCAACCATCATAGCAACCGGCGGTTGTGCATTTGCAACACGATTCACAACTCCTTCCCCCACAATCAGTACATCATGACAGCATTGATATTTAAAAATATGTGCCTTATCAGAAAAATAAGTATCCATACTACCGCCATAATAATTCAAATGGTCTTCCATAAATGAGGTAAAAACCGCAATATGTGGCGACAATTTTGCTTCACCAAATCCCTGTAATTGCCAACTATCAAGCTCAAGGACGACCACATCACCAGGTAACACATCTCTCAATAACGGAAGTGTTGCCATATCACGAACATTACCCCCCAAAAAAACTCGTTTTCCTGCAGCTTTTACAATATGGTAAATAAGATGGGTTGTGGTCGATTTTCCTCGTGTCCCTGTAATACCCACCAGAATTACTCCAGGCGGCGCAAGTTTTGCGAACAACGACGCGTCCATTTCGATCGGAATGTGCTGCCTACGGGCTTCGGCAATCTCGGGCGATAAAAGTGGTACCCCAGCTGCTTTTAAAATAAAATCTTTACCCCTAAAATCATCCAATCGATGTTCACCGAGTACAAAACGTATCGACTGACCATATGGTTTTAATTTCTCAAGTGAAGCCGCCAACTGTTCTTTTGTTTTTTTATCAGTCACCACTAACTCAACACCATGTGATGCAAGAAATATAGCGTCATTCACTCCACGACCCAATAGACCCAATCCGAGTTGGGTCACTTTCTTTCCTTTAAAAAAGGACTGCCATTCACCCAAAGCCATAAACGCATGGTAGCATATCATACAGAGAATAACCTCTCCCCAGAGTATTACCAAAAATTTTCTCGCATAGAAAGAAAAAGTCAGGGGACCTACTATTTTTTGGGAAAAAGAAAAACAACCACCAGATAATTTTTAATTACGAGTGGGCACGGGGAGACTCGAACTCCCAACCCTTACGGGATACGCTTCTGAGACGTACGCGTATACCAATTCCGCCACGTGCCCTTTATCAAAACATCTCAACACACAACACAAAAAAACCGCTGCCGTATTTATAACACACTAAAAGACTAGAGACTAAACACGACTACCAACACGTCGCTCGGTCTCCGCAGTCAGCATAATCGTCTTTAAGATTGTATCAGGATTAAGAGACATACTGACAATACCACTCTCAACTAAAAATTGGGCAAACTCGGGGAAATCAGAAGGTCCTTGCCCACAAATACCAACATATTTCCCACGCTCCTTACATTTCCAAATCGTGTCCTGAATCAATTTCCTAACAGCATCATTCTGTTCATTGCCAATAGAAGACACGATACCAGAATCTCGATCAAGACCAAGTACTAATTGTGTTAAGTCATTACTCCCAATCGACATGCCATCAAAAATATCGAGAAACTTGTCTATAAGAATAACATTACTCGGTACCTCACACATCAGATAGATCTTAAAAGCATTATCTTGAGCACGATCAAGACCAAATTCCCTTATGGTATCAACCACCTTATGTGCTTCATCGACCGTGCGACAAAATGGTATAAGCGCCATCACATTCTTTAATCCCATAACCTCACGCACCTTCTTCATCGCTTTTACTTCCAAACCAAAAGCCTCCTTAAACTTTGGATCATAGTAACGCGAGGAACCACGCCACCCAATCATAGGATTCTCTTCATGGGGTTCATATAATTCACCGCCAAGCAACGTGCGGTACTCATTGGTCTTGAAATCAGAAAAACGTATCAAAATTTCATACGGATAAAACGCCGCCGCGATTTTTGCAATCCCTTCAGCTAATTCATCCACATAAAAATCGCGCTTATCTACATAATGTGGAGCAAGTTCATCAATTTTCTTCACAACCTTCTGCTTATACTCGTCATCCACCATCTCTGCCTTTATAGTCTCGTAATTGATGAGTGCGTTAGGATGCACCTGAATATGTCCCATAATAATAAACTCCAGACGACCGAGTCCAACTCCCTTCACAGGCAACTGATACTTCTCAAACGCCTCTTCTGGAGAGCCGATATTTAGCATAATTTTTGTTTTGATCTCAGGGATACTATCGAGACGTTGCTCATGCACTTCAAAAGGCAAGATCCCTTCATAAATAACACCGGTTTTGCCGCTCGATGAATCAACTGTTACTTCTTGTCCTGTCACAATAGAACGTGTCGCATGTTCTGTACCCACTACACAAGTAATACCAAGTTCACGAGACACAATCGCTGCGTGAGATGTGCGCCCTCCTTTATCGGTTACAATCGCTGACGCAATCTTCATAATTGGCTCCCAATCAGGATCTGTAATTTCAGTGACTAATACTTCACCTTTTTGAAATTCACTAATCTTGCTTACATCTTTGATAACACGAACACGACCAGTTGCAATCTTGCTGCCTACTGCCGTACCCTGTGCGAGCACCTTACTAGAACCTTTAAGGGTATAGGTTTTCATTATGTGCTTATCTTTCATCGCGTGTACCGTCTCAGGACGAGCTTGTACAATAAACAACTCTCCTGTTTGACCATCTTTAGCCCACTCAGTATCCATCGGCTGGTATCGTCCATGTTTATTAGAAAAATACATCTCAATCTTAGTCACCCAATCAGCCAGCTTCAGTATTTCGTCATCAGTCAAGGAAAAATGTTTCCGATCTTCATCCGGCACTGAGACAATCTTGGTTGATGAACCATCATAAATCATCTTCACATCTTTCGGCCCAAGATCACGAGCAATGATTGAACGATATCCCTCCTGTAAAGTTGGTTTAAAAACCGTGAACTCATCTGGCGTCACCTTGCCTTGTACCACCATCTCACCAAGACCGTACGCACTATTGATTATCACCACTTTATCAAAACCCGTCTCCGTATCAATCGAAAACGCAACACCTGAGGACGCTAAATCAGAACGAACCATCTTTTGTACACCAACCGAAAGGGCCGCATCAGTATGAGAAAAACCCTTATCAACACGATAACTAATCGCACGGTCAGTAAATAGTGATGCAATACACTTCTTAGTTGCTTCAATGACCGCATCAGCACCAACAATGTTGAGATACGTTTCCTGTTGCCCAGCAAAAGAGGCGCCGGGTAAATCTTCAGCAGTAGCAGACGAACGAACTGCCACATCTGTACTTTGCCCATACATCTTCTCCATCTCCATATATCCAGCACGAATTGCATCAGCAAGATCTGCCGGTAATGTTGCGGCCAAAATTGTCTCACGAACTTCACGTCCTTTTTGCTGCAAATTGGCAATATTATGCGTATCGAGATCTTGCAAAATAATTGCAATTTTTTCAGTCAACCCCGATGCTTCAAGAAAATACCGATACGCCTTTGCAGTCACAGCAAAACCATTTGGTACCGCAATACCCATTGCCCCTAAATTACTTACCATTTCACCAAGAGCCGCATTCTTCCCTCCCACAAAAGGAACATCGACAATTGATAAATCTTTATACCAAAGTACAAACGCGTCTTCTTTTTTCATAAGAACAAATTAGTACACTTAGTATATCGTGTACAAAAATGTAAGTGTGTCGCTTATACACAGCAAAAAATCAGTCCCTCAGCGCAACAATAAGATCAGCAACATTACTCCCTGTTGGTCCTGTTGAGATCGTACCCGTGCCGAGAGCGTCAAAAAAACCTTGTGAATCAGAATTTTTTATAAACCGCCAAGGATCAACTCCCTTTTCATGGGCGTACTGTAGTAACACACTATCAGCAAACGCACCTGCAGACGGACCGTTATCAACGCCGTCAGAAGCAATAGCCGCAATCAAGCACCCCTCATCCACCATTGGCAATGCAGACAATGCTACATGCCGATTCCTTCCTCCTGCACCAGAACCTTCAACTCTCACTGTTGTTTCTCCGCCATACAACAGACATGTTTTAGAAGCCGCATTCGTGATATCCCCTGCAATACGTTGACCAACTATCTGCGCGTCACCTTCCAAGGCGGTATCAATCACAATCGGAGAAAATCCATGAGTGATTGCGGTTGCTGCCATAGCACGCAACGCAATGACATTATTCATAAAAAGAATATGCTCGATTGAAGAAAAATGTGTCTCGTCTTTTGGTGTTTCAATAAGAGCTTGTTTTATGTGTTGGCATGTGATGTCAGTGGCACCATATCGATCAAGAATCGTTATTGCATCATGCACCGATGTAGTATCCAAAACAGTAGGTCCTGAAGAAATGAACGAGAGATCGTCCCCAGGTACATCCGAAAAAACGAGTGCCAATGCACGAGCACCTCGCTTCACTACTTCAGCTGCCAAAAATCCTCCACGGGCATACGATATATGCTTGCGAAACGTATTAAGTTCGTGAATGCGAGCTCCCGCTTTAAAAAGAGTCTTTACCACCGATACCTCATCGGCGATAGAAATACCGTGAGGCGGCTGAGCTAACAACGCCGACCCTCCACCTGAAATAATAAAAAGAACGAGATCATCAGCGGTCACACGTTGCAACATTGACAACAACTTCGCGGTATGAAGAATATTTCGTTCTGAAGAAAATGGATGATCACCTACCGCCACTTCACACGTGCCACTGGGATAACGTGGCGCCACATCTATCACAAAACCAACTGTAATACGATCCCCCAACACATCACGTAATGCTACTAATGCATCACCTGAACATTTACCCGCACCGAGCACATACAACTTCCCTTTCGGCAACGCCCATGAACGACCATCGATATACATCAGCTCACCATCGACACGGACACGCCGTACAATAGCTTCCTTTGTGTCAATTGCCATAAGTCCCGCATCAAGAATTGCGCACAACACATCCCGGAGCGGTGTCCCAACGCACATACCCTCTCGATGAAGCAACTTACCCATATAACATCATGATAAAACATTTTTTAACGAAGAAACAGCCACGTAATGGCTGTTTCTTCGTTAAAATACAAAATAAGCAACACACTACACCTGTTCAACAAGCATCACATTAGCATCAACAACTTTCCCAAATGGCAACCCGCACACAATAATAACTCGATCCCCTTTATTCGCCAGCTTCTGTCGCAAACAAACTTTCCGAACAAGCGGAAGCACGTCGTTGAAATGTTTTGGCGACGTTATCAAAATTGGCTTAACACCAAACGATAGGGCGAGAGATTGAAACGTTTTTTCATTAGGGGAAAAAGCATAAATTGGCTGATCTGGTTTGTGTCGAGCAATCATACGCGCCACTCGACCCGACATCGTCAACGCAATAATCGCTTTCGCGTGGAGAGTTTCTCCATTCAAAACAGCCGCCGCGGTAACCGCATCAGTCACCACATTTAAGGCCTGCGTTCTTTTACTTACTTTTATCTTTCGATGCAAATAGTCATTCTCAAGTCGTTTTGCTACACGAGACATAACTGACACCGCTTCAACAGGATATGAACCAACCGCTGTCTCATTTGAAAGCATTACCGCATCAGTACCATCTAATATCGCATTTGCAATATCAGAAACTTCAGCACGCGTTGGGACTGGCGCTTGCGTCATCGAATCCAACATCTGTGTTGCAGTAATTACTGGCTTACCAGCAGCATTTGCAAGTTCAATCAATCGTTTCTGCACGAGTGGCACCTCTTCAGGAGAGACCTCTACCGCAAGATCGCCACGCGCCACCATTACCCCGTCAGCCACATCCACAATTTCCGCAAGATGTTTAATAGATTCAGCAGTCTCAATCTTAGCAATGATTTTTGCATCAATATGATGTCGCTGCATAAGCAGGCGAAGTACTTTGATGTCCTCTGCCGTCTGTACAAAAGAGAGCGCCACAAAATCAACAGCTGAGACTGTTGCGATTAATAAATCAGAACGATCTTTTGCTGTGACACACTCAATGGAGAGCTTCGCATCAGGAACATTAACTCCTCGACGATCTTTAATATCTCCTCCCACATCAATACGACACACGATTTCATTACCATGTACCTCTTGTACCGTCAAAATACGTCGTCCATCATCAAGCATAATACGACACCCAGGAGCAACTTCTTTCGGTAATTTTTTATACGATATAGAAGCACGCGTCGCATCACCAAGTATTACATCAGTCGTAAATGTAAAAGTTTTTCCCGCCACAAGCGTTGTCTTTCCACCCTCAAAATCACCAGTCCTTATTTTTGGACCACACAAATCAATCAATACACCAACTGGTTGGTTTAATTTCTTTGCAACCTGTCGAATATTTTTCAACCTTCCTAAATGCTCTTCTTTCGTGCCATGGGACATATTCAAGCGAAACACGTTCACCCCTGCCTCGATAAGCGCCTTTATAGTAGTAGGGTGTTCAGTCGCTGGGCCAATAGTGGCTACAATTTTTGTTTGTTTAAACATGAGTGTTCGCCATCGTACCACACTCTACGTAAAAAGAAAGAGCATATACGAAAAAATATACCCTGTGTAAAAAACAAAACAAAAGAACTTACAGCTGTTATAATTAAAAAAAATAGTATATATCTATGGTTGAAAATAGTGCCAATTTACAAATGAATACTGATACATTTCTTGTATCTGTCTTTGAAAAAGCAATCAGCGAGCAAGCGTCAGATATCCACTTCGAACGATTTGGTCAATTTTTTATTATCCGATTCCGTATTGATGGTATTCTCCAGGAACGTTGGCGGCTCGCAGCGACGGACTTAGAGCAAGTAATAAATAGCCTCAAAGTTATTGCCGCTCTCGATATTACTAATCACGAAACACCCCAAGACGGTCATTTTGAGTTTATCTTAACATCATCAGGTGGTGTTATAAACACTAACGCACCAGGCCATCAAGACGCACGTATTGAAGAGACTTATCAACAAGAAGACAAAAAAATAAATGAACGGGTGCTCGATGTGCGTATTTCAGTATACCCTTCTATTAAAGGAGAAATCGTAGTGGCTAGACTCTTAAACAGAAAAAATGCACTCATGCCAATATCGGAACTTGGCATGGATAATGACACGCTCAGTAAAGTAAAGCACATCATTTCCAAAGACTACGGTATGATCCTCATCACCGGACCAGTCGGTTCAGGAAAAACAACTACACTCTACTCACTCATGCTTGAACTAAAAAGTGACGAGCGTGTCATTATGACTCTTGAGGACCCTGTAGAATTCCATCTCGAGTGGCTTCGCCAAAGCGAATTGCGGCCAGCACGCGGTTTTGGTTTTAATGAAGCATTGCGATCAATATTACGCCAAGATCCAGACATACTTATGATTGGCGAGATCAGAGACCCCATAACTGCCGAGCATGCGGTCAGTATCTCATTAGTCGGACGTATTGTGGGATCAACCATACACAGTAATTCAAATGTCGGCACCATCGCCCGACTCATTGATTTGAACATTGAACGCGGCATGATTGCGTACGCTATAAACGGTATTATTTCTCAACGGCTCGTACGAAAAATCTGCACAAACTGCTCCGAACAATATACTCCAAATCAAAGTCTTCTAGACTACTTCGGTGTCGCAAATAACAGTGCAACATTTCTGCATGGAAAAGGATGCACAAACTGCCACAATACCGGCTACAACGGACGAATTGGTATATTTGAAGTCATGGCATTTGATAGTGGCATCAGGTCACTCATTGTAGAAAAAATGCCAATGGATGCTATTGAGGATTACGCCTATAAATCAGGCATGAAGAGTCTCAAACAAGACGCTCTCGATAAAGTATTTGCCGGCCTCACAACCCTTGAAGAAATAACAAAGTTTATCTAGCAGAAACCCTTTTCAGTAGTCGATAAAAAAGAAATCATACTCGGTGCGCGTGCCAAGACTCGAACTTGGGACCTCCCCATTATCAGTGGGGTGCTCTAACCACCTGAGCTACACGCGCGAACGTGGCTCAAACTATACCAAAAGGGACAATGATCGGCAATGATACTTCAATGGTCGCCCCACTCAAATACGAACAAGAGCCTCCATAAAGGAGGCTCTTGTTCGTATTCATATATCACCATTCTTTCTTTTGTCCCGTGATCGAGCGAATGCCCTTCACGAGGGTCTATCAACATTTATACGGAATGTGATAGATCACTCCGTTGTTCATCAAAAAAGATGAAACCGACCGGTTCAGCGTTCCTTCCATAAGAAGGTCGCGTAAGATTCTTGAACGAATCCACGAGCAGCTTCCGCTACCCGTGCCTTGTTACGACTTACTCCCTGTCATT
>CAZTRA010000005.1:0-25309 GCA_964616075.1 uncultured Candidatus Saccharibacteria bacterium
ACTGACCGATTTCTTTCAAATACATCTGAATAGAGTCGTAGGAAGAATCGCTGTACTCATCTTTCTTGTCCTGGACCTCGGCCATCGCCGCATCAAGCATTCCTCCGCCCTCCAACACATCCACCCCTGCTGTCGACAGCTTCGCATACAGCTCCTCAAGGAAAACAATGTCATCCTCAATGGTCGGAAATTCCTTTAAGATTTCATCATACGTCACGAATCCACGCTCCTTACCCTTAGCAAGGAGACGTTCTGCACGACGCTCTAAATCATTTTTCGCGGACGAACCCTTCTTACCAGAAACAGCTTTGCCTGTTACCGACTTTGCCGCCTTCTTTAGCGCCTTTCCCTTCACAGCAGAACGCTTCATAGCTTTTTTAGTTGCGGGTTTCTTTGCTTTTGTTACTTTCTGTTTTTTCTTTTTCATAGTGGTGGTTGTGTTTATTAATTGTATATAAAGACTGGCTATGAGGGGAGGGTTGGGGGCGATTGGCTCTTCATTTCTTTCTGGAGCGCATCACACCGGGCCAATAATGTTGTAGCTTTCGTATGATCACCATTCCGTTCTGCTTCGCGTAATGCCCTGCGGGCTTCTTCATACGCTTGTTTACTGCTCTCCTTCTGTATCGTATGTAACAAATCGATAATATCAGATTTCGGTATCGTTTTGTCACCATACAACCGCTCTATTTCAAATCTAACCATATCACCTTCTTTCTCAAACAAGCGAACCTTTTCTGATACGCCGACGATCTGCGACAGTGCGCGATCCAACGCATCAAGCGACACCTCTGTATCTTTGTGGTCACCCAGATAAGATCGAATCGCCGCCATGTGCCGATACACGCTCTCATCTTTAGCAGATGACCGCTCAGTGAGCGTACGCTCAGGAAGGTTCGGGTCACTTGTGCCAAGTACTACCGACGGATCAATCCGCTTTACATCTTCAAACAACGCTTCCTCACGCTGGTTTGTTTTATAGGCAATATCAGCAATCGCACGTGAACGCTCGGTAGCACTCTGGAGTGCCGCAACAAACGGTAGTACCCGCGCCACAATCTCTTTGTCACGTTTACGCGGATCTCGTACCGAAGAACAAATAAGATCCGTATAAAACGTAATTAAAGGAACTGCTTCTTTGAGCGCCTTCGCCCAGATGGTCGGGTCTTTCGCTACAGCATCGGCAGGATCCATACCATCAGGAAGCCGGGCAACTTTCACATCCATCGAAAGTGAGAGCGCGAGCTGCGTACTACGTACTGCCGCGCGAGCACCTGCCTCATCGGCATCATAGGCCATGATGATATTTGGTGAGAGGCGTTTTAATTGGGTGAGCTGGTCGATGGTAAGTGCAGTGCCACTTGTCGCTACTGTATTGGTGAACCCTGCCTGATGCGAAAGCACCAGATCAACCTGCCCCTCAACTAAAATGCTATAACCTCGAGTACGAATTGCATTTTTTGCAGCATGAAATCCGTACAAAAGGTGTGACTTCGAGAAAATCGGAGTTTCAGGGCTATTGAGATACTTGGGAGCGCCCGCACGTTCCTCTTGACCAAAAAGCCGTCCAGAAAACGCCACTGGCCGACCGGCGACATCAAACAGCGGGAACATGATGCGCGATCGGAACCAGTCGTACGGCTCTTTCCCTTTATCAGCTTGACGAATGAGCCCGACTTCAATGAGTTCTGCATCGGTAAAACGAATCGCGTGAAGCGCACTACGCGCTTCACGCCACGCATCAGGAGCAAACCCGATACGCCAGACCTTAAGCGTCTCTGCTGTAAACCCGCGCTTTGCCACATACGCACACGCTTCTTTCTGTGCTGCCAACTGTGTTTCAAAGTACTTCACGGCTGCCTCAAGGGCCGCATAGCGCCGATCCTGCTCTTTTTTTGCGTCTTGATTCTCTGTCGTGAGTGTAATACCAGCACGTACAGCGAGTGATTTCAACGCACCAACAAAGTCAACACCCTCAAACGCTTGTACAAAGCTAAATATGTCACCCTTAGCACCACACCCAAAACAATAGTATGAATTACGAACAGGCGACACAAAAAATGATGGCGTTTTCTCATTGTGAAAGGGGCACTTTGCCTTAAAGTTAATACCTGCCTTATCCAACTTGATGTAATTCGCCAAAACGTCGACGATCGACAATCGTTCTTTAATTCGCTCTGCGTCGTGTGATGACATATAATCTTTCACCACCACTCCTTCGAACCAAATGTGAAGGAGGTTTTCTTTTTATGCTAAGCCTCTGGAACAACAAGCGCTTCCTGACTCTCTGCAACAACACCTGCTGCTTCTTCTTTCGCCATCGATGCGGCTTGAAGCTCAGCAATCATACGGTGCTTGGGACTACCCGGAAACCCCGTACCAGCAGGAATTAAACGGCCGATAATTACGTTTTCTTTCAACCCACGGAGCTTATCTGTCGTCCCACGAACTGCGGCACTGATAAGAACACGCGTGGTGTGTTGGAATGATGCTGCAGAAAGGAAACTGGTGCGCGACAGAGATACTTCAGTAATACCCATGACTAACGCCTCCGCTTTAGCTTCAGTACCACCCTCATCTTTAGCAATAATATTTGCTTCATTTAACTCAGCAAGACCAACTAACTCACCAGTGGTAAAACCTGTTGAACCTGGGTCTTTGATACGGCGACGTGAGAACATCTGACGCACAATGACTTCAATATGTTTGCGTGATACCGCTTCACCTTGCAATTCATACAACTTATTTACTTCTTCAATGATGTAGTTTTGTGCCACCTCTTTGCCACCATACTTGAAAAGCTCATCAATATCAGCAGAACCGTCCGTCATAATCTGACCACTCAGAACCGCATCACCAACTTTAACCAGTACAACACGATTAAACGGTAATGAATACTCAATATTATCTTTTTTACTCTTCTTATCCTGGACTTCAGGAGCAACTACAATGAAACGCTCTTTGCCAACCTCTTTGATTTCAACAACCACACCATCAGTATGACTAACAACTGCAGGATTCTTTGGTTTACGCTTTTCAAAAACTTCTTCAACACGAGGCAATCCTTGCGTAATGTCACCTCCAACAGTCGCCACACCGCCGGCATGGAAGGTGCGCATCGTAAGTTGTGTACCAGGCTCACCGATTGCTTGAGCGGCAACCGTCCCAACTGCCTCACCCAAATCAACTAAACGATCTTTTCCAAGGTCATATCCGTAACATGCAGCACATACACCTCGGGTACTTTCACACGTAAGCGGTGAACGGACAGACGCCTGTGTGACCCCTGACTGTTCAATTCTAAGCGCATCAGCTTTAGTACAAAGATGATCTTTCTTAAAGAGAACCGTACCTTGCACATCAGTGATTGCCTCAGCCAAGATGCGACCCTTCACTTTACGCCACATTGGAATTTCAATTCCAGCCGCACTCACACGTTGAATAACTACAAAATTTTTCGTACCACAGTCTTCATCAGTCACAATAGAGTCCTGGGCAACGTCGAACAAACGGCGTGTCAAATATCCAGCGCGTGCGGTGTTAAGTGCAGTATCAGTCAAACCCTTACGTGAACCGTGTGTTGTGGTGAAATACTCAATAGGCGTTAACCCTTCCTTCATACACGAATGAATAGAAAACTCAATCGTTTCACCTTGTGTGTTAGCGATCAAACCTTTCATACCTGCCATTTGCGTAAGTTGTGAAATAGAACCACGAGCACCTGATTTTACAAGATCATAAACTGAACCATTCTTATCAAGAGAATCTGGAATGAGTTTTTCAACATCAATTTTTGCCTTTTGCCAAATCTCAACAACTTTGCGATGACGTTCATCGTTTGAAAGTAACCCTTCTTGATACTGTGCAATTGCTTGATCAGCTTCACTCTTTGCTTTGTTAATAATTTCCTGTTTTCCTTCCGGAATAACCACATCGTCAATACCCCACGTCGTGCCCGAAATAGTAGCGTAGTGGAAACCGAACAACTTAATCTGATCCATAATTGACGGTAGCGCGCTAATACCGTAGCGACTCGACAAATCATCAATAATATTTGCCATCACCTTACGATCAACTTCTTTGTTGATGAACGGATAGTCTTCAGGAAGCAATTCGTTGAAGAGAATGCGACCCGCTGTTGTTTCAAACAAGTTCTCACTGATCGCCGAAAATTTCGAGGTCTGAGGAACACGAACCTTAATCGGCGCTCGAATACCAATCGCCTTAAAATCAAGCGCAAGAAGGGCCGCTTTTGGATTTTCAAATATACCCCCTGCCCCCACATCATTAGACTGCACTTTGGTCACCCAAAAGACACCAAGAATAATATCGAGCATTTTGGCGTTAATGATTGGATCACCAGAACCAGGCTTCAAGATGTTCTTGTCTGACGCCATGATTTCGCGAGCTTCAAGCTGTGCCTCTTCAGAGAGCGGCACGTGTACGGCCATCTGGTCACCGTCGAAGTCTGCGTTGAAGGCGGTACATACCAAGGGGTGCACACGGATCGCATTACCTTCAATGAGCACTGGCTTAAAGGCTTGAATACCAAGTCGGTGAAGTGTCGGTGCGCGGTTTAAGAGCACGTACTTGTCCTTAATCACTTCTTCAAGAATCGCCCAGACTTCCGGAATATCATCTTCGATCAAGCGACCGGCGCCACGAATGTTGTAAGCAAGTTCACGTTCAAGCAATTTTGCGATCACAAACGGACGAAACAACTCAAGTGCCATGTGCTTGGGTAAACCACATTCATTGAGATGTAGATCGGGACCAACCACAATAACTGAACGACCTGAATAATCAACACGCTTACCGAGCAAGTTTGCACGGAAGAGTCCGCGCTTGCCCTTCAAGTTGTCTGACATGGACTTTAGCTGTCGGCGCTGTGACTGAAGTGATACCGCCTGACTTGCAGAACCGTGACGAATAGAGTTGTCGATAAGTGAGTCTACAGCTTCCTGTAAAATACGCTTTTCGTTACGCAAAATAACTTCGGGCGCACTAATCTCCATCAATTTTCTCAAACGATTGTTTCGGTTGATGACACGGCGGTACAAATCATTCACATCAGATGTGGCATAGCGGCCACCATCGAGCGGCACCATGGGACGTAATGCTGGCGGTATAACCGGTAACACTGTCATGAACATCCACTCAGGTTTGGTATTTGATCTGATCATTGAGCGGATCAGTGTGAGGCGTTTGTTGATTTTCTCTTTGTCCAAATTACCAGCTTTCGTTAATGCTGCAACAAGTTCATTCTCAAGTTGTGGTAGATCAATCTTTTTGAGTAAATTGTAGATTGCTTCAGCACCAATGCCCGCCTCAAAGAGTGCACCATATTTCATAGAGAAACTATGGTATCGTACCTCATCTAAAATTGTACCCTCCTGAATGCTATCAATTTCACTCTTAGTACCAGTCAACGCCTGTTTAAAGGCCTCTTTTGTTTTTTCATCTTGCACCGACTTTATCTTTGCTTTAAATTCGGAATCAAGATCACGAAGTAAGCGTTTACGCTCTTCCTCGAATATTTTAGTGACAATATAGCCCGCAAAGTAGACCACCTTTTCCAAATCACCACTCGGCACACCAAGTACCAGTGCAATACGAGACGGCATCGAGCGAAGGAACCAAATATGAGATACCGGAGAAGCAAGCTCGATATGACCCATGCGTTCGCGGCGAACAATAGAACGAGTGATTTCAACACCACACTTCTCACAAGTAATACCTCGGTAACGAATGCCACGATACTTACCACAATAGCATTCATAATCTTTCTCAGGACCAAAAATTTTTTCGTCGAAAAGACCAGCCTTCTCTGAACGTTGCGTACGATAGTTGATAGTCTCTGGTTTAGTAACTTCTCCGTGTGACCACTCTTTGATCCGTTCCGGTGAAGCAACACGAAGCACGATTGTATCAAAATCGGCAGTGTGCACCGGTGGTTTCTGTTGCATGTTATTTTGTTGCGTTTTCATAGACATACATATGGTTTATGAACGCTGCGGACGACGATCCGGGAGGCGTGCTGCTAATGGAACTGATGCACCGTCTTTCATAAGATCAACATCTAACGCCAAACCACGCAAAGTGTTTAAAAGCACATTGAACGAAGCTGGCAGATTTGATTCTCGTAAACGGCGACCGCGCACAATATCATCGAAGGTTTGCGCACGACCTACGATATCGTCAGATTTAACTGTAAGCATTTCCCGCAACGTGTATGCGACTCCATGACCGAGCAATGCCCAAACTTCCATTTCCCCAAAACGTTGACCTCCGCCTTGCGCTTTACCACCGAGCGGCTGTTGCGTAATAAGTGAGTATGGACCAATAGACCGCATATGAATCTTGTCTTCAACCATATGGTGTAATTTCAAGATATACATGTATCCAACCGCAATATCCTGATTAAACTTTTCACCGGTACGACCATCATACATTGGAATTTTACCGTTTTCAGGAAATCCGGCAGTCTTAAGTTCTTGTTTGATCTCTTTATCTGTCGCACCTGCAAACGGAGGTACGATCGCCTGATAATTCAAAGTATTTGCCGCCAACCCGAGGTGCAATTCAAGAATTTGACCAAGATTCATACGAGACGGCACACCAAGCGGTGTCAAAATCATATCTACCGGCGTACCATCAGCCATGTACGGCATATCTTCAACCGGAAGCACACGAGAAATAACACCTTTGTTACCGTGGCGACCGGCGAGCTTATCACCAACTGACACGTTACGGAGTTGTGCGGTCTCAATATGAATGCGCTTGATGATACCACTCTCTAACTTGTCACCGCGTTCTCGTGAAAATACTTTAACACCAATGACACGACCTTGCTTACCATTTTCCATGCGCTTACTGGTATCTTTCACATCCCGTGCTTTTTCGCCGAAAAGTGAGCGGAGTAATCTCTCCTCTGGTGTCAATTGACTTTCACCTTTTGGTGTAATCTTACCGACCAAAATATCACCGGGACGCACTTCCGCACCGATACGAATAATACCGTCCTCATCAAGATTCTTGAGTTTTGATTCACCAACATTTGGAATATCGTGCGTCGTTACTTCAGGACCAAGTTTAGTATCACGAACGTTCACGACAAATTCTTCAATATGAATAGAAGTAAATTTACTCTTTTGAACGAGACGTTCTGAAATAATAATAGCGTCTTCATAATTCACACCACCCCAGGTCATAAAAGCAATAAGAACATTTTGACCAAGTGCCATCTGACCTCGATCAGTTGAAGAGGTATCAGCAAGTAAATCACCTTTCCTTACCGCTTCCCCTACAACAACAGTAGGACGCTGGTGAAATGCTGTAAAGCCGTTAGTGCGTGAAAAATTAACAAGTTTATATTCGTGTACCTTACCTGTTTTATTTGATTTTACTGCAACATGTCGTGCATCAACTGCAGAAACAACTCCATCTTCTTCGGCACGAAATACACGGCCAGTATATGACGCAGCTCCTTCCTCAATGCCAGTCGCGACTAACGGAGCTTCGGGAATAATACAAGGTGTTGCCTGCTTCTGCATGTTACTACCCATGAGCGCACGACTCGCATCATCGTGGTTAAGGAACGGAATCATTGAAGTCGCCACTGAGAACGCTTGAGCAGTTGAAACGTCAACAAACTGCACATCTTTTGGTGCAACAATTGCTGGATTACCATCACGACGAACCTCGACACTGTTGACTGTAATGACACCTTGCTCATCAACAGGAACCGCAGCATGTGCAATATTATATTGTTCTTCTTCAAGTGCGTTTAGGTACACAATTTCCTTGGTTACTACACCGTTTTTTACTTTTGAATACGGTGTTTCGATCATGCCAAACTCATTGAGTTTCGCATGTGTTGCCAAACGTAAAATAAGACCGATGTTTGGACCTTCAGGTGTATGAATCGGACACAAACGTCCATAGTGAGATGGGTGTACATCACGAACTTCAAAACCAGCACGTTCACGAGTCAAACCACCGGGACCCAATGCCGAGAGCGTGCGCAAATGTTCTAATTCAGCAAGAATATTCTCCTGCGCCATAAACTGTGACAACTGGTTGGTGGTGAAAAATTCTTTAATACGAGCCTGGAGTGGTTTTGGAGAGACAAATTGTACCGGCAAAGTCACCTCTGGATCAATCGTCGACATGCGATCTTGCAAATTACGGCGCATCTGTGACATACCAACGCGAATCTTTTGCTGGAGTAATTCACCCACATAGCGAACACGACGACTTCCGAGATGGTCGATATCATCCTCCATAGAACCTGGAGTGGTCTGCAACATTGCAATATGTGTCACAATAGTCGCAACATCATCAAGATTGATCGTCTTGCGCTCAACCTCTTTACCACTGATAGCTTTATTGAAGCGCTTATTAAATCGGAATCGCCCGACCTTTGAAAGGTCGTAACGAAGCTCAGCAAACAGATCGTTTACAAATGCTTTTGCGTTCTCGACAGTACCAATCTCACCGTCACGCAATCGTTTATGAACCTCGATATATGATTCATCGACTGTTTTAGCGTGATCTTTCTTCAAAGACTCCTCGATAAAAGTCGCAGCTGCTCCTTCTTGCGAAAATAAACCACGAATCTGATCGTCACTCTGCGCACCCAACACACGCAAAAGTGACGTAATAGCAAATTTACGCTTCTTATCAATGCGGACATATATCGCACCATCAGGATCAGTCTCGATTTCAATCCATACACCACGAGCTGGAATAATCTTTGCACCAAAATACTTGCGACCCTTAATATCTTCAGCGGTAAAAAAGATACCGAATGATCGGGCAAGTTGCGGAACAATCACACGTTCAATACCCGCAATAATAAACGTACCGTGCCGAGTCATCAATGGAAAATCAGCGAGAAACATTTCCTGTTCCTTTTTGATATTCAGCATTTTATTCTTCAAACGAACCATCGCTTTCAAGCTGGCTTCATACGACAGCTTGTTATCTTTTGCATAAAACTCATCAAACTTGGGCTCTTCAAGTTTGAAATCAACAAACTCAAACTCAAATTTTTTCTCCGAGTAATCTTTGACGACCGCAAACTCTCTGAACACCTCCCTTAATCCTTCCGTTATTAACCACTCATAGGAAACAATCTGATCGGAAACTAGGTTCGGCAGCTGTACCAATGGCTTTCGATACGCACCGAACGTTTTTTGTACTACCGCTTTCTGTTTTTTGCTCATACAAAATAGGTTACCGCTTTAATAAAAACCGTGGCACAGAAACACAAAAAGGTCTTCCGCGGAGGCGGAAAACCGGAGTTGTTTCTGGTGTTAGGAGCGCACGATGTGCATGCTTGTTGAGCGATGCGAGTTAAAAGCGATTACGGAAGCCACAAAAACTCAATCGTGCAATCGCGTCCAGCTAGTGTACCAGAAGACAAAATTACGTCAAGGCAAGTTAAAAAGACCTGTGGATCATCATTTTCGCATAGAAAAACCCCGACCGATCAGTGTGAACCGAAAGGTCGGGGGTGAAAAAACTATCTTAAAAACTACTGGTAGTTTTTTCAAAATACTTTTCTAATTCTAGTATATACTATAATCAGTAATTCGTCAAGTTTAAAATCCAAAATTTTAACTCTATTTTTGGCCTTTTTTCCACCCCTCTATTTGTTTATGATTTCCGGACCTTAGAATAGACGGGACAGCATATGTCTTCCCTTTCCACTTTAGTTTTTCAGGACGAGTATAAACGTCGTGAGAACTTACTCGAGCTTCTTCACGAGAATCAAAATTACCAAGAACTCCTTTGACCTGACGTGCCACAGAATCAATTACTATGAGGGCTGGAAGTTCCCCACCCGTTAAAACATACGGACCAACTGAAATTCGCCTCGCTTTAAGAATTTTTACGACTCGAGCATCGATTCCTTCGTATCGTCCACAAATTAAAATGAGGTGCTTTGTTTTCACTGAAAACTTTGAGGCCATTTCGTTCGTAAAAAATTCCCCTCCCACATCAAAAAAAATAGTTTCTGACTTTGCTCGGCCAATTTTTTTCTTTGCAACCATCACCGCTTTTAAAACTGGTTCTGGTTTCATCACCATACCCGGACCACCACCAAAAGGACGGTCATCGACTGTCACAAACGGTCGAGCTCGTTTTTTCTGATTCTGTGATTTTGGTTCAGCATAATCACGCGGATTGTAATAAAACACCTTAAGGTACCCACTCCGCTGCGCGCGCCCAAGAATAGACGTATCAAGATACGAGGAAAAACTCCCCGGAAAGAGACTAATCACGTGGAACTGCATCAGATGTTTCTTTTTTAAACGCCGTATCACAAAAACTACAATACAATAAAACATTCATTTTGGAAAGAACGCTCGCACACAAACATAACACCCGCCACAATCATGTGGCGGGTGTTATGTTTGTATCTAACCTAGGGACGTTTTACAGATTTAAATCTGCCATCGCCTCATCAACACTCTTTGAAGCTTTTCCAACACTTCCCATAGGTTCATTGGCTCCCTCCATGCGAGCACTACCTTCTGGTTCGTTGATTTTCAAGTTAACACGGGCATTGTTCTTCATACCGACGACACGCAAAAGTGTACGGACTGCCTTTGCGGTGTTGCCCATGCGGCCGATGACTTTTCCCATATCATTCGGATTAACTGAAAGGGTCAATAGTACCCCCATTTCATCAACGGTCCGATCGATTTTTACATCATTCGGATTTTCAACTAAACTTTTAATAACATATTCAAGAAACTGAGCGTCGTGTTCTTTCATACAGCATTTACAGTTACTAATAGCGGCTCACATAACTGTATAGCAAAAAAGTATAAATGAAAAGATACCTCTGTGAAGAAGTATCTTTTTTAAAACAAAGCTATAGAGAGACTACGCAGTTGGAGCAGGTACTTCTTTCTTTTCTGCCTCTGGTTCTTCTTTCTTCGGTGGACTCTTTTTAGGTAACACGTTTACTTTCTTTCCTGAAATGATTTTTTCTGAAAGCAAGAGATTATGTACCGTATCACTTGCTTGTGCACCTTGAGAGAGCCAATGGGTAACGCGCTCTTTCTGTATCTGTTTGATACCACCTTCACGCGGATCATACGCACCAAGAATTTCTAAAAATTTTCCACTTTTAGTGGAATTTTGCTTATTAGTCAACACAAGCCGAAAAGTCGGAACATTTTTGCGGCCAACACGCTGTAATCGGATCATTAACATGTGGCGACTATCGTAGCAGGATGTTTAAAAAAGGTCAACTCGAACACCCTGTAAAACCTACTATTACTTAGCTACCGTAACCGCTTCTTCAAACTTGATAGAAAGGAGACGAGAAACCCCATCACTCCCCATTGTCACCCCGTAGAGTACTCCGGCTCGAGACATCGTCTCACGATTATGGGTAATCAAAATGAGCTGCGATGTCTTTGCGAGTTCTGCAACCAAATCACCATATTTACGTGAATTTGCTTCATCCAATGCCGCATCTGTCTCATCTAAAATAATAAAAGGAGGTGGTTTAACACGCGAAATAGCGAAAAGTAGCGCAATTGACGTTAATGCACGCTCGCCACCTGAAAGCATCTCTAGGCCACGTACTCGTTTATGTGGCACATGTACCGACACTTCAATACCTCGCTCAGACACTTCCTGCTCCCTATCAACAACCAAAGAAACAGACTCATCATCACCTTCCTCCATCTCACCTTTGCGACGCTTATCAATAGTTACGACAGAAAGTGCTGCTGACCCACCACCAAACATCATTCCAAACAATTCCGTAAATGACGTATTAATACGCGATAATCCAACATCAAACTCACTTTGTAACCGAGCAATAAGATCAGCAATTAATTGCCGAATTGCTTCTGCAGAACGTTCCAAATCATCCATTTCTCTCGCCAAAAAAGCATCACGATCTGTTGCGTCCTTAAACTCCTTGAGCACTTCGTCTCCGCCCGCCCCTCCCATTTCTTCAATACGAATTTTTATTTTTTCTAATACGCGCCGACGCTCATACTGCATCTCTCGTGGCTCCTGTGCAAGTATTTCGTTAGACAACGGCACCCCCGTACTATCCTGTATGACTGCCCGTTCATACAGGAGCGCCTCACGCCCTGCAATAACAACAGCTTCGGCAATTTCTCGTTTATATTCTTCTTCATCAACCATCAAACGATCTTCACGCGCCTTCAACTCAGATAATGTAATTGAAAGCTCAGTACGTTTACCCATCGCTTCAAATAGTTCACGTTCAGCAACCCGACCAGCACTCTTTTCTTTATCCATCTGCTGACGAATGTGTGCATACTCATCGCGAACCATCTGCTCTTGCAGATTACTCTCCACCACCCTCTCCTGCACACGCGTCAATTCCTCTTTAATCCGCTTGATTTCAGACTCAATATCACGGCGCTCAGCTTCACGACTTGCACCAGACACTGTCGCAATAAAAACCTGTGTTGCCTCTTTAATACGTGTACCTGCTCCCTGTGCAATAGAAAGATCATGAGCGACAATAATTGCGTCTGCTTCCCGACCCACATGCCCCGTAAATTGTTGAACTTGCGCAAATGGTACAAGCGTTGCTGCGGCATCGTTTGAAATTACCTTTGATAAACGACGTTCTTCAGCGGACAACAACCCTTCAATCCGTCCTTGTTCGCGTGACAAAAGCGCCGCCTGTTCTCGTGCGGTACGTAATTTTTCTTCAAGCGCGATAAGCTCATGACTTCCCGCATCACTCTCCTCGGAAACCGTGATTGCTTGGCGCAACTCTTGTATCCGTGCATCAAGCAATAACAACTCGCGCTCAGGAGTCACACGCGCAAGATTGACTGCTTTTTGTTCATACTCGATATGTGCCCGTTCACGTCGTAAATATTCTTGATATTTTGTAACTAATTCCCCCTTCAGCTCACGTCCCTTTTCGATACGTGCAACTTGTTTTTTTAAAAAAACAATATGAGGAGCAAGTTCACGACGCAACGATGCAATCTCCTTCAAATTTGCTTCCGTTTTTTCTAAATTGCGCTCACTCTCAATGCGTTTATAATGATACACTTTGAGCCCCAATGCCTCCTCAATCATCTCACGGCGTTCACGCGTAGATGCAGACAAAATACGATCTGCTTCTCCTTGCGAAATAATATGATGCCCTGATGCGCCAATATGCGCCTGTGCCAGTAATTCAACAATATCCTTCAAACGTACCGAGGTACCGTTTAATAGATACTCATTCACACCATCACGATGCACCACACGCTCAATAGAAACTTCATCAAAATCAACCGTAGTAAAAGGTCGCACACCGGCACATGGTGCATTATCAAATGTAATCTTTACAGCAGCGCGATTAGCGCGCGGAACTAATGGAGAACCATTCCAAATCAAATCTTCTCCGCGTCGGCCCCGCATTGACTTCATAGACTGTTCGCCCAACACAAAACGAAAAGACTCGGCAACATTACTTTTGCCACTCCCATTCGGCCCCACAACCGCAGTCACCGGTGTCGTAAAAGAAAGTGACACCTTTTTCGCAAAAGATTTGAATCCTGCCAACTCAACACTTTTTAACACAAGACTATTGTACCAAAGGTCTGCATCTTGTGTTACATGTAAAAAATACTACGTATGGTGTATATTTACCCCCACCCTTTTTTCTTGAGTCCAGCCTGTGCTGCCGCTTGTTCAGCTTCCTGTTTTGACTTGCCGACACCTTCAGCAATATATTCATCCCCCAATTTCACGGCAATGGTAAATTGTTTATCATGATCAGGACCAACTTCTTTCACGGTCTCATACGAAGGTGTCACTCCAACTTTCTCTTGCGACCGCTCTTGGAACAAACTCTTACCGTCAGTCCATTTGCCATTTTTAATAATTGCTGGTACCAAAGGGTACAAATGTTTTTCAATAAATGCCGCAGCAGCAGAAAATCCTTGATCAAGGTAAATCGCGCCAATGAGTGCTTCAAACGTATTGGCTAAAATCACCTGACGCGCACGTCCAGTATCTTTTGATTCACCATACGATAATAAAAGAAATTCATTCATCCCCAAGTCAGCCGCAATTTTCCCAAGTGTCTGATAATTCACAAGTGCAGCTCGATATGACGTCATATCACCCTCATTTTGTTTGGGATAATTGCGATACAAATAATCAGTAACTGCCAACTCAAGTACCGCATCACCCAAAAACTCAAGACGTTCGTTATGTTCGCCCGCAGAACGATTCTCGTTCAAATATGAACGATGAGTAAACGCTGTTACCAAAAAACGCCGATTAGTGAACGTAACACCGATAGCTTCTTCAAATCGCAAAAAATCTTTCATATATACATTACGTAACCTCGTTTTTTCCTTACCACGAGGTGAAGCGGTACGAACCAGAAGTTCAGGGACTTATACCTGCCACACACTTCTCGTTCCTGCCGCCCTAACCTATTACATAATAAATACTATCGTTGTGTACCCGACGATTCTCCTAAGAGCAGATTAACCCCTCGAGTCACGATAGGGAGGATATCATTATAAAAATTGAGGTCAAGGATATCTCGCAACAAAAACCACCGCGCATCATCAAGACCTCCAGTCTCTGCAAGCTTCAGATCATGATGTGGTGCTTCGGCTAAGTAATACACCACGCGTTTTTTAATCTTGCCTTTCTCTGGATGAGACGCCACGTACTCATTTTTGCCAATATTTTCAATCGGTTTAATGGGAATACCAAGTTCTTCAGTAACCACACGGGCAACCCCCATTACTTCATCCTCACCTTCCTCAAGATGTCCCTTTGAAAGGGTCCAGCGACCAAATACGTCATGGACCAACGCAACATAAACTTCATCACCATTCTTTGTATATACCAATGCGCCTCCCAATTTTTCAACAAGCATCTCTGTCTTTTTGGGAGAAATTTCATCTTTACCTGGTTCACCAAGCTCTTTATAGACGCTACCCAGCACACCATTCACAAACTTACCGCTATTTTCACCACCAAACGTTTTTGCTAATTCAATAGCCTCATTAATCGCAACTTTTGCTGGAACCTCTGCCCGATCAACAAACAACAATTCATAAAGACCTAAACGTAAAACATTCCGATCAACCAAAGAAATCTTCGGCAATGGCCAATCAGGTGCAGCCTTGGAGATAATTGAATCAAGATCAGATTGTTTAGCAATCACACCTTTTAACAGACGTACCATAAAGGAGCTATCCTCCATACCGGGAGCAAACTCCTCGATATCGCGCTTTAATGTTTCTTCGGCTACAGCCACAGAATATGCGCGGACATCCCACTCAAAAAGTGTCTGAAGTACAACTGAACGTGCGAGGTGTCGGTTCGACATGGTCTATAGAGTTTTGGAACGAACGAAAGTTCCTTAAAATAAAGTATATCCTCCATAAAAACACTCGTCTACCCTTTGTGGGGAAAACAAAATCACTGAAGCGTATGCTGCAGTGATTATTTCTTTACGTCTTCTTTCGGCGTAGCTTCGCCACGCTCTTTTGCTTTACGCTTGGCACGAGTTGCCTCTTTTGCAAGCTCCGCCTTACGATCTATCACCGCAATACCCTTATACACGCCACAATTAGCACAGAGATTGTGCGGAAGCTTTGGACGCCCACATGACGCACACGCAGAAAGCTGCATCGACGCAAGTGCATGGTGACTGCGACGATTTCCCGTATGACTCTTTGTGCTACGCATCCTATTTACCATAATGGCGATGAGAATAGCACGAATGAATTGGTTACGCAAGACAAACAAAAAACCTCTCCTCAAAGAGAATTGAGCCAGAATCCCTCACAGTGAATATGCCGTCTGTGTCGACAACATTTCACAGATTTTCTTCTATAAAAAAGAACTACATAACTCTACTTTGTAATATATTTTAAAAACGTCACACGATGTATGGGTAAAATTCCTTTTTTAACAATCGCCGCACGATGCGCTTTGGTCCCATACCCTTTGTGTGCCTCAAAACCATACGCAGGGTATTTTTTTGCATATTGGCACATACGACGATCACGTACCACCTTTGCCACAATTGATGCGAGCGCAATAGCCCGAACAGATGCATCGCCTCTGATAATAGTCTCCTGATGCTGGTAGATACGAGGAGCGTGAAGCGATCCATCGAGCTTTATATCTACTTGATCGGGTGACAGTGATAGTTTTTTAAGCGCGCGATTCAAAGCAGATTGGATTGCATACACGATCCCCTTCTTATCAATCAGTGAAACTCCAGTCATTGAGACAGAAAAACGAACGAGGCCTTTTTTTGCCGCAGCAGTGAGGGTGCGATACAACTCCTCACGAGCGACCCTACTCAACTGCTTACTATCGCGAATAGGACCGCGCAACGAATGAGGAAGGGGTGTTAATATCGCCAGAGCACAAACACACACCGGGCCTGCCAATGGACCGCGCCCCACTTCATCAACTCCAACCACAATGCGCTTCATCATACATACAGTATAAAGGTTAACGAAAAACAATCTCCTTCCCCACATATCACCAAATATTTCTAGTATTAAAAAAACACGCACAGACCCAACGGGCATGTGCGTGTATCTGCGTGTAAGTGACACGATCATGCCAGATGAGGCATGACTCTCTCCTACACTACTTCTTCTTATGCTTCTTGCAGAGAAAGAAGCTGATTCAATATTTGAATGCAAAGAATTGATTCATTGGAAGAACTTCCGATGATCTGAAACACTTCTTTACACTGCTCGGGGCTATTTGCAAAATTTAAAGCCCTAATAATGGCTAGTCTTTCTAACTGACTACCACTTTGGGCTTCTGCATACACAAACAAACACGTTTCCACATTGGTGGCTGCAACCAATCCTCTAAATAGCTCCGGATTAGTGACATTTTCCTCAGACACCCCTGCTTCAGACGGCTGTGTATCATTTGAACCGCAAAGTGCCTTCCTGATGAGATCGATATGCGATGAACCAAGAAAATTAGCGATAGCAGTAATCCTGTTTTCTGTAATGGATATTGACATACGAACTCCTTCTTTTTTAAATGTACTCTGAAATTACCGACATGTATAGTACTAACTTATTATTACTATGTCAAGTCGAATAATAAACACCCCGTATCGTTGATACGGGGTGTAAAAAACCAATGTTCATCACGGACCAATAAGACACTCTAAAATTCCACCGAAAACAGTGCCCTCTTGAGCTTGCGCAAATCGAAACACCACTGGTTTTCCAACCAAACTTACTGGTTCGGCTAATCGTGCCCTCCAATCATGTGCGACATCGAATGTAAGTTCGGTCAACTCCAAACGAGAGGAGTCGAAACTAACAACTGTTACAGTATAAGATGTCACTGATGTAGCCGGCACAACAGACTTAAAGACCCAATTCGTCTTGGATAGTGCGCGAAGGGCCAGTGATGCATTGTCGTTTTGTTTTACATAACTATCCAATTTCTGTTGTTGCGTTATCAAAAAAAACGCAAGTACCACCAACATTAAAAGCTTCGCACCATTTGCGAAGTTTATGGAATTATTTTTTTCACTCATACAATCCTCCATTTCTCCGTTTCAACGAACATCTAACATCACCTTGATATTCATATCGTACAGATACAAGCGTGTACCTATGAACGTACCTTGATATATGATAGCATATTACTTAATATAAGTCAAGTATTTACATAACCTGTTTTGTACCAATGCGCTATACTACACAGGTCATGGCATTCATCAACCTCCGTACCCATTCTCACTATTCCCTACTTCAGGCGCTCCCTAAAATACCAGACCTCATTGAAGTCGCGAAGTCTGAGGAGATGTCTGCACTTGCGCTCACTGACAATGGCAACCTATATGCCGCAATCGATTTCTACAAAGAAGCCAAAAAATCTGGTATTAAACCTATTATCGGCGTTGATACATATGTTGCCGCTCGTACCCGACACGATAAAGAAGCCGGCATTGACAGTCGCCGAACACGACTCATCCTGTTAGCCACAAACGAAGTGGGATACAAAAACCTACTTAAACTAGTGACCGACGCAAACCTTGAAGGCTTTTACTACAAACCTCGCGTCGACCGCGAACTATTAGAAAAGTATCATGATGGATTAATTGCGATCATCCCCTTTGGAGGAAGTGATCTACGTCAAGCGCTCGACAGCGTCAACAATGAAAAAGCTAGTGAAATTATTGATTGGTATAAACGAGTGTTTAATGATCGTCTCTACCTCGAACTGTCACGCCAGCAAGAATTAGATCAAAAACCCGCAGAAACCCGACTGTTCTCATTTGCAACACAGCACAAAGTTCCGATCGTTGCTGGTCACGCAAGCTACTACCTAACACCGGAGGATCGCAAAGTTCAAAAAGTACTTATGTCAGTGCAAAGTGGCGGAACCATTGGCGAAAGCGACGACGACCTAGACCTTTCTTTTATTTCACAAAAACAAGCAACAAAAAAATTTAAAGACGTACCTGAGGCGCTTGCACGAACACAAGAAATCGCAGATCGCTGCAATCTCACCCTTGAATTGGGTAAATGGGTCTTCCCCGCTTTCACTCTCCCTGAAGGCCGCACGCCAGACGAGGAACTTGCTCGTATTGTCTCTGCCGGTTTTGAACGTCGCGGCGTACCACGTACCAAAGAAGCAGAAGCACGTGCTGCATATGAACTTAAAGTAATTAAAGATAAGGGCTACTCACCTTATTTTCTTATTGTGGCAGACTTACTCGCATACGCACGCAGTCATGGCATCCTCTCAAATATCCGTGGTTCGGTCTCCGGCTCACTTGCAACATTCCTGTCTGGCATTACCAATATCAACCCACTTGAATTTGAAATTCCTTTTGAACGTTTCTTAAACCCTGACCGTCCATCCGCCCCTGATATTGATATGGACTACGCTGATGATAGGCGCGACGAAATGATTGAATATGCCCGCAAAAAATATGGCGCAGAAAAAGTCGCACAAATCGGCACCTTCGGTACCATGCTTGCCCGTGGCAGCGTGCGCGATGTCGCTCGCGCACTGGGCTTCGAGTACGCCACCGGAGACCGTATTGCCAAATTGATCCCCATGGGATCACAAGGTTTTCCGATGACTATCGATAAGGCGCTCGAGATGGTACCCGAGCTCAAGGCCGCGTACAAAAAAGAAAAAGAGGTCACTGAAATTATCGACACCGCTAAACGTATCGAGGGCTGCGCTCGACACATCAGCGTACATGCTGCCGGTGTCGTGATTGCACCAACATCACTCACTGATTTTACGGCGCTCCAATATGATCCTAAAGGTGAAGGAAAAATTATTTCCCAATACGACATGTACTCAATCGAAGAAGCGGGTCTGTTGAAATTTGATTTTCTTGGTCTTAAAAACTTATCAATCATCGCTGATACCATTAGGTTAGCAAAAAACACCAAAGGAGCTTCAATTGACGTGGATACGATGCCACTTGATGATAAGAAAACTTTTGAAATGCTGGCGCGAGGCGATACCGCTGATTTATTCCAACTCAACGGTGACGGCATGACCCGCTACCTTAAAGAGCTCCGCCCGACATCAATCCACGATATCAACGCTATGGTGGCACTCTACCGCCCGGGACCGCTCCAGTTCATCCCTGAATATATTGCGCGCAAACACAACCCACGCAAGGTGACATACGCTGATCCAGCACTCAAACCAATCCTTGAAAAAACATACGGCGTACTCGTCTACCAAGATGACCTCCTCATGATGGCACACAAACTTGCCGGTTATAGTTGGGGTGAGGTTGATAAATTCCGCAAAGCCGTCGGTAAAAAAATCCCCGAAGAAATGGCCGCGCAAAAAGAAAAATTTATTAAGGGATGTATTGAATACAGTAAGTGGCCAGAAGAAAAGGCGAAAAATGTGTGGGCATGGATTGAACCGTTTGCCGCGTACGGTTTCAACAAAGCACACTCAGTTTCATACGGGCGTGTGGCGTATCAAACCGCCTACCTTAAAGCAAACTTCCCTGGAGAATACATGACCTCGATTCTGACACACGAATCGGGTGATGTTGAAAAAGTCGGCGAAACCGTGACCGAATGCAAACGTATGGGCATACCAGTTCTTCCACCATCAGTAAATGAGAGTCGCCGCGAATTTACATTAATAAAAAATCCTGACACCAGTGAATCGATACGTTTTGGCTTAGGTTCCATAAAAAATTTTGGTGAAGGTATTGCAAACAGCATTATCGCGGAACGTGAGAAAAAAGGGTCTTTTGTAGATCTGGCTGATTTCCTAACCCGCGTGACTGATAAAAATCTTAATAAAAAGTCACTCGAGGCACTGATTATGTCAGGAGCACTCGATGCTTTTGGTGAGCGCGGACAACTTCTCTCAAACATTGACCGCCTATTAGATTGGCACAAACATGCAGCCGGCCAAGGAGCCGGACATACGTCACTCTTTGCGGGCATGACCACAACCAAACCACAGGTCATACTCGCACCAGCCGCACCAGCTACCATGGAACAAAAATTGTCGTGGGAAAAAGAGCTTCTCGGACTTTATATTTCAGGTCACCCGCTTGATCGATTCAAAGAACTCCTCTCAAAAAAAGGTACCTCAATAAGTGCAATTAAAACAGATATACCAGCAGGAATAAACATCACCACAGGTGGCATGATCCAAAACGTACGTACTATTCTTACCAAGAAAAATGATCCTATGGCCTTTGTCAGCGTGGTTGACTTCACTGGTTCAATTGAAACCGTAGTATTCCCTTCACTATATGAAGAAGTAAAAGCTCTATTGATCCCCGGAACATGCGTCGCATGTAAAGGTAAAGTAAATGTACGTGAAGGAGAAAAAAGTATCATTATTGACGCTATCAAAGGCCTGGGAACAACTACCGCCCCGCCCGTACCACACCATGAAAAAAAATTACCTTGATCATGTTTATTACCAGATACTCTAGATCGAATGGGAATAAAAAGACATATGAACGCTTCCTTTCCTTATACTTCCCTCATCTCTATGGTTACATCGCCACACCTTATGACATAACATCGCTCGTCTTGTCTAAAAAAATCCTCTTTATCACAAGAAGAAAACGCGCTAGGATAGCACCATACACATAATATAAGAGTCGCGCCTATGGATGCCTCAGAAAAACTAGCACATACACGTCATACGCTGGCCCATCTCTTGGCCGCAGCGATACTTGAACTGTACCCTGATACAAAACATACGATCGGACCAGCTATTGATAATGGATTCTATTACGATTTTGAATTTAAAGCTGGCACAATACCGACGGAAAAAGATCTAGAAACCATTGAACAGAAGATGCGAGAACTGCTAAAAAAGTGGGATGTTTTTTCACACAAAGAAGTTACTGAACAAGAGGCGAACACGTTCTTTGCGCATAATCCATATAAACAAGAACTCATCAACGAGATTGTCGAAAAGGAAGAACCTATTACCTTCTACACTTGTGGCACTTTCACTGATCTGTGCCGTGGCGGACACACAACACACCCCAATAAAGATATCCAAAAAGGCAGTTGGAAGCTTGCCCGTATCGCTGGTGCCTACTGGCGTGGTGATGAGACAAAACATATGCTCACTCGTATTTACGGACTCGCTTTTTCTTCACCAGAAGAATTAATCGCTTATGAAGCGCGGATTGAAGAGGCAAAAAAACGAGATCACAAAAAGCTTGGGAAAGAGCTTGGACTCTTTGTATTTTCTGACTTAGTTGGATCCGGGCTTCCGCTGTGGACACCAAAGGGTACAGTTATTCGCGAACTATTAAACGATTACGTATGGGAATTGCGCCGAGTACGTGGTTTTGAAAAAGTCACCATACCACACATCACCAAAAAAGACCTGTACGAGACATCGGGTCATTGGGCAAAGTTTGCCGAAGAACTTTTCAAAATTCAAACGCGAGAAGGTCACCTCTTTGCCATGAAACCAATGAACTGTCCCCATCACACACAAATTTACGACTCTGCACCTAAGAGTTACCGTGACTTGCCCGTACGTTACTGCGAGACAACCATGGTCTATCGTGATGAACAATCAGGCGAACTTTCCGGACTGTCACGTGTCCGTTCAATCACACAAGACGACGCGCACGTCTTTTGTCGAGAAAATCAAATTGAATCAGAGGTACTCTCCATTTGGGACATTATAGATACGTTCTATAAAACGTTTGGATTTAAACTCAATGTCCGCTTTTCACGGCACGATCCCACGACGTTTGAAAAATACATTGGCACTCGTGAGATATGGCATAAAGCAGAATCGCAACTCCGTATCATTATTGAAAAACGCTACGGTGCACATTTTATTGACGGATGCGGGGAGGCAGCAATGTATGGTCCTAAAATAGACTTCCTTGCAGAAGATGCCCTAGGACGCACCTTACAAGTTGCTACCATACAACTTGATTTCAACATGCCATTACGGTTTGGACTCACTTGCACCAATGAAAAAGCAGAAAAAGAGCCTATCGTGATGATTCACTGCGCCATCATGGGTTCAATTGAACGCTTTGTCTCAACCTTGATCGAACACTATGGCGGATCTTTCCCGCTCTGGCTCTCACCAACACAAGTAAAAGTACTCCCAGTTGGAGTATCACACCTATCTGCTGCTCGTGCGCTCACCACACAACTACACAACGCCGGTATACGAGCAGAAATTGACGAAAGTAATGAAGGTCTTGGTAAAAAAGTTCGAGCAGCAAAAATAATGAAAATCCCCTATTTTGTCATTATTGGCGACAAAGATATTGCAGAAAACAAAGTAACTCTTGAATCACGAGATCAGGGTCAACTGGGTCAATATGATAATGATACAGTCATCGAAAAACTATTAGTCGACATACGTACAAAGAAATAAAAAACGCTCGTTGCTATAGCAACGAGCGTTGCGCACCACTAGTGCCCTGCTCCAGGCGAGAGGAGTAGCTTCTGGCCTTCCTCCAAAATTTCTTCTTTGGAAAGTTTGAGCTCTTTCTCGATTTGTACGATCCGAAGAGAGTTACCCTCATCTCCTGGCTCGAGTGTACATGAAGCACAGAGCCCTACATATTCAAGGACAAGTTTTTTTCTTTCTTCCATAAAACTTACAACCTTCTTATTGATGCATAGCATCAAATCCAATCACCAGAGCAAACCGCGCATATGCTGGCCGCCCGCCTGCCCGTAACCCATTGATCCAATCAACACTACACCCCTGCTTTTTCAAATTTCGTGCCAAGATATTGATCGCATCAATCGCCGCATCATGTGCATGTTTTTTGCCCCCATCAACGGCTGCAACTTCATCACGGGGAGTATCTTTTAAATCAATAGATAGATACTTAACCGTCGAGATAATGTAACGAACACCGTAACGAACAACATCCTTCAGTGATGCTGAAAGAGTCTCGTCACTTCCACAGATATTCTCAAGCTGTGCAAGTGTGGGCACCCCATAACGCTCGCCCGAAAGATGCCTGCCGATATGTTCTGCTTCTTGCAGAACCTCCGGATTTTTTGAAAGTTCTTCTAATTCTGGAATACTTTCCATCTGCATATTTATAGCAGATAATTCACACTTGGTCAATATACACAAAAAACCCCCTTTTAGGGCGTTTTTTGTGTCCTATGTACCCTTTCTTTTGTTACTTATCGGCGTAAACGAGCAATACGTAATGCCACCAATTTCAAACCCGTGTTTTCTGACTGATATTCATGTTCAGCAATAGAAAAGAGGATAGCGATCACCTCTTCAAGATCACGTACACCCCACGGAGAAACAATACGTGCAATCTCTGGGTCAGCAAGTGATACATCACCTTCAACTCGCGCGCGATACGCACGATCTAACTCAAGAATCAAATCTGTTGCAAATGTTTCAATAGAACCGCCCGATGATTTAATCGCTCGTACTGCATCAATTACTAATTTAACATCACCAGAAACGATCGCTTTCAAAAAGCTCACAGCCGAACCAATGGTAAATTGAGTTGTATGATTTCCTGTAGTAAATGGGGAAACATTTGTTTCTGTTGCAACAGCCCGAGTGCCAATAATATCACGCACCGGCTGCATCACTGAAGAAGGAGTAACTTTTGGTTGCTCATGTCGAACAGTGTCTGCTTTTGGACGACGATCATCAGTACGAGTACCGTGAGAAGGTGATGCTGCAGGAGACTTCACTACAGAGACATGATCAGCTGGAGTATCAATCTTTATTCCCTGCTCTTTTAAAAAAGTTTGCACCTTTTCACGATTCAAGAGAATCCATCCATCTTCCTTAAGATATTTCTCTTCAGCACGCGTAATAGCACCATCGAGGATTTCGATCGCACGATCTATTTTGTTCTGTGCAGCAATTGAAACAGTGCGACTGGCCTCTTCTGATACAAGTGCTTTACGTTCACGAGCTCGCGCAAATATAGCATCCCGAACCGGTTGTGGAACGGCGACTATTGCTTGCACCTCGTCAGTTGGTAAATTTGTCGGAGCAAATGAAGTTACAGTGTCCATAGGAGCTACTATTAATTCGGTGTTAATTATATCTTCTTGATTATTAATGTCATATGCACTATCTAATACCTCCTTGTGTCCCTCTGTTGCAACCATTGGCACAGTACCTACAGATAGACGAGACCGTGTTTTAAACGACAAGATCTTATCCACCATAGATGTGAAGCTGAAACGACGAGATTCTACTGCGAACGTAACTGATAGACTCCAAAGCAGAATCGCTGCCACAAAAATAATGATGGCGACCGTTTCTGTTACACCAGTGTACGGTACTTCAGACAAGTACACACCCGCAACACGCGGCGCAAACATTTGTTGAGCTAAAAATACAGATGATGAGCCAAATTGTAGAGACGCGAGCGTTGAAGAAGCAGCTTTTTTATAGAGAACGACCTGCGGTGCGTCAAATCCACCACACCCATACGCACACGTAGTTTCCGGAATAATGTTAGTACTACACAAGTTAGTAGCTACCACCTCAGCACCTGACGCCACAGTCACATACGCAGTTTTGGTACCATATGAGTTATAACTACGAGTCACTGAAGATGTATTACCAGATAGATTATCCGAACCTGCCCACGCGTATGTATACGATCCTGTCCCACCTGAGACTTGAGCACTATAAGTAATGGGGGTATTGATACGAGATGAATTAGTCGTGATTACGCATGCGGCACGAAGCGGAGTCGGTCCTGACGGAGGAGTAATGTCAGTAATAGCGACATTGCCACACGGCTTGGACACCACTTGGCCCATGCTGTCAGCAACAG
>CAZTRA010000005.1:25409-56682 GCA_964616075.1 uncultured Candidatus Saccharibacteria bacterium
AGCTATATGGTGCGGTGCCGCCCACCACAGACGCGCTCCAGGTAGCAGATTGACCGGCGGAGATCGTATCTGGTGTCACACTGCACGAAAGAGCGAGCGCAGGAGATGGTGTGCCGATAGCGACATTGCCACACGGCTTGGACACCACTTGGCCCATGCTGTCAGCAACAGTCACGCTGCCATTTTTGGTACCGGTGGTGGTATATGTTTTGGTCACAGACGCAGCTGAACCAGTGAGGCTGTCAGTGCCACTCCAGGAATAGCTATATGGTGCGGTGCCGCCCACCACAGACGCGCTCCAGGTAGCAGATTGACCCAATGACACTGCCGCCACTGATGAACTACATGAAACCGTAAGATATTCACCAAATGCTGCTTGAACCAAACGACTATTACTAATAAGGTCAACAACTCCTGAATTAATGAAAGTCACCACCAAAACCATTAACAATCCTATGTGTCTTTCGTACTTTTGAAACAATAAAGGCATATATGTAATAAAACCAAAATGGCTACAAACCGAGATGAGGGAACCAAACCTATGCACGTCAAAACAATCACGCCAGAAGCTACATGAAAATAGTTATTTTGTCAAATATTTAAGGATGTATCTTTAATATCAATCGTTACATTAAATATTAAGGTGATTTAAAATAAAAAGAATAAAAATCACCCCCGCATAGTCATACAGGGGTGATGTAGTCCTAGAAAATACTCTAGGGCAATTCGATGGCTCGAAAAAAAAGCCTAGGGTACTTCCCGGAAACCAGGTGGTAAGTGATCCGGTTGGGACCCAATTCGAACGACTCGAAGTAGGGCTTTTGCATCGGCCTCCACGAATCACTCCGAGATGAGCCCGGGCTTTCCGTGGTCACCTGCACCTGCCAAGTACCGCCCGAAGGGAAATAAAACGTTACTTTAACAAGTCCGGTTGTTCGCTCAATGGCGACGGTGAACTGAGGATCAAATGGTGCTTGGGCATTCGAGTGGTTGGCAAAAATCGCCAACACAAACAACAGCAAAACTGCGCGCTTCATAGTGAGTCCTTTTTTTATTGTGATGTTTCAAACACTGTATTCCACATAGAACTAAATCACACTTTTATGATTTTAGTCAAGTTTTGGACTCATTACTGCCATTTATTCTTAAGCAAAACAGCACAAAACATTTCACCGGAAATTAATTAGTTGCAACAACCTTAAGAGATGTTGCGCCAACAAAGATTGCTTCTACAACAAATCGTTCTGCCTTTTTACCAAAGGTGTTGCAAGTCGAGAGTGTAATCATGCGCCGAGAAGTATTAAACGATATCAACTCTTCATCAGCAGTCGTTAAACGTACCGATGATACTCGATATCGAAAACGTGTATCTGTACTATCAAGATATATATCATCGCCCAATCGGACGTACTCAAGATTATTAAACGCTTTATATGCAGGGTTATTTACAACTGGTAAATGTGAGCTGTGTCCAAAAAAAAGCATGTTATTACGCGCACCCAATACACCAGAATTAGGATATAACACGACACCTTTAGTGAGGGCCTCATCGAGCGTATCAACATCAGTACTAGCAGGGCTCACAATAGGTACCTCAATATTAGCAATAGGAATAGATACGCGAATCGGCAATGATGGATTGTTTTGTATCGGTACCGGCAACCAATCAATACCTCGATCTGCAATCACGACACCCGGACGAACCGACACAGAACTTGTTGCTGATACCGACGCACGAAACACACCATCATCAACCGTAGTGCTGGGGGGAGGTAGCACTGCCACCAACGCAGCTTCATCAAAAGAAAAAAGTGTCATCGTCCACACATATACCCGATGCGGTAGCTCATACACTCCTTGTGGAACCATATTTAAACTCAACAAAACGCTAAACGTAAGCAAGAACGAAACAATAAAAGTACGAAAAAAACGCCACAAAGATAATCCTTTCTGTGGATCTTGTGTCGTATCAGTAAACGAGGTTGACAAATATTTCATTAAATGATAGATTCCTGCTGCTTGGATCGGCTCATCTTTTACTTCCAGAAATAGACCAACCAAATAACAGACAATCATCTATATACATCAGATTAGATAATTTGTCAATATATTTGATTTAACCATTTTACACACATCTTATGTCAAAAAACGAAAAAGAAATCTCTGTTGGCAACGGTACAATTTCCACTTTTTCTAAAGAAAAAAACCGATCACTTTTCGCTATCATTGGTGTATCGTTAATCATTATTGCAACAGGGGCATTGTTTACATTTTCATTACACCTTTTCCCTACATTAAATGAACGCGTTGCCTCACTCGCGGCGATATTACTCTTTCAAAGTGAACCAACCCCTTCAACACCCACTGAATCAATTGATCTTGCTACTTCAACCTCTTATACCATTGAAAAAATAATTGCCACAACGACAGCAACCACAACCCCGGCATCATCACGTCCCATAAAAAATGAGAAGTTAATAAGTGAGAAGTCACTTGTAAGCTCAACGGTAGTCAAAACAACACCAACACCTATTATTGAACCCGGACCAGTTACCACAAACACCTACCCTCTCAAGAGTACGTCAACAATACAAACCACACACACAGGTCGCATTGATTTGGCATCAGAAATTATTGAAATTGGCATCCTTGATCGCATCAGTGGCACATTTACTCCAGCCACAAGCTTCAAATCAACCGACCGCATTGCGGTACGCTTCCGGGTTCAAAACACTGGCGGCCGAGAGAGTGGCTCATGGTACTTCAATGCGGCACTCCCCACCTTTCCCTCACACATCTTCACAAGTGACAGCCAACAATCACTCCTACCCGGCGCACACATCGAATATACACTTGGTTTTGACAACGTAAACATGACCGCATTAACTCGAGAATTTGTAATAAACGCTGATCCAGCAAATTCAATCGGTGAAGCAACTGAGACGAACAATATCGCACGGATATCTATCAATCCAGTTACTCAATAAAACAACAAAAAACACCTCAGTGAAGAGGTGTTTTTTGTTGTTTAAATATCCAATGTCGCGTATTTCGCATTACTCTGAATAAATGACTTACGAGCAGGCACGTCTGTTCCCATAAGCATATCAAATACCGCATCAGCTTCTTGTCCATCATCAATAGTCACACGCTTTAAAATGCGTCGCGCAGGATCCATAGTCGTCTCCCAGAGCTCTTCAGCATTCATTTCACCCAAACCTTTGTAGCGTTGAATAGAAATTTTATGTGCCCTTTTTGGATCAACCTCTTCACCCTCTACAACCTCAATCGACTCTCCTGGCTCAGACATCTCAATTGCACCCCCTTCGGCAACATTATGAGCCTTCAAATATTTTTTCTTCTCTTCGTCTGAATAGATATACGTAATTTCTTTGCCCCGCTTTATCTTATAGAGCGGTGACTGCGCAATGTACACATACCCACCCTCAACGAGCGGTCTAAAATGGCGGTAGAACAAAGTAAGTAACAATGTCCGAATATGTTCACCATCAACGTCAGCATCAGTTGCAATAATAAGTTTGTGGTAACGAAGTTTCGTCACATCAAAGGTGTCTCCAATTGCCGTACCGAAAGCAACAACCAAATTTCTAATCTGCTCTGAGGCAAGCATTTTATCGAGCCGCGCACGTTCAATATTCAGAATCTTTCCACGCAACGGGAGTACTGCTTGTGTACGACGATCACGGCCCGTCTTTGCAGTACCACCAGCCGAATCACCCTCTACAATAAACAATTCTGAATCAGCCGCTTCTTTTGCTTGACAATCAGCCAATTTGCCCGGAAGAGTCATACCTTCAAGCGCCCCCTTACGCAACACAGAATCCTTAGCTGCTTTAGCTGCCTTGCGAGCTCGCATCGCGAGCAGTGACTTATTCACAATCGCCTTTGCGTCTTCAGGATTTTCTTCAAGAAACGAAGCGAAAGTCTCATTCATAACCGTCTCTACCATGCCACGCGCTTCAACCGTACCAAGCTTAGCTTTCGTCTGCCCTTCAAACTGAATTTCACGCAGTTTTACCGAAATAACCGCAGTCAAGCCCTCAAGTACGTCATCTCCAGTAAACGTATCCGCCTCGTCCTTCACCCACCCTTCCTTTTTAGCATAACTATTCAGTGAGCGTGTAAGAGCAGTTTTAAAACCGGTAATATGTGTACCACCCTCAGGGTTATAAATATTATTTGCAAACCCCATCACACGAGATGAAACATCATCGACATATTGCAATGAAACCTCAACCGTCTCATATTCAGTAGTTTTCTTTTCTATATAAAACACATTCTTATGTACAGGCTTTTGGTACTGATTATAGAAACGAATCAATGAAGCCAAACCACCCTCAAAATAAAATGAATACGAGGCCACAGGAAGCGACAACTCACGGAAATACATCACATCAGCCAAATCGATCTCTTTACCAAATGCTCGTGCATCAAACACAGAGATACGCAGGCCTTTGACTAAATACGCCTGTTGACGCATGTGGTTCACGACACGATTCCAATCGTAATTGATTTCAGGGAAAATTTCAGGATCTGCATCGAACGTTACAATAGTGCCATGCACTTTTGAATCACCAATCCTTTTGACACGCGCCTGTGCTTTCCCTCGCACATATTCTTGGTGATACACCCCCCCATCCTTGTGAACAACCACTTCCATCCAGCGAGATAGTGCGTTCACTACCGAGGCACCAACACCATGAAGACCCCCGGATACTTTATACCCCTCCCCACCAAACTTACCTCCCGCATGGAGCGTGGTCATAATTGTTTCAAGTGCTGATACTTTTGTCTGTTTGTGAATATCAACCGGAATACCACGACCATTATCTACCACGCGAACTTTATTCCCTGGTAACAATGCAATTTCAATATCATCACAATACCCACCCATAGCCTCATCACGACTGTTGTCAAAAATCTCAGTGATCAGATGATGTAATCCATCCGGACCTGTCGTCCCGATATACATACCAGGACGCTTACGTACCGGTTCCAAACCCTCAAGTACGGTAATAGACGACGCATCATAATGATGACTACTACTATTCTTTTTTGTATTGTCTTCTTTTTTTGCCATGAAGTATGAATTATTCAAAAGAAAAAGTGGCCAAAACAACCTCCTTTTTATGTCACTATTTTACCAAAATAAGCTTATAGAATAAAGGGAAAAAGCTTACATTATCATCCCAAAAATAAACTTTTAAACCCGATTGACACGCCAAACGAAATACCGTAAACAAAAGGCTATACAGGGCCCCTCTTTAAACCCCACGTACTCTTTTTTACAAAAATTGACTTTTTATATATTTAATTTATAAAAAGCGATCACCCCGACTAAATTACACTTATTACGAGAACATATCCGGAACAGTGGTTTTATCGAACCTTCCACCCATCATGCTGGTGTATCGCATCAGACACGTCCTGCATGTAGCCATTCACTTCTTCGTCAGTAAGCGTACGATCCATAGCTTGAAAAATAAGACGAAATGCGTAAGACATTTTCACTCCACCATCTGTATCTTTCTTTTCAAAAACATCAAACAACCGGTGCGTTTTCATGAGTGGACCAATCGCCGGACTCATCACTCTCCACACATCATCAGCGGTCACATTACGTGGCACCAATACGGCAATATCCCTTGCAATAAAAGGATACAAAGAGAACGGTACAAAACGTGTTGCGATTTTTTGTGGTAAGTGAATATCCCACGTCGTTGGCTCCGGCAGTGCAGCAAAAAGCGCATCGAGATTACACTCAAGAATGCCGTCTTCTTTATTTATAGTCCCAATAGCGTTACCTGAGAGTAATATAATGCCTCCCGTATCATCCACAGTACAAACAGTCGAAAGGGGTGCACCAAGATATAACACAAACGCATCTCGCAGCTCGCGAATACGTTCGTTTACACTCTTTTCTTTTTTGCTCTTTACTCCCGCAATACCAACACACAGATGATGCTCCTCCCCTTTTGCGGTGAAAATTTTGCCTATCTCAAATATTTTTACCTCATCAATACCCAACAGCGGCATCATGGTGCTATTAAACGAGAGTGAGCGGCGCATACCGGACAATAAATCTGCGCGCAGATACCGCTTGTCTTCCGCCAGTGGTTTTTCAATCTCTCGTTCACCTTGTTCATCAAAAGATGACGTATACACCTCTGAATAGCCCTGTGAAAGCAGGAGGTTTCGAATGTTATATTCCCAATACAAAGCCTTGTGAGGCGCTGGCGGCGCTACAACCTGCGGAATACTCTCGGTGATAGAGTCATACCCTTTCAATCGCCCCATCTCTTCTACCACATCCTCAAGTCGAGTGATATCCAAACGATACGCGGGCGGCACGATCGTGAGACGATCACCCTCCCCCGCGACTGATACCGCAAGATACGCGAGCGTATCTTTCACTTCTTGTGCAGTCAGTGACACACCGAGCCTTCTAGAAACATCAGTGGCAGAAATAGTAAAAGAGATAGCTGGCGGTGGTGCCTCATGTACATCAACCAGTTCGCCAAACGAGACACCAGGCAAGAGCGTCTGTAATAACGCGGAAAATTCAGCCATAGCAATTTCCGGGGACACAAACGGCAAACCATTTTCGAAACGTTTTGAAGCATCGGTGCGAATACCAACAGCAAAAGACGTCTTGCGTAAGAGTACCGGATTGAAATGTGCCGCCTCAAGAATAAGCCGTGTTGTTGTACCAGTAACTGCTGCACGCGTACCCCCCTTGATACCTGCAATACCGAGGGGCCCTACCTCATCAGCGATTACCAGCATGGACGGATCTAATACCACATCTTTGCCATCGAGCGTGCGTATCTGTTCACCTTTTTGGGCACGTCGAATAACTATGGTCCCGACCACTTTATCGGCATCAAATGCATGGAGTGGTTGCCCCATATCAAACATGACGTAGTTTGCCGCATCGACAACCGGATTAATTGAACGCTGTCCGATAGCTGCCAACCGTTCTGCTAACCAGGCAGGAGATACTGTCATGGTGACCCCCTCAACTCGTCGCCCGATATAGCGAGTACAATCCTCTGCATCTGCAATCGAAATAGCGAGATCGGGGACCTGTGCCACAGAAACCATTGGCACATCCGGTATCACCGCTTCTGTTTTCATAGCCGCAGCAAGTTCACGAGCCACCCCGCGATGGGAGAGTGCGTAGTGCGCACGATCCGGCAACACCTTCACATCAATTAACACGTCATCTTCTTTTTTTTCGACACGCTCAACTTCAAACGCATGGAATGTAAACAGATCAACAACCTCCTCAAAACGAGGGAGTTTTTTCTTGAAATATATCTGGAGCCACGCGTAAGAGACAATCATAGTTTTGTTTCGTTAATGCAGACAAATCGCGGAACCTTTTTTCCATCAACATCGACCATGCTCTCAAAGAGCGCCCGTGGTCGAACCCAAAATTGTGCGACTGGATTCTCGTACAACGCCTCGTACACCACCATATCCTCCTGTGTCTCTGAGTGCTTTGCAAGCATATGTACTCGATACGTACGGCCTGTTTTTGTATGTCGATATGTTCCCAATTGCATAATTTAGAATTGTTGTACCAAACGAAGATCGCCTGAATAGAGATAACGAATGTCAGGAATTTCATACTTAATCATAATGAGACGATCTAGACCGCATGCAAACGCCCAACCTTGCCAATGTGCCGGATCAATACCTCCCGCGCGTAAAACATTTGGATGAACCAATCCCGAACCAATCACCTCCAACCATCGCCCTTTCCATTTCATATCTACCTCAAGCGATGGTTCAGTAAAGGGGAAAAAACTTGGCCGAAATCGAACCTCAATATCACTACCAAAATAATCGCGAAGAAAGTGTGTAATAAAACCCTTTAAATCAGCAATTGAAGCCTGTTTATCAACACACAGCCATTCAATCTGGTGAAATTGAGCTTCATGTGTTGCATCAGTTGCCTCATTACGAAAAACCTTCCCAGGATACATAATTTTAATTGGCGGCTTATGTTTTTCCATGTAGCGAATTTGGATACCAGAAACATGGGTGCGGAGTAGCTCCCCTTTTTCTATTGGTTTCAACCATAAGGTATCTTGCATATCACGAGCAGGATGATCTTTAGGAACATTCAGTCCATCAAAATTATGAAACTCGTCTTCAATTTCAGGCCCAAGAGCAATAACAAATCCCCATTTCTCAAATATGACACGAATATCATTAATTGCCCTTGAAATCAGATGTATATGACCTTCTTGATTCATAGCCATCAGTATATAGAAAAAAAACGTTTTTCAGAAGACCACCCATCTAGAGCCACCTCCCAGGCTTGAACTGGGGACCTACTGTTTACAAAACAGTTGCTCTACCAACTGAGCTAAGGTGGCACACTAACCAGAACTACACAGTACCGTCTCTTACAAAAAAAGTCTATGAAGATTTCTGGTCGCTACTATTATGTAATGTATGCTTGTGATCAATGATAGTTTTAAGAAAGTGAGACACAGGACCACGTGGAGCCAGTGTCGCATGACGGCGTTCCGCAATATCACGAAGCATCACAGAAAACTTTCGTACTTTAATAATCATAATTGCCAGTAATGCCCGGGTAATTTTAGCAGAAAAAGCAATCCCTTCGTGCCAAAGACAGATCATACGATGCCCTAGAGCATCTGCTTTTGCAACTATTAACACATCTGATTGAGTACGCAAACGACTAAAGACTAATCGCCTTCCCACACGACGCTCTAAAAACACCAAACTAAATAGTGCAAAAAGTGCCGCAAGCGAACCATAAAAAATAGCAACCGTGACCATAAAATAATACTACGCAGCAAATCGAGCAAATCGAGATAGCTCGATCTTTTCACCAAACTTGTGTATCGATGTCTCCAATAGCTGACTAATAGTTTGTTCAGGATTCTTAATAAACGATTGTTCTAACAAAACTCGCTCTTTAAAATAAGCAGTAACCTTGCCTTCAAGGATTTTTTCCTTCATGCCAGCAGGCTTACCAGCAACCTCCTTTTCAAACGCTTGCTCAGCTTCTTTTTTTGCCTCTTCAGGAATATCTGCAACTGTGCGATATTCAGGATTTGATGCGGCAATATGCATTGCTATATCATATGCAAGCTTTCGAAAATCATCATTACGAGATACGAAATCAGTCTCGCAACGAAGCTCCACCATCGCACCTACAGTTCCTTCCCCATGCACATACGCCGCAACAGCAGCAGAAGCAAACGTACGATCCGACTTCTTACCCGCGACCTCTGCACCTTTCTTTTTAAGTAAAATAAGAGCCTTTTCTATATCACCACCCGCCTCTTCAAGGGCCTTTTTACACTGCATAATAGAAATACCCGTCTTATCACGAAGCTCTTTTACAAGTTCAGTTGTAATCTTTGATGACATATAAGTATAAGTGTGAAGTAAAGAAAAACTTCTAAAAAGAAGTCGCGCGTGTATAAACTTAGTATATCACAACACGGGAGCGACCTTATCCTCGCTTTACTGATTCAATCGGCTTAGCGCTTTTAAGCCCTTCTTCATAGGCTTCAACAAACAATGCTACTGCAAATTCAATACTTTTAATCGCCGCATCATTACCCAACATCGGTACATCAACCAAAGAGAGATCACAATCAGAACTAGAAAAAGATACGACGGGTACGCGCGTTGCTTTTGCCTCTTTTACTGCAATGTGTTCACGAGCCGCATCAACAACAAAAAGTACGTGTGGCTTGCCCTTCAATGGCACAAGACCATTAAATAACTTGGCGAGTCGCTCAATCTCACGATCAAGCATCAACCGTTCACGTTTAGTGTACTTAGTAAATTCACCACGTTCACGCTCGGATCGGAGTGTCTCCAATCGTTCAACACGACTTCTAATTTCAGAAAAATTCGTGAGCGTTCCACCAATCCAACGACCTGCAATATACGGCATGCCGAGGCGTTCAGCTGCTGCTTTCACAATTTCTCGAGCTTCACCTTTTCCAGCAGCAAAAAGTACCGTTTTACGCTCCATACCCAATGCTTTTGCATGTGCGGCAGCTTGATCAAAAAGCTTTGAAACTTTCTCAAGATCAAAAATCTCGACACGATTCTTACGTCCAAAAATATACGGACTTACCGTTGGGTGACGACGGGCTCTTGATAAACCAAAATGCGCTCCGATGGAAAAGAGTCGCTCAATAACAGGCGTTATAGGAAATGTGGTTGTTATTTTATCTTTCATATGGCGTGGGGGTGATTCTAACAGAAAGTTGAAAACCAAGCAACCAATAACCTCTTTCTATCTTATTCATCGTCACTAACATGGTCAGTACTCATTTGTTCTGGATAAGTGGCAGCCTCTGCTAAACTATCAAATATAGGATCCAATTCTCCGGCTAAAATACGCTCAATATTATGCCATGACTGCTTAATACGGTGGTCAGTAATACGATCTTGTAAGAAATTATAAGTCCGAATTTTTTCTGAACGATCTGCTGTTCCAATTTGGGAACGACGCTCGTGTGCGTATTTTTTGGCATCTGCTTCCTCTTGTATTTGTTCAAGTTTAGCCATCAAGACCGAAAGTGCACGATCACGATTTTTCGCTTGACTCCGCTCAGAAGTACAACGCACCGCTAGCCCTGTCGGCTTATGAATCAAACGAACCGCAGTTTCAACTTTATTAACATTTTGACCACCCTTACCGCCAGCTCGAGAAAATTCAATCTCGAGATCACTTTCTTTAATCTCGATTGTATGCTTTTTACGCACAGGCATTACAGCGACTGAAGCTGTCGATGTATGTACTCGACCTGACTTTTCAGTAGTTGGAACTCGTTGAATACGATGCACACCTGTTTCAAATCGAAGCGTTTCATACACCCCTTTACCTTTCACCTCAAACGAAGCTTCTTTATATCCTCCGATATCGGACTTTGACTCATCAAGTACAAGAAAAGACCACTCCCGGCGTTTCGCATATTCTTGATACATAGTTGCCAATACCTTCGCAAATAAAGCCGCTTCATCACCACCCGCACCAGCACGAACTTCAAGGATAATTTCATTAGGAAACGCCTCTTCGTGCTCTTCTTCTTTAAGAATCGAATCAATTTGATCGATAATCACTTTTTTCTCACTCTTAATACGGGCGATCTCTTCTTCAGCAAGCGCCTTCATGGCAGGATCTGCTCCAAGAGACAACGCTTCAGCCTCCATTTTCTCATATTCAGCAAGCGTTGTTGCAAGGTGCGCTGTTTTTGAATTTGTCTTATATTCATCCTTCATAAAAAACAACAAACGCGACATGAATCACGGTCGCGATAAAACATGAGCGAGTCCTACTTTTTGGCAACAGCTTTCTTGCTCACACGTGCCTTGAAACGCTCAACGCGGCCAGCCGTATCGATAATTTTGTCAGCACCTGTATAAAAAGGATGGCACGTGCTACAAATTTCTACAGCAATTGCCTCCTTTGTTGATCCAACAGTAAAAGAAGCTCCGCAAGCACACGTCACAGCGGCATTTGAAAAATGGTTCGGGTGGATATCTTTCTTCATAGAAAGCTTATCCTACCACATTAGTTGTCAGCCTGCAATATATTAATCTGTTTTTGGTATGTATCAGCAAGCTCCATCACATCATCACCATAAAATGCATATTGTGGCTTAGTTGCATTCTTCCATCCAGCCAAATATCGGAGTGCGGCTAGACGTTCTGCTTGGCGTGTTCCCTTACTAGCACCGTTATCTGCAAGCAAAATAGCCGCAGCCATAAACGCATCTTCAGGATCCCATGGATTTGGAGGATTGTTTCCTGTTGCTTTTGCAATACGTTCTTCATACAAAACCCACGTTGAAGGAATAAACTGAGCAGGACCCATCGCACCTCCATACCCGTACCATGGCTTCTTACTGACTGGCATATCATCAGGATTCAATCCTAACCGCTTAGTAATATCCATAAACGGAATTGTATCGCGAGGTGCCTTCATATCAACACGCCAATTACCTGTTCCAACATTTTGTCCAAGATTTGATTCTTCAGCAATAATACCAAGAATAAACGCCGGTCGAACATTCATCTTATTCCCCGCTTTTACCGCATATTCGTATGCTTTTTCAAACGGAATAGCTGCCGAGCCTCGCAAACTAAACAACTCAGTTCGAATTTGAGCAGCAGTTTTTTCCTTTTCTTTTATTATCTTTTGATATAATGCCTCTTGCCCCTTAGACTCTTTTAAAATAACCTGTTTTTGTCGCTCTCGTTCTTGAATTTTCTGAGCTTCTACCTGCTGCAATTTTCTTAAACCTTCTTCTTCTGCAACCTTCGACTCAAGTTCTTCTTTCTCTTTCTGTGTTACCTCTTTAGTGGTTGTAAGTTCACGAAAAGAAGCATTGAGTGATTGTTTAATGGAAGCGAAAGCATCGATATCACTAAAAAATTCAGATAGTTCACGATTCGATAACACCACTTCTGCAAATGTGTACTCATCAATCTCATTTGTTTTGCGTATCAATTGCGCCAATGATTCACGTTCACGCTGTAATTTCTCATTTAAATTATCAATAACCCCTTCTTTACCGTCAATGTCGCCGCGTAACCGTTCAATAACCAGCGTACGTGCCCTAATAGAAAGACGTGCTTTTTCAATGTTTGCAGTGAGAATGGCGACATCTCGCTCAAGCGTCACCGTCTCTCGTTGTTTACTCTCAAGTACTGTTCGCTGTGTCTCAATCTCTTCTTGAAGAATTGCAAGATTTCGCTCGAGCTCAGCTCGCCTATCCGCCACCAACGTTCCTACTGGAACATTTTGTTGTGCATGTACCGTAAAAAAAGAAAGGAGAAAGAAACCGCACAAAAAAATACCTGTTTTACAAACCGGATATATACGCACCATGCATACATTATAACAGAAATGCTATAACATCTTGGGATACCACCGACACTTCTGTGTTACGCAAACAAAAACGTTGATTTACTTTGTAGTAACAGTATCAGTCGAGGCACTTTCGGCACCTTCTTCCTCAACCTTACCCTTCTTTTCAACTTCAATCTGAGAAATATCCATAACTGGCTGATCAACCTCCTCCTTATACTCAGCAACAGATGCGATAACCTCTTCTGGTTTAGCGACCAAAGTAACACCTGATGGAAGAATAACGTCTTTTGCAAGAATTTGACTATCTAGTGTCACCAACGCGCCAATATCTACAGAGAGCTGACTAGGCAAATCTTTTGGTAGCGCTTCAATTTCCAAATCGTGAAGCACTTTGACCAATGTCCCACCTAAATCTTTCACCGCGGCCGCGACACCGATGAATTCAATTGGTACTTTTACTTTTACTTTTCGATCTTTTTCAAGTACGTAAAAATCAACATGGGATACATCATCAGTAACCGGATGACGCTTCACCTCTTGAATCAAGACGTCATGGACTCCCCATGAACCCTCGAGAGCAAAAACAGTCGATTCACTCGATGTTGCTAATACCTTATCAAATGCTTTCTTCTCAATAATGATAGGTTGACTCGTCTCTTTCCGGCCATAGAAAACAGCGGGTACGCCACCTTTTGCACGAATATGATCAACGTTTTTTGCGACGTCCCGGACCTCAGCTTTAATACTAATCATAGTGAAAAAGAATTATACACGAGAAACAACAATTAGCAACATGAAGCAACTTCACCAACTCTACCAACACTTAGGGCTATCAAAAAAATCAGGACCTTGAGTGCCACTAATAGCACCACAGTAAAGAGTTTCTGGTACTTGCAGACCAGGTCCAATATCTACAGGAGATAGTGGTATATCAGTGACTACATACGACCGTTCAGTCGGTTCAAGAGAAGCCGGATTATACATATCATCAGATGAGAGAATCACCGGTCCCTCCGGGCCACAGAGGGCCTGTAACTTATAGTGAACACCTGTTGATTTATATCGATATGTCACGCGCCTTGATGCAGTACAAGTCACATCCGTCTGAGTTGGAAAAAGGTTAGCTCGTGGATCAACTGGCAACGCACGGGGATAGAATCCGCTACTCACCAGTGCTGGTATCCAATTGCCACTATTGGTACGTTGAAACGGGTTTGAGGGATGCGAGTAAAACCAGTATTGATTATTTAAAACAGTTGGACACAAACCTACACCAGTATTAGACACAAACCCTCCAACCACACATGTCGATGGGTATTGTTTATACTTTGCATAATATTGTTCAAGTGCAATCTGTAATTCTTGTAAATGTGCACGTCGCACCTCATTTCTAATTTTATAACGATACGTTAAAAAATTAGGCATCACTAACGCAGCTAACAATCCAATCACTACAAACACCACCACAAGCTCTATGAGAGTAAATCCTTTTTTTTGTATTAATACACGTCGCGTCATAATATATTACGTATACACAGGTGAAATTGGGGGCTTACCCATAAGAACTGCAATAATGTTTTGGGCTGCAGATATTGACATAGAAACACGTGATGCAGTTGTTGATGATGCAATATGCGGCGTTATAATAACATTTTCTAACACAGACAACCCTTCAGTAAGTTGTGGCTCGTGCTCAAACACGTCGAGTCCTGCTCCGCTGATCACTCCACTCCGCAACGCATGGACTAATGCAACTTCATCGATAACAGCACCACGAGACGTATTGATAAGCAATGCTTCGCGCTTCATAAGGGACAATCGTCGTTGATCAATAAGATGTTTTGTTGTTGGTAGAAGTGGAACGTGAATAGACACAAAATCAGCTACCGGCAACAACGCATCAACAGTAGGGACGTAAACTGCTCCATATTCCTGCTCAAGAGATTCATTACGTTGTACATCAAAATATACCACCTTCATCAAAAAACCACGTGTTGCGCGTCGAACCACCTCAGCTCCAATTTTTCCTGTGCCGATAATACCAAATGTCTTACCTGAAAGCTCGACTCCATGAAACAACATCGGGTCAAATCCTGTATATATTCCTGAGCGAACAAAGCGATCTGCTTGCGTAAGCTTACAAGCAAGTGCAAGTAACAACGAAAGCGTAAATTCCGCGACACGTTCAGCGCCACCACCCACTGTATTAGTAAGATATACACCTTTCGCTTTTGCTGCCTCAATTGAAAAGTTATTGAACCCAATAGCGTAATTAGCAAAAATTTTTACTGATGGTGCCGCCGCAATAACCGCCTCATCAATCACGTCAGTAAGTTGACTCAATACTGCATCATAAGGCTCTCGTGAGAGCGCAGTTATTAATTCGTCCTTTGTTAATGGACGGGCAAGTTCACTCACAACCACCCGATGTCCCGCTTCTTTTAAGAGCAGAATACCCGCATCAGGAATTTTTCTAGTAACAAAAACAGACGACATTTTTTAAAAAAGGTTATTGAATAGTTTTAGTTTTTCCATCACCACTGTCTGCACCGCACGTTGTGCTAAAGCCAGGTATTTGTACGGCGCAACCTCATCAGGATGATCAACAAACGCCACCTCAAGTCCCCGACGAAAGGCGACTCGTATCTCAGTATTAATGTGCACAATGGCAATACCAGCCGCAATTGATTGCTTGAAATCTTCGATAGAATTACCCGAGCCACCGTGAAGCACCAGTGGCACGCGCGCGGCCATGGCTACCGCACGGACTGTCTCAATGTTAAGCGCTGGATCAACCCCACCCTTAAGCATGCCATGAAAATTCCCTACTGCTGGAGCAAGCAAATCGACCCCAGTGTCTTGTACAAACCGCGCTGCATCTTCAGGTTTAGTAAGTCCCGTTGCTAAATCAACTCCCTCAGGAATTGCGTCCAAAACTTTACTTGATTGTCCGATATATCCAAGCTCGCCCTCAATGAGTACGTCTCTTCCGCTGTTCCGTGCATAAGCAACTACCCGTTGCGTTTCACGAATATTTTCATCAAGTGATAATTTCGCGCCATCAAAAATAACCGAATCAAAACCCGCATCAATCGCCTCTTTTACTTTTTCAAACGAATAAGTATGATCGGCATTTAAGAAAATTGGGTATGTATCGCGTTCCCGTATCGATCGCACCACAGCCGCGATCTCAGTTACACCTGTAAACATGCGTTCTCCTTCGGATACACCAATAATGACTGGGACTCCTAGTACTCGCGCGGCATCATATATTGCGTGAACTACTTCTAAATTAGATGTATTAAAATGCCCCACCGCAACCTTTCGGATAGTCGCATCATGTACCACCTCTCGAAGCGTTTGCATACAAAAAGTATACCACCTAACTATGAATAATATAAAAAGAATCCGCTGAAAACCCTTAGGTCTCCAAAGAATGTAATGCTACAACACGAGATACTTTTACCACCGACTCTTCAAAACATACCATTCACACTCTATATTGCCTCACAAACCATACATAGAGCTACATATAGGAATTTAAAAGCTCAATAACCTCTTGCGCATTCTCTGTTTCCATCAACTTCATACGTAATTCTTTTGCACCATCAAATCCTTGTACATAGGCTTTAAAATGTTTTTTCATGACCGCGAAACTTTTTCGTGCCGCTACTAATTCATCAAACAAACACACATGCTCGCACAGCACGCGCATCTTTTCTTTTACCAAGGGACTCTTTTTTCGACGCGCATTAAACAACCAAGGATTTCCGAAAATCCCCCTCCCAATCATAACTCCGTCAGCACCCACCTCCCCTGCACGCTGACGACCTTCAACAATCGTTTTAACATCACCGTTACCAAAAATGAGTGTTGGCGATCCTACGGCGTCACGGATACGTACCGCCTCTCCAACATGTTCCCACCGAGCCGGAACTAATGACAACTCTTTGGTTGTACGTGCATGAATGGTAACCAAAGCAGGCTGAGCAGAAAGAAGCGCTGGTAACCATGTCGCAAGTTCGTTTTTTGAAGTACCGATACGTGTCTTTACAGATACTGGAACCTCTCTACCTTGAGGAGCGCCGCGCACGGCACCACGCTGCGCTGCTTTAATAAGTTCAATTGCAAGAGCAGGATGTTTGATAAGTGCGGCACCAGCACCCTGATCAATAATGGCTCCCGCCGGACACCCCATATTGATATCAATACCGTCAAAACCGAGATGAGCAACCAAAGCCGCCGCTTCTTCCATTTTTTGAGGATGCGCCGAAAAGAGCTGCGCCACAATCGGACGCTCTTCTTCTCCAAATACTAAATCCGTAAGCAACACATCCCGACCCGGACTCATCAACCCGTCGGCAGATACAAACTCAGTCCACATCACATCAGGCTTACCATACTGAGCAATCACACGCCGAAATGCCGCATCAGTCACATCAGCCATCGGTGCTAATACCATAAGCGGTCGTTTCTTTGCAGCTATTTTTTTCCAAAATCCGTACGACATAACAAAAAAGGAGCCTACCACAAGAAGAATGGTCTCGCTACCTATGTCAAATCACGTTCAACAAATTCAATACGCGCTCCAGGTCGTAATTGTCCTGAAACAATACGGTCAGCGATTACCTGCTCAACCTTCTCGGCAATTGCTCGGTTGAGTGGACGAGCACCAAACTTTGGATCAGTCCCCTGACGTGCTACATATTTCACCAACGCGTCATTTATCACGAGTGTATACCCTTTTTCCGCAATTCGTTCAGCAAATTTTGCTAATAACTGCCGTGCCACCATCTCAGTCAACGTAGCATTCATCGGATGAAACAACATAACACCATCAAAACGATTCAAAAGTTCTGGACGAAACATGTTCCGGCTAATAATAGTTTCAATAATGGTATTACGATGCTTTGTTATATCTTCGCCCGCCTCAGCAAGACGAAAAATCTCTTCGCTCGCCGCATTACTAGTCGCTATCAAAAATGCGGACCGCGCGTACACTCGCTTACCACGCGCGTCCGTAATGAATCCTTCATCCAATAACTGCAAAAATAGATCACGAATTGCTGACGATGCTTTTTCAAACTCATCAAATAAATACACAGCAAATGGCCTCTCACGAAGCTTTTCAGTCAATAACCCAGGATCACCTGCAGAAGTACCAATAAAACGACCGAGTGCATCAACGCCACTAAATTCAGACATATCAAATCGAACCATAGCCTGCTCACTTCCAAAATAGGCTTCGGCAAGGGCTTTTGCCGTTTCAGTCTTGCCAACGCCAGTTGGACCCAAAAAGAGGAACGAGCCCATGGGCTTTTGATCACTTCTAATACCTGACCGTGCGCGACGCATGGTTGATGCCACTGCGGTTACCACATCAGACTGTCCCACGACCCGTCGTCGAAGTAGATCTTCGAGTACTAAAAGTTTATCGCGCTCTTTGCCCGTAGGGATAGCACCCGGAACACCAGTCTTATTTTCAACTAATTGCTGCATCTCTGTAAGATCAACCACACCTCCACGACACCGAACCGCCGCTTCCATGAGTAAATCAGTCGCCTTATCAAGTGGTGCAATATCAGAAAATAGCTGGCGGGCAGATGTGACAGCAAACGCAATCGACGGGTAAGTAAAAAAAACATCTTGCCGTCGCTCAATATCCTCAGCGATACGTTGTAATGCAGACAAAAGTGCCGCGTCACCTTTATCAGACACAAGCACGCGCTCAAAATGTTGCATCAATGAAGCATCTTGCTCAAACGTCCGATGATATGAATCAGCATCAGTAAGTACAATCATATGTAAGTTTGTTGTACGTAAAAACTGATCAACCATAGAAAACAAATCAATATCATATGTCGCCAAGCTACGTATAAACGAACGAACGTTTGGCAACACGACGATCAAATTGCCAGCGTGCATAGCATCATAGAAGACTTTCTGCATTGACGCTTCAATGAGTGCTTTTGCTCCTCCAACGGCGATGATCTTTTCAGGGTCTAATAAAAATAATTTCTTGTGTTCAAGTGGTGGTAGTGCTTCACCACGTTCAATCAACCGAGACAACGCAACAGTAACCAAGAGTGACGATTCAGCATCTTCTGCAACCACAACAGCGTTCGCCCCTTGTGAACGAACCAAAACTGTCTCAAGCGATTCTGCTTCCTCCCTAAAGTACGAAAGAAGCGGTGTATTTGTTTTGTACACAGATGTATCAATAAGATATGAACCGTAACGCTCCAAAGAATATGCGCGGCCATATGAAAACGACGTCCCAAAAGCTGGCATGCGTCCCAAATAATCACGACTCCACCATCGGCGACGTTTTCTAATACGTGTTGTACTATCATGTACCCATCGCGCGGCTAATTGAAAAACAATATCACTGACCCCATGACTTCTCAGAAATGAGCGAAACGCTTCATCAGACGCATGAATCGTCCGCGCGTACTGTTCAATCGTAATAATTTCAGTATCAGGAAACAAGAGATCTCGCGCTTGTATAGTACGCCGGTTACTTACCAAAAATTCATGCACCGCTTGCTCAAAAATACCCACTCGCCGCAACACATGACTTCCAGTCACGCTTTGACAAAATGATCCGACCACATCGCGCTCATCAACCGCAAGGACCATATCAGCAACATCGATTGTGATAGGACCACGTGGAAATGGTTTAGGAATTTCACGAAGTACAGCAGACTCATCACTAAACAAAAGGGAGAAATAAAAACCATCAACAAGAACGAGAAAAAGCCACGTGGAAGCAAAGAGTAGAAAGAACCCGATACACTGTTCCTTAAGCAAGAATATAGGTAAGAACATTGGACCAACCGTAGATAACGCAGTACCCACCACAGGAAACTCTTCCGCAAGAAATATGACAGACGTTAATATAAACGTAAGCACACACCCCACAAATGATAAAAACTTTACTATGTGTCGCGTGCGATAAGACATAAGTGTGTCAAGAAAAAACGCAGGTGAATATTGAGTTGCAACACGTTGTATGTCAGCAAATGTCATAGTATGCCTAATGCGTTAACAAGACCAATAGTAGCTACAACGGGAATAATGAGTGGTAAAAAAATCCAAGACAAAAGAAGACATACCCACACCAAAAGTACCACTATTAAAAAAACAAAACCTATTAAAATCACAGGTATCCGTAACATCAAACCGACCACACGCATGATTATTGAGACTAAAAAAGCAGAACCTAAATCTCTTGGGAGAAAAGTCTTTGGTCGCTCATCTAAACGCTCAAATGGTGTCAATAAGTTAACGGTTAATTCAGAAATAGAAAAAAGTCGCCACATACCCCACAGAAAATTTATACACACACGAGAAATATCCTTCCATGCATGCACATAGTGCCACCACATGTATCGAACGCAAAAAGACACCACATCCATATATCACTATGGTACCACTCACTACAACATCTCTCGGTACTTGTTATCCACGCCCTACAACACGACACTTAAAAAGTATGAGGTGTGGTAGTGCTTATAGACTCACGGAATAATGCTTTTCCTTCAAAACGAACATCGATAGTCTGTAAACGTTGCTGCTTCAAAAGCTGTCCAACAGGAATTGTTGGATCTGTAATAAGTAATGCTAAACGAGCAAGTGCGGAGGAATACCCAGACGGACGACCAATCAAAATTTCTACATCCTGTTTTGTTATAACGCGCAATGAATCAATTTCATTAACATACACCTCTTTGGGTAACAATCCCATTGCAGTGAGCTCATACACCACATACAACACCTCATCAAAAGAAACCGTTGCGCGACCGTAGTGTGTACCAAGCACGTGCTCGCGTACATGTGTTGTTGAAGACAAAAAGAACCGAATAAAACCCGAACCATCAACGATTGGTGCTGGCGCAAACGCAAAACCAGTTTTATCAATCAACACGCAATGCTGAGGTTCGTCAAATTCACACCACAATGCATAGGGAGTTCGTTCGGTAACCACCACCGTAGCCACCTTATTGCGTAAAGAAAGCTCAACAGAAGCGACTCGTTCAGACGAAGATGCGAGCGCATCTATCACTTTCTTTTTAGGATAAAATAAACGGTGTGCCGCTGGAATAATACCAAAATAAGGTGTATGTGTTGCCGACGACACAACATGTGCAAGCATTGAACTCTCAAGTACTATGTTACCTGATACAGATACAGTCTCAATAACAAAAACAGGTAACCGGAGAAAAAATATCACAATCACACCTACTCCAAAAAAAGCAAACGTGATATCAATCACGCGCCCAATCAAACGTCGGCGTTTTTTATCCTTCAATCGCATCATAAATCACGCTATATCTAACGTTACAGATGTACAACCTTTGTTCCCATATATTTCTGAAGTATTTCAGGGATACGAACACCCCCGTCTGTTGTTTGATAATTTTCAATAATAGAAATAAGAAATCGTGGCGTCGCAAGTGCAGTTGAGTTCAACGAATGCACAAAACGCAACTTCCCTTCTTCATCCCGATAACGAATATTAAGGCGTCGAGTTTGAAAATCGTGAAAATAAGAGGCTGAATGTGACTCCCGATATCGTTTCTCGGAAGGATGCCACACTTCAATGTCATATTTTTTTACCTGACCTAAGCCTAAATCTCCACCACAGTTTGCAACCACGTGATACGGAATGCCGAGCCCTTGCACTAATTCTTCGGCGTTTTTAGTAATTTCTTCATGCAACTTAACACTCTCTTCGTGGCTTGCCTCACACAGCACCACTTGTTCCCATTTCATGAATTCATGAATACGAAATAGACCTTTGGTGTCTTTACCATGTGCACCCGCTTCGCGACGAAAACAAGGAGAAAAAGCAAGTATTTTAAGTGGTAATTTCTCTTTTGGAATAATCTCGTCTTGAAAATATCCCATGGTTGCAACTTCACCAGTCCCCGCAAGATAGTCCCCATCTTGCGTCTTATACAAATCTTCTTCACCATGTGGCAAATATCCTGTACCCAATAAGGTCTCACGACGCACCAAAGATGGAACAAACATCGGTACATAGCCCTTTTTCATCATGAAATCAAACACGTATTGCCACACCGCAAAATCAAGTGCTGCCCCCGGACCTTTCAAAAAATATCCGCGAAAACCAGCAACCTTTACGCCACGCTCAAAATCAGCCATCCCCAATTGTTCCATCAGTTCGTAGTGATTTTTTACAGGGAAATCAAACGAGGGTATGGTTCCCCACACCCGAACCTCTTTGTTCTGCGCATCACTATCACCTTCAGGAACAGACACGTCGGGCACATTCGGTATTGACAACATCAGCGTACGCCACTCATCAACAACCGTCTTTAATTCTGTTTCAAGGGTCCGCATATCTTCCTTGACTGTATGCATCTCCTCAATCATTGATACTCGCTCAGACGACTGAGCCGTCGCAATTTTCTTTGAAAATTCATTCTGCAACGCACGCTTTTCTTCAACCTTACTAGTCAGTGATCGACGCCGATCATCAAGCACAATAAGCGCATCTAGATCAACCACAAGGTGTTTCTTTTTTGCACCGGCTACAACAATATCTTTATTATCGCGAATGAATTTAATATCAAGCATATTGGTACCTACCATAGTAACAATAGTGGTACAATCGGACAAATGGCACCAGTGCCCATCACAATGCTCCCGAAGGAGAACTGGCCTCCGCTTCTCACCGAGATACCACAGCAGCCACCACATCTCTTTATAAAAGGTGCGATTCCTGATTGGAATCGCAAATTACTCACGGTCGTTGGTGCACGCAAATATTCGCCCTATGGAAAGGAGGTGTGTGAGCGACTTATTAAAGACCTCTCTGGCACATCCGTTACGATCGTCTCTGGCCTCGCACTTGGCATCGACACAATCGCACACACCGCAGCACTAGCTGCACAACTTCATACCATCGCAATTCCTGGTTCCGGTTTACATCAATCTGTGCTCTACCCCGCAAGCAACCACAGACTCGCAGAGCACATCACAGAAGCCGGTGGCGCACTCCTCTCAGAATTTAAACCTGATTTTAAAGCAACCGTATGGAGCTTCCCGCAACGAAATCGCATCATGGCAGGCATGTCACATGCCACACTGGTTATAGAAGCAGAGAAAAAATCAGGAACACTCATCACCGCGCGACTGGCGACCGAATACAACCGTGATGTCGGCACCATACCCGGATCTATTTTTTCACCACATACCGAGGGCCCGCATCTCCTGTTACGGCTAGGCGCTACGCCAATAACCTCCGCATCAGATATTCTTGAGATGCTACACCTGCAACAATCCCACGTATTAAAAAATCCCATCGATTGCTCACCTGAGGAACGCACGCTTCTAAATTTCCTTACCGAGCCTCGTTCACGTGAATCACTCGCACACGCATTACAAAAAACAATCACTGAAATAAATGCACTACTCTCCATAATGGAATTGAAAGATCTGGTGAAAGAAGAGTATGGCATGATACGACGCAGCTAATATTCAATACATAAAAACAAAAAAACAGCCCCTCTGCTTGTCCCCAATTTGCGCTTTTTATGAACCAGATGTAATACTTGCCCCAGCGTCACACCAAAAAGACGCCTTCTCTTCCATGAAATTACTCATTGTTGAGTCTCCCGCGAAAGCAAAAACTATCGAGAAATATCTTGATGGCAAATTTACTGTACGCGCTTCAGTTGGACACGTTCGCGATCTTCCCAAATCAAACAAAAAAGCAGTTGATATTGAACACGGTTTCAAACCACATTACGAAATTGCCAAAGGAAAAGAAAAAGTAGTGGCTGAACTTAAAAAACTCGCCGAGAGGGCGGATGAAGTCATTCTCGCAACCGACCCTGATCGTGAAGGCGAAGCAATTGCCTGGCATATTGCTGAAGTAACCAATCTTAAAAAACCCACACGTATTGTTTTTCATGAAATTACCAAAGACGCCGTGCAAGAAGCGTTGCAGCATCCGCGCCATATCGACACCAATCTCCGTAAAGCACAGGAGGCTCGACGCGTGCTCGACCGACTGGTTGGCTACGACCTGTCCGGTATCATTTGGAAAAAAGTCCGCTACGGACTATCGGCTGGACGCGTACAATCACCCGCTCTGCGTATCTTAGTTGAACGTGAACGCGAAATAAAAGCATTTAAGAGTGAGACATTCTGGGTGATCGTGGCACAGACAAAAACAAAAGACGGAAACACGATCCCCTTCATCTGCTCTATTCAACCAAAAGAAGAGCAGGAAGTTACTGCCATCCTCGATGCTGCAAAAAAATACCAGTGGGTAATTGCTTCCGTTGAAGAGTCTCAAACAAAACGTTCACCACGCCCACCGTTTATCACCTCAACACTACAACAAGCAGCCTCTTCACGGCTCGGACTCGCACCCTCCCGCACTATGTCACTCGCACAGCGCCTCTACGAAGCTGGGCACATTACCTACATGCGCACTGACAGCACTAATCTCTCAACTGTCGCACAAAAACAAATTCAAACAGAAATAGAAAAAAAGTACGGGGCCACACTCTACCAACCACACACCTTTACCAAAAAGAGCAAAAATGCACAAGAGGCGCACGAGGCTATTAGACCAACACACTTATCTCTCGAATCGGCAGGTACGGACGAAGCACAGAAACGTCTCTACCGTCTCATCTGGCAACGAACCGTCGCCTCCCAGATGGCTGATGCACAACTATTGCGCACGCGCATTACAGCGATGGTCGGAGACAACGTCACACCAGAATTTCATTCCGATGGTACGCGTGTGATATCCCCCGGCTGGCTCCTCGCTGATCCAGGCGCACGTGGTGAAGATGTTGAACTACCCAAGGTGTTACAAGGAGATACCATCACCCTTACCGAGATAACGAGCGAAGAAAAACATACACAACCACCACCACGATTCAGTGAGGCAGGTCTGGTTAAAGAGCTCGAAAAACGAGGTATCGGCAGACCATCCACCTACGCATCAATCATCAAGACGCTCGTCGACCGTGGTTACGTCACCAAAGAACAACGAGCACTTATCCCGACCGATACTGGAGAAGTAGTAAGTACATTTTTGGAAACAAATTTCCCCGAATATATAAACGACACCTTTACCGCGACTATGGAAGATAATCTTGATGCCATCGCCTCTGGAGATAAAGAATACGAAAAAACACTCACTGAATTCTACACACCATTTCACAAAGAGGTAAAATCGAAGGAAAAGGTTGCGAAAGCAACTAACCTTGGTGAAGCTGATCGATCAATCAAATGCCCTACCTGTGGCGGCCCCATGATTATTAAACTGGGTAAATCAGGAAAATTTCTCTCGTGCGAAAAATTCCCAGCATGTACCGGTGCGCGCATGATGAACGGTGATCCAATCGAAGGTCCTAAAGAGACTGGCGAGTTGTGTCCTGAGGATAGTGGCAAACTTATCGAACGTATTGGACGATTTGGAAAATTCATCGCCTGCGCAAACTACCCAAAGTGTAAATTCATAAAAAAAGATCCCGAACAAGAAGCTAAAGAAAAAACTGGTGTCCACTGTCCTGTATGTGGTACCGGTGAGATTGTTGAGCGACGTGGACGATTTGGACCGTTCTTCTCTTGCAACAACTATCCTAAGTGTAACTTCGCCATAAAAGCCCGGCCCACGGGACGTGTCTGTGGGGAATGTGGCTCCCTCATGATGGAAGGCACAAAAACAATACCAGAGCGATGTTCGAACAAAACCTGTATCCGCCATCGACCGGCAAAAAAAGCTTCTACAGAAACATAACATACCTAATCCGTAGGTATTACCCCTACACATGAACCCTCATCATCACTAACCAGATGCGGATAAATGTGCAGACATCATCCCCTCCACTCATACAAAACGACTACAAGCGACTGAGCAACGCGACGTGGAATCCTTGCCCTATGCACCCTACTGCACATATATTGACATAATAAACTTTCGATATATAATAATTCTTGGAATAAGTATGCACATTCCACAAACACACATCGGAGGATTACTTGAAAACGATATATATCGTGGTTGGTGACATCGGGGCCTGCAAAGAACTTTTGCCTGTGGCCACTTTACTCAAAAAAGAAAACTATTCAATCGTATGGGTAGCAGACCCACAAGGTAAAGCTCAGACCTTGCTCACGAGGGAACATATCCCGTTCATTACGGGAGAACCTATCCAACAGGAACCAAATCTTGTTTTGGTTGGCACCAGTGCAACCGCACGAGGCGCACAAATTAGTTGGAGCAATTTTGCCCGACAAAAAAACGTACCTCTCGTTTGGTACGAAGACGTATATGGAACAGCAGCAGTCTCCCTTGGAAGTGGCCCGGAACCAGACACTCTTATCGTCATCGATAAGAGTGCGGACCAAATCGCATCTACTCGTATGAAGTCAGCCAAAGTCCTTGTCGGCGGTAAACCCACCTACGAGGATTTACGAAGTCCCGCGCACAGAATAAAGCTGGCAAATGCTGGTAGAAAAAAATTGGGACTACAAGAGAATGAATGCATCACCTCATTTATCTCTTCAGGCGAAAATTCGGAACGGGTCAGAGCGCATATTCAAGCGCTGTACCCAGCGCTGAAAGGAAATAAAGTCATCATTCGACTCCATCCAAAACTTGCCGGGGAAGCAGCCGCCCTCATGGAACAAGCTTGCAACTTATTTGGCAATCAGCTCCTCGAGAGCTCATCTAGCGATACTCTGGAAGTTATCTTTGCATCAGATCTGGTGATCACCGATTACTCCGGTGATGCACCATACCAAGCGGCACTTGGTAACATTCCAGTGATCATGACACTGTTTCCTGATTGCCAAGAACAAATGGAGAAACGCGGTTATATCAACAGTGTTCCGCCCCTTCTCGCGGCAGGAGCATGCTGGGGTGCCAGAACTCCGTACGACCTAGAAATCCTGACTAAAGGTATCAATCGGGCGCCTCTCGCAGCGTTAAATGCCATAGAGCAAAACATTAAACCATTTTTGCCGCTCACCCAACAGGGTGGGGCACGCCGTATCGCCAACATCGTAAAATCACGCTTGACTACATAACACACACCCGACCAGTATCTGGTCGGGTGCTTTTTTAGTGTTTAGAGTGAAAAATTCTTTATGGAGTATAGGTCCGCCTCATCTTCCTGTTTATCTTCTTTAGAGCGATCATCAATGGGTTCAACCTCTGCTGATGCCGGAACTGCTTGAGCAGTATGCATGAGGGCTGCGGGTGCAACAGGGGACGCTGGAGCATCTGACACAGCAAGAGCATCTGGAACGTGGGGGAGTACCTCATCGGAAGCAGAAGCTACCACAGGTGAACGATGTGACGGCATCACCTTATTCTTATCAATCAATGTAAGGAGCATTTTTAAATCATCTCGAGAAAAGAAGTCAATTTGCACGCGCCCTGCACCATCGGACCCTTTCTGCTCAATACGTACCCGTGTACCCAAAAGTTCCGACATCCTTGCTTCCATATCATACAAATCTGAATTGATGAGCGTATCCTTGCGACGCACACGCTCAACCGCTATATTTCGCGCGATATGTTCCGCCTCACGCACCGTAAGCTTTTTAAGCACCACATCCTTAAATAGAGTCATCTGCTCTTCAGGTCGATCAGTGAGCATAAGAATAGGTCGCGTATGCCCTTCTGAAATTTTACCCTCTTCAACCGCCTTTAAAATTTCTTCAGGCAAATCAAGAATACGAATCGTATTGGCTACGTATTCACGACTGCGTCCGATACGTTCAGCGATTTGTCCGGGTTTAAACTTAAATTCAACCTGCAGCTGTTTGAAAGCTCGCGCACGATCAACCGGATTAAGATCCTCGCGCTGTAAGTTTTCAATAATGGCAAGCTCAAGTTTCAAACGTGAATCGTCAGTATCTTGTCGAATAATCGCCGGAACCTCTTTAATACCCGCAAGCTTGCTGGCACGTAAACGACGTTCACCTGAGATAAGTTCATACTCGGTTGATAAACCACCATCTTCTTTTTCAACTTCACGCCGGGTCACCACGAGCGGTTGCAAGACCCCGTACATACGAATAGAATCCGCTAAATCTTTTAAACGAGCCTCATCAAATTCGCGTCGCGGTTGATATGGATTAGGTTTTATTTTTTCAGCTTCAATCCAAAAAATAGAATCGCCGTAAAATTGAGACATAGAGTTTGTTATACGCTAATGTACTGGTAAGGATCATTATATCATGACCCTGTTTGTCTGATTTCACACTTTGGGATACTCTTTGTACACACTACCCAGACATATGCCGGAGTGGTGGAATGGCATACACGTGCGACTCAAAATCGCATGCCGCAAGGCTTAAGGGTTCAAGTCCCTTCTCCGGCACCAAATAAGAAACGTAACAGTTTTTCAAAGACCAGATTTCTGAAAAAATTTCTATCTTCTTTGTATTGCCACACTCTCACAAGCAGGGATTCCACAAAGCTTGATGATGAGAGGAATCTTTGTCTAATCACATACTTTAGTTTGAGAACACGTGTGTGCAATTTTTTAAAAAAAGAAGCAGGTTCAGGTCAAAAATTGCTCTGAAAACATGATATACTCGAAAATAGTAATTTTTTAAAAAGTCAGTATTTATTAAATATAGATTTAATCTCCCTGCAATGGAAATACTTCAACAAATTATCTCTGCTCTAACTGCTCTGGTTATTGCTCTCTCTGCTCAGATTACATCTCTATCCCCACACTCTCAACTAGCTGCTATTGATCCAACTATTCCTTCATCCGGAACATACACTGTAAAAAAAGACGGCACCGGTAATTTCACTACTATCCAAGCTTGCGCCAATACTGTTAAAGCAGGAGAAATTTGTCTCGTTCACGCTGGCACATATTCAGAGCGTGTCAGTACTGCAAACGGCGGCACAAGTGACAGCAATCGAATTACTTTCAAAACACAGGGAGTTGTAACTATGCAGGGTTTCAACGTAAGACACCCTTATATCACAATAGAAGGATTCGATATAACTGGCCATACAGGTAATTTTACTGGCTATGTCAATATTTGGCAGAACGCAGATTATACCAATGTCATAAATAACACCATACGAGATGTTGAGGGGGGATCAAAAGTGTATGGAATTAAATTCGAACGCGTAAGTGGCGACGCGGCAAGTAATGCAATTGTTCGTGGCAATATTATGACACACCTAAATTCCCAATATTTTTTCCTGCATGGTAACAATCACTTAATTGAACAAAACACCATGACCGAAGCCCGTCAATGGGATCCGTTTTTAATTTTTGGGGATGGGCACATACTACGCAGAAATGTTTTCTTTAATGCGGGCACCCCAACAGGGGGCAATCACCCAGACTATTTCCAAACATGGGGAGCTAATGGATCACCAGCACAAAATATTACTATCGAACAAAACTGGATTCAAGACTTACCAACACAACTCTGTCAATTGAATTCTTCTGTGGATGGTGTAGGTGCCTTAGTGGACAATGTAAAAAATTTCACTTTTCGTAAAAATGTAATTGTAAATGTACCAGGAAATTGTAATGTCAGTATTCCAAACACCCGATGGGAGAACAATACTTTTTATCGTATGGCATACGAACTTTCCGGCTTTAACATAGGCGGATCACTCACTAGAGGTAATGGTTCTTCGGCAACATTCCGTAACAATGTATTTCTAGGTGGCGGCTCAAAAGCAACAAATCCTAACGGCACTAATGGCTTTTATAACGTTAATGGTTTTATATTCTCCCGCGAGGTCATTGCGGAATATGTGACCGGAGAGGGTTTTGCAGCATGCTCTAGTCCAGGTTGCCCTATTGCTCAAGGTATCACCGACGACATGATCGCAAATAAATATATTGATGCCGCTTTCAATGGAAATATTCTCCCCGCAGCACGGGCACTCACCAATATAAGTAGCATGAATTTAAATAGCGCATATGCAGCACACAAATCAGCACTTTGGAACCACCTTCAACAATCAATTGCCTATGATAACGCTTTAAAATCAACTTTTTCTGCTGATTATAATTATGTAGGAGGAGCGGCATCAGCAGGTTATCCAACAAAAAATAGTAGCGGGTGTATTGCCGGAGCAGCTTTTACTAACAACAATTTCTGTGAGACTCATGGTATAAATGGCGGCGATCCAAAACTGAAGAACGTGAACGATCCACTCGGTCCAGATGGTATTCCGTTTACATCAGATGATGGTTTGCAACCACTCGCTAATTCATTTTTGTGCGGAACAGGAGAAGGCGGCGCGAGTATTGGTGCTTACTCATGTTCACAATCTTCAATCCAAGCTCCTACCATTTCTAATTTTTCTGCTTCTCCATCGTCAATCACTCTTGGCGGCTCCGCCACATTGTCATGGTTTATTTCCGGTGCAACTTCTATTTCTATTAACAACGGTATTGGTGACGTAACCAGTGTCTCTTCTAAATCGGTTTCTCCTAGTACTGACACTACCTACATAATTACAGCAACAAATAGTGCTGGTTCTGTTTCCAAATCAGTCACTATAAATGTCTCTTCTGTACCAATAAATAATCTAATTTTGCATATTGATTTCGAAGGCTACACTCCTTCTGCTGGCCTAGTAGTTGATAAATCAGCCTCAAGCAATAACGGTACTTGTAATTACAACCTGGGTCAGTGTCCTATAATTGGCACTGGGCCTGACGGTAAGACAGCAGCTGGATTTTTTGGCCGTTATCCTGATGAAGCAAACGATGGTGATTATATTGCCGTCAAAAAATCAACTAGTCTAACTAATCTGCCCAAAGGAACTGTTTCTGTTTTAGTACGTTACGCCAACACAACTCCAGATAGAAGTGAATTTATTTTAGATAGCTATTTAAAAACCGGCCAAAATCCAGATCGCAGTGACATTGGAACGCCCGGCACTTGGTATATAGGGAGAAATTCTTATCTAAACAATAGCATTTGGGCTTTCAATGACCAGGGTAGTCGTATGCAATTAATATCATTCCCCGATACGCAAGTGTATACACAACAAACACAAGGTACGTACGGTTGGCACCAGTATGCATTTACATGGGATGGTAATAATATTAAAGGATACTATGATGGTGCTTTAATTAGTACTGTTCCTCAGACGGGATTATCATATTTCACACTTGGCAACTTTCTAGCACTCGGAGCGAGCGGTCACAATTCTCAACCTGAAACTGGCATACAAAAATACCCCAATCACGGTTTTCTTAACGGCTATTTAGACGAAATTCGTATCTATAATCGTGCCCTCTCTACCTCTGAAATTCTCGCTCTCTATACAGTTCCAGGTATCAATCCAACTCCTTCTCCAACTCCTTCTCCAACTCC
>CAZTRA010000006.1:0-47445 GCA_964616075.1 uncultured Candidatus Saccharibacteria bacterium
GCAGCCCAACTAGGGATGCGACATCGGGGATGCTCAGTCCGTCGGGCTCGAGCACGCTTCACCAAAAAGGAGTTCGGACTCGGCAGCGTCATGGGTGGCTCGATCGCCCTGACGCATCCCACACGGTTTATATGCTTCGATGAACTGGATATGGATCTACCGGGCGACGAGTTTAATGAGCCACTATCACTTACTGATTCTACTGATTCTTTTGATTTTGCACCGTATTTCTATTTCTGTGATGATACCTTCATGTTCGGTGCGCAGAAAAATTGCGGCACCACTGGACAATACGGATCTGCCTCAGCTTTCCTGCATAATTCTCGGGCCTTACACTCTTGAATATTACATTCTTGAGTTCTCGAAAAAACATTCGGGGTTATCCACAATGTGGGTAACCTCGTTTTTTTTTTTTTTTTGATATACCTAAAAAAATTCGGCTTTCGGAACAGGAAGTTTCGTTCTGCGGTGTAGTCGGGTTAAGTACCCACGAGCTAAGGCCTTGTAAGGATATTTTAGTATCATTTCAGGGATTGAAATAAGGTGTGTGGGTCACTATCTTATTTTTCCAACGTTACAAGCATTGCACTTACTTTCGTGAGAAAAATAAAAATAGCAATAAAAGGAATCATGACCAGAAAACCAATTAAGATTTTCTTATATACACTTGTACCTTTATATATTTTATTACCAATAAACTCACCTAATTCTAAAAACCAATTAAAGAACATGAACCAAGAGACCCAGTAAGCACATTTCAGAATATTACTATCAATTTTAATACTGAAATAATTGAGGGTTGCAATAATCAAAGAAAACTCAATAATTCTAAACCACCTGTCGGCTAATAGATAATAAATTTCTGGTTTTGATGAATTTTCATTCATTGATCTGTATTTATGTACCCGGGTCGCTTTTAGAGCGCCCTACTTGGCGGAGAGAGAGGGATTCGAACCCTCGATACCCTTTCGGATATACCACCTTTCCAGGGTGGCCCATTCGACCGCTCTGGCATCTCTCCAAACGTCTGCCGATTATAAAGCTATGACCGTTCTTTTCCAAGTAACGCCGCGATGCGGTCTTCGACCGGCGGATGTGTCATAAAAAGATGTGCCATACCGTGCAGCGCTCGCGCACCAAACGGATTGCTAATAAAGAGATGTGCGGTTGCATTGTTGGCATGTCGCATGGGTGAACTAAATGAACTTATTTTCTCAAGCGCCGACGCAAGTCCTTCAGGATAACGCGTCATAAGTGCTCCAGTCGCATCAGCCAAAAATTCTCGCCTACGAGATATTGAAAGACGAACCAGGGTCGCGGCAAGTGGCGCTAAGATCATAAACACAAATCCAATCAAAAACACGACCGGGTGCCCACCGCGTCGGTCCCTACTCTCACCGCCCCAAACAAGCGTACGTAGCGCGATATCCGAAGCGATTGAAAGTACTCCAGCCAAAACCACAACCACCGTTGAAATCAATATATCTCGATTACCAATATGTGCGAGTTCGTGCGCAATAACTCCTTCAAGTTCTGTACGATTAAGTATGGCACGTAAACCGCTCGTCACCGCAATAGCCGCATGCGCTGGGTCACGACCAGTAGCAAACGCATTAGGCGAAAGATCTTCAATTAAATACACTCGTGGCTTAGGCAAACCCGCAGTAATTGCAAGATTTTCCACGATACGATGCAATTCCGGATCAGCATCAAAAGATAATTCTTTTGCATGCGAGAGCGAAAGCGCAATTTTGTCACTCCACCAATAGCTAGCAATATTCATAACAAACGCAAACACCACCGCAACATACAAAATAGAAGGATCACCGAAGTACTGTGACAGAAAAAACCCAAACCCAATAATCAACATAAGAAATACCCCGAGCAGCCCCCAGGTCTTCCATATATTTGCTGTTTTATGGGTATAGAGTGTTGCCATAGTCAAAATATCAGTATGCAAAAGTATATCGCAAGAAGCCTCAAATATGAAAGGCTACATTGTATTCTAAAAAAATCACCACACGCAACAAAAAAACGCTGCAGTGTTCACTGCAACGTTTTTTGTTACCACGTTAAAACGACACTTTGACCGGCTCTTTTGCCGCTTCATTTTGAAGCTCAAAGAATTCCATACGAGCAAACCTAAAGATATTCGCAATAATGTTGCCCGGAAACGCTTCAATCGCGGTATTAAGTTCACGCACATTGCCGTTGTAAAAGCGGCGAGCGGCCTGTACTTTATTTTCAGTGTCTGACAATTCACGCTGCAACTCAAGAAAGTTCTGATTCGCCTTCAAATCTGGGTATGCTTCAGCGACGGCAAAGAGTGATTTTAGGGCACCCTCAAGCATGTTCTCTGCTTTTGATTTGTCAGCAAGATTACCCGCACCCATAGCAACCGCACGTGCCTTTGTCACATTCTCAAATGCTGATGATTCATGGGCAGCATAGCCTTTTACAGTCTCAACTAGATTTGGAATGAGGTCATAGCGGCGTTTCAATTGTACGTCGATGTCAGACCACGCCTCTTTCGCACGATTAATGAGTGTGATGAATCGGTTATAAGCAAACGCTACCCATAAGCCAACCACCACAAGTATCCCTATAATAATTTCAAAGCCCATAATAGCAGTGTACTAAGTGATAAAACGTACCGTCTCCTATCATCGTGTAGTATACCACTCCTCTTTTATATGCGACGAGGCCAAACTTTTCTCACGATGATGCGTCCCAACCGCCACACACTAAGCAATACCAACCCAACAATAATCGCCTTCACAAGAAGAATCGGTAGATAGAACACAAAACGAATTAACCCATCAGCGAGACGAACCAATCCTTCAAGGAGTCCCTTAAAAGATTCTTTTACTACAGTAAGTGGCCGCCACAAGACATCAGTTGGTTTAACTGACGGTTCTGAAGTGAAGAACACCGAGATAGTCGACATATCTACCTGTCGAGACAATAAATTAAGTTGCCCCTGTACACGTTCGATACGACCGCGAACTTCAGCTAATCGCGACGCAACATTCAGCACATCTTCAATCTTTATAGCCCGACGCATAATCTCCTGGTATTGAATTTCTTCTGTTTTAAAATTTTTGAGCTGTGCCTCAAGGTCAACGTATTGAGCCGTCACATCGTTTGAGGAACTTTCTTCACGAATCACTTTAACCGCAATTGTTTTAAGAGCGGTTATGGTCGCCTCAAAAGCACCCGATGGAATACGAATCGTCACGCTCCCCGCCTTTACTCCCTCTGTTTGTTCATACACATTGCCTCCTTCGATAAAACCTTGCTGCGCCTGTACCACAGACTCAATATGCGCCATAGCGATTTCGGCGCTCTCGACCAGCATATTCAGAGAACCGTTTCTGATCACCTTGCGATTTCCGGTGGGCACATTGCCGGTCGCCGCTGGAGGATCCATAGGAACAGGTGGCATAATACCAGATGCCTGCTTCACACTGCTGAACGTTATTGCACGCACATCTTCACCATAGGCTTGATCAAATACCATCAGACCTTTTCCATATCCATCATTTGCCATCATAGACATATCATCAGAAGAGACTGGAAGTGCTTCCCTAAAAAAACCCGGGCGGTCGCCCCGTACCTCCCATACAACAACAATCGCAATAATACACACAAACAACACAGCACCAGAAAATAACCACGTACCCGCGCGAGACACAACCTCAGCAATGCGAACAAATATACCTCTTGGATCCATATAAATAAGAGTAATTAATAGAAAGATTCCATTACTTCACTTCACCTAATATAATGCGACTATTGCTACTTTGTTGCAAACAAAAACCGCTCCGTCCGTCACCATTGACCAATACGGCGCGGTTTTTGTGGTACACACTCCCTATCTAGTAATCCATACCGCCCATACCTCCCGCACCACCCCCATGTTCATGTTTCTCTTCTTTCGGCTCCTCTGTAACCGCTACTTCAGTGGTTAAAAGAATTGCGGCAGCAGATGCTGAATTTTCAACCCCCAAACGGGTAACCTTCACAGGGTCAACAATACCCGCACCCAACATATCGGGCACAAACTCATCGAGAAGCGCATTGTATCCCATGTTACCCTTACCTTCCTTAACCTTCTCAACAATTACCGAACCATCATCTTTACCCGCATTGATAGCAATGTTTTTAAGTGGGGCCTCAAGCGCTTTGAGCACAATACGATATCCCAAATCAAATTCATCAGACTGCTTTTCTTTTTTCGCATGCTTATCAGCGAGCACCTTTGCTACTTTCACAAGCGCCACACCACCACCTGGCACAATACCCTCCGCAATTGCTGCCTTAGTCGCATTAACCGCATCTTCAATCTTGAGCTTCAAATACTTCATCTCAGTCTCTGTGGCAGCACCAACACGCAAAATCGCTACTCCACCTGAAAGCTTCGCGATACGCTCGTCAAGCTTCTCTCGATCATACTTACTGTCAGTATTGTCTCGTTGCTTCTTTAATTGCGCGATGCGTGCCTCAATTTCTGTCTTCTTTCCCTTACCACCAACCACGACTGTTTTATCTTTAGTTGCAATAACCCGCTGCGCGCGCCCTAACACCTCAACACCTACCGTGTCGAGTTTCAAACCAACATCACCAGTCACCACTTTGGCACCTGTTGTGACAGCAATATCTTCCAGCATATCTTTCTTTCGATCACCATATCCCGGTGCTTTAATCGCAAGCACATTAAATGTGCCCCGCAATTTGTTGAGCACAAACGTGGAGAGCGCTTCACCGTCTACATCATCAGCAATAATTACCAAATCCTTACGTCCCTGCTGCACCAACTTTTCCAGTAATGGCAAAATTTCTTTGACCGATGAAACTTTCTTATCAGTTAAAAGAATGGCCGGATCTTTGTACTCTGCTTCCATTCGCTCAGCGTTAGTAATCATGTAGGCAGAAATATATCCCTTATCAAATTCCAATCCTTCAACTACTTCAGATTCAATGCCCATCGATTGACCCTCTTCGACCGTCACTACCGCATCTTTGCCAACCTTATCGATCGTATCAGCAATCGTGGTACCAATATCAACTGATTCAGCAGAAATTGTCGCAACCTGACGAATCTCATCCTTACCTTTAATTGGCTTAGCGAGTGTCTTTAATTCAGCAACCACATCCTTCACCGCTGATTCAATACCGACACGAATAGCAAGCGCATTCACCCCGCGCGCTAAATGCTTCATACCCTCTGTTACAATCGCCTGGGTCAACACCACCGAAGTGGTTGTGCCATCTCCGGCGACATCATTGGTCTTTTCAGCAACCTCCTTCACGATCTCAGCCCCCATATTCTCAAACTTATTCTTGAGTGAGATTTCTTTTGCGATAGAAACACCATCATTGGTAATTGTTGGCGCACCATATCCCTTATCCAACACCACATTGCGGCCACGTGGACCAATCGTAATGCGGACTGCATCAGCAACCACATCAACACCTCGCTTCAACGCCTGACGTGCCTCTTCCGCGTACAAAATTTGCTTTGCCATATTATATATTCCAATTTAGTGTTTAATAACTGCAAGTAGACTATCTTCTCGTAGAATAAAATATTCCTCACCATCAAGCTTCACCTCATCGTATCCATACTTACTAAATACAACTACATCACCCACTTTTACCCGAAGAGGAACAAGCTTGCCATCTTCATACTTACCTTCACCAACCGCAACAACGGTTCCCTGCTCAGGCTTCTCTTTACTTACCGTATCAGGAATAATAATACCCGACGCAGTTACCTCCTCTTTAGGAAGTGGTTGAACTAACACTCGGTCCGCAAGCGGTACAAGAACCATCTTTCCATTCTTTTTTGTTTCTTTCTTCATATGTTTTTTCTATTGATTAATCGCACACAATACCATACGACCTAACACGAATAACTAACACAAAAAGCCCATAAAGAGTACGCCCATCGACCAGAAGCGAGACCGTATTATACATAGCTACAACAAGACGGTCAAATGGCTTTGTACAGCGGTATATAAGAAAAATAATTGCAAAAAACTGCCACATCTGATAGGGTATATTTCATTGATGCAATACCTCTACTCCTTCCTCCCCTATATTCAGATCGGGCTCGCCTTGTTATTAATCGCAGGTGTTATGCTCCAACAGGCAAGCGCCTCATTAGGTGGTGCTTTTGGAGGCGGAGATAACTGGAGTGCATCGTTCCATACCAGACGAGGTGCTGAAAAAATCCTCTTTAACGCAACCCTTGTTTTCGCGATACTATTCGTAGCTGTTTCGTTCGTCCGACTCGTCGCGTAGTTAAAAACAAACATAACCTTTTGTATTTGTTATATCACGTTTGCTTCTTATACTTTCTTGAAAAAAAGAATTTTTCATCTCTTGTTTCTTACAATGTTCCACCCACGACCACTCGCCGCGGCTGATTCTGCTTTACACCACAGCACGCTTTTCGAACGTGTCATTTTTCTTTCTATTGCGATCCTTATGGCTGGAAGTGCCCTATTTCTCCTCGCAAAAGCACAAGCACATTACCTCATAAATATTCCTCGACAAGATGGTTCACTCAGTGAGGGTATCATTGGCTCAGCAAGATTTATCAATCCATTACTTGCAACCACAGACGCTGACCGCGACCTGTCATCACTCATTTACGCTGGGCTTATGAAAGTATCACCTGAAGGAACACTCCTTCCTGAGCTCGCTGAATCATATGAAGTCATTGATAATGGTCTCGCATATATCTTTACCCTCCGCGAAAACATTTTTTTTCATGACGGTACCCCACTAACCGTAGATGATGTTATTTTCACTATCGAGAAAGCGAAAGATGCAGCCATCAAAAGCCCCAAATGGGTTAACTGGAATGATGTCTCTGTAGAAAAAATTGACAATCGTAAAGTAAAATTCACACCCAAAGGAACCTACGCTCCCTTTCTGCAAAATACCACGCTCGGTATTCTCCCAAAGACTCACTGGAAAAATGTCACAGCCGAGCAATTTGCTTTCTCTTCTCTCAATATTAAACCCATTGGGGCGGGCCCGTACCAGATTAATACTATTATTGAAAACAAATCCGGAATTCCAACCACATTCATCCTAAAACCTTTTAAATCATATGTGTGGGGATCACCATATATAAAAACACTCACAATTAAACTATTCTCAAATGAACAAACACTCATTGAAGCATTTAATTCGGGTATTATTGAATCAATGCATTCCATCACTCCAAAAAAAGCAATCTCAATACAGACAGAAAAAGTAGTGATATCACACACTCCACTATTGAGAATCTTTGGAGTATACTTCAATACAAACCGATCCTCGGCACTCTCAGCGCTTGAAGTGCGTAAGGCTCTACTTCTTGCGGTAGATAAAGACGCTATTATCAACACAGTACTACATGGTTTTGCTACCGCGACAAATCGTCCAGTTCCCCCTGGATTATTACCAGAAAAAAATGATATTGCACCAGCAACGTCGACAGAAGCTCGTCTAAATGCGGCACGCAATCTTCTTGAAAAAAATAAATGGACACGCAGCACCACAACACTCATGTTTGAAAAGCGCACAAAAACAGAAACAATACCGCTCTCCTTTTCTATCGCACTACCAAACGCCCCAGAACTCAAAGCGATTGCCGACATGCTTGTAGCTCAATGGAAAGAGCTCGGAGCTGATGTAAATATTTCTGTGTTTGAACCAAGCGATCTCCATCAAAGCATCATCAGGCCTCGTAAATACGATGCACTACTTTTTGGACAAATTATTGGACGTGACCTTGATTTGTATCCATTTTGGCATAGTTCTCAACGAAATGATCCGGGTTACAACATAGCCCTTTACACAAACCTACAGACCGATAAACTGCTCGAGGAAGCTCGCCGATTAACCAACGAAACCCTCCGTATCAATAAATATCTTACTTTTGAAAAAGAACTTGAAAAGGACATACCTGCGATCTTCCTCTATGCACCAGATTTCATTTACGTACTACCAGCACGCATACACGAAGCACGCATAGGAGCAATTGCGGTCCCTGCAGAACGCTTTTCCAATATTCACAACTGGTACATCGAGACAGATCGCGTTTGGTCACCATTAGCACATATCTTTAACAGATAACATCTCATTCACTATATCCTCACCCTTATTACCCCACACAACATACCAGCCAGTATTAACACTACACTTAACATCCTTACTACTCGTAAGGCCTTACACAAGATTGTATGCAAGAACGAGAACAACGATTTAATCAAAGACAACGATTTAATGATCGACACAATCGACATCAGAATCGTTTTAACCAAGGAGGCCAGCGTATTCGCACCTACCGTGCAAACGGCGCGCCCCACGCAAACGATGCCGCAGCCCACACCATCGTACCTAATACCGAACACCCAGCACGACCGCGAAGTAGGCCGGTGCATGTAACTCCCCAATTAATTAAAACTGCTGCCCAGCAATCACCAACTCAACAATCACCAGTCATGCACCCTCCGATCTCAGAAAAAAATTCAACACCGCGTCCGCTCGCGCCAATGCAACGACGCCACGGAGGACCCCGCAATAACAGATTTCAACGAAAAAATTCACGCCCACCTCGACGACCAACAGGAGCAGCAAAACAACTCCCCACAAAAAAGGGGGCGGTCGTACCTCCCCTTGCCACAGGACACATACGTATCATTCCCTTAGGAGGTGTCGAAGAAGTAGGACGTAACATGACTATTGTTGAATATGAAAACGACATCGTAATTATTGATGCCGGATTACAATTCGGTTCTACAGAAACACCTGGTGTCAATTACCTTCTCCCTAATACTTCGTACCTTGAGGAACGCAAAGACCGAATTCGTGCTCTCGTAATCACTCATGGTCACCTCGACCACATCGGAGCACTTCCATACCTCATTGAACGCTTAGGAAATCCTCCAATCTACACCAGAGAATTCGGCGGCATGCTCATCAAAAAACGCCACGAGGAATTCCCCCACCTTCCCGCATTAGATATGAAAATTGTGGGAAAGGAAGACGGTGCGCTGCCCGTTGGTGAACACCTCAAAGTCCGTTTCTTTGGTCTCACACATTCTATTCCAGACTCTTCAGGTGCCATCATTGAAACGCCGCACGGCAATCTAGTATTCACGGGAGATGTACGTGTCGAAAACGATGCTGGTGTTGCAGATCCCGCAGAAGAAGCACAGTATGCGCTATTCCAAAAACAAAAAACATTGTTTCTTGCTATGGATTCAACTGGTATTGAACGTCCAGGTTGGTCACTTTCAGAAAAGAAAGTTATTGAGAGTATTGATCGTATTATAAAAGAAACAAGCGGCCGTATTTTAATTGCAACTTTTGCTTCTCAAGTTGAACGCATTATTGCATTTATTGAAATTGCAAAAAAGTACAATCGTTATGTTGCAATTGATGGCCGTAGCATGAAATCAAATGTTGAAATCATCAAAAAACTACGACTCTCTGAAGTAAAACACGCCATCCCTATCGAAGAAGTTACGGATCATGCTCCTAACCGGATTATGATTCTTGCAACCGGTGCACAGGGTGAAGAATTCGCCTCACTCATGCGTATTGCAAATGGTACACACAAATCAGTGAAGCTTGGTAGGACAGATACTATTATCCTTTCCTCATCTGTTATTCCAGGAAATGAACGTGCTGTTGCGACACTAAAAGATAACTTGTACCGAAATAACACGAAAGTCATCACCTATCTTGATTCTGACGTACATACATCAGGACATGGAAAACGTGGCGAGCTTGAATGGATTCATCGCCATATTCCATACACCTTCTTTATGCCAGTGCACGGCAATCACTACATGCTTAAAATGCATGCGGAACTCGCCAAAAATCTTGGGTGTCCTATTGAACAAACTATTGTTCCTGATAACGGCAGTATTATTGACATTGACCCCATCGCAGTAAAAATACACATGCTCTCAATAAAGGCACCAGCCTCACCACTTACAGTTGATGGATTCGCCATCGGTGATATGCAAGATGTTGTTATTCGAGACAGACAAATGCTCGCTGAAGAAGGTATGTTTGTGATTGTTGCATCTGTGAACGCCTCAACTGGTAGATTAAGAAAATCACCTGATATTATTAGCCGTGGTTTTATCTATCTACGAGAATCACAGGAACTCTTACGAGAAGTGCGAGAAGTAATTAAACGTTCTATTGAAAACACAACTGTAGGACAACGACCGATTGACTTTGACACGGTAAAAAATGTGGTCACCGATGAAGTAAGTCGTTTTCTTCTCCAAAGAACAGCCAAGCGCCCAATTGTGATACCCGTTATACTAGGGTTCTAATCTATGCACCATCACAGCACACGAAGCTTGATACATGCCCATAGTAATAAGAGTATATATATTTCTCTCTTATTACTCTCGTTCCACTATGTTCTAACAGTCTATATACTCTCTTCATACCTCTCAACGTGGTTCTCTCAACGTGGCATTGGCATACTCTACGCCATCACATCACTCTTCACTATTGCGTGCTTTTTGGTACTCCCATTCCTCATCGCACGATTTGGAAACCAACGACTCATGCTCTTTTCTGTTATCATCAATATGACTGCCCTGATAGGGCTTGCACTTGGCGATGGTCTGAGCAGAGCTATTATTGCAGCATGTTTTGTAATACATACAACACTCGTATCGGTACTCAGCTACCACCTTGACATCTTCCTTGAAAAACAAACCCAAAATCGCCACACTGGCAACACTCGAGGTACATATCTAACCATAGCAAACATCGCATTCGTTATTGTCCCCATGATTGCAGGTATCGTATTAGCATGGGGTGGCTACATCACCATATTCATGACATCAACTGCATTTATGATCCCACTCTTTGCGCTCGTCATGAGTACCATGAAAAACCATTTCACCCCCAAACCCCTTCCGGTTGTGACAAAAGCACGCCACTTCTTCGCAATCAAAAATATAAGAAATGTATTTTTTGCCACAATTGGACTCAACTTCTTTTATGCATGGATGACCATATATACCCCGCTCTATCTCTCGACACAAGTCGGATTTTCATGGGACACCATTGGTTTCATGTTCTCGATCATGCTACTCCCTTTTGTCATTATTGAACTTCCACTCGGGAAAATAGCTGACAAATACCTTGGTGAAAAAGAACTTATGGCAACAGGGTTTATTATTCTTGGTGTTGCCACAGCAACCCTCTCATTCCTACCAAAAAATTTCGCACTCTGGGCACTCGCGCTCTTTATAACACGTATCGGTGCCGCCACAGTCGAAATTATGGTCGAAACCTATTTTTTCAAACAAGTCTCAGCAGAAGATACTGAAACAATTAGTTTCTACAGAATGGCACGACCACTTGGTTCACTATGTGCCCCCACGATTGCCGCATTAATTATCACAACATTCACGCTCTCAAAAAACAACCTCCAATTATTATTCTTGCCTCTTGCAGGGTTAATGTTCCTTTTTTTAATACCAACTCTAAAACTCAAGGACACAAAATAACAAAAAAGCACCCGATGGGGTGCTTTTTTGTTTTATTCTTCTATATCGCGTACTTCATCAAGGGCGGCAACTTCTTCATGACGACCAAACAAAACTTCTTCATGTGACCCATCATTGCAATCACACAACACGAGATCTGTTTGAAAATGGCTACACCCGTCAGCACTACAAACACCCGGCCTTTTTGATTCACCACCACAATCACCTTGGCACACGTAATGTTTCATAACCAAAAATTTATTAGTACTGATACACGACAATTATACACCGCGACTTTATTGAATTCTAGATTACCCCCAAATAAAAAACTATCCTCATTTATTTTTCATAATGTATGACCAATTTTATACGCCTCAACTGCTAAAAAAAGTGGTATTTCTTTCCGAATCTTATCTTCAGCAATAGCCCGAGGCCCAGGTTCACTTTTTTTATGAGACTCCCATTCTTCAACACGTCCCACTAAAAATCCATACTTTACCAACTGTTTAAAGAACAACTGTAACGGACGATGAAACGATACGGTTGAGGATGTCCCCCCGGTGCCAGGATTCATAACAATGGGAACCCGCGCCTCAGACAGGTAGCCATCAATGCGGCGGTACTGCACTGACTCGCGTTCATCAAACCCCCACGATGATCGTTTTGGAATTCGAAAACAGGGATGATTTAGTACAAAAATAAAACGGCCCTGCGGCTTCAGCACGCGCGAAACCTCGGCAAATGCAGCGCTCGTGTTGGCAATATTTTGAAGTGCCAACACACATATCGCCCCATCATAGACACCATCAGACATTCCCTCCAAGCGCTCAGCGGAACATACCTGATAGGAAACACTCCGTGTAACAACCTTGCGAGCTAACGCAATCAACTCCGGAGCAATATCAATACCCACCACACGCGCCCCGGCCTGAGCTAACGCACGCGAAAATAGTCCTTGACCACACGCGACATCCAAAAAATACTCCCCTTTTTTGACCGCACACAAACGTATACTGTTTGGCAACAACACCTTCTGCTGATACGAATCAGCATCAGAAACTACCTCGTCATACCACGATGCAACGCCTCCCCATGTAGTATCATCTCCCATAAGGAAATCTTACTACCCCCTATGAAAGGGGAGCATCTTTTTTTGAGGATTGTTCTCCCGCAATAAACTGATCCTTTACTTCAGACCAATGCGTCTTTAATTCTGAAGCGATAGTATCAAAAATCGACCGATCAATGTTTTGTAACCCGTGGTACTTTGCTACCACGTGCTCAATAACACCATGCATTGCTGGTTCATTTTCCACCTTTAGACGTTTTGCTTCAACGAGCACATCATCTTTAATCTTTGCTGCCAATGTTGCAATATCTGCCTGCTTTTTCTTACCAGCTTCAGTACCAAACAAAAACCAACTCCCCACCGCACCAAGAGCTGCCCCAAATAAACCAACCTTAAAGAGACCTTTCTTCTTTTTCACCATGGTGACTGCTATTACTTGTAAAACGCTGTGCTGCTGCCTGCGCTACTTTTTCAGTTACCTCAGAAGCAACATCACGAACTTTTTTAACTTCCTCGGTTACCGCACGTCGTAAAGAAGAAACATCTTGAGCAATTTTTTCAGCCTCATCTTTAAACGTACGAGTAATGGCACGTGCATCCCGCACAATTTTCAAAATGTACAACAACACACCAGCAAACAGAAGCGCAACAATCACCACCGCAATGGTAGTAATCATAAAAAATATATCTGACCGAGCAAGCGCATCCATACTGTCTATTCTACTATACCTCCTCTGTTAAGACATTGCACAAGTTGGGTCGTCATAGTCCAACCACACGTACCATCCGTTTGACGCGCACAGGTAGCACCACTATAACAGGCGTACGTTGGTATATATTCACACGTAGTAATCATCTCTTCTTCTGCACACAACTGACTACTACACCCTGTGACCACACACCCCCCGTTACTCACCGGCGGCATAGCACCATTTACCTCTCGCGGAACAATGTTGAGAGAAAAAGAAAGTGAATCGTCATACTCAGTCAACCCTGAGGGGTTATCCTTCTTAAAAGTAATCACCGCACCTCTTTTTACCGCATCATCAAACACGAGCGTTGCCGTAAACGGCACAAACTCTTCTGTCATCCACGGAGCGCCAGCAGTTGCAATAGCAATAACCGGAGTAGTCCCGGTACCAAAAGATAATTCAATCGGAAATGAGCCTTCAAAAAACCAGACACCGCGCGCCATACCAGAAACAACAAGCGGAGAAGAAACAGTCGCATTTGGTAACGGAGACAATACTCGTATCACGTTATCTTTTTCCAGAATTGCCGAAATATCTTCAACAAACACCTGTTCACCAGCCGTACAACGACGAGGGTACGATTCAAGAATCGGAAACCCGGCCGACAGACACGAAGCAAAATCAGTTGGCTGCTGTTTGGAACTACGATAATCAACATAATTAAACACAAGCACCGCAACAACCACAACAGCGCTCAGAATAAGAGCAATCAGGCGAAATCGGGCAATTCCAATATACATACGTTGATCATAGCATAAGGACCAGATACGACCGCTTGACAAATCCACAGATTTGGTTAAGATCAAACTAGACTATAGGACTCCGGCGTACGCGCCAAAAAGAAGCAACGCGTTACTTCTTATTACGACGTGTCGCAACCTCTTGCAAACTCCAGCAAGGAGGTCAGGCATCTTCCCGTATGAAGTAACACTCCCCCCTAGCACAATCCGGTGCTAGGGGTTTCTTTTTGTTCTAATAACTTCTTCGCTGCAACGAGACTATCAACACTGACTACTTAACAACAATGACACCGACAGATTTTGTGTCGTACTGATTTTTGAAACTCCATGTTCCTGGTGTCGTAAAGGTAAATTCATATACCCCATTGTGACCAACTGATTTTGTTTGATCAAATGCAGGGTACGGATTCAATCCTCCATCACGGTTCGATAACAACCGCATAGACAGTTGTGTCTTATTCACAAAACGTACAGTCTTCCCTCTTTCAACTTCGAGCACTGACGGAGCAAACCCACTGCTCGTATAGTACACAGTAGGAATAGTTTCCTTAGGAGCAACAGGCGGTAATGGCGACGGTACCGGTACAGATGGTCCCGATGCAGTCGGCGATGCAGGAGCTGATTGAGGCACCACTCTGTCCGCAAGTGTTTTTTCAGTATCCGATGATTTAACAGATACAAGGGGAGCCCGGACATTTTCACGAACCACAAATAACACCACACCAATAACTAAAGCAATAAACAAACCAACAATATACACCACACCATTTGATCTTACATTCATATGCAAAGAACTAAAATTGTCTATAAATATGTTTTCATTATAGAACAAAACATACTAGTAGAAATTACGTAATCCTCAATTTGCATAAAGTAAATTATTATGATATAATTGACTTTGTGAACAACATAAACCTACAGATACTTATTTCTACTCCTACTACTGATTACGAACTCATAGATAGTGGCAATGAAATGCGTCTTGAACGCTGGGGTACGCGGCAACTTGCTCGTCCAGATCCACAGGCCTTATGGAAAAAACGCTTACCTGATCACGTGTGGCAACAAGCAGATGGTGTATATACTCGTACAGGTGATAAAGGGTCATGGACAATGAAACCCGGCACTCCGCCATCGTGGGATATTTCATACAACAACCGCACCTTTGCTATACGACCAACTTCTTTTAAACACACCGGATTATTCCCTGAACAATTACCCCATTGGCAATGGGTAGCAGCGCACGCACAAGCAGCAAAACGATCGCTCTCCATGTTAAATCTTTTTGCCTATACCGGAGGGGCCACCTTATCGGCAGCTGCCGCTGGTATTTCTGTTTGTCACGTTGACGCATCTAAAAAGGCAATTGCCTGGGCAAAAGAAAACGCAGAAAAATCAGGTTTAGCTCATGCACCGATCCGATGGATTACCGACGACGCTCTCACGTTCGTGGAAAAAGAAATAAAACGTGATAATCACTACGACATTATTGTCCTTGATCCACCATCATTTGGACATGGACCACATGATGAATTATGGAAAATAGAACGCGACTTTATACCACTCATTGATGCATGCGACGCATTGCTATCTGACAATCCCGTATGCATCATCATAAATGGATACGCCGCAGGATACTCACCACTCACGCTTGCACATAACCTCACATCCATTCAAAAAAAACACGGTGGCACGATTGAACAAGGAGAAAATGGTCTCCTTGAAGCAGGTATTGGTGGACGTATACTACCTGCTGGTGTTTTTGCCCGTTGGAGCAAACTCTCCTTAGAGACGCTTTGATAAGCTTCCCCACCCCCGTTGCGCAAGTAACCATTTGAGCGCTTCCGTAGCAATAAAATAACAGACCGTGATACCTCCAATAATCCAAAGATGCGTATAAGTTGGCGGTACAAAATGAAACACACGCTGACCAAAAGACATAAACGGCAACGCAACTCCAATACTAGCAGCACAGACAATCAATACGCTGAGGCTCTTGCTTGGTATGCCTGCTCGCCATACCGGTAAAAACGAACGAATTGAGAAGACAAACAAAAGCTCTGTCAATAAACTACCAATAAACCAGTTGGTCTGCAGTATTGCCGAACCAGATTTCACAAATACACTAAAAAATATGAAATCAAAAACAGTCGACACAATACCAAACAATGTTGCCAACAATACAATATGCCTCGAATTATAATAACTTGGCCCCGCCAAATCATGACGCGACACACGATCTGTTGCGATGCTGATAAGTGGCACATCAGACAACAAATTTAAAAGAAGAATTTGGATAGGAAGCATCGGCAAAAAAGTTACAAAAAGTGACACTATCGCGACAGCATAAAAATTACCAAAGTTACTAGCAAGAGTTGCACGAATATATTTCATAGTATTCGAAAAAACCGTACGACCTCCCCTAATACCTTCAATAACAACAAACAAGCTTCTCTGTAACAGAATAATATCCGCTGCTTCCCGCGCAACATCAGCGGCACTCGATACAACCAAAGAAACATCTGCTGCTTTAAGTGCAGGTGCATCATTAATACCTTCACCCAAAAAACCAACCGAGGCTCTTTCTTGAAGGAGCAACACTATCTCGTGTTTTTGTTTTGGTGTTATTCGAGCAAACACAGACTGAATACGCAACGCATCATGCTTTTCTTGGTGTGACATACGATCAAAAACATCACCCGTAATGACACGAGCCGCACCTGCCACCAAACCAACATCACGAGCAACTGATGCGGCAACCTCCGGCGCATCACCAGTAATCATCTTCACAGATACACCAAGCTCCTTAGCGGCAGTAATCGCACGCTTTGTTGTCGGTTTTATCGGATCATAAAAAGCTGCGGCCCCAACAAATATAAATGTACCCGTTACGAGAGAACGATCACCCACTACCTCTAACCCTGTAAACATGGTGCGACGCTTTGCAACCGCAAACGTACGCTGCCCTTTGCTGCCAACTTCACGCATCCACTCACGTAACGTCTCATGTTCCTCTCGAGACACTTTCGTGTGTGCAAGAACCGCCTCCAACGCTCCTCGAATGATAACCAATCCTGTCTTTTCTCCTTTTTTTGCCACATAGGCAGCATTAAGACGAGTCTCAGGATCAAAAGGCTCATCACCATGACGCTGCCACTCATGAGCCAACACTTTAAGTTCCGGAGAAAGAGCCTCTTCAATAGCAGCATCAAATGGCTCACGATGAAGTGAATCACTATGCACAGCTCTCCCTGCATATGCACACTCAAGAAAATCTTTTCTTGTATGAGGAGCATATCCTGAAATAACAAGATGGTTTTCGGTAATGGTTCCCGTCTTATCAGTACATAAGACTTCAATACCCCCCATATCTTCGATAGCAGACAACCGCTTAACAATAACTTTCTGACGAGCCAACGCATGTGCACCACGGGACAAAGAAAATGTTGTCACTACAGGAAGAGCCTCCGGAATAACCGACACCGCGAGTGCGATCGAGAAAAATAAGAGTTCACCTTTTGAAACACCTTCCCCTTTAATAACCACATTTGCAATGAAGACACAGACAACGGTCACCATAACCAACTTAAGAATAAACGAGCTAAAAGCTCCGACATGCGTCTCAAATCCACTCCGACGTTTTGTTGCTCGAGAGAGCGTTGTAATATGACCAACCATGGTAGACAAACCAGTTGAAACAACAACACCTCGAGCAGAACCCGCATACACCGCGGTTCCTGAAAACACCATTGTCCCAGGCAAACCTTTTATCTCTCCCATGTGAGAAATAGATTTTGAAACTGCAATCGATTCTCCAGTTAGAATAGATTCATCAACTAACAGACCATGCTCGTACACGAGGCGAATATCCGCAGGCACAACTGATCCGGCTTCAAGAAACACAATGTCACCCGGTACAAGATTTACCGCAGGTAATACAACTTCCCGACCACCACGAATCACTCGAGCATTCCTCACTGCGAACTGTTCAAGAAATGCAGCTGTTTTTTCTGATTTATATTCCTGAACAAAACCAAGAACAGCATTAATCAACAAAAAAAGACCAATAACCATACTATCCGTAAATTCACCCAAAAGAAGTGCGACAAAAGCGGCCCCAAGAAGTAAATAAATAAAGGGGGAAGCAAACTGTCTAAGTAGGAGACGGACAACCGACACCGCCGTGGTCTCAATTTGATTCAAACCAAAGACACGGACACGAGAGGCAACTTCTGCCTCAGATAATCCCGCCACAGGATCGGTGCCAAGTTTTTGACACACAACCGATATTGGTTCTTTAGAGAACGACGTATCACTCATCACACGTAGTGTACCATCAATCAAAAACTCCACAGAACAGTTGTGTGTAAAATTACACCTTTTTCGAACAAGGATAAATCTTTCTATAGAAAACCCCTCCGAAAGGAGGGGTAAAAGAAATTAGATCTTTTTTGAAAAACTTTGTACATCATCCGCCTCAAGAAAATCGAACAATGTGCCATCTTTTGGTAACGAAAGGCGTTTATTCTCACCCTCCAACCACACTTTCTTTTCTGGTTTTGATGCGTAATTCTCGGCAATAACCATAGCTGTCCATTCGCGAACCTCATTGTCTGTTTTTGCTAATCCATGGGAAGAAACCCACGCATAGATCTCATCATCATTGGCACCTTTTGCAACAATGTCACGAAACTCATCTGCCTTGATCCCCTTAAAAGAAAAAAGCATGTTATCAAGCGGACAATCAAAATGGTACTCGCCATTGATGCCAGCAATAGTAGCTCGACACTTATCAATAGTTCGAGACAAAATCGCATACTCACCCAACAACACTTTTGGACTACGTGGTGCCTGCGTTCGCAAATCTTTCGCTAGTACTCCCATCTTTTTTTGATTCATTACTTTATTTTTTATTATTAATTACTTTATATTTTATACTAAAGGCACCGCCACACACAAGCTCTTGTCAGGTACAAACAATCAGTCCACCACCCTTCCTTGCTTTTTGCATGTATTACGCTATCATTGAGCAATGAAAAGAGGCGTCGTCAAGAGCACCAAACATACCTGTCCCGTTGCAGCGGCAGCAACACATATTGCCGACATGTGGACTGTACTTATCACTCGAGATTTACTCACCAAGCCACGGCGATTTTGCGAGCTGCAACATTCCATTGTTTCAAGTGAACATAAAAAAGAAATTAACTCGCGCACACTCACCAACCGTTTAAAACACCTCGAGGGAGAGGGTTTTGTCACGCGGACCACCTTTCCCCATGCCATGCCGCCACGAGTTGAATATTCACTCACCAAAAAGGGACACGACCTTTCAGCAATTATTGAACAATTACGAAAGTTTGGGGAAAAATATCTTGCCTAACCCTATGAACGATCTTCAACAACTCACCACGCAGATCCAGACACTCATTACCAAAGTCGAATCGCTTGAACATTCGATCACGATCATTAAACGTATGTTCTTCTGGCTCCTTATTGTTGGAACACTCTCCTTTGTCCTCCCTCTTATTGGCCTACTGTTTGCTATTCCAACATTTATACAAAACTACACCTCACTCCTCTCCCTATAAGACATTCTCACCCACAAAATATATAGATTGATATTAGACAATAAAATTTAAACCTGCCAATTCAATTATTTCATTCAAATTCTAAACTTTTCTGTTTCTAAAAGCGCAATTATGTACAGTGATTCAGACCAGGCCAGCGGCGTATTTTGGTTATATTCACTACTGTTTGAGTAATACAGTTCAGGCAATAGTCCATCGTTGGTAATGACCTCTTCTACTTGTGCAAGATAGGTAAGTGCCTTTTGTTTGTTACCCCGACGCGCATAAATAATGGAAAGCCACGATAACCCCATCGTCCACTCTGCCTCTTCACTGTATCCATCTTTATTCTTATTGTAGTACCGATCGAACTTATACCGGATCACACCACGACGTTTGGTGAGATGATATTCAATCATGTCAAGAATCCGGTCAGACAACTCTCCCGGTAGTAATTCATATGGATAAAAAAGTGACAACTGCGCTAAATCCGCAAACTTATTATGCGACTCGCGTGGCAACAAATCTTGATACAGCGCTTGTTCACCTTTTTGAATATACACATCAGGCACCTGTACATATGGTAATCGCTGCACGCTCTTTAAACCAGCAAGAACCGCTCCGACGGATGAAGCGTGTACCTCTTCATTTTCCTCCCACATACCAGAATCAGAATCCCGCCAATATTCAAGATTGCCAACATACTGCACTAATAAATTCAGCGTATGCTTATCCTCATCACTAACCACCACTCCATGACCCATAGACTCAAGATTTCCAAACTCAAAGAGCATAGCACCAACCGCATCATTCTGCTTATTCCCCCACTCTTCCCAAAATTCTTCAAACGTCTCCGGATGATATCGCGCATGAATATACTGATATGTTGCGTGTGGACGGTGCCGTGTCGCCCACTCAATCTTTCCTCGATGCTTCACTAAAATATCGAGCATAGCGCGCCAACACTTTTTCACAACCTCAAACTCTCCAACTTTCTCAAATGCAAGCGCCGTATAAAAATTATCTCGCAACCATGCTTTGTCATATCCAGTCGATACCCCTTTTGCAGACGCTAAAAAAAGTCCGCTCGCTGCCTGTAGCCCGCGGATATTATTAAGATGCAAATCTATTTTTTGTTTTGTATCCGGTGACATAGACATTATGCAGCTTGCCATTGTAATTCTGCCTCGCGCAACAAATCGAGCAGATGGGGACGTTTGCGTTCAAGAAGCTCCGCCATATCAGGATAATGTAATTTTGCCTCAACATAGAGCGCAATCATCTGCTCCTCATTTTCATGAAAAGCAAGTAATTTTGCAGCCGCTTTTTCACGATGATAATCATTATCAGCCCGCGCACGCTCAAGAACGCTACGCGCGATATCTGTCTCCATTTGCGCACGGGCAACCAAATAATCCAACGGGCCATCAATCTTATGCTCCATGAGAATGACGGAACGTGGAACGCCGTGCAGTCCACGACGTATAGGTACCCCGATGCTTGATACGTAAATGTATCTCTTTGGTATGTTGCTCAAATTCTTCAGCAACCATTTTTCCCGCAACTTTGTGCTTATCTTGCACCATACTATATTGTGGTTCCATGAACATAAGTATACCATCATCACAAAACCCGCCCCTGATGAGGGGCGGGTTTTGTGATGCAACCTATAAAAAAAAGATTATCGAGCAGCCGCCTCTTTAAAAAGACACGGTAAGCACGTTTTCTGGTTCTTACGTGTTTTAACGTACTTATTACCACATACACACACTTGTACCGGCACCTTCAAAGGGCGCTCGTACCAATGCACGATTCGTTTACCGTTCTTCTTCATAGGAAATGCATCCATAAAAAATGAAAAACGCTCCAATACGGAGCGACACGAGAATAATATCATACCTATATTATTTGTCAAATAGTCGCACAGTGACAACCTATACAATATATAGTACCTATAGAATATCCTTGTATTATAAGCTTTTTTTGATCTATACCTCTGCCACCTCACACCTGATCATATTCCTACCAAATGTGGCACACCTATTATAAATTTTTTTATTAGGTCACTTGCTACCACAGGTCTATCGACATATAACACACATCTTCTTATATGTACGGAGATATTTTATATATCACGCATTAAAAATCTACGCCGCTGATCAGAAGGAAAATGTTCAATCGCATACCGTAAAGTGGTACGCGGCATAGACGTACCATAATGATGTAAAAATGAGACAAGATGATCGCGAGACACCCGTTTCCCTGCCTCACGCAACATCCAACCTACTGCCTTATGAATCAAATCGTGTTGATCAGAAAGTAACATCCGCGCAATGTCATAACATACTCGATCGTGTCCTGCCTTAATAAATGCAAACGTCGACACCATAGCGATACGTCGCTCCCACAGAGACGAAGACTGCGCAAGTTGTTGCAACACAGCACTATCTTTATCATATGCACGAAGATACTCACCAACCACATAGGGAGCAGATATATCAACCAAATCCCAATTATTTATATACGTCGTATGATTGAGATAGAAATCAAACCACCGCTTCTTATCACGATGATCCCCTTTTTCAAACAAATACACTAATATTTCAAGAGCGCAAAAACGTTCTTCGTGAATGGACGAACGAATTAAGGAGCGCACATCAGATACCGATACCTTATGTGCATACGTGTAGGCAACTTCTCGCACCTGGGGAACTTTCACCCCAATAAAAACATCTCCAGCACCATATTGTCCCGGACCTGTTTTAAAAAAACGTGATAACACAAATGCTTTTTGTTTTGAAGATTTATTCTTTAACGCACTCTGTATGTGAGTAACAAAAGTCATACACTAATTTGTATAATTAGTTCCCTCCTGCTCACGACGCATAACCGCGTCCTCTTCATATCCAAAATAATGAGCCACTTCGTGCCACACAGTATCCCTTACGATATCTTTCATACGCAGTATATCTCCTGCTGCCGCCTCTTCGATTGGATTTTGATATATATAAATCATATCTGGAAACGTACCACCAACACCATACGCAGTTCCGCGCGCAGTACATGGTATACCTGTATATAAACCAAATAATGTTTCGTTCTCAGTGAGCCCTTCACCTACTCGTACTTCGTTTGATGCTTCATCTTCGACAATAAATACCACATTAACAACACGTTGCCGAATTCGGTCCGGCAACGTGTTGAACGCGTCAGACACCATACGCTCAAAGACCTGACGATTTACCATAATTACTCAAGACGAAATGAAACATTGACTGTTGCATTAACCTCTTTTTCTTTTGTCGAAAGATCGTACGCTCCCCAATCAGAAAATTCGAGTGAATTTGGAGCAACAATCTGAATAACGCCAGTCTTAGCACTCTTTAAAGTTCCTACACGATTACCTGTTCCAGATACAATCGCCTCCGCACGAGTTTTTGCATCACGCGTTGCTTCAGCAAATAGTTCCGGGCGCAGTTCTGCCAACTTAGTATATAAAAACTCTGTGCGTTGATACTCAGGGACAATACCCTTATCAATAAGCTTAGATGCTTCCTGCGCTAATGCTTCAATGGTTGCAATGTTGGCAGACTCAACCCTTACTTCCTGCCGAATCTGATATCCGACCGGACTTGGAGAACCCCCTTTGCTGTAATCAAACTGCGGTTCAGATTGAATTGGCATAAACACGATCGCATCAGCCGGAATCCCTCGCTCAATAATAAACTGTCTGATTACCACCGTATCAGCATTCGCACGAGCCAATTCTTCTTTCAAATTAAAGAAACCGGATCGACGGCTAAACGTCGCCGTCCACTTTGCTAAATCAGCATTCACTCGACGCTTAGCAGAGCCCGTCACCGTAATACTATCTTCATTCCCTCGATTACCCATTTCTTTACCATGTATCCACAAACCCAAAACCAAAGCAACCGATACAATCGCAACCGACATAATAAGCACACGTCTCATATCTACTGACTGCATAAACATCTATATCTATTATATTAATAAGCTGTCACACTATACTGTGTCGAGGTCGCACGATTCCCAACCCTATCCACAGCAGACAACACCAATCGGTAAACTGATTTTTGCTGTAATCCTGCTAAAGAAAATGCATGTGTCGTCGATTTAGTTGCACTCTGTTGATAAAATGCCGTACCAATATCGAGCGGATCTGAATTACCATAATGTATCGCAACCGCTGTCGGTTCATTCGTAACCACCTTCACTTCAGCAACTCCTTCTGCACGTGGTACCGCAACAACAGAGAGGAAGATGGGCGACAACAAATCATTATCGAGCGTTTTAAATGACCATCGATCACTTTGAGATCGATTTCCTTTAACGTCCTCAGACTCAATCACAAATATATATTCTGTCTCAGGCGACAATCCATAGATAGAAAAAGCGTGACTCGTTGTATATACCTGACTCTGATACGTTTTTGCTGTACCTATAGAAAATCCACGCAACGGTGCAATATATAACTTTTTTTGAGAGACTTCACTCGTACGCCACGAAATAGTTACACTTGACGTGGCAACATCACGAGCACGCACATCAAGAATACGCGGAGGACTCGTATCAATATCAGCAATAGTCTTAAATGATTTCACGCTTGATGTTGCCATATTTCCAGAAACATCAGTCACCAACACATACACGTTATAACTCACACCTTTTCTTAAAGAACTCATATTAAGAGTATGGATTTTCTGAAATACATGACTCTCCACAGATAAAGATATGTCACTCAAACGCTCAGTGGTGGGTGCATAGTATGCAATCACTTTCACCGGACGATCAACCCCTAGAGCAATTTTAGCACCTACGCTACCAACATCGTACACATCAACATAGAAAAATGCAGGTGAACCGGTAGCAACCTGCATCAAACCCTGTGTATCGAAACCTGATGACGGTACTAAACCAGCACATAGGGGCACATACGACCTATGCCCCTTAAAAGACAATCCTTGTATGTTTGTAGTGGTGCAATAATAATTTGGCCCACTCATAAATATCTTCGCCTGCTGTATTGCTTCATTAAATTTCTTTTTTGTATCACCAGAAATCACACCTGTTTCTGGAAGACCTTGTACCCGTTCAAAACGTTTTACTGCTTGAGCGGTCAACATGCCATAGTAACCACTGACTACTTTTTCTGGATAGATAGATGATGATTGTTGTGCAAGAACAAGTTGTACTATAGCGACAGACGAGCCAGACGACCCAATACGCACATCATCCATCAATACCGCAGGAACTAATGCGCTACCTCCATGTGTTGTGGTTGCCTTAAGAATATTTTGTGATAAAAGTGAACGCTGCAATAAAATCACCTGTTCCTTAAGAGAGGTGATCTGTTTCTCGAGCAAAGAAACGTCAGCCGCGCAAGAAACACTCGGAATGAGTAGGCAAGACAACATTACCACCATAAACCATCGTTGCGTCGGCATATATGTTTATCTCAAAAGAATAATATACTTGATTCAAGCAAGAACTAGGTTCCTACGCAAGCGATTATGGCTGTAATAATTCCGGTGGCTCAAACAAAACCGTTTTTACACCAGAAAATTGGAGAATCGTCTTTTCAAGTTGGGCACGTAAAATGGTAACGCGACAAGCACCTCCGCTTAAACGCGCGTAGGGATCTTCCATTTTCACACGAGCAACACCGTCCTCCACATCAATTGAAATAAGACGAACACCCTCAAGTGGAAATTCTGATGCCAAACCTCTACTTTTTTCATCTAAAGAAATTGGCTGTGACAATAATGTTCTCACCGTATCTTCAATAAACAGCTCACGCGACGATCGAATATGACGCGCCACGGGAATAACCGACTGTTCAGAACACTGTACATGACCGAGATGATCAAGGTCACGAATCGAATCATATACAAAAATAGAAACATCTATATCGTTTTGTGTTACATACTCATCAACAGGAAGAACACTTTCTCCATTTTCACATACCACCCGATTCACGAGCCACACACCATCACGCCGCACAAGAGACACTGTAGCAACCTGTTGTACTGACCCCGCAACAAACACAACCGTAACCGTACCCGAATTCCAAAAAGTATTCGCGCCCCCCACACGAACCTTTTCTGGTAATAGTAACCCACAGGTGACCGCATTAGGAACAACATTATTATTAATAGCTTCTGAGAATGACGCCGATATCAATGACCGCGTGACAGAGACATAATCCGCATCTTTTGCAAAAAACGACCTATAAAAATCAGACACAGTGCGAACCATAAGCAACTCACCTTGCCGAGACATATACCCAAACCACAGCAAAAACGCTAAGATGATACAACTAATAAAAAAAATGGCTCGTTTCATATGTATACTTACATAACACCGTACCCAAGAACAGACAACTCAACGCCATTATTATACTCTAACTACAAAGGTATAATTGTCTGTGAAATAGGAACAAGTCGCTCATCAAACATAATTGCAACACGCACACCATCTGGAGTAGTAAATTGAATAATTGTGGACGACGCACGAGATACAGGTGATGATAACGTCAAAGAATGTGGAACAATATTCCCCGCCTCGTAGGGAGCAACAAGCGATTGTTCGGAATCGCCCACTTTCATCATAGGTACCGATAAAGGAGCACGTGTATCACTAGCAGCAAACGTTGTTGCCTGTACCGCACATGTGTCTACTGCACAAAACGTACCCACCGACGCATCGGGGGATCGACCTACCATACGCAACAACGCCACAGGATCGATACCAAGCTTATCTGCAATGAGTAACCGATCTTCTTTTGATAACATTTTTACAGCCTGATTAGATTGTACCAGTACAGCAGCAACCTGCGGATCGGCAGGAGTTGGCTGCCCAAAGAAAAAGACAAAAAACACCAAAAGAACAGACACAAAAAGCCGTGCAACCCGGATATAGGGCGACAGTCGATGACACACACGTCGAGCCAACACCAAACGAAGCATGTGTTTACGAAGAGAAAGCCTGGGAACACCCCTTGCGGCTTCCTTCAAAAAATCTCCAATATACTGTTGTGTGTGGAATGTATTACTCATAACCTTATGCGTCATTCACCTTGTAAAATGCCTGACAAGCCATCTGGTTGCGAGACCATCAAATCACGCAATCGGTCAATACCGCGCGACAGCAATGACTTCACCGTCCCTTCAGGTTTATCCAGAATGGCAGCAACCTCCGCAATACTCTTCTCTTCCATATAACGCAAGGTTAGCACTTCTGCATAATGCGCCGGCAACTGTTGCAACAAGCCAATAGCCTTCTGGGCCAGACGAGCTTTCGCATACTCTTCTTCGGCAGCAATCAGCTCATCACGTAAATCATTTGGATCCTGTGGCTCCAGACTTGTATCAGCCTCAAGTATTGCTTCAAGTGAAGCATTTGCGGTGTCACGTCTCCTAAAATGCATAAGCACTTCATTGCCAGCAATACGGTACAGCCAAGCCGAAAAAGGGGCACCGCGCCACGTAAACTGCCACAACTTATTAAATGCTTTCAAAAAAGTTTCCGCGACCACATCTTCAGCTACTGCCACGCTCCCGGTTCTGTGTAGCGCGTACGAAAACAGTCGATCGTAGTAGCGATCAAATATTTCACCAAACGCAACAGGATCGATTTTGGCACGCTCTACAAGATGGCGCTCCTCCTCATGAGACATAAACGTTGTTTGTATAGTATAACGCAAAACAATCACCTGAATATACTATACATTGACCGATAGATATAAATATGTTACAATTATTTGAGATATGGATACCCTGCTCGGCCAGCTTTTCACCGTGTTGATCACCATTCACCTCCTACTCTACGGAGTCGGGATGATCATCGGCGGCAACGACCTTGGATCGCGCCTGAACAGAAAACTCTGGAATGTTTGGGTCCGATTCCTCAAAGGAATACTTCACCTCCTTATACAATCCATCAAATTCTTTCTACGACATGCGCGACAGCAACTGGTGCGTTCGTACCATCGAATACGCAACACACCATAATACAACCCCGCTCTTACAAAGCGGGGTTTTTATGACACAGTAACTGTCACCTCCGTAGTTACACAACCTCAATGCCTACGTTTTTTATACAGACATCTAACCGACAAAATAACGCACAATAACCTGATATGCAAAAAACCAATAAAACAGCGTACTCGCGATCAATACAATATTAGTAAATAGACCAGGACGAATCTCTTGTGGGAGTTTAGTATTATTCAAATAAATAAGCATCGGCATATACAACGCCGTTACCAACCCTCCGAGTACGGATGTGATCACTAAAAAACTAAGCGGTTGTTTGAACGGTACAAACAGTGCCGACAGACATACAAACAACGTCATGTGTCCATAATACAGGTGGTGTACTGAGATTCGTCGCGCAAAAGAAAACATGTTCTGCAATCCACCAGCGCGCGCATTTGTATGAATAATATCTGTTACTATACGCGTCAATGCATCAAGAACCGTCCACATAACAGAAAAAAGCATGAGATACGCCATCACGAGATATAACACCTCACCTAAATGACCCCATTCATTACCAAAAATTTGTGCTTGTGTAACCGCAACAGCGAGCCCATCCGGAACGATCCCTTGCGGGGAAAGGACTGCATATGCATTTACCGCCAAGAGAAAAAGTGTGAGTAGTCCTAAACCCCAAAATACAACCCCCTGGTCAATGCGAATGTAGCGCATCCACTGTTTCCATCTGATCATGTTTTCTTTTGTGTGTAAAAAAGTGAAACCAGTTACTGCAACAGCTTCCTGCCTTCCTGAAACAGGATTTACAATCCTCCCCACATACCGACTCATACCTACCTGTTTATCGCGATACCACAAGGACACACATAAGTTGAGCATTCCCCCAGCCCCCGCAAACACAACCGCCCCCAATAACTTTTGCCAATCAACATCTACTGGCACAAACCCGATATGAAACAATCCCAACACTGCCTCTTTTAAAAGTTCTGGTGAAATATTACGAAAACTAATCGCCACAAGAAGGAAAAAGAAAAACGGAACAGTGACTTTAAGTGATTTTTCCAACACCTCGTACGCAACATGCCCCAAAAATGTAATAACAAGGACGAGAAGAAGCGACCCCCATGCCCACCACACGTAATCACCAAAACCAAACAACGTCGAAAGAATTGTTCCTAATGCTGTTGCCCATGCCGGCCAGATATAAAGAAGTACCGCTGCTAATAACCAAAGGGGTGCTGAGAGGCGAAACACACGAGCGGATGATGTAAAAAAACTCTCACCGGTTGCAAGAACGTGTCGAGCCACTTCCTGATTAATAAAATATTGAATAGTAATACCCACAAACGCAAACCACAAAATATTAAGACCATATAACGTCACCAAATGCGGCCAAATAATAAGCTCTCCGGTACCCATAGCCATACCCATAACAACAACACCTACACCAACCGCCCTACTCCAGTGCGGCACCTGAGGCATATCTTTGATTTCAAACGCGGGCCAAAAAGACATATCATTTGTAGTGTACCACTAAACAAAAAAATAAATCGTGGATAAATAGAAAAAATTATATACACTATATATACGATATAATGGCCTGATCACATGAAATCGCTTAAAGAACTTATACATAGATACACCCTATGTGAGCTCTCTGATACTGCCCTTAAAAACTTTGATTCCTTTAAGACACTACTTCTGCGAGCAAACGAGATACACAACCTTACCGCGGTAAAAAATGAACATGACATAAATCGTAAACATTTCCTCGATAGTTGTACCCTACTACCACACATTCCGTTGGACACTACAACACTCATTGATATAGGGAGCGGTGCAGGTTTCCCAGCCCTCCCCATTGCTATCGTGCATAACCACATACATGTTACTTGCATAGAATCAATACAAAAAAAGGCTCGCTTTATACACACCGCCGCGGAAACACTACACCTCACAAACGTGTCAGTACTAGCTATGCGTGCCGAGGAAGTCAGCCACCATACGCACTACCGAGAATCATTTGACGTCGCTACAGCTCGAGCAGTTGCACAATTTTCCACCGTACTTGAATACGCATTACCCCTTATCAAAATTGGTGGTCTGTTTATTGCACAAAAAACAACTGCCGAAGATCTCTCGGCGGGAGAAACAGCTCTCGCTCTTTTAGGTGGAAAAATACAAACAATTGTGCCAATTCAAATCCCTGAACTATCACCGCGACACCTTATCGTAATTAAAAAAACGAAACAAACACCTCTTATCTATCCAAGAAAACCAGGAGTTCCACTTAAAAAGCCCCTATAAATCTACAACTCTCATAATACGCATCATACATGTTCAAAAAGTCTCACTAGACGACCATAAGCACGTCTCCTTAGACTCCTCTATCAGGGAGATTCGATACATCCTTAAAATCCTCATTATTTTTATGAAGATCTAGACAAATAGAATTAATACAATACCGTTTCCCTGTGATAGTTGGCCCATCATCAAATACGTGACCCAAGTGTGAACTACATTTTTTACAACGAACCTCTGTGCGATGCATACCATAACTCATATCTGACACGAGTTCTACAGCATCAGAAGCCGCCACATCTTCAAATGAAGGCCACCCCGTACCAGAATCAAATTTTGCCTCTGAAGAAAAAAGTATATTTCCGCACGCACGACACTTATACATACCAGAATCATATGTATGCACATACGCACCAGAGAAAGGTACCTCAGTCGCCCCCCCACGCAACACTCGATATTCCTCATGAGTCAGTTTCTTTTTGTAATCTTCTTCATGCATACAGATTATTTATCACGTTTTATAAGTTCAGCAAACTCTCTCTGAATCTTATCAAGTTTCGGATTAATAACTAATTGGCAATATCCTTGATCTTTGTTGCGTGCATAATAATCATGATGATATTCTTCTGCTTTATAAAAAGCGACTAATGGTTCGACCGTTGTCACAATTGGATCACCTAGCCGACTTGATTCATTTAAATCATGAATAACTTCTTCAGCAATGAGACGCTGCTCTAATGTTGTATAAAAAATAATCGAACGATACTCTGTCCCAACATCATTACCCTGTCTATTTACGGTCGTCGGATCATGGCTCGCAAAAAAAATAGTCAAAATAGTCTTACAAGAAATAACCATCGGATCGTATATCACTTGTATCACCTCTACATGACCACTAGTACCACGAGAAACTTCTTCATACGTCGGGTTTGCTTTCTTGCCTCCTGCATAACCAGGCACAACAGAAATAATACCGACAAACTGTTTAAAAACAGCTTCAACACACCAAAAACAACCTCCACCTAATACAATTTTTTTAGTTTTATTCATCCGACTATTATTACTATCTTACATCAGCATAACCACGTACAACTATCTTTGCAACGATCATCACAAAGAATCGATAGTATCCTAAAAAAATTTTATGCAAGTAACGCAAAAACCTTTTCAACAGGCGTCTTGAAAAAATGAGCAATTTTTAAAGCAAGTGCCACCGAAGGAGCGTAATCACCCTTCTCCATTGCAATAATGGTTTGCCGACTCACTCCAACGGCGAGCGCAAGCTCCTCTTGCGTCACACCAAAACGGGTACGCAATTCATATACTTTATTTGCTACCTGTTCAGCCATACACACACCATACCATATGTTATCTTCACAAAACTGAAGAATTTTACATTGCAACTATTTTAATTCCTGAAATGCCTCTCGTGCCGATGTAATCCTTAACGTTGACACAAAACGTTTGATCGTATCAATCATCACTGGTAACTCCAAATAATCGATTCCAATAGCAATAAGTGCGAGCCAAAAAGGAAGCATGGTACCAACACCATTGAAAGCCGTTTCAATAAACTCGTCGGTAATCCAGAACAAGTGCAACCATTGAGTATTTACAAAAATTAAATACCACATATTTTTTTGAGAATAACGTTTACGTAATTCATTTACGTACACCAACGATATGGAGAACAAGGCTGGAATTTCTGTATAATCAACCAATATAATAATAGAAGACCATATGCCCTCAAAAGAAAAAAGTGGTGCACCAAAAAAATGATCCCACACCACAAAACCTGTCAGCCATACAAGATGAATAATTTGAAGCAAAAATAAAACAGTTGCTACAAAAATATTAAAGACGTAGGTTTGCTCATACCAATCCCAAAATCGTTTCAACATAAACTATTCTTAGTTACCTTGGAGGTATGCCTTACTCCTTTTAACGAGAAATAGTGTTATGGTAATAAGTACAAACGCAGAAAACGCCATAAGTGGAATAGTGATATATCCAAACGTCATCGTAAACACTTTTGAACAAGAAATTGAGTACCCGAGAGCGTCGCATGGTGCATATGAAGTCACCCCTATTTGCAATAAATAGTGGTACAAAGAAAGCACCATACCTGGTACCGAGAGTGTGAGTACATAATCAATCACTCCATGACGATTAGATTTAACGAGTGCTATTGCAGTCAACAACGCTAATGGATACATGAAGATACGTTCAAACCAACACAACACACAAGGCTCATACCCTAAACCCTCAGAATATATCAAGCTTCCTACAAGCGCGCTTAAGGAAACAAGAAACACTATAAAAATACCGTATTGATCAAAAAAAGATGCGAGAGACTTATACTGACCAGAAACAATGAAAAAAAACATGACGATAACCACCACCTGCGCAAACACCGTGAGCGTTCCAAATGCGACATTTACGATATCAGCTGACATAGGAAAAAATAAAGAATAACAAAGCTATCTTAACAAATCTTTTACCATAAAGGAAAAATATCTACCCTGTGCTTACATAAGAATGGTATCCAAACCTACGACACCCCTAATAGTAGTAGTATTCCACTTATTGTTCTTAGCATATACTACTTTGACAAATCGAGGTGTTCGAGAGCTTCTCGGAAAGAAGTACCAACCTTTTTTCCAGGATTAAAAATATTCTGGGGATCAAATATCTGTTTTACTTGAACAAACAAATCATACATTTCCTTACCAAACATTTTTTCAACGTACGGAGTACGAACCAAACCGTCATTATGTTCACCAGTAATGGAACCGTTGTAAGAAAGCACTAAATCATACACTCGATGAGACAACTCATCAATTAAGTGGACCATACCCGGATCATTAGGATCAACAAGTGGAATAATATGGAAATTACCATCCCCAACATGCCCCGCAACTGTATAGGTCAGATGATACCTCGAAAGAATTGTTTCTAATTTTGGCAAAAATTCAGGCATTGTCTCTGGTGGTACAACAAAATCATCGATGAATGGTGCCGTCCTTTTTCCACGTACTTTTTTCCGTAACAAATTAAAACTTTCCCGCCGTACTACCCAATATTTACGGGCTGCGTTTTCAGTCGGCGCAACACGAATTTTTACGTTAAATTCTTTTTGTATTTCTAACGCAAGTGCTCGAGCTCGTTTTGTGGCAGTCGTCTGATCATCCTCTCGAAACTCAACGAGTAATACAAGCTTAGGAACTCCACCAGTCACCATCATAAACATCTCCGGTAAAAAATCGATACCCAAACGAAACAAACCGCTCTTCATGTGTACTGCAAACTCAGGAAAATATTTTACCCCCAACGAAAACGTGTGATCATCATACGATTCAAAACTATCGGGTTTATGTTTCAAAATACGAGGAACCAAGGGGCCTAACTCAGAAAGATTTTTCAAAAATAATACCGTCATTGCCGCATACGGTTTCGGGGGTACCAAACCACATCGTACTTTCGTAATGACACCAAGTGTTCCCTGTGCACCAACCATTAACCGTGCGAGATTAAGCGATTGTATACCATCACCTATATCCCACAACGCATATCCAGCTGAGTTTTTTTCAACCTTTGGTGTGTGTTCTTTGATAATAGTTCTATTCCTCTCATCAGACACCAACGCAGCCATGCGACGATACACATCTCCTTCGTACGATTGCTCTTTAAGTTTTGCAGCAAACTGATCTCCTGAAAGATTTTGAAGCGTATGAACAGCACCATCGGCAAGCACTACATCAAGCGCTTCAACGTAACGGGCAGTCTTGCCATACTTGAGATTTTTTTCACCACCCGAATTGTTGGCAACCATGCCGCCTATCGTATTAAGTTCACGCGACGCAGTATAACTCGGCAATTCAAGTTTTCGACGTTTCGTCTCTTTATCAAAATCACGAAAATAAATACCTGGCTCCACAATCGCAACATTTCCTTCCATGGCAATAAATTTATTCAAATGAGTCACCATATCGAGCACGATAGAATTACCCAAGGGGCCTCCTGACATATCTGTTCCTGCTGACCGCGGAGTAATTGAAGGGAGTGTTCGCGCATCACTCGGTGCATGTTGCCGTGCCTCACGCACATAACGCACTACTCGACACACATCTTCAGCATCAATAGGCCGCACAACCACTTGCGGTCGCACAACAAATAGACTCGCATCTCTACTATATGTATCCAGTACCACGGGGTCAGAATCAACCTCCCCTCGTACAATATGTTTTAAATCTTCCACAAGCGACACCCTACCATTATACCCCACCAAACAAAAACTATTCTCAACAGATGTTCAAAAAATACTATAAAAATAGTGAAACTATGTTACATAAGCCATGTAATAAAATAATTGTTCTGGTTGATAACAAAAAAAATACCAGATCATAGAACCTGCTAATATAATTCCCGCACAGAAAAATAAAATTTTATAAAAAGACATACTAATCTAAAAAATTTATCACAGATGCACTCTGCCTGATAACATCATTATAATCTCTTCCACCAAAAACCAACACCCGAAAGCAATGAAACATACGTACCAATCTCAGTACGGTTAATTGAGTATGCAAGACCATCAGTTCCTAACATGGACGCCACAAGTGGTGCAAGAATTCGGATATAAGTACCTGAACTGACAACAACGCGACACACCAATATCGTATACTCTTTTTTGTTCCACTGTAACAGTTCGTGCCATCGAGCCAAAATCTCACCCTTGCGAAAATCGTGACCGAGACGCGTATCAGATTCTTGCGTGCGCAATAAACGTATATTCTGTGTGATCCTGGACAATAATACCGACCCCTGTACGGTATACACGTGTTCACACGACGCGGCATACACACGCATTTGCCGCTGCGGAATACGCGCTGCATCTAACATTCCTGATAGTGCATGTACAAACAAAGGCAGACCATCAACCGTCTTTGAAGAAAAAGCCGGGTACGGAAGCAGGTGACCTCCCCTTAAGTTACGAAGTACGTGTTTAGCTTGATACTCAGTAATAATCGATTTAGGCTTCTCCTCTGCTATACCCAAAATATCTCCTGTATCACTCTTGATATCAAGCAAAATCTCAAACGTATATGCCTTATCTAACGCGTTATATCGTCCACGTTTTTTACATTCCTCCCCCGCCAAAATAAGCAACTTCCCCTCTGCCATCGGATCTAACCTCCCCGCATATGTCAGAGGGATATGGGGTGGAATGTCGTTCTTTTTTCTAAATAACTCAAGCGCCTGAAGCGGAGTTTCACCAACACGCTTTTCAATAATGACATACGGCCTCATGACATCATCATACAACCAAACACACACTACACAGAAAATACCCTATATTACATTTTATACATATACCCTATTTAACCTCAAACGAACTGATGATATCTGAAGCAATAGCTTCAGCGTACGACACATCAAGTCCTGCAATAAATTGATCAGATGACATGCTGTTTAATGGAGCATTCCGAAACACCGATTGTTCCATGATAAAACAATGATTTCGTATTTCAAAAGCATACAAGTAATCATATGTTGGTACTCCGCTATACATTACCGTCTCACTTCTCAATACTGGCCGATTGCCAATCTTAAACCGTTCATTCTCATTGGCTACAGACGTTGCTTGTTTACACATTAAAGGATCAATTGACTGAATATTAATATTTGTCCAAGAAATAACTCCTTCTTCAGTTGCGTCAAAAGGATTAGCATATGACAGCGTTACCACACTCGACGAACCACCACGAGCCGTCTCACTTGTTACTTTCTTCTCAGAAAAATTGACGTTATCTCCCGGATATGAAAACGAGTATCCCTCTTCGACATTTACATACTTCTCTACTGAAACACTTTTAGCAATTACTGTTCCCTTAATAGGACGCGCTTTAGACAACGCAGCAAGTGCTAAATTATTGCTCAAGTCAGAAGATCTATTTTTGCTAAATATATTGTAGCCCCAAACAATAATCCCACCCACCAATACGAGTACAATAATACCGATAATTAATTTTTTCTTTCTAACCATAAACTTGGTGTAAAACTAGATAGAACATAAGACGATTAATACCTAACGGAAAATCATACTGCCACTATCAAACTTTAAATCAATAATCAATTCACCTTTACTGGTAAAATGATACCCTGATGCATGTTCGAGTAATGCAATAAAATCCTGCTCTTGAGCACCATCACAGTACATCGTTGTCACTACCAATTCTTTAAAGGAAAGTGTTTTACCCTTAGCAACATATGACCCCCCGACTGCATTACAGTCGGTGTTTGCAGAAAAACTCCCATCATCTTTAAATGTAAGAATAAACACCTCGGACTCTTTAGGAACAACTAGGCGACCATCATTATACGATGCGCTGACCCACCGCCACGGTTTCATCATAATATTCATACGAATCGAATCTGCCTCACCTTCAAAATCACGCACCACCTCTCCAAAAGAATTCGTTATCTTGTCATACTTCGCATACAGACTTTTCCCAAGACTCGGTATAGTAGTCATCGCATCACCAGGTATTCGATCAGCATAATTCACAATTATCAAACCGTCTTGATACATAGTATTTTGTGGAGCAATACGATCTCCAATGAACATAGCTTCACTGCCACGATACATATCACCATCCTTTAGAGCAGCAACCAAATAAAAAAACATGCCACTCCCACCACCATCTTGTGTCACTAAGAAGGACACATCTTCATCCCCGTCATTATCGACATCACCATATGCCTCATTACCAAAATATTGAGTAGTCACCATGCTTGCAGAACCAGGAGCTGCCAGCTTCTTAAAAATCCCATCAGTCAACGCAACAGATTCTCCGGCGATGGTATACGTAGTGTTTTTTGGATCAAACCCACTTTTACGATCTTTTGTAAGTAAAACAATACTCATCCCGAGAACTACACACAGCATCATTACAAGAATAATTTTTTTCATACATTTATATTACGGTAGTAACAACACACCTACACACACATGAACCACGAACATACACATTGCATCACAGTTACTCACCTTAAAGAGAAGTTATCTGAAACAAAGTCATAATACCAGTAGCATACAATAAATTAAATACCATATTTCCTACACATATAACTGGTAATAAGCGTTGGATGCGGTATCCTAAGAAACCAAGTGGCGTAACTAAAATCTCATTAGGAAGGGGTATGAACGAAACAAAACAACACAACAAAAGGAAGCGCGGGATAACGATGTTGCACATGTTCTAACCTTGCAACAAAGCTATGATGAGAGAAATGATGTATCGCGTGACGCCCTGCTCGACCAATAAAGTAAGCAACAACATCGGCAAGAGATGTTCCAACAGCGATCAGTATAATTGATGGCCAGAAAGATAAACCTGATTGCAAAAATAAGGGTAAAAAAGCAACCGCCGGAACCGGAACAGCAAGATTAAATCCACTCAAAAATGCTACCGCTAAAAGACCAGCATAGCCATAAGACACAACAACCGCTCGTATTGTTTCATTTTCGTGAGCAATCGATGCAAGATAAAAAGCAAACGCCAATACAATACCAAACACAATTAATTTTCCAATAACGTGTATCGTTTTTTTCGTCACACATCTATCATAACAGTCTTAAACAAATAAAAGATACCCTTAGCACACCATTCATCATTACTGACTATCTTACAAAATTCTCCTTTATAAAGAACCAGAATATGAATTTTTTCACACGTACTATCGAATCAATGAATTAAGTGCTACGTATCCTTCTACAGGTTCGACATGAAAAGTGGTGCGCCCAATAAGTCGTCCTGAGATAGTAAGCACATTGACACGCCATTTACCAGGCATCAACGATTCTTTTTTTGTATACCCACGAAATCCATCAACCCGTCCACCAACCATTTCAAATGACTCAGTAAATACTGGCACCCACCGACGCCCCGTCTCATCAAAACGAACCCACTCATGTAAAATAGTTGTACGCACGCCTTCAGGAGCATAGACAGCAGTAAACGCATACGCACCCTCACCCGGTGCAACGTTATATACACGACTCACGGCACCAAACGAGAATACACCTGCCGGCTGATAATGCAGCTCATAATCACCATTTGGTAACCGCGTAAGTTTATGATAAATACCAATTTCTTTAAGCGCGAGTGGTAGCGGCGGAATAATGTTCAAAAAATAAAGTACGTTAAATACACAGAAAAAGAGAATCACACCTACCCACGCAAACCGAATACCCTGCACATATCGCTCACGAGCGACACGACGAAGCATACGAATAAGCACATAGAATACACATATACTCATCACCCCACTCCCCACAAAAACAGCGCCCGAGACCGAATGCAAAATAATTGGAAACAATAATGAAAAATACAAAAATGCCGCAACAAAAAAACCTACCAACTGGAACACGAGACCATCGTACCTGCCACGAAAAACTTCATTACCAACCGCCAATCCAACAATGATAGCCAAAAAAGGCCAACTCACTGACGGTGAAGCTGAATGTGAAAAAAACACGAGCGACCCACTCATCACCGCACCAAACGCAAACTGAATAAAAAATGGAATCACAGCAGCAATACCATCGAGAACCCGTCCCACAAAATTCTCTCGTGGTACATCAGAACGCATTACACTGTGCAGCAAGATTGCAACTGCTGAAAAAAAGAGCCATCCCGCGAGCACAGAAAGCAAAATACTGTGCTGCACATGCTTAAAAGCAATAAAATCAAAAATAAAACCGGCAATAAATGCCACAGAATTAATATGATGTTCGTATCGCTTATAGAAAGATCTCATACGTTCGTAAAAAAGCATCTGAAATGTGTAAAAAATTACACATGGTGATGATGGTGTGCACGTTCTTCTACTGCAAGCAATTCTCGCGTTTTCCTATGAGGATCAAACGGCTCTGATACACTTGCCTTTTGTCGAACAACTAATAAAACCGCAATGAATGTGGTGATTGGTACTGCAAGCACCAAACCAATACTACCCACCATTGTACGAATAATTTCAGCTGCAAATACTTCGCGATTGATAAGTATCCATGGATCAGTGGTCGAAGCGTAAAATAGCAACAATAGAGGTAATGATGCTCCAACATATGCAATTGCAAGTGTGTTTACAAGCGCCCCAATATGCTCACGTCCCATGCGAATGGCGCGGGTATAGATCATTCGTCGTGGCACGTGCGGACCAACCTGATGTAATTCTTCAACAGAAATAGCCTGACCAATTGCAACATCATACAGCACACCAAGTAATCCAATCATAATTCCCCCCAATAGTAACCCAATAAAGTCTATTCTTCCGTCTGTATCAAAATTAAGATACACAGCTTCTTCGCTTTCAAAACCAGTCAAACTCGCCGCATCAACCGCCACATGAGCTAATAAGCCAGTACATATCACAGTGAGAATCATTCCAATCACCGCGGCTGTTGTTGTTTTATTAAACCCATGCGTCACATATGAACCAAGCACAATAATAAAAGATGAAACACCAATACTTACCAACAGTGGCGAATATCCGTTCAAAATACCAGGGAATAACATATAAAAAATAAAAAAGAAACTCCCCACAAGGGCTAATAACCCCCGAATACCCTGCACACCACCAAATATCAACACAGAAACAAGAAAAAGAACTGTAAAAGTTATTAATGCCGGCAATCGATAGGGCTCAGACACGGTGTAATATTCGCGACCATCAACGCTGTTTGAGACATGCAATAAATAAAACAAATCATTAGTTTCAAGTTGAACATAATCATTTTCAAGTGTCACTTCTTTTCCTTTTTCTAGACCATCAAGTATCTGTACACGAATAATCTGATACGGGTGTACTGTTTGCGTGCCAGCTACAGTGCGTTCTGACACCTCAAGCACTTCAAGAACACGTGCTTTTACCGTGACATGTATATCGGGAACAAGCTCTTGTGCCCATAGCATTGTTGGTACCAATACAATAAAACCGAGCAGGAAACATTGTATACATCTCATACACTCAGTATAGCCGATAACACGTTATTACGAACACACCGACGATAGGTATCAAAAAAACTCAAGCGCATGTGCATCAACAGACGCAAATGCTTCGGATTGCTTTAATACGCGACGCCCCCTTAACAAAGAGCGGTTTTTTGTGCACACAAAAACCCCGCATACGCGAGGTTGTAAAGAGCCTATAGTTCCATACGAAGTACTTGCTCCTCAACATACACAATTCCTTTCTGACGGAAAAAAAAATTATATTTTGCTAACTATACTCCATTGCATCAACGCATCATCAACCTGTCCATACAACTCTTCTTTTGTACCATCATTGTGAAGCACTATCTCAGCACGCATAATACAACCCGAAAGATTTTGCCTGTTGGGATCTGTGGATTTCATCTCCCGTGCCTCGTCGGAAATAAATGTGTCAAAAGAAATATTATCGGTCGACAACTTACGCCTCACAATCCGTTCATAGCGAAGCTTTTGAGACGCATCTACCGCTAACAAATGAAATACTGTGTCCTGAGCACGAGCAAGGACATCAATTTCTCCCGTAGTACGAATAGATTCAATCACCGCCGGCACACCGACGCGACGAGCTTCGTTGTATAAACATTCAATAATGTACCCAGGGTGATGTTTCTCACGAAGCTCATTTGAAACTGCAAGCATGCTATCTCTTGTCAGAGGCAAACCGCGCCGAGAGATCTCCTTTTCAAGAAATGTACGAACTGAATAATGAGCAAAAGCATATCGTTCAGTAAGATACGACACAACTGTCCCCTTACCCGCCCCAATCGTCCCGGTAATACCAATAACAATCATATTTCTGCATTGTAACAAATAATTTTGATTATAAAAAAACGCTACACAATAACTCATTTTATAATCACAAAAGTGCACAAGAATATACAGCACCTTAACGACATATCACTTCGTATAACGCTCCATCTTTTTTCTAATTAATAACCTGACTCAAGACAGACCTCTTTTCAACCTTGATAGACTGCCACGTGTTTCTGTAAAAATCATGAAGCATCTATCTTCCCAACAACAACGAACAATTCCCCAAAACTTCAGGCTTAGTGTGCCGCATCATAAACATATAATCCCAGGTGATGCACGCCCTACATCATGTTTCGCAAGCAATGTACCACAACAAAAATAACGAAATTCTTAGGGTACCAATTCCCCCACATACTGAAGAGTGCACACGTAGATACATGAGCATCACCGAGCTTTTTTACTCAGATTAAACCTACAAAAAATGTAAAGGACAAAGCTTGTGAAAAATAAAAAATATTCCTTTATTTCAACAAAAGATTGACCTTCACCGAACGTCGAATTGAATCAAACACACGCAACACTGCATCTCGATCAAATAGACGAATCGTTCCCAATGTATAATTTTCAATAGCAGTTGTATGAATCAGGTATCGTACCGCAACACAAGGGCTACTCGATGAAAATGCGTATACCATTTCTTCATATTGATTCCCCGCAGCAACATCCGTAGAAGTCGCTACTGAGTACACCACCCCATCCTCAACCATCGATACTGCGCGCACATCACTTGGAATAAAGATATCTGCGGTACAATTCTTTGCTCGTGGTAATACCTCAACAGATACACCTGTGTCAACAGAAGAAAGATTGGTACCTGTCGCAATCGAAAGGGGAATAGTGAACTTAAATCCGTTGATCAATTTCTTTTCTCCAAAATGTTCATAACGATATGCGGTATTAAGCATAAAACTGCGGGGGTACCGAACACTCACCCCCAGTGTTGTTGACGCATACGTCGTGTACGGCTCTTCACCAGGCTTCACGATTTCACAATTAAAAAAAGTTTGTATAGACAATGGCCCCTCCGTCACAAACGCCGTATCTCCTGTATTCCAAAAAACAACTGCTTCATCCGCCCCTGCATACCGCGCACCTGAAGCTGAAACCGTTTGCAGCAGTGTCATTTTTCGCCCATCACTCAATACCACAGAAACCCGATCCGCATAAAACTTAGCATCAATAGTTTTATTTTCATCACACACAAAAAATCCCTGCCCCAAAAGCGGCGGGCGACCAATATGTGTCCACTTCCATATCACAAACACAGACATAAGCGCGACAAGAAGAACAGTAATAATCCCGAGAGCGATTTTTACTTTTGTAGTGATGTAATACATAGAGAAATGACCCCGCAAGTATAGCAAAATAAATTCTCCTACGGGACACCTCGCCTATCGCGCCCGTGATTCAGCGTACTTTTTGAAATTATTGAGAATAGCCTGCCATCCGCCCTGCTGCATTACAATAGGATTATCATGTTCAGGATCGAACGTCTCCGTAAGTACTGTCGCCAAACCATTCTCAACACTCTTAAACGTCACCCAAACCTGACGACCATCACTCATCTCATATGCAATATATTCTTTTAGAACAACCTCCGTGTACACCCCCTCAAAATCAAACCCGTCACCAGAACCTCGTGCTTGCATACGCGCACGCAACACACCCCCCACCCGAAGATCATTACTTGCACTGGAACATTCCCAATCAGTAGACGCATAATTCCACTGTGTAATATGTTCTGGCAACGTAAAATATTCCCACGCCAACGCGACGGGAACCTGTACAATTACTTGCACTGTTATAGTTTCTTGTTTCATATATGCGACACAAACATACTCAAGGCTAACTTATCTATTTTGTTAAAGAATCAACTTTTTGTTGAGAACGTTCTGCAAAAACACCAGTACCCTCCTTTAAAAGAAGCGGGCCAAGAATATCAATGACATATGCTTCTTGAAACTTCTTCACTGCCACAAATGTTCGCTCAGCAAAGAGGGTGGTCTCTTTACCAGGAGAACCTGGTCCATCTGTGGCAAGAGTAAAACCAAGACAATTCATCAAACGTTGCAGTGCGCGAACATCTTCGCCAACCATTCCACGACGAAGAGTACGCTCAAAACCATACGCGGAACAATTTGTTCTCGGCAAAGAGGTCGGGATAATCAAACCAGAAGTTTTTTCATCAAGATACACAACTTTTCCGTCTGGAAAAATTGTCTGCAAGCGGGATTTTTTATACCCGGGGAGAGTCGCCACGTCTCCAGTAAACAATGGCCCATTACCTCTCATCGATGAATTTGATCCGTTATTGTTACTGCTTGCGGATCCAAAAAGTGCAAACACTGAGAAGTGAGGCGCCTCACACGTAATAGTATTTGTTGCAGTATTGACCGAACAACTATCTAATTCTGACCATGTACCGTTATAGTGATACATAGAAAGGGTACTCTCCGTGAGTCCGCTCACGTCTGCATCTGTATACGCATACGAAACAATGACGGGAGACGCGAACGAGTCTAGCTCAGTTGTGTTGTTAATAAGCGCTGTTACATTAAAAACAATACTAGCCGCACTACTCAAACTTGATGACGGTTTACCAATCGAACCGAGTACCGTTTCTGCAGAAAGTCCTTTGATCTGTATAACAATAGAAGAAGACGTGGCCGTAAAATTTGCGGGAGTTGCCACCGTAAGTGAACGCCCTGTGTCAGTGAGAGTGGAAGTGGCAGCACCACTTACCGTCACCACTGTTGACGTAGCTGATGAAGGTGACGCTCCCCCCGAACATCCGGTGGTAGTAAAACTACTTGCCGTTGATGTTGCATAGTTACCCGCAGCATCCGCTGAAATCGCTTTAAAATTATATATTGTGCACGTACGTAAGTTTGTAAGAGACTTGCTGTGACTCGTCACACGAGTCGAAGTATCTGTTTCACTTGTGGATGATGCGTATAGAGAATCCACAGAGTACGCCACTTTTGTGGAGGCGGCTTCATTTGTATTCCATGTCACGGTCGCGCTGGTACTTGATACAGAATTAGCAACACTTGAAAAAGTTGGAGCGGTCTCGTCAGGAGGAGAATCTGGATCATCTGAACCAGCTGCAAGATTAGCAACCTGTGCTGCACTTAACGCGTAGTTGTATATACGAACATCATCAATATTCCCATTGATACCTTCATCAAGCTGTTGGACTCGATTACCAATCCGCAATGTACCGCTCAAAGCCCTACCCACGAGGGCGTGCTCATCTTGTAACTGATCCCCGATATAAAATTTTGCTGTTGTCCCATCATAAGTAAAGGTAACGTGATACCATGTTCCAAGAGTAAGCGTGATATTAGTTGCATGCCAATTACCATCAAAATAAGTAATCTTATGGGTTGTTGGACCAGCCTCGGTTCCGGCAATTTCCAGGCGATCACTACTCCAACTGATAAGTCGTGAGTACTGACCTTCTCCGTTAGCAACCGGTCTATACCAAAAAGAAAATGTTCGAGCTTCAGTCTCAGTAAAATCAAAAGCAGACGGCCACGAGACATCTACACCGTCGCCAGAGCCCGTAAAACTTAAAGAATAAGGATTACTAAATGCAACATCGGGAACAACAGCAGACCATGTCGGCGCGGTTGCAGTGAAAGAACCATCAATATTATTTGATCCGCTATCTTGTGGGGTAGTACCAGACCCATCATCAAACTTCAACCACATAATCGGCGGATCAGCTGCGAATACAACAGAACCTGACAACAGAAAAACAACAAACACACTGTAAAAAATCAGAAATCTGATATGTACGAAAAATGACACGGTACCTTTCGTTAATAAATATCAGCTACCCAAGCTTCTCAACCCTTCAACCCCTCGCGGAATTCTATCCACAAGGGGTTGAAAGACGCTGACCTAGACGGGATCTGGACCTCCCCCTCCTTCTTCGCACACATACGAACCATCCTCAAGAACGATGGCGAGTGTGCTCCCCTGGGCAAGCTGTGCACCAACCGCGTTTGCTGAAACTGAAATAAGAACAACGGGATTGGTACTCGAGTTAGTTGCGTGGCAAATAAAGATTTTTTCTGCAGCCAAAACTGGCGCGACACCAACACACACAAGAGCAAGTACAACAACCAATGAAACAAAAATACGCATTTTTTTACATATAACAAGTAAAACTACCTCTCCTAGTATATAAGGATAGTGGGTCATCAACAAAAAAATGCTGGGGAAATTTTAAGGATACACACGAGATCTTCTGCAATAAGACACTAAAATTTTAAAGAATTACGTCTTCAATCTCATATATCTATCCATAAAATTCTAGAAAGCTTTTGATTACTTTTTCACTCATATTCCGACCCTCCTCGGAATCCGAACCTATCTCAAGGTGGCTGGCCTCCTCAGTCTCGTAAATTTACCCATCAAGCCCCACAAGGCTTTTCTAACGCTTCTAAGTCTACCATTTTGACGCTCTTCGGAATCTGTCTAATCTGTCATTACTTGAAGTTTCGGCCACTTTTCCTTCCAGTGCTTTTGTGCGATTCTTTCCTGCACTCGTGCTCGTTTCTTTTCTGAAACCTATTAATGAAGAGGATTTAATCGAGCAGTTCATAGTACTCATGGATAGAATTAATCTAGACGAACTAGGTATCAAAGAAAAAATTAAATCTGAAGTAGAAAGAGTTAAGAAATTTCAACGAGTGATCTTGGGAACAAAAGAGAAAATTGAAGTTAAAGATATAGATATTAGAAATTACGCTAAGTATGTTTTAAAAGAAGCTAGTGATTTGGAGAAGAGAGAACTGCTCGGATGTTTGAATAGTAAAGTTGTTTTTAAAGAAAAGAAGATTAGTTTGTCATAAGAAAAGCGACCAATTTCTTGGTCGCTCTGGCTTGGAGGTTTTTTAAGTTATTTAAAAAGCTTAGAAAAATCATCCTGTGACATTTCATAATTAAATCCAGGAGTTTTTTCTTGAAGCCTACCTCCACGGTCTTTGTCATACTTAGGAGTATTCTTGAACTGCACAAAACAAACTGCAGAGTACCGCCCATTTATTGCAGTTTGAGCGTTTGCAATTACTCTGTGACAAAGTGCTCTAAGCTCTCCTTTGGAACGAAGTTGCATCTGCATGGCAGGAATGATTACAGTTTCTCCGTCCGATACAGGCATGTTAATCCATTTACCTTCATAAGCCAGACACTGAAGACCTTCATCGCTTTCAAAAAGATGGAGTGTAAAACCACTTTGATCGGCATGAGCAGTCGCAGTTTCTTCTCCAATTTCTCGATCGCCGAAGTAATGAATAAATCTTGTAAAGAAACCCGCTTCACTTTCCTCGATTTCTTTTACAAAACCATTCAAACCAAACTCGATCTCTGCTTGTCGAGCAAATTCGAGAATAGTCGGCTTCATCACTTCAACGAGGGCAACAGCATTCTGAACAAATTCCAGAGCAACAGGATTGCGGATTGCATCAATATTTTTCCTAAGCCACTCTTCTCCAGCAACCGTTACATCAAAGTTCTCCTTTCGATCAGCTTTATTGCCCACACCTTCTTTTAGTTCGTATCCAACACCATCAGCATTGTTACTGTATGGAAGACCTTTTTTTACTTCGATAGGTAAATCGCAGAATTTCTTCCAGAGTTCTACAGTCTTATCGACTGCGGCTCGTAGATTTGAAGGATATGCCAATACGACAAATCCTTTGGTTTTCAATTCACTAATTGGTGTGCTCATTGTTTTCCTTTTTAGGTTAATGGTTAAATTCCATTAAAAATTTTATCTTTTCAGGTATAAACAAAAAAGCGAGGATGTCCTCGGTAGACTAGTCTTCAATTTTATCGCTCTGTATTTCTTCTTTAAAAAAGAGAGGTAGATCCGTAATAGTTCCGTTTTTGATTGCTTTCAAAACTATGTTTATACTTTTTATCGAATCATATTCAATCGATTCATTTTTAATTGCTTCATCAATAGGAACCCACATATTGTGACCAAAGTCAGAGTCAGTTATAAGATCACCAGAATATTTGTCAGTATATGCAATGGGAAACAAAAGATCAGAAAATAATTCTCCTGATTTATACATTATTCTTCGTTCAGATCCAACTAATTTAAATTCTGCATCCAGACCTGTCTCTTGTTTTAATTTTCTTTTTGCTCCAGCTTCTATAAGTTCTCCTTTTAAGACAACTCCTCCGGGTATTCCAACTTTTCCATAAGAAGGATTTGATTTTCTGATTTGATTTAATATTTCAATTTTTCCACTTATAACTCTCGACACAATCGTTATTACGTTTATCTTAAAAAGACTTGTGATTGCGTCATTGGTTGGATATGGGTCAGCAACATGCTTGATACCTTTATTAGAAAGAAAGTAGCCGTCATCTGATTTTGTTATGAACTCTTTTTTAACAAGATGCTGAAGATGGTAGTTAAAAAGATCGTTCGGAACTTTTTCAGGTTGAAGTTCGCTATATCGAAGAGACTTAGCATTTTTCAGCTTTGAAAGAATGTGATTTTGGATTGGTGATAAATTCTGAAGCATTTTAGTGTTACTGAAATATGATGCTCCTCGGAGTCCGAACCTACCTCAAACTAGCTG
>CAZTRA010000007.1:0-44204 GCA_964616075.1 uncultured Candidatus Saccharibacteria bacterium
CAACGATACAGCGAAATTAGGTAGCACCTTATAATTATCCGCCCATAGCTCAGTTGGTAGAGCAGTCGCCTCTTAAGCGATTGGTCGTAGGTTCGAATCCTACTGGGCGGACTTGTAACGCCCTCTTTGAGTAATAGCATCAAAAAAATCACGTAACGAAATATCATATAGATTCCTTTTTATATCGATATTCTTTATACTAATCTCGTTATTCATTGTATTTCTCTATGTCCCCCCTACTCTTTTTTGTTGCATTTGCCACCGGCGCAAGTGTGATGATTATTGAACTGGTTGGATCTCGTCTCGTTGCCCCGTATGTTGGCACCTCGATATTCGTGTGGACATCACTTATTGGTTTTGTACTTGCTGCACTTTCATTTGGGTACATGCTTGGAGGACGTCTTGCTGATACACATGCCAACCTTAAGACTCTCTCTCACATTCTTTTTGCATCATCAATAACAACAGCTGGTATTATCATACTGCGTTTTTTTGGAACTGAACTCAGCCTTCTTTCAGGATCTTTCAACGTATTAGCGATCATGATATCAGGAGCAATTTTTGTTCCATCAGCTATATTTCTTGGCATGGTAACGCCATACGTTGCCCGATTACAAATACAAGATATAACGAGAGCCGGCACAACACTCGGCAACCTTTACGCAATCTCAACGGCTGGCAGTATTGTGGGAACTTTTGCAGGCGGATTCGTACTCGTATCTTTCTTCAGTAGTACAAAAATTATTCTTGGAGTGGCACTTATACTATTATTCCTGGCACTTATTATCTCAATACACGCAAAACAACACAGCCATGGACCAATACTGCTCACCATTATCGCAATCACCACTATACTGTACGGCATAATCGTGCCATCACAGGCACCAATCAAGGGTTCACTCGTATACGATGGTGAAACCCCCTATCACCGCATATGGATATATGATGGAATCGAACAGATGACCGGACGACCAGTCCGGTATTTTACTGACACCATCTACGGTGCTCACTCAGGAATACGACTCGATAATCCAAAAGAAATTCTATTTGGTTACCTCACATTTTTTGAACTCGCAGATTTTTTTAAACCACACTATACAAAAGCACTCATGCTTGGAGGAGCGGTACAAACATACCCCTCATATCTCATTACAAAAAACAAACACGTGTCTATCGACTCCATAGAAATCGACCCCTCGCTTCTGGATATATCTCGTCGCTATTTTATGTACACTGATTCACCCCGCATCACCCCAATCCACAAAGACGCGCGAGTATTCATCAACACGGCAACAAGTACCTATGATGTTATTTTTGTTGATGTATTTTCTTCAATGCTCACCGTTCCCTTCCACATCACCACCAAAGAAGCTGTTTCTTCTATTTCGCGCCTTGCAGGTGAACATGGCATTGTTCTCATAAATATTATCTCGTCAGTCGAAGGCCCAGGGAGTGATTTTTTTCGATCAATGTATACGACATATGCATCTGAATTTGATACCATAAAAATATTCAGAACATCTCCAAACAAAGATCCTCGCCGAATTACGAACCTCGTTCTTCTGGCGACTCATAATAAAAACCTTCCTGCCTTTCCTAAAGAAACAACAGACCTCCTCATCCTTCAAGCCAAACGTTCAGAATACACAGATGTTCCACCTCCCGGACTTCTTCTCACCGACGAATTTGCTCCCGTCGAACGCCAAGTCACCACCGCATTCATCAACGGATAATCTCGTGACCAAGTAAAAAAAGCACGCTATGATGACGCTACGGGCGGGTGGTGAAATGGCAGACACACTACCCTTAGGAGGTAGCGCCGCAAGGCATGGAGGTTCAAGTCCTCTCCCGCCCACACAACACAACACATATCGTACACATACAGTACAAAAAGCTCCAAAACGGCTTTGCAGCAAGGCCGTTTTATATTGACAATATATATAAAAAATGATATACTTTATCTAGATAGAATCGGATTGATTTCCACATGTGCCCCAATGGCACATGACTAGATTTCAGTTCATCACAACCAACTTGTAGAAAAGGACATTTATGCTTGTAAATATATTCGTAATACTGTCAGCGCTGTTCTTCATTGCAACCCTCATGTATGCAGCGATTCAATTAGCATACCGTATTGCCCTTACCAACAAATGGGCGACGGTGGTAAAGCAAAACACCGCAAAAATAGTGGTCGCTGGTGCAGACAAGGACGGCAAAGGTGGCACGCTCGTGCGAGTCATCGAAAACGTAAGGGGATACTACTGGGAAAGAAAACCCGGCTATATACACCTCAGTACTGGCGAATTTGCCGAGACAGTCAGTGATGAAGCACTCACAGACCCCGCACATCCTGAGTACGGCCAGTGGGTCCATATACCAACTGGCGGCGCTATGGTTAAAGGGAAAGTAGATTATCGTTATCCCTTGTGGCGACCACATCGAATTATTCGGGAAATGCTGCGTCGCCGGTATGGTATTTCATGGGTAAGTATTCTTTACCCCTTGAGAAGTATCCTGATGTTTGACATCACCAGAGTACGTCTGGCACAAGCTGTAGATCCAAACAAACTGACAAACTCACTAGCGGACTGGTCTACAGGAGAGAAGACTCCCGACACAGTCGACCATATTAGAATGTTCTTTCCCCGGCCAATCCCCTTAGAGGGTATCGAGTTTGGGAAAGGAAGATTTCAGGCAAATTTGGGTGTCTACATACTCTGTCGAGTAGTAGTCCCAGAAATTCCAACCCTTCGATACGATCGAGATTTCTTCTCGATGTTACAAGAAGCAGTAGCTGCATGCGTACAGCACTTCGCACGTGACATAGAACTTGAAAACTTCTTGTCAGACAAGCACACACATCCTGTCGGTCCTGGCAGCGGTTTCTTTGAACAACATCTTGCTCCGCTCAACCAAAAAGTACCCGGTAAATCAGGTGGCCTAATCAACTTAATTGGTATTCAAATCACTGATGGCTGGATATCGGTCATCGAAGTTAATCCGGGGACACTTGCACTGTTTCAAGCAAAGCAGACAGCCATCCTCAAAGGTGACGCAGCGATTGCAGCAGCAGACCGAACTGCTACTGCAACTATTACTGAAGCGAGTGGCACAGCGCAAGCTATAAAACTATTAGCAGAAGCACACCAAAAAAATCTACAAGCTCTAATAGATGCTGCGAACGGAGACCCTCAAATTGTTACGGCGCGCCTGGCAGTTGATGAAGCTGAAAAAGCCGCAGGTGGTAGCCTGTCTACTTACGTTAAAGGGGGAAGTACTGGGGTTATCATCCCCACACAAAAACCCTAACCAAACCCCAACAAACCCTATTGCCAGCGAAACAGAGGTTCGTCTGGAAGCGGTAAATCCGCAGAATCGACACCCCCACAACAGCACAAGCTGTTGTGGGGGTTTTATATTGACAAATAGAATAATATTTGATATTATTAATTTAGAATATTTTGAAAAATGAACCTTCCAATTACACAACAAATACTTTTGATCGTGGGATTTGTACTAGGAGGAATAATCGTTATATGGCTTGTACATAAAACACTTCCGAGCAGAAATCCTGCTCCATCCCCTCCTTCGCAACCATCACCGCCTCCTTCAACACCAATTATTACCGTCCCGGTAGTTCCACCAAACGAAGGAACTCCAAAGAAGAAACAAGGGGTGAATTGGTTCAAGTGGGCATTCAACTGGGTGGTATTTCTTACCATCTGGGGTGCGCTCGCCGGTATAATCGTGATAGCAGGAATAGGTGTACACAAATACATCTATGTCCCGTTTCGCCAGGACATGCACCGTGGTCTCATGGAGGCCCAAAGTGGTCCAACTGCTGTTGCGCACACATGGCCAAACCAGCTAACGGTCTTCAAGGACCGTTGGAGCGACCCAATCGCCTCCTCCACAACGGGACCCATCGAGTGGCAGCTCCTTGAAAAGAATGTCTTTCTTGATGTTCTGGTCAATGAGCAAGACTCTTACCGTATGTATCCAATCGAGGATGCACGGTGGGCACCGCTCCAGGTCACCAACGTCACAACACTCCGGTTCCGCAGCGTCCCCATCAAAGGGAATCGTCTGTGGCCGCCGGAGAAAGTCTTCGTGGGCTGGAAACAGCACTAACACAACACCCTTCCCAAAACGAAGGGTGTTTTTACTGCTCATACACTAAAAAGGAAGATTAAGAGAACCGGTTACTCCTGCTATAGAAAGAGCAACCCTGATGATGGCAAACGCTGAAACCATAATAAACATACCAACGATACCCCATACCATAACCTGACGACCTGTGTCGCGTTCTTGAGGACTTGAGAGACGGGATACAAATTTAAACAATCCGTAGAAAAAAATAACAATAGCGCACAAAAACAATAACGTGATTGCGGGATTCAAGATTTCTCTATTTATGGCATACAGCAATTTATTAAACTGACTTACCATGATTTTATTATACAACACATACTCTCAATAGATCGGGGATAACAAAACAACCTCCCGTATGAGAGGTTGTTTATCTTGTTATTGCTGTTGTATTGCTTACTGGCCTACCTTAACAGTCGGAATTTTCGGGGCAGTGAATTGTGCGTCCTTATCAATATTGAAAATCCCTTGGAGAAGCGCTACAAGACCCCAAAGTGATACCATGACCGTAATTGCGATAACACCCCAAACCATGATACTTTTTCCACTATCACGCGAACCCTCGTCACCGGCAGCGAGTACGAATTTAGCAAGCCCCCACAAAAAGTAGAGTACTGCAAGAGTAAGCATAAACGGTACCAGCGCATTAACAATCGTAATGATATCGTTGATGACGGGAATAACTGAATTACCCAAACCAACTCTTGACTGAGCAAGCGCCACAAGCGGACTAGACATCGCGAGAGCACTTCCGACTGCAATAATTTTCCTCTGCATAGAATACGTAGGTATATAAACCTTAAATTTAAAAATTAATAAGAGCGACCTTATATATAATTATACAGTATTAATTGTATCTCAGCTACCATTGACAAGACAACGGGAACAAAAGAAAAGGTGTGGATAGCAACTAAAATGCACTTTCACGAAACTGAGGGAAAAGGATAATTGACGGCCCCCCACCAGTAAATCCAAAAGCGGCCGCCAATAACCACACAAATCCCCACACAGACATCGCTACTGTTAAGATGATTGTACCCCATACCAACATAATTTTTCCAGTACCAATACCCTCCTCGTCACCACTTGAAAGCGACCAAACAAATCGAGCAATACCATAAAAGAACACCAGCCACGCACCAAGAACCAGCGTTTCTGTAAAAAGTTGAGCGAGCGGATATAAATCATTCATCACTGTCTCTCTAAATGTACCCCCTCGCATAGATGGGCCAAGCACCTGTGGAACCGTAGGAATACCAACGACGCCCAACAATCTCGGTCCAGCAACATCAAGATTAAACGTCTGAAGAATAACCTCCATGATTCCAAAAATGGAAACAAATACAAAAATTGCAATAACACCCCACACCATAATGCGACGACCATTCTCGTGTTCTTTTATATCCCCTGCCCGATAGACAAACTGTGCAAGTCCCCACAAAAAAAACAAAACCGAGAGCGTCAAAGCAAAAGGAAGCAAAAGAAAAATGATTTCCAGTAACTGTACAATATAAGGACGGAGTGTGAAAAAGAAATTAGTTTGTGCTGATACCACAACCGGAACAACTAAGAAAAAGAACGGCACAAGTAACAGCATTACAAACCGGCTCCAACAGCTCACCTTTGCATTATTCATGTGGGATAAAATTATATAGCACCTCTAATACGCTCAACTGTATCTTTTATACCAGTGGCAAGAGTCCACGAACCAAGTAAAACTATAGCTCCAATAAAAGACCAAAAAAATGCGCGTCTCGCTTCTTCTAGTTGAGCTGGATTACCCTGAGCCCTTACAAACAAAAATCCAGACCAAATGATACCAAGCGCTACCACAATACCCCCAATAGGAATGATAACCGTATTAAAAACCAGTTGTATGAAATCAAAAAGGTTATTTACTCCAGCACCCGCAAGCGGATTAGGGACAGTAGCTGCTTGTACCTGTACCACACCAAACAAAATAATTGCGACAAGAACCCCTACAACGCGCATATTAAATAATTTTTTAAACATTATAGTACGATATTATTCCAATAATACTACTTCAAAAATGAAGGGGTGCGCGAACCAAGAAGCGCTGACTCGATCGTCTTTATAATCAACCACGCCGAAAGAGCTACAAAGTACCCGACTGCGACATTTTTAAAAATCCCTGTTGCCTCACTAATCTTGCTAGAACTGCCACCACTCGTCACATACAAAAACCCAGCATACGCAAAAGAAATAGCTGCAAGAAAAGAAGCCGCGTAAAGCAACACATCAATAATATTTCCAATGAGTGTAATAAAATCACTAAAACCGCACGGATTTGCCGCAACAAAACCACACGGAATAATGTCCTCGCCCGGACGCCACGCAAAAGTGACTAACGGCAGACAAAGTATTATTCCCGCAATAGAGTGAGCAATATATGTACGACGCATGAATATAGTATTAATTAGTACAATGACGCGGGCGCCAAACTTGTCAATTCTTGATCTGCACGACGAACTGCATCATCAAGATCATATGCACCTGAAATCGAATTTTCAATCATACGCTTAAACACGTTCGCCGAACCTTCAGGATCCGGATCAGCCCATGATCGACCCATAACTGCCGACTCAAAAAGTGTTGCCCCATACGCATCAGTTGGAATACTAGATAAAGTATCTCGCCTCACGGGAGCAACACGTAGAAACTCTGCCAACGTATTTGAAAATTCTGGTTTAATAAAATGATTCAACATGATAGTAAGCGCATTTGTAGCCTGTGGAGATGTCTTAAGTACTGCAAAACCATACACACGAGCAAGGGTTGTGTTAATTGGTGCAACAAGGGGTTGCGGCATACGTGTTAAATCAAAATTCAAGTTTGGATTTTTACTTCGTATGATATCAATTTCACTAGCAAATCCTGGATAGAAAGTCAGCATATCAGCAATAAAGGCATCTTGTGATGCTGGAAGCGAACGATTCCATGAATATATGGGGTACGTGGGATTTGAAAACTGAACAAAGTACGAAAGACCCGCAACCGCACCATCAAGATCATCCGCAATCGTACTTCTTGACCTATCAACATATGTCATAATCCGATTACCTGATTGAAGCAAAAAGGTTGCTAATATCTCCCGAGCATTAGTCACATTCATATACTCACCCATTGCAATCGTACTACGACTAATTTCAAATCTCCGATCTTTTATGGTGAGACGTTCAGCTAAACCAGGAATAGCTGACCATTGCGTTGGTGGTCGCGACACACCCGCACTTTGCAAATGATCCCGATTCCAATAAAACACCATTGGGTCAACCGCAACCGGTACGCCGAACGCTCCCATTGGTCCCCAAAACGTTTCCGCGGCTTGCGCGTATGTATCAAGGAAATAACGCTCACTCATCGCTTCTCTCGGTACCGGAACAATCCTCTTTGAAAGTGAGATAACAAGGGCGTCAGGAATAAAAACCATATCAGGTCCCACACCATCAGCAATCGCTTCAACCAAATCACGTTCAAATGTTGCAAACGACTTCTCCTGATACTTAATAATATAAGGCGGCGACTGTTTATCACTCTGTAACGTAGTAAAAAAATTATTCATAACCTGGAACGGCATAGTTCCCCAGACCTGCAACGTCACCGTCCGGGTCGACACACCCGATGTCGACTGATATGTCGCAAACGCGAGCAGCCCACCCACGGCAGAAAGACCAAATACAACCAATAATCCAATTTGAAATTGAGAAATTTTCATTGTTTACGACACACAAACCCATAATGACTATCCCCCGCAGGAATACTGCGCTCAAAAGTAAACCCATGCCCTGCAAAAAGAGCCTTCAACGTCTCCTCCTTTACTAAATATTGCGAAGCTGGCCCCATACCCGAGTAAGAATCACTCCAATCAATAACCAATACCCGTCCCCCAACGCGAAGAATACGACGAACCTCCTCTAAAAAATGTTCTCGATCAGCGATCTGAAAAAAAACGTTTGAAATAATGGCCGCATCAACACTATTATCAGGGATATGCGTACCGCCCACATGTTCAAAATCACCCCAGATAACCTCAACATTATATATATGTTCTTTTGCCGCATCAGCTTTCACACGAGACAGTAACTCCTTCTGCACATCAACAGCATATACCTTACCTTTTGCTCCAACTGCTTTGGCGGCAGCAATTGTATAAAAACCTGATCCTGCACCAAGATCAACCACTGACTGGCCGGGCAACAACTGCAAGTGTGCCACATTTGAAAAAGGATCAGTAAACATAACTCGTGTCATTAGTATAACAAACCGCTCCCCGGAGGGGGAGCGGTTTGTGCACTTACCTTTATGCTAAAGACACACAACTGAAGCAAGGGCATCTCCCTCTCGTGGCCTCATAATACGAACGCCTTGTGTCTGCCTTCCTAAAGACGGCACTTCTTTCAAATCAGTTCGTATCACCTGACTCTTTTTACTAATAGCTACAATTTCTTCATCATCGTCAGTCACTACTCGCGCAGCGATCAGTTTACCTGTTTTACTCGTGACCTGTGCGGTTTTGATACCTGAACCACCACGACCTTGCACTTTATACTCATCACACACCGTTGCCTTACCAAACCCATTATGGGAAATAACAAGTAATCGAGGATGTATTGCCTCCTTAGATACAGCGTTGGCACCAACAACTTCATCTCCTTTCGATAAACGAATACCTCGCACACCTGCGGCAGTACGACCCATCGCACGCACATCACCCTCTTTAAATCGAATAGACTGCCCGCCGGCGGTAACCACGAACACCGTGTCACCTTTTTTCACAAAGAAAACGGACTGGAGTTCATCACCCGCATCAAGAGTAATAGCGATCAACCCTGATCGACGCACTTCATGAAAACTTTTTGCATCAACTTTTTTAACTGTTCCCTGTTTGGTCACCATCATCATCGTCATCTCTGCCTCTTTCACTGATTTTGACATCGGCAAAATAGAAGTCACCTTCTCATCTGCAGCGAGTGAAATAAAATTCATCACTGATTTGCCTTTTGTAGCACGCTTCCCCTCTGGAATATCATACATTTTAAGTTGATACGCCTTTCCTTTATCGGTAAAAAACAACATATCAGCATGCGTACGTGCCGTAACAAAATTTGTAATAAAATCCTCATCTTTTGTATCAAGATCTACGACACCTATTCCCCCACGCTTTTGCTTACGATATTCATCAGGATTAGTACGCTTTACATAACCACCTTTAGTAAATACAAGCATACTCTCCTCATCCGGAATCATGTCCTCAGGAGAAAATTCTTTAACGGCCGACTTAATGAGTTTGGTGCGGCGCTCATCACCATACTTCTGCTTCACCTCAGCAAGCTCCGTCTTAATCACACCCAACATTTTCTTTTCACTTCCTAAAATTGACTCGAGTTCCGCAATCAACACACGCACCGCATCAAGCTCATCTTCAATCTTCTTACGCTCAAGACCAGCAAGCTTTTGCAATCGCATCTCAAGAATTGCGTTTGCTTGTCGCTCACTAAAACGAAACTCCTTGATGAGCCCCGCACGAGCCGTATCAATATCTTTACTCTTCTTTATAAGCCTAATAATTTCATCAATATGATCAAGTGCCTTCTTAAGGCCCGCGAGAATATGCTCACGCTCTTTTGCGCGCGCAAGATCAAACTCAGTACGCCGTCGCACCACGACGCGACGATGCTTCACAAACTCCTCAAGAAGCGACTTGAGCGAGAGAGTTTTTGGCACCCCATCAACAAGAGCAACCACGTTGAAATGAAACGTATCTTCAAGTTGCGTATGTTGATAGAGATAATTTAATACTTTTTCTGGATACCCTCCCTGTTTAAGATCAATCACAATGCGGATATCTTTCGTCGATTCATCACGCATATCCTTAATCCCCTCAATTTTTTTCTCACGATGTAAATCAGCAATAGACGTAATAAGATCTGCTTTATTTACTCGATACGGCAATGATGTGATAACAATCTGATACGCACCCGCTTTCGTCTCAACAATTTCAGCTTCACCACGTACCGTGACCCCACCACGTCCGGTTGTATATGCGTGAACTAAATCTTTCCACCCGTACATCACCGCACCTGTCGGAAAATCAGGACCTTTTATAAATTGAAGTAAATCCTCGATGCCTGCATCTGAATTATCAATCAAGTGAAGCGTTGCATCGACAATTTCATTAAGATTATGAGGTGGTATATCAGTCGCCATACCCACCGCAATGCCAAGCGTACCATTAAGTAACAAATTAGGAACGGCAGCCGGCAACACAACTGGCTCCATACGTGTTCCCTCGTAATTTTGTCTCCAGTCAACCGTCTCTTTTTCAATATCACGAAGCATTTCTGCAGCAATTTTTGACATCTTTGCTTCGGTGTAACGAGGAGCAGCAGCAGGATCACCGTCAATTGAACCAAAGTTACCTTGGCCAATAACCAACGGATACCGCATTGAAAAATCTTGAGCTAACTTAACCAACGACTCATATACCGCCGCGTCACCGTGGGGATGATAATTACCAGTCACATCACCAGTAATCTTTGCTGATTTACGAGTCTTGGCTCCCGCAGAAAGTCCTAGCTCGTGCATCGTATACAGAATGCGACGATGTACTGGTTTTAACCCGTCTCGTGCGTCAGGGAGCGCGCGAGCCGTAATCACAGACATCGCGTAATTCAAATACGACTCGCGCATCTCAGTCGTAATTGAACGAGGAACAATATTTGTCTCTACAGGAGGGTTAGATGGTTCTTCTGGTAACGACTCATTGGAGCGCTTCGATGCCATAGGAAATTATTCTACTACAACGATACAAAAAAAGAAAGAAAAAATATGGCCGTATGTAGGCACTAAATACTATTTTCTCCACACAATACCTAGTTTGATTGCGTACTGCTCCCAAACGACGTTGTGATAAATGTATCAGTAAGTAACGTGGTTGTGGTGCTCACAGAACTTATGATCTGTGACGGAACGCTCGTTGGAAACGTACTTGAAGCAGCTTCTTGAATGAACGCTCCCATCGAACGTAACTCTTTAGTGAGCACTGTTGCGCGAGACGACACACCACCCCACAATGAGTTAATTCCCTCACGGAGCGTCGCGAGTGGACCGGGAGTGGTAGATGTTTCCGCAGAGGTGGTAGGACCCAGAGGACCAAACCCTAACCAAAACAAAAACACACAAACGGTACACAAAAACGCCACACCTCCAGCAATACGACGACGTGTCCGTAACGGCAACAATCTTATCCTATCCAAAAAATCGAGCATGTATAAATTTAGGACGCACTCGAACCAAGCACCACCACCTCTCCTTGTTTACCTTCAAGGTCGCGCTTCTTGATCGTCAACTTATCGACTGGAAACGCTTGATCTCCTCCCATCTCTTTCAAAAACGCTTTTAAAACTTTTTCTGGATTCTGATCAAAGACAACTGGTAATACGAGCGCGGGCTCAACTGACACCGCCAATTTTGCTGCATCTGCAGGAGATAAAACACCTTTTTCTCCAACGGGAACAAACAAAATATCAACATGTTCCATTGCTTGACGCATCACTTGTGGCAACTCAACGGTATCAAGGGCGCCACAAAAACAAAGATTCATACCTTCAAGCGCAATGGTATACACAGTATTTGGTAACATATCACCCCCATATGAGGTCTGCGCACCGTACCCTCGTATAAATACATTCTTAACCTCATACTCACCCGGGCCTGCAATAGCAAATGGTTGCCTATCACCAATACCAACCTCACTTACCCCGTTCATATCAACATGATCTGTCGTTACTAACACAATGTCAGCTCCAAACCTGCTTGTTTTTAAAGATGATTTCTTTGACGGCGGGTTACATACAAGAACAGTATCGCCAAACTGGATGCGATAACACGCACCTCCATGATACGTAATAACCATAATGAAACTATTATACGTGCCAAAATGAAAAACGGGAACCTCCTTCACAAAAACCGCAAAATACGTATACTGTCCAAACACCTTTTATTAGAAAGGCTGCAAAACGGAATAACCCTGGTATGGAGCGTTTATGAACGAACATACCATACCCGTGGCGCACAAAAATAACATGCTATTTTTTGGTAAGAAAAAGTCGGTACAAACCGACACGCAGACAGAATCGGATGTACAAACACTCTCCCAAGAGGAACATACCGATACGAACACATTAGAAAGTACTCCACTTCCCACCAATCAAAAACCGGTGAAAGAGAAAGTGGTCAAGACACCAACCTCCCTCATGGAAGAGTTGGTCATGAAATCAATAACACCCCCGTCTATTGGAGACATTGTGGAAGGTAGCGTTGTTGCAATTGAACCAACCGCGCTCTACATCTCACTACCCCCATTTGGTACGGGAGTCATTTATGGCAGAGAGTTTCAAAACGCTCGCGATGTTATCCGCAAAATAAACATCGGTGATGTTATTTCCGCCAAAGTAGTCGGTACAGATCATCCTGAAAGCTATGTTGAGCTATCACTCAAGGAGGCTCGCCAAGCGCTCATCTGGGCAGAAGCCGAAGACTACATTAAGCACAAGACACCGCTTGATCTAGTAGTCAAAGAAGCAAACAAAGGAGGACTCCTTTTGGAATGGCAAGGTATTGCTGGATTCCTCCCCGCTTCCCAACTCAAAGCTGAACACTACCCACGTGTTGAGGGTGGCGACAAGGATCGCATCCTTGATGAGCTTCGTAAATTACTAAACCAGACAATCACTGTCACCATCATTACTGCAATACCAAAAGAAGGGAAACTAATCTTCTCTGAGAAAAACCTAATCGAAAAAGACCGCGAAAAGATTATCGAAAAGTATGGTATTGGCGATGAAGTATCAGGAACTGTTACCGGTATTGTTGACTTTGGTGCCTTCGTAAAACTCGAAGATGGCCTTGAGGGACTCGTTCACATTAGTGAGATTGATTGGGGTCTGGTTGAAAATCCTTCTCACTTTGTTCGTGTCGGGGAAAAAATAAAAGTAAAAATTATTGAAATCAAGGACGGTAAGATATCACTCTCAATTAAAGCACTCAAAGAAAATCCATGGAAAGAAGCCGCTAAAAAATACAAAAAAGATGACACTGTTACCGCGGTCATCATCAAATACAACCGCCATGGCGCACTTGCCTCAATTGAAGAAGGCGTAGCTGGTCTTGTACATATCAGCGAGTTTGGTAGCGAAGAAAAACTCCGTGAAAAACTTGAACTTGGTAAAACCTACAATTTCAAAATCACACTCTTCGATCCAAAGGATCAAAAAATGGCTCTCGCCTACGCTGGAGACAAAAAGTAACCAAGAAAAACACGCCGCGTACGCGGCGTGTTTTTTTAAACAATAAATAATCCCTCAAAAAAACACCCTACATAACTATGATTGTGACCATCTTGCATTCCACTCATTCATTGCAATGTCCCTTCCCTGAAAGATAATAGCTTCTATTGCACGTACAGCGATGCCTATTACCTCATCCACCAACAGCTGCTCCTCTGTAGTAAACAATTGAATCACAAAATTTGGATCTCGCTCTTTTTTAAGCAATCCTGCCGCATTAGTCGGCGAAATACCAATTCGAACGCGGGTAAATGCTTGACTCTTTACATGAGCAATAACCGATTCAACACCATGATGACCTCCAGCACCAGAATCAAAAGAAATCTTCATGCGTCCAAGTGGTAAATCCATATCATCATGAACCACAATCAACCGCTCAAAATCCTTACTTTCTGTAAGAAAAAAACGTACACTCTCTCCAGATATATTCATATATGTGTCCGGTTGCACCAAACGCACCAACACGCCATTCCACTGAGCTTTTATCTCCCGCGCACGGGCCACATTATTTTTTTTTAGTGGAGCAAAGTGCTGTTCACGCACAATGGCGTCAACAACCGCACGTCCTACATTGTGACGAGTATTAACATACTCATCTCCCGGATTTCCCAAACCAACAATAATCCACTCATTCATCCCTACAGTATACAAAGATGCTGTGTAAAATGCGATTCATGTTGTCTGATGTATAAAAAAATTTGCTCATCACAACAACACCATACTACAATACTCCCGTCATGAATGATGCGCACATCAATAATTCTAAAGAATCTGTCACCACAGTTGAGCGTACGCAAGCTACTACTCCTCATAAAGGAAGCTTCACTGAAACCATTCGCTTCACTATTATTGCACTTGTAATCGTCATACCGTTTCGCCTCTTTATTGCGCAACCGTTTATTGTTGAAGGTGCATCAATGAATCCCACCTTCAAAGACAATCAATACCTCATTGTTGACCAAATCTCATACAAAATACATCTTCCACAACGAGGAGATATAGTTGTCTTTCGATTCCCACGAGACCCTTCAAAATACTTTATAAAACGAATCATCGGATTACCGGGAGAGACTGTTACCATCGATAACAACGAAATATCCATCACCCCTTTCGGTAAGACATCCTCATTTAAACTCCCCGAACCATACCTGCCAGATAAATTTATATCCCAAGAATATAAAATCACCACGCTCAATGATGATGAATACTTTGTCATGGGGGACAATCGTCCAGCAAGCTCTGATTCTCGGGCATGGGGAGCACTTCCAAAGAAAAATATTATTGGCACCCCCATTGTACGCCTCTATCCATTTTCAGCCATTTCCTATAAACCAGGTAACTAACCAGCCATACTTATATGAAACATAAACCGTCCCAGAGGTCTTCAACCACGCAACGACGAGCAATGAGTAAAGCATTAGAAGTTGCCCTCTATTACGGTTTTAATCCTCAACCACCCATTAAGATAAATAGGGTTGATATAGAAATTGCAAAGAAGGTGTTGCAATCGGAACCCCGTTGGAAACAAGCAGGGCTCGATGGACAATCACTCTTATGTGAATCTGTTGAAGAAAAGATCGCGATATTGCGCACCTATGAAGAACGCGGCATGGCAGCATGGCCACAACCAGTGATGCTCGCTTTTGATAGCCCCATCACAGGAGCTCGTGGAGAGAAAAAAACATCCAACGATTTTCATTTTCATCTTGAAATAGTAGGAACGTATAAATCAATTGCCGAAGCGATTCTCGCAAAAGCAACCTACGATATGCTCAAAGAAGAAGGATTCACAGATCTCTACATCGACATCAACACGCTCGGTGACAAAGATTCAACAGCCAGACACGCCCGAGAACTTGCTACGTTTTACAAAAAAAGAAATGCTGAACTCTCTCCCGCCTGCCGAGAGTTAGTCAAAAAAAATCCCTTTGACGTACCCTGCGTCGACCTATCGTGCAAAGAGCTCCACGAAGAAGCACCTCAACCCCTCTCATACCTTTCAGAACCATCGCGACAGCATTTCCGTGAAGTTCTTGAATACCTTGAAAGCACCAATCTGCCCTATCGTATTAATCCAAAACTCTGTGGCGACCGAACAATTGCAACACATACCGTATTTGAAATACGTTCAATGGGCACAGGCGATCAAGCAGTAGAATCGCCACCACTTGCATTTGGTATCCGATACAATAATTTAGCAAAAAAAATTGGTGCCAAAAAAGATATACCCGCGATTGGTGTCTCTATTGTATTTAAAAAGGATGCAACGCATGGCAAACGCTCTACAGTTATCGTCCGCAAACCAAAAATATTCTTTATACAACTTGGATTTGAAGCAAAACTTAAAAGTCTCTTACTTATGGAGACATTACGAAAAGCAAATATCCCTATTTTGCAAGCACTCCCTAAAGATAAACTACACGCGCAACTCAGTTCAGCAGAGGAGCTTGGCATCCCTTACACAATTATTTTTGGACAAAAAGAAGCACTTGAGGGGACCGTCATCATTCGAAATATGGCAAACCGTTCCCAAAATACCGTACCGATCAACGATTTACCCCAGTTTCTTAAGAAAGTAACTTCATAAACCATAAAGTAACTCATACAAAGCTCTATTGTCAGGAAATGAGGGCTATGTTACATTGTTTCAACTATGGCAACGAATGCACAAGTAGAAAGAACCGGCAGCGAATCACCCGCAAGCCTTATACGTCGTTTCAGCAAAAAAATACAAGGTTCAGGTATCGTTCAGGAAGTACGCAACCGCCGTTACCATGCTCGTAACACGTCAAAACTAACTGACAAAAAACAAGCACTTAAACTTTTACAGAGACGTGCTCGATACGAGATGCTCTTTAAGCTTGGAAAAATCGTTGATCGAAGCAATAAGCGTGGCAAAAGCTCCCGCTAACAACCAGCACCCTTCTCACAAAGGGTCAAACGTCATTCCTGTTTCTATACAAAACAGGACTAAACGTCGCATACCCCCACTTCCGTACCACGCAATAAAAAATGCCATCCTAGGTGTGCGTTATGACCTCTCATTCACGATCGTATCTGAAAGTGAAATCGCGCGACTCAACCAAACCTACAGAGGCAAATCTGGTCCAACAGACATTCTCTCTTTTTCTCTCAGTGATACGACAGGGGAAATACTTATTGCCCCACAATCAGCACTCAAGAAAGCAACCGTTTTTGGTGAAACATTTTCCACATATATGCGACGACTATTTATCCACGGATGTCTTCATTTGAAAGGCTTCGCCCACAGCGATACAATGGAACAGTTGGAGCGTCGCATGATACGCCGTTTTTCTAAAAAATAAACGACGATGATCGTACGGGGTCTCCATGCCCCACTTTTTTATTTTATGGCTCACGATACAACAGTCGGTATTGATATTGGTACCTACCAGGTAAAAGTTATGGTTGCTGCACGTACGTCAACAACCATAAAAGAACCGCCCACGGTATTAGGTACTGGTTTTACCGAATCACACGGTTTGCGACATGGCTACATCGTGAATCAAGAAGAAGTAACCAAGAGTGTTAAAACTGCAATTGCCCAAGCAGAACGAACTGCTGGTATAAAAATAAAACGAGCGACTATTGCAGTAGGAGGAGTTGGTTTAGGTAGTGTGGTATCTCACGGAATGGTTGCCATTTCTCGAGCAGATAACGAAGTAAGCGAACATGACGTACAAGCTGCAATTGAGCAATCAAAAAAAGATATTCCTCCGGCACAACAACTCAACCGTACAGTGCTTCATATACTTCCTATTGCCTACAAATTGGATGGCAAACCAATTCCAAGTAATCGACCTCTTGGGCTGAAAGGAACAAAATTGGAAGTAAAGACACTCTTCATCACTTCAATGGAACAACACTTCAACGACCTGATTGCGGCTGTTGAAAACGCTGGTGTCGAAGTAGAAGATACCGTTGCCGCCCCTATTGCAGCAAGCGAAGTTACGCTAACAAAAACACAAAAAATTGCCGGTGTTGTCCTTGCAAACATCGGTGCCGAAACTGTAACTATTGTTGTGTTTGAAGAAGGTATTCCCATTTCTCTTGAAACATTCCCAATCGGCTCAACTGATATTACCAACGACATTGCATTAGGACTTAAAGTGCCACTTGAAGAAGCTGAAGATTTAAAACGTGGCAATATCCACCCGACACAATTTCCAAAACGCAAACTTGATGACATCATCGCTGCGCGTGTTTCTGACATTTTTGAACTCATCGAAGCACACCTCAAAAAAATTGGAAAGAGTGGTCTCTTGCCCGCGGGAATTGTATTAACTGGTGGAGGATCGGGTATCACAACCATCGAAGATTTAGCCAAAGCGAGCCTCAACCTCCCTTCCCGCCTTGCCAACCTTGGTATTCGTGGCAGCATCAAGGACTCATTTTGGTCTGTATCCTACGGATTATGCAGCATGACACTTGCTGGCAACATTATAGGCCAAGCCATCCCCCCACAAACATTCTTTGACCGAGTCCTCAAAGATCTGAAAAAAACTGGCCGCTCTTTATTACCATAGATACTATTTCGTCCGTTACGGTTTCTAGACACGCCGTATAAAGCCCGTCAAGTGACCCAAAAAACACCATCTGCTATGATGTGTGCACTTGGCGTAGTGCTGCAAGAGGAAAGTAGCACTGACCGCTACCATTATTCCACCTCGTTAGCAATTCATATGCCCCAAGTAAAGCCAGAAGTAGAAGCATTCGCACGAATCAAAGTCCTCGGTATCGGAGGATCAGGTAAAAATGCGATTAACCACATGATCAATTCAAAAGTTCGTGGGGTTGAGTTTATTTCCATAAACACTGATACTCAAGACCTGCATAACTCTCTAGCAAAGAAAAAAATTCATATTGGCAAAAATCTTACCCACGGACTTGGTGCCGGCATGAATCCTGACGTTGGTAAACGCGCGGTAGAAGAAAATAAAGAAGAAATCCAAGAGGCAATTCGTGGTGCAGACATGGTGTTTGTAGCTGGTGGCATGGGAGGAGGAACCTTCACAGGTGCTGCCCCTGTTGTTGCTCGTATCGCTAAAGAACTAGGCGTCCTCACTGTCGCAATTGCTACCAAACCATTCTTTTTTGAAGGAAAACAACGCATGCGCCTTGCCGAACAAGGTCTTGAAGAGCTTTCAAAATCGGTTGATGCGATTGTAGTGATTCCAAATGATCGTCTTCTTTCAATCATCGGCAAAGATACTACTGCCATGAATGCATTCGCCATGTGTGATGAAGTGCTCAAACAAGCAGTCGAAGGGATCTCAGACCTGATTACCATTCCCGGCATCATCAACATAGACTTCGCTGATATTCGAGCAATTCTAGATAACGCAGGCTCAGCCCTGATGGGTATTGGCACTGCCTCTGGCGACCAACGCGCTACTGAAGCAGCGAAAGCAGCAATCAACTCACCCCTCCTTGATGTATCTATCAACGGCGCCCGCGGCGTACTCTTCTCAATTGCAGGAGGTGACGATCTTACCATGTTTGAAATCCAAGAAGCAGCAAAGGTTATTACCGAATCTATTGACGGTGATGCAAAAGTTATCTTCGGCACCGTGCGTGACGAACGCTTGAAAAAAGGTGAGGTACGTATTACGGTTATTGCGTCTGGATTTCCTGAAAACATTGCAACTAAGCGTTCACTCTTTCCCGATATGATTCCGACAGATGACAGAAAAGGGCGAATTTTTAACTCCATCCTCCCCACCCCTACTCCACCACCAACACCCACACCAAAAGTTGAACAACGTCCTCTTGTTGAAGAAAAGAAACCAGAATTGCCAAAAGTCGAACAAAAACCAGCCCCAAAAGTCCTTGAGGAAGACGATGATTGGAGTGCTGTGCCCGCATTCTTACGGAGAAATAAAAAATAACAGATTCACACAAACACCCGCTCATGAGCGGGTGTTTGTGTATCACTCTTTTATACTCACTCTTTCTTAAGGTATACTGTACGTCGATGACGTACGATCTTGCGATTATTGGCGGTGGCCCAGCGGGTGTTGCCGCGGGTATCTACGCCTCACGAAAACAACTCAAAACTATATTTATTACCGAATCATTTGGTGGACAAAGTACAGTCTCAGAAGGTATTGAAAACTGGATCGGGACCATAAAAATTTCTGGTAGTGATCTGGCTAAAAACCTCGAAGCCCATCTACGGGCGTACGCAGGAGACATCGTCACGATCACTACAGGAAAACGAATCACTGCGGTACAAGAAAAAAAAGAAATTATAACAATCACTGCCACAGATAATACAACATACCACGCCCGCGCACTTCTCGTGACGACCGGCAGCCACCGCCGAAAACTCGAAATTCCTGGTGCCGCGCAATTTGAACACAAAGGAATCACTTACTGTGCTTCATGTGACGGACCACTGTTTACTGGCCAAGACGTCACTGTTATTGGTGGCGGCAATGCAGCAATCGAAACCGCCGCACAACTATCAGCGTATTGCAAAAAAGTAACAATCCTCCAACGCGGTCTAACCTTTCGTGCCGACGAAAGCACGGTCACAAAAGTGCTCTCTCTACCAAACGTAACCGCAATTACCAACACCACACTCCTGGAAATACAGGGACAAAAATTTGCTGACACCGTCATTTTCGAAAAAAATGATACAAAAGAACGTGTAGTACATAAAACAGGAGGTATTTTTGTTGAAATCGGCCTCTTACCTACTACTGATTTTGTAAAAGATATTGTGACACGTGATCAATGGAATCACATCAAAGTTGACCCACGCACACAAAGGACATCTCATCCACAAATCTGGGCAGCTGGTGATTGTACCGACGGACTGTACCACCAGAACAACATTGCTGCGGGTGATGCCATTAAGGCACTTGAAGACATCTACCTTGCTCTCAAAACTCATTAAAAGAAAAACTTTCTTTGCGGAAAAAAAGATTATGTATCAATGTGTAGCCTATTTTATCGCTCGATATACAAACGCCGGTGGTAAATTCCACAGTACCCACGAAACAACAGATAGGTACGGAAAATAATGATATATCGCAGCAAATGAAGACAAGAAATATTGAAACTGCACAAAAACACCACCGGGAGACAATACTGCAAGAGTAGCCGCCAAAATAACATGCTCTTCTTGTCTAGGAAGTGTACTGAGTGGTAATCCCGAGACGACACAATCAGCGTGATCAAATCCACATTGTGACAATATAGCAGAGATACTCATCGCATTACCGCACACGATCACCAAGCGCGAATCTTTAATAGTACGTAATTCCTCAACACGTACTGGTAATTCCTCGACCGCAATAATAACCGCGTCATAACGGACATGTTTTAGAAGTGCTCGGGTAATTGACCCTGTTCCCGCCCCCAACTCAATAATAACTCGAGCATCAAACGGTACCGCTTGAGCCATACGCTCAGCAAGTACATGACTACTAGGAGCAAGTGCTCCCACACGAAACCACGAATGAATACGTGCCCACATGTTCATTATTTTTCAGTGCGCGGTATAGGACTTGAACCTATGACCCTCCCTACGTCAAAGGGATGCTCTACCAACTGAGCTAACCGCGCATCATGTAGAAACTGATTATGTCAGTCCTCCACTTTTCTACTATATCAAATCTTTCAAGATGATACATCTCTAGCTATCTATGGCTTTACTGCAAAACTCGCGATGTATGACGAGCAATGTCAGAAACTCGTTTTATCCAACCTTCGCCTTATCGAGGCTTACATCAATTCGGATATTCCGCTCTCTCCCTTCTCAAAAAAAAACGCACAAATACAAGATAATTTTACCTGCGGAGGAGGTGGGATTTGAACCCACGAGAGACTTTCATCCCTGCTCGATTTCGAGTCGAGTGCCTTCGACCACTCAGCCACTCCTCCTATCCAAGAACGGGTGAAAATATAACACTTTTTGAACATTTCTCCAAAAATGCTATGATGCATGCTCATAGACGGCCCTATCGTCTAACGGCTAGGACACGGGCTTTTCAAGCCTGTAATCGGGGTTCGATTCCCCGTAGGGTCACCCAAAGAAACGTTGTGAATGTCTAGGTATAATATAGTTTATGAAGAAAATTATCTTAATAATCCTCATTATTTTAATCATTGGCGGTTTTTATATAGTTAAAGGCTTTACAGCCACTGCAATCATTATCTCTAATCAAAGAAGTGAAGAACTATCAAATGTAAAAATTGAAACAAAAGATAATATTGTTGAAGTTGGTACTATTCCACCAAATGAATCAAAGACTATAATACTCCATAATAAATTTGGAGAAAGCGGTATTAAGATGATTTATAATGATGGAAAAGTCTGGCAAGGTGGATATATTGAAAATGGTTATAAAGTAAGAATTATTTACAGTGATCCAGGAATTGAGTACGAGTATATTTCCATCCAGAGATTTTTACTAGGAATGTAGAATTGAATTTAAACTTTCGATTCCTAATTTAATAACACTTCTGGAGTAAGTAAGTTCTGAAAGCCAAGCAAATAGGTCACATAAAGAAACTCGTTTGAAACGTTGCCAGGTCTCTATTTCGCCATAAAAAATTATATAGCGAAATACATACCTTTTCTTCAAAAAAGCTCGAAAAAATGATATATTCACGCAATGAATCTGAGTACATCTTTTTTAATCACCTAAAAAATAAAAAATGAACAATAACACACTACTTATCGCACTAGTCGCACTTATCATCGGTGGTACAGGTGGCTACTTAGTGGCAAATACAAACAACATGATACCAATGATGACAAATGGTAAAAAAGACGCTGTTCCTGCTGGTATGCACCGTATGTCTGATGGTTCTTTGATGGATAATGGTACAACTGACACCCGTATGGGAATGATGAACGGAATGGATCATGGCATGATGATGGTATCAAGTGAAAAAGAGTTTATTACCGAAATGATACCTCACCATCAAGAAGCAGTAGATACGGCCAAGCAAGTACTAGCTCGTGGAGCTACGACACCAGAAATCAAAACCTTGATGGAAAACATCATTACCGCCCAAGAAAAGGAAATTACTGACATGAAGACATGGTATCAGGTGTGGTACCGTACGCCGTATCAACCATCTGGAAACTACAAACCAATGATGCGTGATCTCTCAAAATTAAACGGCAAAGAACTAGACAAAGTATTTCTCGAAGATATGGTAATGCACCATATGGGAGCGATAATGATGGCACACAGCGTGCAGGGTTACATTGAACACGACGAGGTACAAAATCTCACCAACGCTATCATTCAGACCCAATCAGAAGAAATCCAACTGATGCGACGGTTGCGAGCAGGGCTAAAATAAATACAAAGGACCGCCACAAGCGGTCCTTTGTATGTATACGGTATGCATACGAAGTGACAACAAAACAAGGCACAAGATCTTCTTGTGACCATATATAGACAACAAAACGAATATACTGTACAATCATGAGCCCCATATAAGGGGTTTTATTATCCTTACTACTATTATGGCCTTGCTCGTACTCGTGCGACACGGAAAATCTGAATGGAACCACCTCGGTCTTTGGACCGGCTTAGTTGATGTTGATTTAGCAGATGAAGGAATAGCAGAGGCTCAAAAAACAGGCAAACTTCTTTCCGACATACCATTTCACGCGCTTCATGTATCAGAACTCTACCGCGCACAGCGAACACTTATGGAAGTCATCGAGGCAACGAACAACCACCATTATCACGAAGCAGAAAGTCATCCGGCACTTAATGAGCGTGACTACGGTGACCTCACAGGGAAAAATAAGTGGCAAGTAAAAGACGAGGTAGGTGAAGAACGATTCAATCGTATCCGTCGACACTTTGATGAACCAGTCCCAAACGGTGAAACATTGAAAGACGTGTACCACCGCGTCGTCCCATACTACGAACAGCACATTCTTCCAAAACTTGCTGAGGGTAAAAATGTGCTTGTAGTGGCTCATGGTAATTCTCTACGAGCCCTTGCCAAACATCTCGAAAAAATTGCTGATGCAGACGTTGCTAATCTTGAAATTGGTACGGGTGAAGCACACTGCTACACTATTGATACGACTGGTACCGTTATTGCAAAAGAAATCCGTGGCGCAAACACACAAAAAGGAAAAGTATAGTCATCATTGATAACACCATGTTGATACAACCGATCATCCTCGCAGCTGGTAAGGGGACTCGTATGGGAGGTTCGATACCCAAAGCACTCACCCCTTACAAAGGATCGCCGATGGTGCATCATGTGTTAACTGCTGTTACCAAAGTACTTCCTACCGTATCACCACTAGTTGTTATTGGACACCAAGGTAAACTCGTCAAAGAATCTCTTTCAACAAAGAACTGTTTTTTTGTCGAACAACAAGAACAACGCGGAACCGGACACGCCGTGGCATGTGCTCTTCCCTTTGTTCAGCAAAAAATATCACATATTATTGTTCTCTACGCTGACCAACCCCGACTCGCCACAGATACAATTAAAAATCTTGTTGATACACACCGGACATCAGGAGCAACACTCACCTTAGGTACCGTACTCGTTCCTGATTTTAACGAATGGCGCTCATGTTTTAACCGATTCGGAAGAATCATACGAGACGTGGATCATCGCATCACAGGTATTACAGAATGGAAAGATGCTTCAGAAACAGAACGTGCCATTACTGAAGTAAACCCTTCATACTTCTGTTTTGAAAAAACATGGCTCCTTGAAGCAATCAAAACACTCTCGGCATCACATAATGCTGCACACGAATACTACCTAACTGACATGGTAAGTCGTGCGCTCACTGACGGAAAAATGATTGCAACCGTCCCTATTCCTCCCCACGAAGCACTAGGTATCAATACACCAGAAGAACTTGCCCTCGCCGAATCACTCACGTAACAGTAAGATACCACTATGGGATCATCTCCCGATACAAAAACCTTCCTTGCTATAGAAACCTCTTGCGACGAAACCGCAGTCGCTATTATTGATGTTAGAGGGACCACCATTACTGTCCGCTCCCATCTCGTATTTTCTCAAGCTTCTTTACACGCCACATTTGGTGGCGTGTTTCCTAACCTCGCTAAACGAGAACACGCCAAAGCCCTCCCCCTACTCCTCACATCAGCACTGACAGAAGCACAGATTACATCAAACACTCCCCCGCAAAAAGAACTTCTTACGAACATCCAAGCACTTCTAATCAAAGATACAATACTCTGCGAAACACTTATCCCTTTTATACAAAATACAAACATACCTCTGATTGATGGGATTGCAGTCACCTACGGGCCCGGTCTTGAACCGGCGCTCTGGGTGGGACTTAATACAGCACGTGCACTCGCATACGCGTGGAATGTGCCACTCTATCCTATGAACCACATGGAAGGACATATCGCTGCAGCGCTCCTCTCTGAAAACACAAGTGACAACACGTCGCCACAACGTAGGTACACGCTCACCGAACCGCTGGTTCCTGCTTTAGCGGTCTTACTTTCTGGTGGTCACACTGAATTTGATCTCATCCACCGCATCGGTACCTACGAGCGCATTGGCGAAACACAAGACGACGCTGTTGGTGAAGCTTATGACAAAGTTGCCCGACTTCTTGGATTACCATACCCAGGAGGACCCCTCCTCGCACAAAAAGCACAAGAGGCTCGAACTCGACACGTCCAATCGCCAATAAAACTCCCTCGTCCCATGATAACCTCAGACACCTTACACACGTCGTTCTCTGGCCTTAAAACAGCCGTTCGTTATGCAGTCGAAAAAATAACACCACTCACCGACCAAGACACGATCGGTATTGCACGAGAATTTGAAGAAGCAGTAACCGAAGTGTTGATACGAAAAACACACGCAGCGATTGAAAAAACTGCTGCAGAATCGCTCATTCTTGGTGGTGGTGTTGTGGCAAACGAATATCTACGAGCTGCTTTTGCTCGTCTTGCAAAAGAACATAGTATTCCTCTTTTTGCGCCACACCCCACACTAGCAACCGATAATGCCCTCATGATTGCTACTGCTCTCGCCGCACGATATACACACGGCTGTAGCATTGCACGAGATCCGTCTGACATCACATTGAAAGCATGTGGTACATTACGACTTGCATAATAATAAAAAGGCGCATACGCTAATATTCGGATAGAAGTTGATCTCCTAAGTAGTAGTTAATCTACAATTAATCTAGTCCCACAAACATGTAGCACATTTACTACAGTTGTTTTGGGTGTTCAAAAAAAGAATTAGGAAATCAGCTTTCTGCCACCCCTCTCCTGAGAAGGATTGGGGTTTTATTGTGTACAACCATACCTATTGACAAAAAATCAATAGATTGCTAAGATGAATCTAGAGTAACGATTTTCCGCCCAAAGAAGTTCTGGGTATTGTCTGGCGACGACTTGGGCCCGTTAGTCAGACAACGGCGCATGACCACCCCAAGGAACTTCTCCCCCGTTTCGCTAGTCGTCACAACACTGAGCGAAACGGGGGTTTTTATTTTGTGCATCAAAAACGTCAATTTGCTATGATAGAGTGACGTATGATACCTAATCAATTTCTAAAACCTTACAACCCAAAAGAAACCGAGGAGCGACTCTATGTCCGATGGGAAACCAGCGGTCTGTTTAACCCTGACCGTTTACCTCAAACACGAAATGAGTCTTTTACTGTCATGCTCCCCCCACCAAATGCCACAGGTATTCTTCACCTCGGTCATGCACTTGAAAATTCTATTCAAGACACTGCTATCCGTTTTGCCCGCATGCGTGGTAAAAAAACACTCTGGCTCCCTGGTACCGATCATGCTGCTATTGCGACAAACACCAAGGTAGAAAAAGAAATGATTAAAGTTGAAGGAAAAAATCGACACGATATCGGCCGAGAGGCATTTATACAACGTGTCGAAACTTATGTGGCAGGAAGTCGTGGCACTATTCAAAAACAAATACGTCGCATGGGTTCCTCGTGTGATTGGTCACGTGAAGCTTTTACTTTCGATGAAAAGAGAAACAAGGCAGTCGTGGAAGCATTCACTCGCATGTATAACGCCGGCCTCATCTACAGAAAAAATCGTGTGATCAACTGGGACCCAAAAGGTCAAACAACCGTATCTGACGATGAAGTCAATCACAAACCAGAAAAAGGTGTCCTGTACACTTTCACATACAGCAAAGACTTCCCTATTCCAATTGCAACAACCCGCCCCGAAACAAAAGTTGGTGACACCGCGGTCGCCGTACACCCTGATGACGTACGATACAAACAATACATCGGCAAAACATATACAGATATTCCCTTTGCAGGCACACGGATCTCCATAAAAATTGTGGGTGACGAGAGTGTTGATCCTACATACGGAACAGGTGCCCTAGGTGTTACTCCAGCACACAGCCTCATCGACGCTGACATCGCCGAGCGACACGCCCTGCCCTTTGTACAGGTGATCAATGAATACGCACGTATGACTGACGCAGCTGGGCCAGTACTTGCCGGTAAAAAAACCAAAGACGCTCGTGCTGATGTGGTTTCTTGGCTCAAGGAAAACAGCCTCTTACGTGAAGAAAAAGAGACAGATATGAACATCTCGATAGCAGAACGAAGTGGTGGCATTATCGAACCATTGCCTAAATTGCAATGGTTCGTGAACGTCAATCATCCCATCAAAGAACGTGGCGGTAAAACATTAAAACAACTCATGCGAGATCCTGTCGCAGACGGCCGTATCACCATTATGCCTGATCGGTTTGAAAAAATTTATTTTCACTGGATAGACAACCTTCGTGACTGGTGCATCAGCCGACAACTCTGGTACGGACACCGCATTCCGGTATGGTATAACGGTGACACTATTGCGGTATCCGCCACAAGTCCTGGTATCGGTTGGACACAAGACGAAGATACTCTTGATACCTGGTTCTCTTCTGCACTATGGACATTCTCAACGCTCGGATGGCCCGATGAAACGATAGACCTCGCCACATATCACCCGACCACCCTCATGGCGCCGGGATATGAAATCCTATTCTTCTGGGTTGCGCGCATGATTCTCATGTCTCAATTTTTACTTGGCGACATCCCATTCAAGACGGTATACCTCCATGGCATTCTGCGTGATAAAAAAGGACAAAAATTTAGTAAATCACTAGGAAACGGCATTGACCCTATTGAAATTATCGAAAAATATGGGGCCGACGCGTTGCGTATGGCGCTCATCGTTGGTATTGGTCCTGGCAATGATGCAAACTTTGATGAACAGAAAGTGAAAGCATACAAATTATTTGCCAACAAACTCTGGAATATTGCCCGCTTTGTTTTGGAACGTACCGAGGGTATTGACTTCACAAAAACATCGCTGCGTGAAAAAGACCAAAAACACATTGCCATGTGGAAAAATACGCTACGCGACATTACCACTGACATGGAGCACTATCGCTTCTACCTCGCCGGTGAAAAATTATACCACTTTGCCTGGCATACCTTTGCAGATGTTATGATAGAAGAGAGTAAATCGGATCTTTCACATGAAGACACGTCCACAAAAGCTTCCGCTGCGCTCAAACTGACCACCATCCTCACGGAACTGACCTCAAGTCTCCACCCGTTCATGCCATTTATTACCGAAGAGATATGGCGCTTGTGGCGTGGTGATCAATCATTTTTGATGGTCGCACCGTGGCCTAACACAGAATAAATCTAACATCATACATGCATATCGCAGGAATATATATGTTTGCATTCTTTGGTGGCTTTATACCTGGAACCCTATGGCTTTTCTTTTGGCTTATAGAAGATAGACGCCACCCTGAACCAAAACGTCTCCTCGCACTAGCATTCTGTGTTGGTGTCCTTGCTGTACCCCTCGCCCTAGTGGCGCAACGCGCATTTGCCAGCTACTTTATCCATCCCCTCTCTCTTACCGCATTCATAAACACATTTCCGATCACCGGCGCCCTATACCTCTTTGTATTTGCTGCGATTGAAGAACTGGTCAAATTTATTGCAGCCTACGCTGCCGTCCTGTGGAGCACAGAGGTAGACGAACCTATTGATTATATTATTTATCTCATTGCCGCAGCGCTTGGTTTTGCTTCTTATGAAACCGCCCTGTTCATCGTAAGTGGCATCACTCCACTCACTGAAGGGGCGTTCACTCAGGGCATCATTATGAGTAATATGCGAGCCATTGGTGCAATGCTTCTCCATGTCATCTCATCATCAGTTATTGGACTTACACTCGCATTCGCGTTTTATCGTTCCTTAAAAACCCGCTTCTGGTATGGCACATGTGGATTTATACTCGCCACTGTTTTGCACGGACTCTTCAATCTCGCTATAATACGCGTATCGGGTGGAAATGCGCTCTTTGCGTTTGTTGCCGTATGGATCACAATCATTTTTCTCTTAGGTATGTTTGAGCGAGCAAAGAAAATTCACCCACACTTTTCTCATTAGTGAGCACCTTAATTTTATATCTCCATGGCAAAAGCAAAACGATCATTCTTTGAACGACTCACTGGCATTGGCGGTGAAGAAGAAACAGTGCAAATAGAAACACCGCGAGTCACAAACACCCCTACTAGTACAGACACTGCAACGCCACAAAAAAAGAACGGGTGGACCGAGGAACCGGTCATTGAAGGCGAACTCGCTGTTGACGTCTACCAAACAAACGATGAGATTATTATTCGTGCCATGGTTGCAGGGGTACGACCAGATAATCTCGATATTGCCATCACGCGGGATATGGTCACGATTCGGGGAAACAGAACAACAACCGAAGAAATACGGGATGATAGCTACTTCTTCCGAGAACTCTACTGGGGATCATTTTCACGAACGATTCTCCTGCCTCAAGAGGTCGAAGCCGAGGAGGCTGAAGCAACCGAACGTAATGGATTACTTACCATACGTCTTCCCAAAATAGATAAAGGACGACAAACAAAACTCAAAGTAAAGAGTAACGCATAAACACATACACCCCGACACGTGTGTGGCAGACAGTGCTATGTATAAACAAGACGCACTCACCGCGCTACAAAAGGATTTAGAACATGCGGATCTACCTCTCGCATTAGAGGCAAACCTCGTATTTGGTGAAGGTAACCACGACTGTGCTGTTATGTTTATCGGTGAAGCGCCTGGCCAAAAAGAAAATGAGTTACGGAGACCGTTCGTTGGTCGTTCTGGACAACTCCTCAATACACTCATTGAAAAAATTGGATGGACACGTGCAGATGTGTACATCACTAACATCGTTAAACGACGCCCCCCTAACAACAGAGACCCGCTGCCAGAAGAAATTAAAGCGTACGCACCATATCTCGCAAAACAAATAGAAATTATTAACCCAAAAATCATTGCGCCCTTGGGTAGATTTTCAATGAACTATTTTCTCCCCTTTGCAAAAATTACCCGTGACCAAGGAAACGTATTTGAAGCTGAAGGCAGACTCATCTATCCACTCTTTCACCCTGCAGCCGCCCTGCGTAACCCAAAAACCATGAAAGCACTTGAAGCAAGTTTTCAAAATCTATCAAGCATCGTAGAAAAAATCATCTCCACCTCTTAAGCACACCTCTCATGGCCTCAAAAGAAAAATAACAAGCACACAAAACATTTATTCATCAAATGTACAAACTGGTGCCGGGGGCCAGAGTCGAACTGGCGACCTACCGCTCTTCAGGCGGACGCTCTAACCAACTGAGCTACCCCGGCATTAAAAAACGCCCTCATACTTTAGCGGTTTTAGGGCTAATTCGCAAGCAGTGACTATTCTCCACCCGGAAACACATTAATCAACTTACCACCAACATCCTGTACCTGCTCTACTTGGGCTTTCAAAGCGCCATATGCAACACCCAAAGACTCAAGATACGGTTGTAAAAGATAAAACGCCCCCAAAGAAAAACCAAGAATAATCACCCAGTAGGAAATACTAATCCACTTACGCCACTGGGAGGCATGATATAGCTTTCGCACATATGTATTATTCTCTTCTGTTAACTCCAGAATTCTATACAAGGTTGATTTGAGTTCTTGATCCATGTAAGAAGTATACATCTACACGACACATTGACCAAAACACACAACATTGTATATAATAAAAAAAGTTTGCTCTTCCTATGAAAAACTATATGAGAAATCCTAGAAGGCATAACGAACGCACAGAGGGCAGAGTCCACGACAGCAACCCAGTGTCTCAACATAGAGGACTGAAGCCCGGGCATCACATCCGGGGAGGCGGTACCGTGCAAACACGACCAATCCTCAAAAAGGGACTATAGCAGAAAACCTCCCTCATACCACCACTCACCATATATGTATATGGTGAGTGGTTTTTCTATGTGGTGCCCTCGGTAGGAATCGAACCTACATCTATCCCTTAGGACGGGACTGTTCTATCCATTGAACTACGAAGGCCGACACTCAAACTATACCCGAAACCATTCAAAACAAAAACATCCCAACAAATAGAGATGTTTGTGTGACACTATTCAACGATCACGATTAGACACCCACAAGTTTTGACAACCGCGCTTCATCAAAACCAACAATAACCTCGTCCCCTACAACGATAACGGGCACACCAAGCTGACCCGAGCGGTCAACCATTTCCTGACGTTTCGCCAAATCAGTCGCCACATTGTATTCAGCATACTGCACACCGTGCGTATTAAAAAAATCTTTTGCGGCATTACAATACAAACACGTCGGTGTCGAATAAATCTCAACTTTCTTTGCTGCTTGTGCCATATACGTAGACCTTTAGTTTACTTAATAAAGCAAGTATACTCCCCGACCTCATACCCCGTCAAATCAAACCTGCTGTGTATACCTATCTTATCTAACATATGTAAGAGAAACCAGCCATTACACCGGGGTCCATTACCATCCTTTTACTTTTTCTTAGCCGATTTTTTCAACATGAATCGCTGCGTAGGGTTAAGTGCTTTATCACGACGATGTACGCACCCAATCCAACAACAAGGACGCCGTTTCCCTTCTGTAAGTTCCAAACAGACGCGGCGCACATGTCCCTTTCGAGTGACCAGTCGTTTAACAGACTCAACCCAACAAATCCATTCATTGCGCGCAAGTGGCGTAGTATCCTCCCACATCAAAAGCGCTTTTGTATCAGCAATAAGTGCTTCTTTCAAATCAAGCGGTACCGCGTGCACCGTACCTCCAGAAATTCTTTTTATGTCCATAGCATATATCCCTACTCACTCAAGTGCGGGATGCGGGAATCGAACCCGCGTCTCAACCTTGGGAAGGTCGCATTCTGCCACTAAACCAATCCCGCCTCAATACCCCTTACGATGAGAGGTTTCGCCATTATAACGAGCTATCTCCAAAATCGCCACCATGATGATTCGCGTAACACATTCACGTCGTGTGTTGTAGTAGAAGTATCATCTTGTACAATAAGCACTACAGTCTCGCCCGCTTTTGCGTACGGGAGACGATTTCTGATCTCTTCTTCAATACCTTCTTCACTCTGTAATCGTCCTACCATATCTTTATAGTAGGCAGTTCGCTCGAGTAATGCAGCTTGTTCTTGTTTTACCCGCTCTAACTCCTGTTCATTAAAAGCAAACCGCTGATACATATCAAATGCTCGCCCAGAGAACCATACAGCTACTATAGACAACATGATCAATACCGGCCATGACCCAACCACGTTACGTGTTTTTTTTCTGCGAATAATACGGTTATGTATCATTACTGCTATTATACCCGTCACTACACATGGTTGCACCAGTTAAAAAATTTGGGTACGATGACCAGAATGATTGTTTCAAAAAAATCACGCCGTATCGTACAAACCGCCTTTTCGATTATAGCGGTCTTTCTTATTGTCAGCCTCGTTCTATCTATCTTCCCAATACTATTTATATAGCGCTACTCATCGCGCTTCACCATCGCCAAAAAAACCTCACTGGGAATGTTCACAGTCCCCAACTCCTTCATACGCTTCTTACCTTTTTTTTGTTTTTCCCATAATTTTTTCTTTCGAGTAATATCTCCACCATATAGATACCCTGTCACGTCCTTACGTAATGCAGAAAGAGTACGAGACGAAATAATACGCCCGAGGGCTTTCGCTTGAATCTTTGTAACAAACATTTGTCGCGGTAAAATACCATGCAATTTTTCAACCACACGTTCTGCCTCTTGCTCGACACGGCGCCGTGATACGACGCGAGCAAATGCGGGCACTGGTTCATCCGCCACAAGCACATCCAACTTCACCACATCCGCTTCACGCGTCCCTGCAAGCGTATATGAAAGCGACGCATACCCCGACGTCACACTCTTTAACTCATCAAAAAAACCTCGCATCAATTCTCGCAACGGTATCGCAAACGAAATAGACAGACGTCGATCTCCAAACGACTCAGTATCCCCCACTTCCGCCTCATGATCATAAAGAACAGGCATTAATGAACCTAAATAATCTTCAGGTGTAATAATAGAAGCCTTTACCCACGGTTCAAACACCTTGCTAATATCGCCATATTCGGGAAATCGGGCAGCGGTATAAATAACCACTCGTTCACCTCGCTTTGTTTCAATCTCATATGTAATAGAAGGGGTGGTCACCACAAGCTCAAGTTGAAATTCGCGACGAAGCCGTTCAGTTACAATTTCAATATGCAACATACCCAAAAAACCGCACCGAAATCCTCGACCTAATAACCCAGATGACTCCTCTTCATATGTGATTGATGAATCAGACAAACGAAGTCGATCAAGCGCCTGACGCAACATATCAAAATCATCCTGACTCTCGGGAAACAATGATGCCCACACTACCGGCGCAGGACGTTCATACCCCGCAAGTTGCAATGTTTTTGTTTTATCCTTAATCACCGTGTCACCAACAGATGCAATACCAGGCTGTTTAATACCCGTCACAATGTACCCAATCTCACCCGCAGAAAGTATTTCTGTCGCCGTGCGATCTGGTTTGAAATAGCCAACCTCAATAGGTGAAAATCCTGCTTCTGCGGCATACAAACGAAGTACATCTTTCTTACTAGCCTGCCCTCCAAACACACGCACATACAAAATAACTCCCGCATGATTGCTATAAGCGAAATCAAATACGAGGGCTTGAAACGCCGCATCAGAATTTGGCCGTGGTGGAGGTACACGACTAATGATATGTTCTAAAAGTTCAGAAACCCCCTCACCAGTCTTACCAGATACTCCCAACACAGAATCTGGTGGTACATTGAGCAGTGTTGCCACCTCTTTTTTAACAATGTCGACACGAGCAAGCGGCGAATCAATCTTGCTCACCGCAGGAATAATCACTAATCCCGCAGCTTTTGCTTTCTCAAGAACCGATATGGTCTGTGCCTGCACCCCCTGTGTAGCATCAACAAGCAGAATAGCTCCCTCGACCGCCTTTTGAGCGCGAGACACTTCATATGCAAAATCTATATGGCCTGGCGTATCAATAAGATTGAGTATGTACTCTTCACCGTGTGCAGATAGTGGACGATACGTCATTCGCACCGGTTGCATTTTAATCGTAATCCCACGCTCACGCTCAAGTTCCATTGAATCGAGCACTTGATCTCTCATTTTTCGAGCCTCAATAGTACCAGTTTTCTCAAGCAAACGATCAGCCAAGGTTGATTTACCATGGTCAATGTGCGCAATAATCGAAAAGTTTCTAATATGTTGAAATGAAGCCATAGATGCGCTGCTTCGAGCAAATATAACACAAAAAACAACGGTTCAGAAATGGACAAGACGTCACCGTGGATCTTGTTCAGCAACGGACAACTCTCGCCGCCAAATCTTATGATGAATCGCTCGAGCAATTTCAGGAAGTTCGGTACTCTTCAGTACAAATAAAACAATTACCATAGCAACGATACCAACCAAACCAGATAATAATCCTTGAAAGAAAATCCCTAAACCTGTCGACAAATCAAAAACAAATGAAAAAACATTAAGCATGACATACGCCACAAACCCACCGATAATCGAGGAACTGAAACTGTGAAAAAAGGTAGTAATAACTGGTGTAATAAACCCCCCAAAATCTCTTTGAAAAAAACACGTGAACAAGAACAGATTAATGAGAAAAGCACTCGTGTATCCAAGCGGGAGTACCAATACTGCGGTACCAGGTAAATCAGAAATACGCAACAAAGCCTCGAGAAAATAACGTATCATCGGAACAGTATTAATGAGTGAAGCAAAAGAAAATGAAAACACGATAATACAGACACTGGTCGCCAGATTAATCAAAAGTGGTGTCTTTGTGTTACCTGCCGCGTAATAACTACGTACAAAAATCAAAGATAAGGATTGTGCCAAAATAGAAACCGTAAACAAGGCAAGTGCCGCAGCAGTTAACCTCGTATCCGACCAAGAAAAGGCACCGGAGCCTAAAATCGTACGAACAATCTGTGCGCGCAATACAATGAAAAGAATCATTACGGGCAATGACCAAAAGATGATATGTCTAGAAGCCGTTACTACAGCCTTCACAAAACCAGCAATATCGGCGGATGCATACAATCGTGCAATTGATGGAAACAAAGCCATGGAATAACTCACCCCGACAATCGCAAGTGGTACCGACTGCAAATTCCAAGAGAAATTAAATACAGCGATTGAACCGACCGTAAACGCACTGGCGAGAGACGTCAACGCAATAAGCGCAACGTGCGTAGAAGAAAGTGCCACAGTACGGTATATAGACAAAGAAAAAACTCTCCGGACGATAGACCACACAATGGGCCTAATACGTGGCACAACGCGGTGACGTACCAAATATGGAACCTGCAGTGCCATATGAAGAAACGCACCGAGCACCACGCCGTATGCGAGTCCTTCAACGCCCCACACGGGATAGAACACATACGCACCAACAACAATACCAATATTATAAAAAATGGGAGAAAGCGCATATGCGATAAATCGCTTTTCAACTTGCATAATACTCGCAAAAAAGTTCGATACTCCAAGTAACATAGGAGAAAGCAGCATGATGCGCGTCATAGTAATCAAAAGTGGTCCTTGATCAGCATCAACAAGTGGTTTAAACAAAAATGCAACAATTGACGGGACAAAGAAAAACACAAGTCCTGAAACAAAAACAATCAACAACCCAAAACATGTAAACATACTATCGATAAACTGACGTTGATATTCTTTCGAACCTTTCTCCTCCGCTTCAATAAGTAGTGGCACAAGTACAGAAATCGACACCATCGAAGCAATGGATACAAAAAGGACATCAGGAATACGAAACGCGGCATAGTAGACGTCAAGCACCACATCAGCACCAAATTCGTGGGCAAATAAACGATCTCGGACAAGTGCAACAATTTGCGATAAGAACGTAAAGAATGCGAGCAAGTAGGCGGCCTCGTGGAGGCCGCCTACTTCACGCTCAAGATATTTAAGAAACTGTCCTACCATACAACATGATCCTAAAGACCCACCCGACTCTCTTCAGAAACTGGCAACTCACGAGGGATACGCCCACCTGCAAATGGCGCCTTACCAGCTTTTAAATTAACTAAAATATCCTCTACTTCCTGATTGTCAGGATTAGTTAACTTAATTGCTTCAAATTGACCAATTGCCTCTTTTATTTTACCTACCCGATCATATGCAAGACCAAGAAAATAGCGAGCATTTGCATAATTCTGATTCAACGCAATCGCTTGTTCAAACGCGTCAATTGCACCTTTAAAATCATTAATATTGTACTTCAACAACCCAAGCTGGAAGTACAACACGGGCTCTGAAGGAGAAAGAAAAATTGATGCCTCAACAGATGAGATAGCCTCCTTAATTTTTCCCTCAGCAACCTCTATCTGTGAAAGATAGAACACTCCCTCAGTATAGTTTGGCTTCAACTTTAACGCTTGACCGATCAACTCTCGCGCTTTCTTATTTTGTCCATTTGCCACCTCAAGCCGTGCTTTGGTCAGTAATATTTCAGGATTTGTAGGATTACGCTTCTGTGCCTCGTCATAGGCTTTTATTGCTTCAGCATACGCACCCTCAACCTTAAGCGGCACGAGCGCTTCGTACACACGACCAAGGGCGAGCCAATTTTGATAACTGGTTGGCGTAATATCTCGAGCTTGCTCTGCATATAATTTAGCTTCACCAAACAACTGCAACAAATCTTGTTGAGCTTTCTGCACATTGGTTGCACTGGCATTCTGCGAGAGCGTATTATTTATCTTCACCAACGTTAATTCTGACAAAAATCGATAATAGGCATCAACCTCACTTGCACGAACCGCCTTCTTGAATAATTCCTCGGCTTTTTTTGGATTACCTTCCACATTAAACGCAAATACTCCTTTTTGGAACGCAATGACACTTCGTATACGCTGTGTATAAACATATCCAGTCACTAGAGACAGCACTAAGAGAAATACAAGCACCAATACTGAAACAAAACCAGCTCGAGGATTTTGCACAAACACAAATTGTCTTGTCTGTACAAGACCCTCTTCAATAAGGGATCCAACAAAAATACCAGTAAACACGAAGGCTAACACGACAGGCACCACACTTGGTATATAGATGAAACAAAAGAACCACAAGAATAATGCACTGAAGTAGGATGACACCGTAAGATACCGCCTGAATGCATCAGTATCAGGACGAATTGAAAACACGGCACGAAAACCACTAAAAATGAACACCCCTAAGAAGAGTAACCACGAGAACGTACCCAATATACCAGTCGTAACAAATAACGTCGGGATCAATCCAATACCATAAGTGAAGTCGGCATTCCAAAACGCGGTCGCATTTACTTCTGTGGGTTTATCCAGTACCCACCGATCAACAAAATGATTAGGGCCGGCACCAAATACAGGATCAGTCAATAACGCACGCTTACCTACATTAAAAGTAGCGCCCCATGTCGGGCGAACCTCTAAATGCAAAATATTGAATGTGCTTGCCATCGTATCACTCACCTTTGACGCAAGATAACGCATCTGACCATTCTGATCACGGCCAATCGGCACCACAAACAAAAGGGTAATAATAAACACTGTAATCGGTACAAACGGAAGCTTATAAGGCCCTAATTGGCCACGACGAGAGATCGTGAGGTACACGAGCAAGAGGAGACTAAAGAGCATAACCGCTACCCACACAGATACAAAATTCACTAGAGTCAAAAATAGGAGCGAAAACACAAGAACCATGTAGAGCGCGTAACGTAATCCAGTCTTAATTGAAGCAAGCTCAAGAGTCACCAAGGACAACACTGCTCCGAGTCCGAACAAGATCCCCAAGTCATTCCATTTACCAACCGTGTTACTAATCGCGCTTGTAAACACACCAAATGAAAGCAAATCCACTCCGCCAATCAATCGAACGATATGATAAAGCGAGACGAGGAAGAACGAGCAGAAAAGTGACAAATAAAGATAGAAAATACGATCTTTAGTTTGAGCAAGTGTTGATGTAATAAACAACAACACGAACATAGTCGCCAAAAAACCAAATGTCGCTATCTCAGAACCAACTCCCAAAAGAGACGATGAGAAATCAGAGGATAGTAACGTTGAAAACAACAATGACCCCACAACTATTGCAGACGACCACATAATCGGATGAATACCAATTGATACCGAGCCATCTCGTAAACGACTCACAATCCAAAGTATAAGTGCCAGTACTGTAGCCCCTACTGCCACATATACCTTTCCCATTTGGAAAGGAAATGACACCGATGGAATAAAAAAGAGTGGTAACACACAGACCGCAACTGCAATAACTGCGAAAGAGGCAAAATCCCAATCTCGTCTACGTGGCTCTACGTTGGGTACCACTGATTGATTCTGTCCGTCCATTGTTGTGAGTAAAAACTAATAAATAGTAATTCAATTATTATACTACTTGATGCAAACATAAAAAATGGCATCGCATAGCAATAGGGGGCCCTATCCACCAAAAGAGCGCACACTCTATTGAAGATAATTTTTATTGTGGTAAAATAATATTCCTTCGTACCAGGCGACTGCTCCATTTTTATGGAGAGGAAAGTCCGAACACTTCTCTGCTCATGCAGAGCGCATGGTAGCGGGTAACGCCCGTCTGGAGTAATCCAAGAGGTGCGAACAGAGACGCCAACACCTGAAAAGGTGTTGGGTACCCATGGGTATAGCCTCTGTGGCAACACAGAGGGTGCAACGGCTAAATCCTTACCTAAGTGCAAGGCCGTGCCCTTGCGAAAGCAAGGGAGTGCCGCTTGAGCCTCACAGTAATGTCAGGCCCAGATAAATAGTCGCCGCACGGTGCGCATGTGCACCGTCGCACAGAATTCGGCTTATCGGTACGAAGGACATGAACACGCTCCGCCTTACGGCGGAGCGTGTTCACATATAAAAAGAAAATTTTATTTCAGCTACCTAAAACAACGCCCCGTACTATACTCCCTTGCTCCAGATGAACACAGGGGGGTATTACTCTTTATACAATCTCACACACACCAGACACACACGCAAGCTCTTTCTTCAAATCAGTGACATCTTGCTTCTCATACGTGATAATCTTGGAATAATCAATATGTTCAAACCGCTTCATAAGCTCGTGGTAGCGCTTTTCATCAATCGATTCGTACGGCGCCAACTGATACACATGATTATCGCGGGGCAAGAATGATAAACCACCAACAATATCCCAATTCTTGTACACCCAATTTGCTACTTCAATCCATTCATCATCACCAACAGAAACCGTAACTGACGGATTATGCTCAGTGTAATTAGTTTTCACAGTCTTCCAGTGCTCAAGCTGCTCGATTGCAGTAATATCGTCACGGAAAATTGAATGGTCAGGTGCCTTCACTGGAAACTCGAGAACGTACGTAGTGGCATTATCAGCAGACTGTCCCACTTCCGGATGAAATGGTACTCCCTGATCTTTCAACATCTTGAAGAGCGAATCAGTGGCACTGATACGAACGCGGCGAATATAGAACGGCGCATGGCGCGGATGCATACCACTCGAACAGTCGACCATCTGCGACAACGTGCCCGATGGCTTCACACAAGTAATCGCCGTCGACGCATTAACACCAAAACGCTTAGCGTACTCCTTGTTTACCTTGATTGCCTCTTTGCGCAACTTCTCGAGCGTGTCTGGCTTACGCACCACCGGAGAATCCCACTGACCGGTAATTGAAACTCCGAGCAAACGCTCCTCTTCACAATGCTCCTTCCACTCTTTGGAAAGGTATGGAAAATTAGTAAGTGTTGATTGGTAAGTACCCAGAATTGCCGCAACTCGCATCTTTCGAGAAAGCGATTCAAGCGTATCCTCTTTGCGTGCCACAATTTCAGACAAGTTACAAAATTGTTTACTTTGCAAAATAATCTCTCCGCATGGATTAGTACCCATAGGACCGGTGATCATCGTACCAGTCGGATCGAAATATCCACGCATCTTAAGAACAGAGAGACGGCGCTCTGGCAGTGTTTTAGCAAGTGACCCGCGATTAAAAATACCACGCTCACCTGACTTGCTCTTTACCAACGCCATCCACTCATCAAGAAACTCTTCGTTGGTTGGTTTGTTTATATATACGGCAGAATTATTAGCAAGTGATCGGTGCGGATCAGTGAGATAGAACTGCCCTTTCTTTGCATCACGAATCCTTTCATCGTCAAAATCAGAAAGAGAGATCATAGCGCTACGACGCACACCACCCGACACCACACAGTCACCCACCATGCAAATAATGTCGTGCACATCAATATTCTCAAGACGCTTACCCTGACGACTAAGCATGCGCGTACGAGTGAAATCAAGCAATCGCCGCAACGGATCTGGACCTGACGCCTTACCACCCATCGTCATCAAACGAGCACCGGATGGTCGCAACTGCGAATAATCAAAGGTAACATCTTCACCATATGCCCACGTTTCCATACCGAGCAGAAAAGCATCACACCACCCCTCTTTACTGTCCCCAACCACGTGCACCGGTTTTGTTTTTCCCGTCTGGCGTTTTATTTGAGGCAACTTCTGCACATTAGCACTCTCAACAGACCAACCCGCACCGGTACCACACATCGACACATACATAATCTCCGTAATATCACGAAATGATTCTGGGGCAATGAATGAGCAGTTGTATGCAGCAACATTTGTGGTACGGGCAGCTTTACCCGCAAACTGCAAAAGACGCATCGATGGCATTGCTTCGTGCTTCAAAATCGCTTCCCGTACTTCCGCGTACTCTGCCTCCTTAAGCTTCTTGCCCAAGTTCTCTTTCATAAACGCCATATAACGATCAACCGTTTCGATCCATGTCTCTCGACGTCCCTCCTCTGGAATCCACTTTGAATATGTGCGGTAGTACACAAATTCACCCAACGCGTTACGGAAATACGTCTTACTCTGCTCAGCGAGCTTACGTACACGTTCAGGTACGTGAAATCCTTTTTCACGAAGTTTTGCGCGCTGTTCACGGTACAAAATATAAGCCTTAGCAGTCTTCACATAGTCAGAAAGAATGAGCTCTTTTTCAACCGTATCTTGAATACCTTCAACCGTCGGCACGAAATTTTTGTACCGCTTGATGATACGAATTAGTTCTGCGTGAACTTTATGCGCGACCAATTCAGCTTCTTTCTCACTACCTTCACCAGTTGCAATCATCGCCTTATTGATCGCATTAACAACGCGAGAGACATCAAACGGGACAATTGAACCATCACGCTTCTGTACAGACTTCACGACGGGAGTCTCAACTTTCGGCGTTGTTTTTTTCTTCGTAGCTGGTGACATAAAAGTGAAAAACTTTTTTATTGATAAGAGTAATTCGGTATTCATTGTATACCCGATAAGACCACTGAAAAGTGGGGATAAGAAACGAGAGTACGCGACTGTCCCATGCGCAAGATTGACAGGAATAAAAAGAGTTCTTTAGACGGACAGTGATTTACTGTACTTTTTCAAGTATATTCCCCGATAACCCGACAGAAAGTCCGTGTTCTTGCACAAACCCAGCAGGGACTTCAAGAACATACCGGGCGGGCGCGGATGGATAAAATACCGTGGGATATGTAGCGGGTGTAACCCATTCCTTCATGTCAACAATCTTATATGACGCATCGAGCCATATTATATCGATAGAAAATCGCATATCTTTCATCCAAAAACCATACCTATCGTCGCTCGTAAATACAAACAACATACCAGTATTTTTTACCAAACCACTGCGAAAAGACAGTCCACGCGTACGCTGCTCACTGGTAACCGCACGCTCTACCTCAATCACCCGCTCTCCGATGCGAAACGGCATTGTTGCCAAGAGCAACTGACTATTTTGAGATATCTGTTTAGTAACATTTCTCTGATAGAGCACTACACTTGCAACACACAAAACGATACCACCTACCACCAGCATTATCGTACGCCAATTCATATATCATAGTATAAAACGAAAACCACCCTGCTCTATAGGGTGGCTTAGATACTCATCTATGTTACCTAACACCGCCGCTTAAGTAGCGGGCGCATCAACTGGAAGCATACAACTCGTTCGTTCCGCAAGCTCAGAAAGCGTCATCACACGAACTTCTTTTGAACCATCGGCAAACACCCACGTGGGATAGCCGGTAATGCCCGCATTGGCACAGAGCGGGAGCTGACCTTTACCGTCAGGTGTTGAGCACTCAATGTATGGGAGCGATTTTGCTGCACGACCAAACAAACGCTTTTGATCGTTACAATGCGGACACCAGTACGCACCATAAAATGATGCTTTTTTCTCAACCAAACATTGCGCAAACGGGTCAAGTGGCGACGGCTTACTGCTCGCAAAAGCAGCAATCACAATCACACCACCAACAACGATTACAATAAAAAGAGTCCACCACAAAAGAGTTCTATTTTGTCTCGACATAGCACGGTGATTGTATCACACAATATTTGGTTGCATAGACAGCAGCACGTTCAAAGCGCACCCTCTTCACGTTCACCACTATCATCCTCATCTTGCACCACAAATCGAGTCAACCCATGCCGATTAAATTCTTCAAGATACGGTGCCTCATACAAAACAACCGCCTCCTCATACTGTTTTGGCGAAAACCGCGACACTGCAGCCGCGCCCTTATCGAGTCGCATATCTCGATCAGCGAGCCGGCGGACGAGCTCGCTCCAAAAGAGTTCATCGTCATACTGTTTTTTAAAACGACGCACATCCGGATGCTGATTAAATTCGCGCGAAGGTACATGTGTGCCACCCACTACCTCACTAAAGCGACCAATACCTGCCTCTTTTGCTTTAGAAAAAAGAACACTAAGCACTTCGTCATAGAAAATATTCCGATCCTTAAATAACCCATTGATCATAAAATTCCCCAAATAAGCACTTACCAAGAGGCGTTCATACGCGGTTTTAGTAAACGAAAATGTCACGGGTGCCACTTCTATGGTACCCTGCGTACCAACAAATGGTAAGAGTTTCTTGAGGCGCTGCTCAACCATTCGCTGATTTTTTGCTGTCTCAATATCACGACGTTCAGCCCGAGACAATGCGGTCACATACGTGACATGTGCATCAGCAACAATACGCACCTGATCTGCCACAGAAATAGCAGTCACGGTTTTAAGATGATGCGCTTGTGCATACTGACGAAGAGCCAGCTCTGCAAGTAACAACGGCGTATCAACCGAACGTTTGCGCGCACTTGCAGCGGCTTCGCGTGTTTCGTATCCCTCATATTCACAAAATTCATCAATAGCGCACGTTTCACATACCAATCGCGCATGACCAATAGTGGCATTATTTACCAGAGGCACATCTTCACGTGTACACCGTGCACACGGAATACCAGGAATCGTTGAGCGCACAGGCTCGAAACCAGAAAATAAACGGAGCTTAAGAGAAGGAAGTACCATTTCTGTTTTCTTTCGCGGTGATGACGCCATGATGAGTGTATTATAGGCGAGAGCATCAACTAAACAGAAGCTGTACAAGAAAAGAAAATATGGTTCACTTAAAAATAAAAAACTGCCCATACCATCACGGACAGTTTTCCATAAAAAGTTAAGCTCATTTACTAGGCAAACAAACCAGTCTTCATCGCCACGAGCCACAACACTACCCCCATCACAATAAGTGATGCAAAAAAAAGCACGTGTATATGATCTTGAGGAATCTGAGGCTTCGAACCATTCATATTATTAGTTGGAACATTCATACCACATCAATTAATAGTAATTGAGCGTTAGTATAGCACCACACAGAGACAAAAAAGTTTCAACAAGAGAGAGCGTGTGAAGAACCTACCCGGTACGACACTTTGTACTACGATCTACGCAACTCTGTATACACAACTTGACTCAAGTATAGGCATTTGCTAGGATTTTCTGTGGATAGGCGTTTGTCTTGAATATTCTGTTCAGGAGAACGTCTATTGGTAAAAAGAAAGCACACGCGTATGAAACAAAAATACAAACAAAGTGGCGTGGTTGACGGATGCGTTACTGGCGCGATGGACAAGAGCGGCGACAGCGGCGGCGTTTTTGCCCCCGGTTGTTAAGGTCCTGTGCTTAGGACCTCAGACCCCCACCCAACAGGTTTCTGTTGGGTGGATTTTTTTATACGAACCACTCACGCCACCGACTGTCTAAATATGCTAA
>CAZTRA010000008.1:0-31642 GCA_964616075.1 uncultured Candidatus Saccharibacteria bacterium
GAAGGAAACCTCGGATTGTTTAAGGCGGTTGATAAGTTTGATTGGTCAAAAGGATTTAAGTTTTCAACCTATGCAACGTGGTGGATTCGTCAGGCAATTACGCGTGCGCTTGCCGATCAGAGCCGTACTATTCGAGTGCCGGTGCATATGGTAGAGACGATTGCTAAGTACAAGCAGGTAGTACGTCGTTTGTCGCAAGACTTGGGTCGTGATCCAATGCCGGAAGAGATTGCGGTTGAAATGGGTGTGGATGTCGACAAGATTTATCAGATTGAAAAGATTGATCAGGATACCGTATCACTCGAAACACCGATTGGTGATGATGGTGATGATGGCAAATCAACACTCGGTGATTTTATTAGTGATGATAAGATGCTCTCGCCCGATCAGGAGACCGCCCGTCGTATTCTTGCCGACCAAGTTCGTGCGGTATTGAATGATTTATCTGAGAAGGAACGCCGTATTCTTGAAATGCGTCACGGTCTTGTGGATGGGGTGACGCACACACTCGAGGAGGTCGGTCAGAAGTTCGGTGTCACGCGTGAGCGTATTCGCCAGATCGAGGCCAAGGCACACGAGAAGATTCGCACGCACGAGAAAGCCAATCAGTTGAAAGGATACTAATCCTTGTGCAAAAAATCTCCCCTCTCGGGAGATTTTTTGTGTGTAATTTGTTGCTGAAATAAAAGTATCATCAACTGTTGAAAAGTAAACAGGAAGCGATTCTGTTGCGTGATACAATTTTTTTGTGCATTACGAGCTCCTTTTGACAAATGTATTGATGTCACTGTCTGTGATGTTTACGGTGGGCGCCGGTGTTCTTGTATATAAACGTTCATTGAGAAGTCCTGTTACGGTAACTTTTTTGTTGATTTCAATTACTCTTGGACTCTTCCAACTTTCTCACGTAGTAGGGATAAATATCACTGACCCATATGTTTCGCGGGCAATACTCATGTTTAATCTTGTAAATATTCCATTTGTTTGTTTAAACGCGCACTGGATATTTGCAATGACCGGTAAGTTTGATCGGGAGAAGTGGGTACTCTATCTATTTTATATTTCTGGCACCGTGCTGCTCGCGTTTTATCTTTTAGTCCCCGATTCGTTTTTGTTGCCATCCTTGCCAAAGATGTATTTCCCAAACTATTACGATGCGGGACAGTACTACTGGGTTGTGCGCTTGTATATCTTTGTAGTCTCTGCTTATTTTACTTATCACGCGTTGCGTGAGTATTTCACCACACAAGATGTGGTTATCAAAAACCGTTTGCGTTACGTCATTATGGCGTTGGTGTTCGCCTATTTTACCGGTTCAACCGCGGTATTTTTGGTATTTGATGTACAGATTGATCCGCTTATTTCGTGTTTTATGAGTTTGTATCTTATACCACTAGGTTATGTAACATTCCGGTACAAATTGGTTGAAATAAACATTATTGCGCGCCAGGCTTTTGTATATGGACTCATGGTGACTATTCTGACCAGTGTGGTGGCTATTGGTAGTTTCTCAAATTTATATATCAGTACAGCATTTCCAGATTTTCCTATTTGGTTGATGCCTGTAGCAACTTCAGCAATCGCGGTCATTATAGGTGTGTTGGTATGGAGGAAGATGCGTGAAAATGATTTACTTAAATACGAGTTTATTACTGTTGTCACACATAAATTCCGTACCCCACTGACACATATTAAGTGGGCAACCGAACTTTTATTGTCTCAAGAGCAAGATCTTGCCAAGAAGCATGAGTTGGAAAATGTTCGTGAGTCAAATCGAAAATTGATTGATCTTACTTCTACACTCATTGCGGTTGCTGACGCAGATCGCTCTGAATCATCACTCTACAAGTTTGAAAAAATTATTTTTGGTGACATTGTTGCTGAGGCTGCTGCTGGTTTGCGTGCGCGTGTAGAAGAACGTAAGATCGCGTTCTCGCTGGAACGATGGGATAACGGAGCACTCATTCGAGGCGATCGAGAACGTATTAAATTTATTGCTCAGACATTGATTGAAAATGCGATATCTTATTCACCCATTGGGGGTACGGTGGTAGCAGCGGTCGAGACGTCGAGTAAGACCGTAACTTTGCGAGTAAAAGATGCAGGTATCGGTATCGCTAAGGAAGAATTAGCCCATTTGTTTACTAAATTTTATCGTTCACAGCGTGCAAAAACTGCTGATACCGAAGGGGTTGGGGTAGGGCTTTTTCTTATAAAATCAATTATTGATCGGCATGGAGGCGTGATAGAGGCTGATTCCATGGGCGTTAATCAAGGCACGACTTTTTTGGTGACATTTCCAAAATTGATCTCATGATGTATTTTGCATGAATAAAAACTCACCTATTAGTACGAATCTCTAATAGGCGAGTTTTAGTTGACTGTCTGTTTATTCGCTATACTTAAAGAATGAAGAGTCGTTTTGACCCATTTGTTGTTGCATATGAGCGTCTCAACGCCGCTCAAAAGAAAGCGGTTGATACGGTTGAGGGGCCGGTGATGGTTATTGCGGGCCCTGGTTCGGGAAAAACAGAAATTCTCTCGTTGCGTGTTGCCAATATTCTTCGATTAACGCACGCAACCCCGGACAACATTTTGTGTTTGACGTTTACTGAAAGTGCGGCAACCAACATGCGGCAACGTCTGGCAACATTGATCGGTGAGCGCGCGTATCGAGTCGCGATTCATACATTTCATAGTTTTGCGGTTGAAGTGATCAGTCGTCATCCTGAATATTTCTATGGAGGTGCGTATATGAGTCCGGCAGATGATTTGACCCGCATGGAGATTGTTGAAGACGCCTTGCGTGCGCTGTCGCATGGGCATCCTTTACGTTCTGAACATCCCGAACAAGGATTTGTGTTTCGGCGGCCGGTGATAGAGGTTATTGAGCGCGCCAAAAAGGCAGGTTTGGAGCCGCGTGAGTTTGCTGCTGTTATTGCTGCAAACGAAGAGGACTATACGCTACTCAATCCTTTTATACATCGGATGTTTTCTGGCCGTCTTTCAAAAAAAGAGTTTCCTCAGATTGAGACAGTCCTGCGTGATATACAAAAGGTTGCATCACAGAGGCCAATAACATTGGTATCACATGCACCATGGAAACCGTATGCGCGAGTAGTTGCGGATTCTCTTGCAGCGGCTTATCAAGAAGCGCAAGAAACTGATTCAACGACTCCGCTGTCTGTATGGAAATCATCGTGGACTGAAGCAACCGAGGATGGCCAGCGGGTGCTCAAGGATGGGAGTGATCGGCTGCTGCGGATGCAGGAGGTAGGGCGTATATACGAAACATATCAGCGTGAACTGTTTGCGCGCGGATTTTATGATTTTGATGACATGATCTTGGATGTGATCGAGGCGATTGAAACACATGCTGCACTTCGTGCCTATGTGCAAGAACAGTACCAGTATGTCTTAGTCGATGAATTTCAAGATACCAATGACGCGCAAATGCGCTTGGTACGAGCGATCGTTGATTCACCAGTGAATGAGGGGAGGCCAAATCTCATGGTTGTTGGTGATGACGATCAGGCTATCTATCGTTTCCAGGGCGCAGATGTTTCAAATATCCTTTCATTTACCGCCCAGTGGAAAGATGTAGCGGTGGTAACGATGGCTGATAACTATCGCTCGACGCAAAGCATTTTGAATGCCGCCGAGACGGTTATTGTGCGTGGACAAGACCGGCTTGCACGGCTTCTACCTGGTGTTGAAAAGAAACTTCGTGCGGCGCACAAGGGACTTTCTGAAGGTTCTATTCGTCACGTTTCATTACCTTCTTCTCCACATGAGTACCATTTTGTTGCGAGTGAGATACACCGGATGATCACCGTGGAAGGAGTTTCTCCTGATAGTATTGCTGTTATTTCGCGAAAGCATCGGCAACTTGAGGAGCTCGTGCCATACCTCAAGACCGTCTCTGTTCCTATCCGATACGAACGCGAACAGAATGTACTTGAGGAGCCACATATTAAGCAGCTAATTCTCTTGGCGCGGTTTGTGGCGTCTATAGCGGATGGTAAGGGTGATGAGGCGGATGAATTGTTACCGAGCATCCTGTCTTTCCCGTTTTGGGGAATTGAACGGGTGGTGGTGTGGGAACTGTCCATACAGGCAAAACGTGCGCACGGCGGGTCGTGGCTGGCGGCGATGCGTCAGTATAATGATTCGCGTGTACAGGCTGTCGCCTCTTTCTTGATTGATCTTGCGGGTGACGCAAAGACAGAACCGCTTGAATACGTGCTCGATAAGCTGATTGGGGCAGAAGGGACGGTTCTTGAGGAAGACGAGGATGAGGCGCACGAAGCAGCGACGTCGCAGAAGGGCAATTTTGTGAGCCCTTTCAAGCGCTACTATTTCAGCAAAGAACGTTTTACCCATGCGCGAGCAGATTACCTATCTTTTTTGTCGAGTTTGCGGACATTTATCACCGCGCTTCGTGAGTATAAGCGAGGGCGTATTATTTCTATCAATGATTTGGTGGCATTTGTATCCTTTCGCGAAAAAAATAACATGCCTCTCAATAACAAGTCGCCATTTGCCAATGCTGAGCAGGCAGTATCTCTGTTGTCTGCGCATAAAGCAAAAGGTCTTGAGTTTGAGATTGTGTTTGTGCTCTCGTGTCTCGATGTTGTGTGGGCTGGTCGCGGTGAGCCAAAACGGTTGACGCTCCCTAAGAATCTTCCTATTGAGCAAGGAGGTGATACTGAAGACGACAGACTTCGATTGTTTTATGTGGCGCTGACTCGTGCCAAGCGTCACCTTATTCTTTCTTCATATACACACGGTGAGTCGGGAGAAAGTATGTCGCCGCTCCGGTTCTTGTTATCTGGTGAGACTACCAACGCACATCCGTTTTTTGAGCCGCAGGGAGTCTCTATACCTGAGGCTCCGCACACGACCGAGGTCTTGGAGGCATCTTTCCTGTCATTTCATACGCCGCCGTATCGGGGCGAAGAAGAGGCATTGCTCAAGCATGTGTTGGTTGATTATCGGTTGTCTCCCACGCATCTCAATAATTTTCTCAATGTGGTTGCGGGTGGTCCACAGAAATTTATTGAAACAAACTTACTCTTGTTCCCACAGGCAAAATCGTCATCTGCAGTGTTTGGTACAGCCATACACGAAGCGCTTTTCCGTGTGGTCGTGTATGTTAAAAAGCATCAAACATTTCCTTCTACTGACATGGTTATCGAATGGTGCCACGATGCACTTATGCGGTCGCGGATTTCTGAACATGATACACGTGTACAAAAAGAGCGTGCTATAAAAGCGCTCACGGCGTTTCTAAGTGCGCGAGCACATGAATTGCAGGGTGGTGATTTGGTGGAGGTTGATTTTAAAGCTCAGGGAGTACTTGTTGGCAACGCTCATGTGACGGGAAAGATTGATCGTTTACATAGGTGTGCTGACGGTATGTTTGAGGTGATTGATTATAAGACGGGCCGGGCACTCTCTTCGTGGGATCGAGGTGATGAGCATGATCGGATTAAGCTGCATCAATACAAGCGACAGCTCTGTTTTTATAAGTTACTTGTTGAGGGGTCTCGTGATTTTTCCAAAGAGAAGGTGTCAGTTGGTACGCTCCAGTTTGTCGAACCGGACGGTAAGCAGATAGTTAGCCTCTCGTTGCCACTCGATGCGGCATCTGTGGAGCGGGTTGCTGCACTTGCGCAGGCGGTCTATACACTGATTGTGCAGGTACAGTTTCCTGTGGTTGAACACTATACAAAAGATGAGCAGGGTATCAAACAATTTGAGGAAGATATACTTGCTGGGACATGCAGATTTGCATAAAAAATCCCCGCATAAAGCAGGGATTTTTATTTTATCTTGAAAGACTTACTGTGTGAGTGTTGTAATAAGTTGTTTCATGAAGTCTATGGGAAGTGCTCCCGAAAGCGACACTATTTTCTTTGATTTATCTACCACAATCAGATTTGTCGCTCCAAAGAGTGCTGCTTGTTGGAGGATGGCTTCTTCATCTGCTTTAGAAATTTCATTTTTGAGCATTAAGACACTAAATGGGGTTCCTCGTCCACCCGCTTTTACCGCATCTTCAAGCTGTGAAGAAACCTTTTGAGTATATTTACCACTATCGAGACATGCAGTGAGTGCATCTTTTTTGATACCAAGTTGTCCAGCAATGGTGAACATCTGAGTGTCTTCTAGCTTGCCACCTTGCGGTGTTTCAACAAAGAGGCGATTAATAAAATTCCATGTCGCAGTTTTATTTGAAAGTTCATCTACACATTCAACGGCTTCTGATTTGCGTGGAGCTGTTGGGTGGAGTTGTGCAAGTGGGAAGTGGCGGTACACCCATGCAAGGGTTCCATTTTTCCCATATTCGTCCATGAGTGTATTCATTGTTGCATGGAATACTTTGCAGTAAGGACACTCAAGATCTGAAAATTCTATTAACGTGATACTAGCATTAGGGTTACCTAAAAAATGGTCATTTGCTGTAATTGCTTGTACTGTAATGGTGTTTGCTGCCTGCGTCGTAGTGCTCGTTGGTGTTACAGATTTTGATGTTTGTGATAAATAGATTGCACCTGCAATTAATGCGCCCGCCACAATAATAGCAATCGGAAGAGAAAGTGAGTTCTCGCTCTTTGTTGTTGTTGTTGGTGAAGTTGCTGAATCCATTGGAGGATATTAATTAATTTGTATTTGCAAAGTATACATGTGGTATGTATGCAGTACAAGGATTGTACGAGTATGGTACAGTTACGTTATGGTTCAGGTTGTATACACCATTGGGGCTGTTGTTTTGGTGAGTGCTCTGTCGCTTGTGGGCGCGATAACTCTTCTTTTTTCACGTGTATTATTACGTCGCGTCATCTCGTTCTTGGTTGCGTTATCAGTGGGGGCACTTTTTGGTGGAGCGTTTATTCATTTGATTCCTGAAGCGTTTGAGGCAGTATCATCGCCACGTTCTGTTTCAATAGCTCTTTCGTGCGGTGTTCTTGTGTTTTTTCTGATTGAAAAAGTATTACGTTGGCGACATAGTCATGGTGTGGATGAGGAAAGCATTGAAACAGTGACAGAACATAATCATGATAAAAAACATATCGGTTGGCTTGTCTTTTTTGGCGATGGTATTCACAACATCATTGATGGTGCTATTTTAGCTGCCGCATTTCTTACGAGTACTGAACTTGGTATAGCAACTACGTTTGCGGTCATATTACATGAATTACCACAGGAAATGGGTGATTTTGGACTACTTCTTCATTCAGGATGGTCTTCTATAAAGGCATTATTAATGAATTTTGCTTCGGGGCTACTTGCGTTGGTAGGTGCTGCTATGGTGCTCGTGTTTCAAGCTGCTTTACCAGAACACATGTTGGCAGTGATTAGTGCGTTTGCCGCTGGAGGATTTATTTATATTGCTGGATCTGATCTTGTACCTGAGTTACAAGAAGATACCCGTACTCGTTCTGTGTGGTGGCAAGTGGTTGTTGTCAGTATTGGTTTTGCACTTATGTTTGTCTTGGCGTTATTTGAGTAGTGTGCAGATTATGGATATCATTCACGCCGTTATACTTGGTGTTGTGCAAGGTGCGACAGAATTTATCCCTGTTTCGTCAACCGGTCATTTGATCTTGGTTCGTGATGTGTTTGGGATAGAAACGGCTGATGCGCTTGCGTTTGATGCAGTATTGCAACTTGCTTCAATTCTCGCAATAGTTACTGTGTTGTGGAATGATCTCATAAAAATTGCAAAATCAGTTTGGGTTGCTCTTACTCATCCACGTCTTTTAATGCCACAAGATAAACAACTTTTGTCGGCACTTGTGGTAGGTACTATACCTGCGATTATTGCTGGACTCATGCTTGAAAATGCCATGGAGACGGTATTTCGTGGACCACTTTTCGTGGTTATTGGATTGTTACTCGGGAGCAGTTTGATGTTTTTTGCTGAATATCTTTCATTTAAGCGAACACTTTATACTGAAGTGACTTCAACGCGAGGTTTTTTAATCGGGTTATATCAAATGCTCGCGTTGTTTCCTGGTATTTCTCGTTCCGGTGCAACAATAAGTGGTGGGTTGTTTGCTGGTTTTGATCGAATACAAGCAACACGTTTTTCATTTTTACTTTCAGTACCAATTATTATTGGAGCGGGTGGTTTAAAACTCGGTGAATTGTTGGTCAGTGGTGATATTTTTCTTATTGGTATGCCACTTATGGTAGGTGCTGTAACATCATTTCTGGTTGCATTTATTGCAGTGCGTTTTTTAATGGCATTTATAAAAACGCATTCACTCAAGTTTTTTATTTGGTATCGTGTAGTGCTTGCTTGTATTATTTTGATTGCACTTGTCTAATAATTTTTTCGTCATACTTCTATTCAAAATAAACTTCCTGTTGCGACTTGTTTTTTCTTTGGTTGCCATGGTTCAGTATTAATCACGATACTTCGTGTTGCTCCCGTTATTTTGTCAGTAAATTTTAGTTCTTTGTGTTTAAGTGCATATTCATACACTTCTTTTGTAATTTTGACATCCTCAATACAATACTTAACTAGCTTATCAAGTTCACCATTGCGCCACCAAACAATTGCTTCAAGACCATGTCCAATTTTCTTCTTTCCGAGTGTCGCTTCAGCGATTGAATCAAGTTTAATCCGACGGCCAAGAGAATCTTTGACTGCTTTCATGATGTCTATAGAGAAAATGTTTGCTAGATTACCTTTGTAGTATTTTGCAAGAAGCGGAATATCAAAATGGTCACTATTGAACCCCACAAGAGCGTCGGCACTTTCAATAAGAGGCCATAGTTTCGGCAAGTCTTCTTGAAAATAATGTGAGTATGAATTTGTTTGTGAGTCCCAGATACACACAACCGAAAGATCGAGTGCGGCAGGATCGTTGCTTGCAACATCACTGAAAACATTTCTTGTCTCAGTATCAAAAACAATAGTACGCATAAGTATATTATTATGGCTGCACGAGGGGCATAATACCAGTTTCAGGAACTGTTGTTTCTTTACCTGTGAGGATTTTCTTGACTGTATACATACCTTCTTTTAATTCTATTTCTCCAACTACCATAACAAAAGGGATATGTTGTTTGTGTGCTGCTTTTATTTGGTCGCCAAGTTTTCGTTCGGTACTATCAACCGAAACACGCACACCGCTGCTTCGTAAGCGATCTGCTAAAAGAAGAATTTGTTCGATTGGTGTATGTGGGGCAGGAAGAATAGCAAGAGAAGTCGTGTTTTTATATACAGGGAGTAAATTGTATGTTTCTAAAACGTCTTTAATAGTAACGTCCCCCATGCCAAATCCGACCGCTGGCATGTTTTGTCCACCAAATAAAGAGAGGAGATTGTCATATCGTCCGCCACCAAAAAGTGACCGACGATTTTTTTCATGAGTATCAAATACTTCAAACACGGTGCCAGTATAATAATCGAACCCGCGTGTGAGTGTTGGGTGGTACTGTGCATTTTTAATACCAAGTTTTTGTAAAGCAGTAAGTATTTTTTGTGTTTCTTCGTCAGGTTCTTGCGAAGGTTTAAAAGGGACAGAGGAAATGAGCGCCCATTCTTTGTTAAACGTTTCTTCATCCATTTTTTCTTTTCGATCAAGCAGGCGCAACGCGACCTTAAGTTGTGATGGGTCCGTGATTTCTTTCTGTAGTTTATTTGTCAGAGCTGCACGATTATTTATTCTAATTTCAAATTGGTGTTGTTGTATGCCAAATGAACGTAAAATCTTATGCGCAAGTGTAATAATCTCTACCTCAGCCGCATATCCAGAAACACCGAAGATATCACAATTAAGCTGCCAGTGCTCTCGCAGGCGTCCGCGTTGTGGCCTCTCATAGCGAAAAAGGTTTGGAATTGAATACCACCGAATAGGTATGGATAAATCATGTCGTTTGGCAGCAACCATGCGGGCAACGGTAGGAGTCATTTCTGGACGCAGTGTCACTTCTCGGTCACCACGGTCTTTGAATGTATACGTTTGCTCGTTGACGATTTCTTCGCTTGTTTTACTTCTATATAGCTCTGCTGGTTCCAATAGTGAAGCGCTATATTCAATATATCCAAACGATTCCACTTCTTGACGTAGGATAGCAAAAATATATTTCTGTATAAAAAGGTCTTCGGGATAAAAATCACGTACACCCTTGTAACTTTCCGTGGAAAGTGGCTGTTTCTGAGTTGGTTCTTCCATGGTCATATTGTAGCTTACAGATTCATTGAAAGCGAGGTGTATAGTGGCCGTATAAAAGGGCATACAGACAAATACGAGGGGGGACTATTGCTTTTTTGTTTAATCTATAGTACACTTGATAAGTCGCAGTTTCTCCACGGGACTCTAGCGTAGGTAACTATCGCAGGCAACGTGACGAGAGGTCGGTGCGATGGTTTATATACAATTCCTACTCGAAATGTCGAAAAGACTCTACGTCGGTAACTTGTCGTACTCTACGACTGATGCCGGCTTAAAAGATTCCTTCTCTGCTGGCGGTATCACCGTCGAGGATGCAAACGTCATCATTGATAAGATGACGGGCCGCTCACGCGGTTTTGGTTTCGTGACTGTCGCTGACGGTCAGGAACAGAAGGCAATTGAGATGTGGCATGGAAAGGAGCTTGATGGTCGAGCCCTCGTTGTCAACGAGGCACGTCCGCAAGCTGAGCGTCCACCTCGCGGTGGAGGCAACCGTTTCTAAGCTTCATTACAAAAAAGCTCCCATATGGGAGCTTTTTTGTTTTTATAAGTGCGGGTATGCGATGCCGTTTCGTACGGGTTCTGAGAGGACAAGTCGTAAAACCTCGTCCTCATCATCGGTGATGGTATATACTGATTCATCACCGGGAGATATGGTACCAAGCGCATCACGAAGTAATACTTTATGTAGTTCATCAAACTTTTTCCAAAAGTCACTGCAAACACAAATGATTGGTACTGGGCTAATACGCTTAGTTTGTACTAGGGTTACGATTTCGTAGAATTCATCCAGTGTTCCAAATCCGCCTGGAAAAAAAATATATGCCTCGGCGGCAAATGATAGAGCAACTTTTCGTGCAAAGAAGTATGAAAATTCTATACTATCAGTAGTATACGGATTAATATGTTGCTCGTTCGGTAATTTTATATTTAATCCTACAGAATGGCCGTGTGCATCATGTGCACCATGGTTTGCGGCTTCCATGATGCCTGGTCCGCCTCCAGTTACGATAGCGTATCCTTTTTGTGAGAGTTTGTGGGCGATGGAACGTGCGGTTTCGTAATGTGTATCTCCTTCTTGGAAGCGTGCGGAACCAAAAAAAGTAACTGATTTGGCATATCTTTCTATAAATCGAAAACCTTGACGCATTTCGTCAGTCATACGTTCAATGCGGGCGTTATCCGCCTTAAGAATTTCTTTTCTAGTTAATGTTGGGTATAAGGGCTCAACGTGGGGACCAGTTGGTCGATCAAAATTAGTGTTCATGATACAAAAGTATACCATGAGGTATAATGCATTTGTTCTTTATTTATTCGATTAAATTGTTATTGGGATGAAGATGCTTTCGTTTAAAGAGTATGTGGCGGTTAGTGTTGGTCTCGCTGTTATTGCGCTTACTTTTTTCATCGGCGGAGTTAATCCGTTTACAGCAAAAGAAGACGTCCCGAAAGAAACTATGACAACACAACAAGGGCAGGGTTCTGTTGCGGATATTAGCATTGAAGAAGTTACAATAGGAACTGGTACCGAAGCACGTGCGGGTAAGACAGTTGAAGTACACTATCGGTTGACACTCGCAAGTGGTACAGAAGTTGATAGTTCGTATGGTCGAGGACAACCATTACCATTTGTGCTAGGAAGTGGACAGGTAGTGCCAGGTTTTGATAAGGCAGTTACTGGGATGAAGGTGGGAGGAAAGCGTAAAGTGACAATTCCGCCTGAGCTTGGATACGGGAGCCAGCCAGTTGGTCCAATTCCGGCACATTCGACGTTGTACTTTGAAGTTGAATTGGTGTCGGTCAAATAACCATAACGAATTGAGAAGGGAGTGAAATACACATTAAGACCTGTGAAAAAATAATGTTAGAAGCTCCTGCATCAGCCCTCGCGCATGTGCGGGGGCTTTCTCTTTTTTAAAAGAGCAGCTATATTCAATTTACATGACTCATGTGTTTTCCATACAAAAAGAAGTGTCTGGTACGCTTGCTCGCGCGGGAGTGATTCATACGCCACATGGTGATATACAGACACCGGCATTTATTCCCGTAGCGACGAAAGCAACAGTCAAATCATTATCACCTGATATGGTACGTGAAATCGGTGCACAGGCAGTACTTGCGAACACATATCATTTATATTTACAGCCAGGGCATGAGACAGTACGTGGCGTTGGTGGGTTGGGTGCTTTTATGTCCTGGGACAAACCAACGTTCACTGATTCTGGTGGATTTCAAGTTTTTTCTCTTGGTACAGCATTTGGAAAACGTGTAAGCAAAGTACAAAAAGAAGGGCCGGATGTCAGAAGTATAGAAATAGAAGAAGGAAAAGACAGACAAGTACCACTAGCTAAAGTAGATGAAGAGGGGGTCACCTTTCGGTCGCACATTGATGGTAGTGAGCATCGATTTACACCGGAGCGCTCCATTGAGATTCAGCATGCATTGGGGGCAGATATTATCTTTGCTTTTGATGAGTGTCCATCACCCGAAGCGTCTAAGGAATATCAAAAAGAAGCAATGGCTCGGACGCATCGTTGGGCAGAGCGTTCCTTAGAAGTACATAAAAAAATGGGAGGACAGCAATTGCTCTTTGGTATTGTGCAGGGTGGACGGTATGAAGATTTACGAAAAGAAAGTGCAGGAGTAATTGGTGCCCATGCGTTTGATGGGTTTGGTATTGGAGGCTCGTTCGACAAAGAAGATATGGGAAAAGCAGTTCGATGGGTTAATACAGTGTTACCAAAAGAAAAACCACGCCACTTGCTCGGTATTGGTGATCCAGCTGATTTAATTGAGGCGGTGACGCATGGATGTGATACGTTTGATTGCGTAGCCCCAACTCGTCAAGGTCGTACCGGATCGCTTTATACTTCACATGGTCGTCTAAATATTAAAAATGCTCCTTATACAAATGATTTCTCACCGATAGAGGACGGGTGTGATTGTTACACGTGCACTCGATATACTCGGGCGTATGTATCACACCTCTTTCGTGCTGAAGAGATGTTTGCTGCAACACTCGCATCTATTCATAATCTTCGATTTTTGATACGTATGGTGGATGAGATGCGCAGTGCTATCTATGCAGGAGTATTTGCAGAATGGAAAAAAGAAAAACATCGCTCACTATCTACGACATAATGTTTTCTTTTTTACGAGGGGTTTCTTTATAGAATCATGTAAACGTGGTACGGTATGGTGCATTAATGAGCACTGTATTTACCCTTACGGCCCCGTATGCTCCTGCCGGTGATCAACCCAAAGCAATTAAGGGCCTTGTTGAAGGTTTGCGGAAAGGAGAACGTTATTTAACACTCCTTGGTGTTACTGGGTCGGGTAAAACATTTACAGTTGCTAATACGATTGCGGCGATTGGTAAACCGACGTTGGTTATTGCGCACAATAAAACACTCGCGGCTCAATTGGCACAGGAGTATAAGACATTTTTTCCCAATCATGCAGTGCATTATTTTGTTTCGTACTATGATTTTTATCAGCCTGAGGCATATGTGCCCACGACTGATACGTACATAGAAAAAGAGGCACAAATTAATGAAGAAATAGATCGACTGCGCCATGCTGCAACACAGGCGCTGCTGACCCGTAAGGACGTGATCATTGTGGCATCAGTTTCTTGTATTTATAACTTGGGTAGTCCGGTGGAATACGAAGAGGTAAATATGCGGCTATCTGTCGGGGATGTATTTGATCGTGCGGCATTATTGCGAAAGCTCGTAGCAATTCATTTTGAGCGGACCAATGCTGACCTGTCTCCCGGTATGTTCCGTGCAGTAGGGAGTACGGTCGAGATTATGCCGGTAAATGAACGCATGCTGTATCGCATAGAGGTAGGAGGGGAACGTATCGAACGTATCATTCAGATAGATCCCACGACACGACAGGTGGTAGGTGATATACCGCATTTGTTTATCTTTCCCGCGAAGCACTTTATTGTGGGTGATGCCGCAACAAAGAAAGCTATTGCCTCTATTAAAGCCGAATTGGATGAACGATTGGCAGTCCTTGAACGGCAAGGGAAGGTACTTGAACACGAGCGATTGAAACGACGCACGAACTATGACCTTGCAATGATAAAAGAGGTTGGCTACTGCAGTGGTATCGAAAATTACGCGCGGCATTTTTCTGGTAAAAAGGCTGGTGACCCACCTGATTCGCTGCTCGCTTATTTTCCACACACGGCTGATGGCACCCCCGATTTTTTGACGGTTATTGATGAGTCGCACGTGACGGTCCCGCAAATTGCCGGTATGCAGGCAGGTGATCGCTCTCGTAAGCAGACGCTCGTTGATCACGGATTCCGTTTGCCATCTGCTGTTGATAATCGTCCGCTCACCTTTGAGGAATTTGAAGAACGGGTCGGGCAGGTGGTTTTCACTTCGGCAACACCAGGAGTGTATGAAAAAGAGGTTTCATCAAGAACAGTTGAACAGATTATTCGCCCGACCGGTCTGATTGACCCTGAAATTATCGTGCGGCCTATTATTTCTTCATCGGAGAGTGGGTATGGCGGACAAGTTCAAGATTTCATCAAAGAAGCCGAGGTGGTAGTTGCACGGGGTGAACGTGTAATGGCTACCACGCTGACGAAGCGCATGGCTGAAGATCTGTCTGAGTATCTGAAAGAGCGGAAGATTAAGACCGCTTACATTCACAGTGATATTGAAACACTTGAACGTATTGAGATTTTGACCGATTTGCGCAAGGGCAAATATGACATTTTGGTCGGTGTGAACTTATTGCGTGAAGGACTCGATCTGCCTGAAGTGTCGTTCATTGGTATTTTAGATGCTGACAAAGAGGGGTTTTTGCGTTCCGAAACATCGCTCATCCAAACCATTGGTCGCGCGGCTCGCAACATACGCGGCAAAGTGATTTTGTACGCCGATCGCGTGACCGGCTCGATGGAGCGGGCTATCAGTGAAACCAATCGTCGCCGTACCTTGCAGGTTGCGTACAATGAAAAACACGGCATTACACCTAAAACGGTTACCAAGGCCATTCACGATATTACCGAAAGTATTGAGAAGAAGCGTTCGAGCACTGCCGCTTCCATGGCAAAACTTGATCGAGCACTCTATGGCGATGATCTTGAAGCGTTGGTAACAGAAAAGCGCGCGCAAATGGAGGCGGCAGTGGAAGAACTTGATTTTGAAACAGCCGCTATTTTACGAGATGAAATCCGTACATTAACCGGAGAAACTACAGCCCGCGGGAAGGGGAGAAAGAAAGTATAAACAGACTTTTGCATAAGGTGTGCGGACCTAAGGTGTTTGGGAGGTTAATCCACTCTTGGTTATGAGTGCCTTGAATGACGGCATGATGGGTGACGTTAAGATGATTGAAAAAGGAAGGTCGTATACGGTGAGCTGTTTTGGTGGCACGCGAATCTTTTTCAGGCGGCATGATTTCTCCTACCACCACTAACCTTGGGGTGGTTTTCTTTTGTGCATAGCCTATCTTGTAGCGGTGTTATAATACAGGGGTAATTGCAATTAATACGTATACCTATGAGTTCAACTATTGAGGGTAAGAAGGTGATGTGGGTTGAGGATGATGCGTTTCTGTCAGACGTGATTGCTAAAAAATTGTCTTCGGAAAAAGCAATATTGTTTCATACAGCAAACGGTGAAGAGGCATTCGCGATGGCTGAAAAAGAAGTTCCTGATGTGATTTTGCTCGACATTCTCTTGCCTGGTCTCGACGGGTTTGAAATTTTGCGACAACTTAAAAAGAGTGATAAGACAAAGAGTATTCCGGTTATCCTATTTTCAAATCTTGGTCAGAAAACTGATATTGATAAGGGCAGGGATCTGGGCGCGGTCAAATTTCTTGTAAAGGCTACTGTTACTCTCGACGAAATTGTAAGTGAAATAAAAAATACACTCCCTGAACAGAAGAAATAGAAGAAAAAACCCTCGGCAACCAGAGGGTTTTTTCTTTAAGGTGGAATATGGTAGAGTATCGCTGACTGTATGACCCAGGGCACCACCCCTGGGCGTCGTTGCGTGATTATATGTCAAAAGAACAAGAAGTTATTATTGTAAAGGGTGCACGTACGCATAATCTGAAAAATATTACAGTTCAGATGCCGCGCAATAAGATGATCGTATTTACGGGACTTTCTGGTTCAGGAAAGTCGTCATTGGCGTTTGATACTATTTTTGCTGAAGGTCAACGGCGCTATGTTGAATCACTCTCTTCCTACGCACGTCAATTTTTGCGCCAGATGGGTAAACCTGATGTTGATGAAATCACAGGCCTTTCTCCTGCAATTTCTATTGATCAAAAGTCTCGATCAAATAATCCCCGTTCAACAGTAGCGACAGTGACTGAAATATATGATTACCTTCGTGTGTTATACGCACGTGTTGGTGTGCCGCACTGTTTACTATGTGATCGTCCGATTAAAAAACTTTCAAATGAGGAAATTAAGGCGACTATTCTTGAAACTGTAAAGAAAGTTCCTGCCAAGAAAGCTGCACAGGTACTCGGAGTTTCGTTGGATAAACAAAAAGTGTCTCTCTTTGCGCCGGTGGTTGTTGGTCGAAAGGGTGAATACTATCAGTTGCTCTACGATTTGCTCGGTAAAGGATATAGTGAGGTACTTGTCGACGGGACCCGTTACAAACTTCGTGAGCGTATTACGCTTGATAAAAATAAACAACACCATATTGATGTGTTGGTCGATGAATTTTATCGCTCCGAACTCGTTGAGAAGAAAAGCGCCATTAATGAACGTTTGAATGAGTCGCTTGAACGAGCTTTGTTTGAATCAAATGGTTTGGTGAAGCTTGTTATCGGTGAAGAAGCCCATTTTATTTCCACCAAGTTTTTGTGCCCATATGACGGATTTTCGTACCCAGAAGTTGAACCACGTCTCTTTTCGTTTAATTCCCCTCATGGGGCGTGTCCAACATGTAATGGTCTGGGAAGTAAGTTTTTATTTAGTGAAGAGCCGTGTGATGCCTGTGTGGGAAATCGGTTACGTCCGGAAGCACTCAAGGTTCGTATTGCTGGGAAGAATATTATCGAAACAACCGGATTGTCGGTAGCCGACGCGCTCTCATTTTTTGATTCATTACAGTTGTCTCCGAAAGAAAAAGAGATCAGTGCGGTTGTGGTACACGAAATCACGGCGCGTCTTACATTCATGCTTAATGTGGGTCTTGATTATCTGACACTTGACCGCAAGGCGCATACCCTTTCTGGTGGTGAAGCGCAACGTATTCGCCTTGCGTCACAGTTGGGAAGCGGGCTTGTGGGGGCACTGTACGTACTTGATGAACCAACCATCGGACTACACGCTCGTGATAACGATCGATTGATTAAGACGCTGACTCGTCTGCGCGATCTTGGTAATACCATTATCGTGGTGGAACATGACGAAGATACAATCTTTGCATCAGACTATTTGGTGGATATTGGTCCAGGTGCGGGTGTACATGGAGGTAATGTTATTGTTGCTGATTGGCTTGAGAAGTTACTGACTGCTAAGAAAAATACGTCAGGTTCCCTCACGCTAAGTTACTTGCGCAATGAGACAAGCGTTCCTGTTCCGACCGAGCGTCGTGAACAAGAGAAGGGGACACTGCGTGTTCGTGGTGCCACGCTTCACAATATTTCTAATCTTGATGTTGATGTACCGCTCGGTAGAATCGTGACGATTACAGGTGTATCGGGAAGCGGGAAGTCGACCTTTATGTACGATATTTTGCACAAAAACTTGCTCGCGCGGCTTGAGCGGAAGCATCGGAGTGCTGAAACGTATCATGCGCACCACTTTTCTGGTACGGAGTATGTGTCTCGAGCGGTACTGATCGATCAAAGCCCGATTGGTCGCACACCGCGCAGTAATCCGGCAACATACACAGGGGCATTCACGTATATCCGTGAACTGTTTGCGGCAAGCGATGAAGCCCGTGTTCGTGGATGGAAGGCAAATCGTTTTTCATTCAATGTGCCTACGGCACGTGGTGGCGGACGATGTGAAGCGTGTGAGGGAAATGGTGAAATTGCGGTTGAGATGCATTTTTTGCCAACAGTGTATGTAACTTGTGACGTGTGTGATGGTAAACGCTTCATGAAAGATACACTTGAGGTCAGATATAAGAAAAAGAATATTTACGATGTGCTCAACATGACTATCGAAGAAGCGTTGACATTCTTCGGTGATATTCCAGCTATCGCTGATCGAGTACAGACGCTGGCAGATGTGGGGTTGTCGTATCTGACGCTCGGTCAGTCGGCAACAACGCTCTCTGGTGGTGAGGCGCAGCGTGTGAAAATTGCCTCAGAGCTTTACCGAACACATGTCGAAAAGACGGTGTATTTACTCGATGAGCCGACAATTGGTCTTCATTACGAAGATGTACGTAAATTGATTGAAATTCTGAATCGACTGGTGACTAAAGGAAATAGTGTTATCGTGATTGAACATAACATGGAGGTCATAAAATCTGCTGATTATTTGATTGATTTTGGGCCTGAAGGTGGCACTGGTGGTGGTAAGGTTGTTGCAAAGGGTACACCTGAGCAAGTTGCAAAAGTTGAAAAAAGCCATACAGGTCAGTACCTCAAAAAGTACGTGAAGGGTAAGTAAAACCCCTGCCACACAACGTGGAACAGGGGTGAGAGGTCTCAACCAGGAGATTTAGAAAGAAAGTCTCGAACAATCTTGAGTTCATCTGCTCCCTGGGGTGTATGGGCGACAATATAATAGGATTTCTTCATAAGGTGTGTACTTTGTCTAAGAAATATAATATAGTATATTTATGAAAAGTCAAGATTTAGCAGCGTATGCGCTACCTGACGCGCCGGGTGTGTACTCATTTTTTCAAGGTGAAGTACTCCTGTACATTGGTCGTGCGACATCGCTCAAAGATCGGGTGCGGAGTTATTTTTCGCACGATCTTATCGAAACCCGTGGTCGCCGTATCATTGATATGGTCGCGCGCGCCGATCGACTCACTTGGCAGCAAACAGCCAGTGTATTGGAGGCAATATTTCTTGAAGCCGCACTTATCAAAGAAAAGCAACCGACCTACAATGTTGATGATAAAGACAACAAAAGTTTTTTGTGGGTGGTGCTTACTGATGAAGCATTTCCCGCGGTGCGTACAGTTCGTGGACGAGAACTGGCGTTGCATGAGCAGGGTGTAAAAAAACTTTCATTCCCTATAAAAAAGGCGTTTGGCCCTTTTCAAAACGGTGCGACGCCTCGCGAGGCGCTTCGGCTCGTGCGTCGTATGTTTCCGTACCGTGATGAACGATGTGTACCATATGAAGAATCTGGTATCAAAAAACCTTGTTTTAATAGGCAGATTAATCTCTGCCCAGGTATGTGTGTCGGGGCAATTACACAAGAGACCTATGCAAAAACCGTACGACGTCTTTCTTTTCTACTTGGAGGAAAAGTATCTGAATTAAAAACGGGCATTGAAAAAGATATGAAGCGTGCTGCACAGAAAGAGCAGTTTGAACAGGCCGCTGAACTTAAAAAAACGTTGTATGCAATTGAGCATATTTCTGATATTTCACTATTAAAACACAATGGAGCAACGATTGATGTATCTGGTGGAGCGCTTAATGTACCTATTATTGAACAAATAGAAGCATACGATGTTGCCCATACGGCGGGCACATCTGCACGTGGAGTAATGGTAGTGTTGCGTAACGGTGTACCGGATAAAAAGTCATACCGTACATTTACCATACATACAGCCAAGGGAGGGGATGATATTGCCGCGTTACGAGAGATACTTTCGCGACGTCTCACACATGAAGAATGGTCACTACCACAACTGGTAGTCGTTGATGGATCATTGGCTCATAAACGAGCAGCCGAATATGAGTTGGCTCGGGTGGGGTTGTCTTCTGTGCCGGTGGTGGCGGTGACAAAGGATACGCGTCATCGCCCGAAAATGATTACCGGTAAACAGCGTGAATTAATTTTGCGGTATGAAAAAGATATATTGCTTGCCAATCGTGAAGCGCATCGATTCAGTCTTAAAAAACATGAAATAGCCCGTTCAAAATTCTCACTAGGAAAGACTTCTTAACAAATACACTTGGGTACATAAAACATTAGAGTGAGAGTCTGACAAATTCTTGTCGGTAAAATCGCCGATGTGCATGTTTTTTGTGGGTGAATGTTTTTTTACACAATGGTACTTTCTAAGTCTGACGTATAATGATTCTCATGGCATACAAAGTAAAAGTTGCAGTATTACGTGGTGGGCCATCAAGTGAATATGAAATTTCTTTAAAAAGTGGTGCTAGCGTGTTGCATCATTTACCTCAAGAATATGAAGGTCATGATGTATTCATCGATCGGGTGGGAATATGGCACCATCGAGGGGTACCTATTGAACCAGCAGAGTTACCTGGGAAATTTGATGTCGCTTTTAATGCACTGCATGGTGAATATGGAGAAGATGGAAAGGTACAACGTCTTTTAGACACGCTTGGTATGCACTATACCGGATCACGAGCACTTTCTTCAGCCCTTGCAATGAATAAAGTGTTGACGAAAGATCATTTGTCTAAATATGGGTTTAAAGTTCCTGCCCATGTTGTGGTGTTACAAGGAGATGATCTTGAGAAAAAGGCCCTCGATATATGGCGTACGTTCCCGCAGCCGTGCGTGGTCAAGCCGGCAGGACTCGGTTCTTCTGTGGGTCTGGTATTGGCGAAATCTTTTGAGCAATTGCTTATTGCGTTACAAGAAGGGTTAAAAATTTCTCCCGCAATGGTGGTTGAGGAATATATTCGTGGTAGGGAAACGACGGTAACGGTTGTTGATCGAATGTATAACAAAGATGTTCACGCCCTTCCTCCTATTGAAATACGGCTTCCTCCCACGTCTGAATTGTTTGATTATAATGCAAAATATAGCGGTAAAACAGAAGAAATTTGCCCTGCAACTTTTACTCCAGAGGAAATAAGTACACTACAACAACTTGCGGAAAACGCTCATCGTATTCTTGACCTACGACATTATTCACGGAGCGATTTTATTATTTCGCCCAAAAAGGGTATTTATTTTTTGGAAGTCAATACGCTCCCAGGGCTCACTGAACATTCATTGGTACCAAAATCGCTCAAAGCTGATGGGGTACAATTGTCCGATTTCATTCGTCATATCATTGAAATTGCGCGATTAACATAATCCAGCACTATAAGAATCTATTTACTTGTTTAAGTCTCAATTTCGGTTTATAGTATCTCAACTGAACCTTTTGATTAATTGCTTATATATTCTGATATCTACTCATACGGTGGGAAGGTCAGTCTCTTGCTTCTTTATATACCTTGTATAGAGAAAGTGGGGAGTTGGTATGTGGTAAATTTGGGCCCTTAGCTTAGTTGGTAGAGCGCCTCATTTGCAATGAGGAGGTCAGCGGTTCGAATCCGCTAGGGTCCACCATAGTTGTATTTTGGGTAGTAGTTAGCTTATTTAGCTCGTAGATATAACCTATAGGAATAACACAAAAATATGAAGCACAAAATGAAAATACACACCAATCCTTTTGAGAAAATAAAGGACGGCACAAAAACAATAGAGGTTCGTCTCAATGACGAGAAGCGTCAACTGTTGAACGTTGGCGATGAAATAGAGTTTGCCTTGATGGACGACCGCTACAAGAAAATCAAAGTAGAGGTTCTTGAGCTTCTGAAATATCCGACCTTCTCGGAGTTGTTTGACGCATACCCAGTAAATGATTTTGGAGGCATAAGCAAAGACGACCTGATGAGTATTTACAAGTACTACTCAAAAGAGGACGAACAAAAATACGGAGTGCTTGGGATACGACTAAAGTATCTAGGTGAAGTTGAAGACAAAATACCGCAAATAATCAAAGATGTTGGTTTTGATTTTAGCTGGAGTGAGGAAAAAGTATGGGCGCTTGATGTTCCAGTAGAAGAAATAGACATCAACGAACTTACTTGGCACTTCGCGGTACCTTTCCACTGGGAAAACGGCGTATACAATCTCACATCTCAAGAAATCATAGATAACCCCGAAGCACACAAGGCAGAATACGAAAGAACAATGAAAGCTGACCTCGTTCACCCCATAGATATTATGGAGAACAAAGGCAGGTGGCTTATCTTGGACGGCTTACATCGCCTGATGAAGTCATCTATCTTGGGTATGAAAAAAGTGCAGGTGCGAAAGATACCACGAGAACGTATACCCGACATTACGAAATAGTTAGCTCACAGAAAACTTCTCCATCGCAGTAAAGACGTGTTGTGCCTTTGCTTGTACAGATACTTCATCATCATAAATCATCAACATTTCAAGCGAGCGATGACGACTAAACTTCCTCACGTCTCGTGCGTCCATAGTTTTGAGTAGTTCAGTAACGTAGAAATGCCTGAAGCCGTGTACGGTCTTTTCAATACCCAGTTCAGTAAGTAGTTCTCCAACCTCGCGCTTTATTGTCATCGTACTCAATCGCTCGGTCTTCCGATTACCCATACTGCGGAATAGCGTACCGTCAGTGAGTTTATGTATGTTCAAGTATTCTTTGAGGGCTTTGACGGTTGCAGGTGTGAGATAGATAGGTTCTTTGTCGTCCTCGCCCTTACCGTGTATGTATGCAATCCCTTTATGGAATACCAAATCATCAACATCAAGACGGACTATTTCAATCTGGCATAATCCTTGAAACGCCAATAATGAAAACATCGCCCGTAGGCGACTATTTCTCGGCGTGTTCGGGAGTGATTGTATCTTCACTCCGAGTAGTTTTATTTCCTTATCTGAAAGTCCCTCGCGTCTATGTCTTTTGCTTTGCCTAAACTGTTTTACATTATTCGTAACATCAAAAGGTAGTTTGCCTCTGCGTGTAAGTTCCCGAAGAAAGACACGAGAGGTAGCTAGATATTTGTTCTTGGTAGCAACGGAGTAATCCATACGTGCCTGCAAGTATCGCTTGAAAGAAAGATAACTTTGTTGATTGAAACCGCGAGCGTGGACGTATGAAAGGAATAGACCGATACGAGCGGAGTATTCTTTGCGTGTCGTCTCCGACACATCAAGTCCATCAAAGATATTCTCGTGAAGTGATGGCTCACTTATTACGCTTGGCAGTTTTCTTTTCATACACAATATGTTCAACAGTTAGTTTTCGTTCCTCAAAAGAGGGAGTGAGTGTGGAGTAGCGGTGGCAATCGTGATAATCACCCTCGCTACACATCACTGCGACCCTTGTCCCTTTCTTTGCCAGTCCGACCAGCTCGTCTATGGCTTCCTCGTAACCCACGTTTACGCCTCTACCACCCAAGTTCTTACCCCGATAGAGGTATTTTATGTGAGCTTTAGCAAGCGTGGCTTCTAGGGCTTTCTGGTTGAAATGCGGGCAAAACCGAGAGAGAGGTATAGTCCGCACGTCTGCTAAAACTTCTATTTTGGATTTCTTGAGGATACCCAGAAAGTCCGTGATTGGACGATTTGAGTGTCCTGCTGTAAATATCGTAAATACTTTTTTCATAGTGGTTATGTATTGAACCTAACAAGCACCACCCTAAATGCAAGTGGTTTTTTTGACGATTTTCTACCGAGTAATGAACGTAAGGGTTTACTCTTTTGCTTCTGTGGACAAAGTTTCTTCCTCTTCGTATTTCTCCTTGATTACTGAAAGTCCGATGTTATGGATAGCGTGTGCTATCTGTGCTTTGAGCTCTTCATCAAGCGGACTTTCTGGTGTCTCATCTTCAGTGCGTATCTTCTCGCTCCAACCATCAAAGAGTTGAGCAAATAGTTTTACTGCTCGTGGGTCTCCAGTTTTCTTTGCGTGTTGAACAAGGGCATAGAAAACATCTGGTGCGTTTGAGCGAAAGTAGAGGTTTGTGTAAATACCTACTTCGTCCCAAAAACCAGCTCTACGTTTCCAGTTAGCAAAGGTGTCTTTGTGTATGCCGATTTTCTCCGAGAGTTTCTCTTGGGTTTCGAGTTTCCTCAACTGACGAGGGAGGGCGTACCAGCGAATAAATACAAGCAGTTTGTCTGGTTGCTCAATCCCTGTATCGTCCAAGTGCTTGAATATATTTTTGGGCTTTTTATCGGCTATATCGGTCTTCTTTGGAGTAGGAGTAAGTTTGCTTTCAATCGTGGCTGTACGAGGCATTTGAGGGGTGAAAACAGGGGGCGTAACTGTCTTCTGGGGTGCTTTCTTGACCTGCACGGTATCTAGCTTCTTCTTACGAAGAATGTCGTTGATGTTTGCGCCTGTTCGTTTTTGTATGTTTGCTGTTGCCATAGTTTTTCCTGTATATTTATGCGGTAGCGTATGCCTTCATTTCAGCTTGAAACTCCGACCAGAGCTTCAGTTCTGATACTAGGGCGTTCCAACTGAACCCTACGCAGTCCACCGTAGTTGACTGAAGGGGCAGAAATGCCTCCAAAAACTATCTGGAACAAAAGGACGTGCAATGCTTGAGTGGTACGGTAAGCGAGCACCAAAGAGTATTGAGTATTTTCCTGCTCAAGAAAAAGAAGTTTATGGTGACCTAAAAGCAAAAGATTTTTATACCAAACTTGGTTTTATTGAGGTCGAAAGTTATCTTGATAAAGAACCATTATTGGGTAGCGGTGTGTGTTTACCACTTACAAAGATGGTTTATACATAAAATGAGAAATACGAAAAAAGCATTTCTTTGGATAACTGATATTCTTGAAAAACACAATATCTCATATAAAATATGGGGTGGTTTTGCTGGGCGTGTATATGGTGTCACTCGTGAACTTGCAGATATTGATATTGAAATCCCAGAAACAGATATACCAAAAATACTTGTGGATGTGAAAGACTATGTCATCTATGGTCCAGAAAGATATACGGATGCAAATTGGGACTTGGAACTTATGACACTCCGCTACGAGGGTCAGGACATTGATATATCCGGAGTAGAAGCAAAGATTTTCAATCAGACAAGTGGTCAATGGGAGAGATGTAATGATAACCTAACAAAACCTAACATATTGGAGGTTTATGGTAAAAAAGTACCAATCGAAAATATAGATACACTTATTGCATACAAGACAAAATTGGCACGAGATGTAGATCTTGAGGATGTAAGACAGTTATCAATAATTAAATCGGTTTGTCATATTCTCCCTTGAGAATCCAAGCGAGATACTGAAGTTCTGTAGTCAAACGGTTCACAAAAACAGTATCGAGGTCCACAACGTATTTTGTCCAGTGTTTATAAAGGTTATTTTTTGATACCATATTCGGTATTTGAACTGTTATGGAAAAGATTACAAAATACGACAAGTTGGTCAGAGATAAAATACCGCAAGTACTGGATGCTAAAGGTATAAAATCTGTAACACGTACCGTTGAAGGCGAGGAGTATTTTGCTCGGCTTGTTGCCAAGCTGAAAGAAGAAGTTGAGGAGTTTGCTAAAGATGTAAATGAAGAAGAAATCGCAGACATAATGGAAGTACTTAATGCCGTTATTTCAGTAAAAGGGTTTTCCAGAGAAAGGATTGAAGAAATTCGCACAAAGAAGCTAGCTGAACGCGGTGGTTTTAGTGAAAAAATCATATTGGAGCAGACTCAAGAATAGCTTCTCGTAGCTTAGTCCACAGTTGGAGTTTGTCACCAGTAAGTTCCAACTGAAGCCAGCGCAGTCCACCAAATCAAATTTGGTAGTGTTTTTTTGAAAAAGCTAAAACCTATTCGTTCCGGCGGAACGCTTAGGCACGTAACTTGTCGATTGTTGACGTGTATTACATAAAATAATACACTAGTCGGCGGTACACTGTTTCAATTTAGTTGTACACACAAGGAGTGACGCATGGAAAAAGTGACATGGGAGGACTTCATTCATACGGAGTTTATTGGTGGGGACATTCAATTCAAAACAAACTTCACTTATAGAGGTCGGGTAGCGCAGGTGAATAACCCGTTGCAGAACATTCTTACATTCGAGCTTGCGTGGTGCGCCCGGATGAATCCGGACACCGGCGAGTGGCAAACTTGTAGACCCTTTTCTCAACACATCGACAAGACATTAGTGACACCCTGGAAAAAGGAACACATGATGTTATTGTCTACTCTGGAAGTAGGAGTTCTTTTTGTACTCTTTTCAAATAAACACAACGGGATTCTTCACCCAAAAACAGTCGGGACCGTACAGTCCTCTACATACCGAGTCTTTTCATAAGGCTCGGTTCTTCTTTATATAGCAGATTTCTGTGTTAAAATCGCCCCCTATGGAAACGACTCAACGGAATATGTTGCTCATTGATAAACCAAAAGGCATGAGTTCAGCCGCTGCATTAAATTACCTAAAGAAAAAGCTCGGTGTACGGAAAGCGGGACATGCAGGAACACTTGACCCGCTTGCGACAGGGTTACTGCTTGTAGGGATTAATGAGGGAACTAAACAATTAGCAGGGCTCTTGAAGCAGGATAAAGTCTATGATGTAGAAATTTTGCTCGGCACGAGTACTGACACCGGCGATATTACTGGGGTCGTCATACATCAAGAAGCAATTCCTAGAACACTGGATGATGTGGGAATAAAAAACGTGGCAATGTCGCTTGTGGGAGAACATATGCTTTCTGTTCCGCGCTATTCGGCGATAAAGCAACATGGAAAACCTTTGTATGCCTACATGCGCGCAGGACGCGGTTCTGAAGTAATCGTACCAATACGCGCCATGCAAGTGTATGAGGTTGTATATCGTGGCGTCCGTATAGAACATAATCAGTGTGTGGTCATGCTCACAATTTCTGTGGCAAGTGGAGTTTATATACGCTCACTCGTTGAAGATTTTGGAAAACGTTTAAAAGTTCCCGCGACACTATACAATCTACGACGCACACACATTGGTATGTATGACGTAAAAGACGCTCAATTACTATAAACAATAAACTACTTCAGAAGGATCAAGAATTAATTTGGCACTATCACATACCATAATCCATGTCTGTACGTCGCATTACTAACAGACACTGTATCTAATGTTGTACATGTCTAAGTAATAGAATGTTCTTCCTCAGGTGTTTCTTGTTCTAAGTTTGCAACTATTTTTTCGGCAACAAGTGTCGGGTTTAGATAAGAAGAGAGGTTTGATGGTCTTTGTGTATCAAAAAAATTAGTATTCATGCGCCCTGAATACACACTGATCACTTGAATAGGAAGATTTCTCGTACGCATTTCCGCGCGAAGAGAAAGGTTATACCCACGTACTGCCCATTTACTCGCCGCATACCCTGAAGAGAAAGGATGTCCTTCCAGTGCTGATACTGAAACGATATTTACTATAGTGCCACCATGCGGTTGCATGTGACGGACAGCTGCCTGTGAACCAAAAATAGTGCCGTACACGTTTACATCAATCACATGTTGTAAATCAGTACGCGTAAGCATTTCGGCGGGTCCATGAGGTGCCCATACACCTGCGTTATTGATCCATAAGTCAATATGTCCGTAGGTATCACAAACACGATTCGCAAGATTTCGCACATCTGCTTCTTTGGTGACATCTGTTGGTATGGTGAGATGCACGATGCCAGATAATGAGGCAAGATCACGGTCGTGAATATCAGAAGCGACAACGGTCATACCTTTTTTTACCAATAACAAAGCAAGTGAGCGTCCAAGACCGTGAGCAGCTCCTGTAATAACACAAACTTTTTCTTTACCAATTAACATAAAGCTTATGTGTCATTATCCAGAATTCAAATCCTGCCACCATTCGAACGTAAGGTTAAGAAAAAAAGCCATAGGAATATAAATGGGTGCAAGCGCAAAAAAGAAAAAACGCTTCATGGAAAAACCTTTCTTTGCCATAGTGAGTAGTATTGTAACAAACAATAAGTACTGTGTGCGAGTATACTATAATAAATAGCAATGCGTACACTAACCACAAGAGAAATTCTTTTACTTATTAGTCTGGTAATTGTAGGTACGATATACATTCGTTCTATATATCATACATACGATATTAAAGTGTTAGGAAATGCTATGTGTGTGACTCAAACAAATAGCATGCTTACGTATATACAGCGAACAAGTGTTGAAGATTATAATTATGTCCGTCGTTTCGTAGGAATGATTGAGTGCGGAGACCATTCTGGGGTTTTTGTATGGGAAAAACCACCTCGTTTTACTGCTGGGCCAGGTGTTCGTGACAAAAGTCTGACGTGGTATGCTGGTTCGCTGATACACGATGCGTGTCATGTACAACAATTCAAAGAAAGAAAACCTTTTACTGGAGAGTTAGCAGAAAAAGAGTGCCTCTTGATACAACAAGCAGCATTAAAACGCTTAAAGGCACCACCTGAAGAGTATGTGTCGCTTCTTGAGGTTGCAAACACGAGATACTGGGAAACGCCTTATGAGGAACGTGGGTGGTAATGTGCGAAAAATAACATATAATTACTCGTAATTAACCATGGAAGATAATTTAAAAAATGAACTTTGAAAAACCAGCACCGAGCGGAATAGAAGACTTGGTGTCTAGAATAAAAGCAGAATCAGAGCCAGCTCAGCATCCATCAACAAAATTAGAAAGAGAGGCCGTTGTTCCAGAAATCAAAGATGGTCAAAAAACTACGGAAAATGAGTCCGAAAATCTCGACAGAATTTCAAAAAAAGTTGAACAAATACTACCTCAAATAGAGGCGTTTGTTGAACTTGCAATTGCCAATAAAAGGGAATATGAGGGCAGCATGGATTATGCAACTCTCGCTAAAAATATTGACCTCTATCTTCAAACAAGACGAAATGAGGCTCAAAGAAGTATTGATGAGAACATCCTAGTAAGAAATATTATACAGCAAATTGGCGATGATCGCTCTGCTGTATTACAACTTTTGAAAGAAACCATCAGTCCTGATACTTTTAGAGCTTTATTAAACAGTATTAATAATACAGATTTAGTTTCTACTCGAACGAACTCAAATCCTGATGATGCTAAACGAGCAACAGTTGAGTTTTGGAGTAATAGTCAGGGAGCCCGTGAAGCTGCACAAAGTGAAATGTTCCATAGGATGGAATATGTTGATGATGGAATGGTAAATCGTGGAAAAGAATTTTCTTTTGGAACGCCAGAAAATTTTATTAAGCTAATGAGCGCACGTTATATAGAAAATAAAAGTCCAGAAATGGCTACGCATTTCGCAGCTCAGAGACCAGACAAAAGAGCATTTGGATTTGCAATAGCAGCACTCAAGGCAAATGATGCGGAAACAGGAGCCCGTGCACTTGCTCTCGCTAATACGGTGAAAGAACTTGATACCGATAGTGTAAGGTTATTAGAAGATACACTAAATACACTCAGTCCCAATACAAGAAAAAAATTTGCCGATACTTTTCAACAAAGCAGACAGCATAACTAGTGTTAGTTTCAAAAAAGTGCCACTGGATTGATAATGAGGGGAGGGAGTAAGCAGTGACACAAAATCAATTCCTATTTAAATTCTTTACGGTGGACCTACGGGGAATCGAACCCCGGCCTCATCCATGCCATGGATGCGTTCTACCGTTGAACTATAGGCCCCTCACTGTGCAAAACATCCTACCATGAATGTACGCGAATGCCAGAATGGGTGTATAATTCATGTTGGTGGTGGTCGATATTATCAGGAAGATAATTTCTAAAACCTACCATGAATGATGTCTGTGAAAAGTGCAAGCACCAACATAAAGATGATGGCAGCTGTGATTGTAGTTGCACTGAAGCATAGCTATTGAATAAAGAAAAAGAGACTGAAATAAACAGCCTCTTTTTCTTTTTTTGTATCTATTCATATTTACGTTTTGGTCTTTTCACGATACTATCCCAAATACCTTACGGTCTGTGGGCACCCTTAGCTCAGTTGGTTAGAGCGTTCGATTCACATTCGAAAGGTCGCAGGTTCGAATCCTGCAGGGTGCACCAAGTTCGACAGAGGTAATGTTTCATCGGGGCGTAGTGTAACGGTAACATGCACGTTTCGGGTACGTGTGACTCCGGGTTCAAATCCCGGCGCCCCGACCGGTTTGTCTGATTATGGGCCTATAGTCTAGTGGTACGACGCGTCATTCGCATTGACGAGGCGGGGGTTCGATTCCCCCTAGGTCCACCAAACGAAACTTGTTCGGAATTAAATAAGAAGAAAATTATCTAAATATGAAAATCGCAATCCTAAATGAAAGTTTTTTCAAAGAATCACACCTAAACGCGCTACGCGCGTTAGGCGACCTTACAGTGCATGAAAATACCGATACCGAGGAAAAGGCGATTGAAAGACTGAAAGGCGTTGATATTGCGATTTCCGATTGCTATATCGCTCCGCTCAATAAGAAAGTTTTGGAGGGCGCGGACGCGCTCAAACTGCTCGCTATCAATTCCACTAGCTACGATTTGGTTGATATTGCTTCCGCAAAGAGTAAGGGCATACAAGTTGCTAATGTTCCTGGATTTTCTACTGAAGCTGTAGCAGAACAGGCAATCGCTCTCATGCTCGCAGTTAGCAGAAAAATTCCGGCGGGAGATGTAGCGATGAGGCAAGCACCTTTTCAGATTGACCCCGCGAGTCAAGAGCAGAAAAAATATCTCGGTTTCAATTTACAAGGAAAAACACTTGGCGTAGTAGGGCTTGGGAATATAGGCTCGCGGGTTGCTCAAATTGGACAAGGTTTCGGAATGAAGGTGCTTGCCTATAATCGCTCAAAAAAGCATGTTGAGGGAGTAAAGCAAGTTTCATTGGACGAATTATTGAAAGAAAGTGATGTTGTATCGCTACATCTCCCGCTTACGCCCGAAACAGAAAATCTTATTACTTCGGAGCGATTGCAAATGATGAAGCCGACGGCAATTTTCATAAATACTGCTCGCGGAAAAGTGGTGGATGAGTCGGCTCTCATCAATGCTTTGCAATCGCACAAAATTGCAGGAGCGGGATTGGATACGATTATTGAATGGAAAGAATCCAATCCGCTCCTAAAATTAGATAATGTCGTGCTTTCCCCACACTTAGCATTTTTCACAAACGAATCGTTGGACAATTGTGCGGATATTATCATTGCCAATGTGAAGTCGTTTGTTGAAGGGAAAGCAGTCAATATTGTGAATTAAAAGCCAAGAAGAAGGTAACTGAACTTCTCAAGGAGCCCATAACCGGTTTTCTCCTTCACCTCGATAGCTTCTCAATGGAAACATAATTCATGTTTATACCGATAACGAGAGTGAGTTTCACAAACACTAGGAAGAACTAGACAAGGTGCGCTTCCTCACCTACGGTGAGGAGGAGCCGAACGAGAAGGAATTTGCCAAGCCCAAGCAGTGATCCAATGCGAGCGTAACGCTCCAGTTCAACAGGCGCACGACTTCCGGGTACGGCGCCTTTTCTTTTTCCTACAAAATTTCTATACTAATTTTACTTGTCGCCGCCAGAAAATTTGAAAGCCCAAGCGAGTAG
>CAZTRA010000009.1:0-29316 GCA_964616075.1 uncultured Candidatus Saccharibacteria bacterium
TAGTGTTACTGAAATATGATGCTCCTCGGAGTCCGAACCTACCTCAAACTAGCTGCGGGACTTGGACTCGAACCAAGATACTTCGCTCCAGAGGCGAATGTCCTACCATTAGACGATCCCGCAAAGTGGCAAAATATCCCAATATAATCAGGATGATTTTTACTATACCGCACTATTTCACCTACTTCAAACAGATTTTTAAATACTTATAATGAGTAAACTCTTGACTCCTCTAGACTTCATTTATGGCATACACATCAGAACAAAAAACATTTTCCCTCCTGCCACAACCTGACCCCTAATACGCTCCCTTTGGAAACATAAGATGCGGAATAGTCCGTATCAAAATAGCACTATCCAACAAGAGTGACCGATGGAATACATAATAAATATCATATTCAATATTATGCTCAAGTGGCATATCTTTACGACCTAAAATCTGCCACATACCCGTAATGCCGGGCTTAACAGACAACCTAACGCGCTGTATATCAGAATACTGCGCAACAATAAACGACATTTCGGGACGTGGGCCAACAAGACTCATATCTCCCTTAAGAACATTCCAGAACTGAGGTAATTCATCGAAACTATATTTGCGTAGCACACGGCCAACTCTTGTCACACGATTATCATTTCCATCTTGTGGTGCCCGCGCATACAAGGTTGTATGTTGCTGCATAGTCCGAAACTTGTACAGAGAAAACACCTTCCCATGCAAGCCAACACGATCTTGTGTAATAAAAATCGAACCAGGCGTATCACGTCGTATTGCGTAAACAATAAAAGGCGCACATATAGCCGTCAGACATAACCCAACACACGCTCCTGCTATATCAATACACCGTTTAATCAAAAGATATAGCGTCATATAACCACGATCCTTTTTTATACCCTCAAGTAATTCGAGTTGATTAAACGAATATACTTCTGCTGACAATACCACTTCCCTAATCATGCGCGCATCCTTTGTCACTGACACAGGGAATGCGATGGGGTAATAAATCATACGTATACCAACCAACAAGCATCCACTGATAATCGAAAACAAAACAATCAACAAACGTGAATACTCTGCCTTTGCCAAAAAGGCCAAGACCACGATTCCAGCAACCCAAAACCCGTAGGCACGTAAAAAATCAGTAAGCCCCCCAAATGAAAGCGGTGATTGATGACGATATACCCCATATATATATGCACCAAGGTAAAACAAGAGGAGTGAATACAAAATAAAAAAATAATAAAACCCTATTGATTGGATAGGAACTGTCATATACAAAACACGGAGCATATATGCAAGAAAAAAAGAGCCTCCAATGATTAAAAAGTCCACACAAGCAAGACTATATATGCGTATATTCATATAAAACGTCGGCAAAGGAAAAGTGTGGCCCCGATAATATGCAACAATTTAGTTATCGTAAAAAAACCACCGTAGACACTGTGCTGTTGGTACTCATGAGTTGCTCTCAAATTCTGGGCGTATTGTATACAAAATCCGGCTTGAGCCGCTCGCCAACACAAATCAGTATCGTTGTAGTACAAGGGATATCGTCGTGATCGATACAAACCAACACGATCAAACACTTGTCTTTTAATCAACATGCACGCACCGATAACCCAATCAACAGCCACTACCTCAGTAGAACTATGTGTAGTTAACAAATAAGCTCGCTCAACTACAGTCATGGGCCCACCCACATGCAACCGAAGGAAGCGTGCAAAGAGTGAGCTCGCTGTCGGAAACTGACGAGCACTACTCTGCAACGTACCATCCGCAGATACCAATGTCGGCGCAACAATACCCACAGGATCAGATACGCAAAGCAACCGATACATTTTTTCAATCGTATCTGGCCGTATTACAACATCCGGATTCAAAACAAGATACGCATCCGCACGAACAAATCTGATAACCTGATTCAGCGCATAAGATAAAAAATAGTTTTTTTTATTTTCTATAACAACAATATGAGGAAACTTTTGTTGCACATACTCGACCGTACCATCAATTGAATGATTATCAACGAGAACAATCTGATCTTCCTCACCAAGACCACGCAATGCTGCTAAACATGGACCAATATGTGCCCTGCTGTTATACGTCACGATCGCAACAACAATACGTTTATTAGTCATAGATAACATACGTACGAAATATCTCTTTCATATCAGTAACTGATATTTTTTTTCTGGAAAATAACCACCGACGTTTACGTATCATGGCGGGCAGCAACATGCACGACTGCCACAGTGCCCACACACCAAGCCGCAGCGTGTTGGAAACTGTAAAAAAAGGTTTCTGACCGCTTTTTGTGGTACGCAACGCTGGTGGCGTATACCCGCGACGAATCACCGTGTATATACCGTATACATACTCTTTAACCAGTAACAAGAGTAGTGAGACTGGGAGCGCTTTTATGCACCACAATATCCGATTTCGCACAGTAAGCCGATACGGATACTCAGAAGAAATTGATCGCGACGTCGAAAAACCTTTATGATAGACAAGAGCCTTTGGTTCATACCACAAGCGCCACCCGCATAACCTCATACGCCAGGAGATATCAATATCTTCTATATAACTACCAAAATCTTCATCAAAAAATTCTCCCCCAGACGTACTTTCTTCTAATGCTTCACGTCGATACAAAGCAGCCACCGCACCCACCGAGAAAGGTTCGTCAGGAGTATCATACTGACCACTATCAACCTCCGCATAACCTCGTTTACGCACACGTACCGTACCAGCAACCAAAAAATCACCAGCAGCATCAAACACATTCGTATCATCCATGGATAACACTTTGCTCGCCACCGCACCAACAGAAAGATTTCGTTCCAGCACATCCACAAGTGTGGCCAGCCATTCCCTATCAACTATCGTGTCATTGTTAAGCGTTGCAATATATTGAGTCGAGGTATCTTCCAATGCTCGTATGATCCCTTGATTATTTGCTTTTGAAAAACCAGCATTTACTGTATTAGCTATACACCACGCATCGGGCCAAAAAGAATGGACGTATGCCAGTGAACCATCATTACTGCCATTATCAACAAACACAAGCCGCACAGAGGTATATGTCTGTTGACGCAACGTCGGCAACAGACGTCGCAAATGTACTTCTCCATTATAATTTGCAATAACTACTGCAACTTTGTAGCGAGACATACCAGATTCTTTACGTCACTGATTTTTTATAACGACTACACATGTCATACGGATTGCCAACCGCAACCAACGTTCCTTTGTCCATCAACATCACCCGAGTCGAATATTTCTCAATAGCGGCAATATCATGAGACACAAATACTACAGTCTTTCCCTGCGCCCTTAATGATTCCATATAAGATAAACACTTGCGCTGAAACTGCTCATCCCCCACAGCAAGCGCCTCATCAACAAGAAAAACCTCGGCATCGACATGTGTATTAATCGCAAATGCAAGACGCAACTGCATACCTGTAGAAAATTGTTTTACTTTTTGATCCAAAAAATTTTCTAAGTCAGAAAACGCAACGATAGCATCGAAACGACGTTGCACCTCGCGGCGCGAGAGTCCCAACAGTGCACCATACAAAAAAATATTATCAGTAGCAGTCAGTTCTGGCTGAAAACCAACACCTAATTCAATAAAAGGCGCAATACGTCCTCGCGTCACCACGATACCTTTATCGGGGAACAGTACACCAGCGATAAGTTTCAAGATAGTTGACTTGCCAGCTCCATTACCTCCTACCACACCCACAAACTCACCTTCACAAATACTGAACGAAACGTCCTGTACCGCTCGTAAAAAAGAAGGTGCTCGACGAACAAAAACAGATCGCAACACCGACGCCATACTTTTGTGTGGCTGTAACTTGAATGACTTATATACACCTTGAAATGAAACGACAGGATACATAACTATAACTCTTCAGCAAAATAACGAGACCGTTTCTGAAAAAAATAAAAACCTAAAAACCCAATAGCGCTCGCCACCATATACAGCACCAATATACCCCGTGTCTGCGGCACAGTACCATACAGTACCGCTTCACGTGTATACTCAATAACTCGAGCGATTGGGTTGATATACACATACGAACGATACACTTCCGGAATAGCAGACACACTATACACAACCGGCGTCAGCCATGCCCCTAATTGCATACACATTTCCCACAACGGACGAACATCACGAAACTTTGAGAAAAGGGCGGCGACAAAAAAACCTATTCCTAGTGTCAGTACTATATGTGGAACAATATACAATGGCAACACTAAAAACGCTCCATAAAAAGGACCCCCTGTTACCAGACCAAGAAAAACCAGCGCAACAAAATTAAAACAAAGAGAATAAAAAGCTGTTAGTATTGCAGAGACAACAATGACGGATCGTGGAAAAGCAATTTTTTTTAATAACGCTGCCTTCTCATCAATACTTACAATTGAAAATGTGGTGCCTTCGGCAAAAAAATTCCAAAGAATAATACCAATTAACAATACTGTAGCATAATGTTCAATAGGAACTCGAATAAAAAGAGCAAACACTACAAAAGCAACCGCAAATATACACAGTGGCCTAATGAATGACCACGTGATACCCAATACTGAGCCATGAAATCGAAGCTTGAAATCGGCCCACGCAAACGCCGCAACAAGGGTTGCATATCTTGAAATCACAGCTCGATACTGCATATATGGCAGCATACCAAATAGCAAGATACTCTGCTATCAAATACATGCCTATTCATGACGAAATTGCACTGAGGGCAACGATGTCAACAATAATTCGTTTAATATCGCAAAGCGAGAAGCTATAAATATAGCTCGTGTAAAAGAGGTGTTTGATGGTTGATTCCAAACTAGGGGAAATTCTTCATGATTTGGTTGCGTCTGTGGAACATAGACATAGGGAAATTGTTCCTTAAGGTGGTCAAATACCCACTGCCTCGTTGGCCGAGAACCAGTGCCACGGTACGCTTGCGATGGGTTTCTTTTATCTTCCGGCACGGTCTGCACCAAACCTTCAATACCAAGCGACACACACGTTTCAAGAAACAACACCTCAGAACAAAGAGAAGACAATAATCTTATAACCCGCTCAGGACGGGACACATGGTACAAAAGCCCGTAACAATGGACAACATTATATGTAGTCTGTATCAAATGTTCATCTGCTTCTACATCAACTATTGAAGAAAAAACCTGCGGATATTTTTTTTGTAGAAAAGAAATTATCTCAGGTCGAGCATCAATAGCACTTACCACACATCCTCGATCAAGATAATAAGAAAGATGATCTCCAATACCGGCCCCAACATCAATCACTGTCTTACCCGCAACAGGAATACGTAAACTTGCTAAATGCTCTAACCTTCGCGCAGTATGACGCATGTAGTGTGCCGAGTGAAACTCGTTTTCAAGCTTCGAATTAAGGCTTCTTTTATAAAACCGTTTACAAAACATGCAAAAAGTATATCACCATCATTCAATAAAAAATCTTGTAGTCTAATCCAATAAATTCAGCTATTCTTACAAGATATATGACCCTCCGTTTTAAGATAAGCACCCCCGTATATAAACAATCAGAATTTATAAACACTGCGCTTGCAAGTATACGTGCACAAAAAGAACCATTTGAACTTGCAGTGCTGGATGCAACTCCTGATGATAGCGCTCAGAAAATAATACAAAACTACAAAGATATTATTACCTACCAATACCACCATAAAGATGAAGGTCAATCGGCAGCTATACAGGAGGGTTGGAATAATACCACTGGGGATATCGCAGTTTGGCTCAATTCTGATGACTACTTTTTTCCAGACACCTTTTCTATCGTCTCAAGAGCATTTGAAGCACATCCTGATGTTGATATAGTTTTTGGTCACGGCATCTTTGTAAGAGCAGACGGGAGCTTTGAGATGTATTTCCCCTCTATCTGTAATTCCATTGATCGACTTACCCTAGTTGATACCATCCACCAACCATCATGTTTTGTTCGCCAACGAGCACTTGATGTAGTAGGGGGAGTAAACACTCAACTACATTACGTTATGGACTGGGATTTATGGTTACGACTCAAAAAAACCGGGCATCGATTTTTATTTATAAACGAAATACTTTCAGCCGCAACCATACACCCCGCAACAAAAACCTTAAGCGGATCTCCTAGACGATCAGAAGAGCTTCGAAAGATTATTAATGAATACAACCCGCCACATAAAAAACTACTCGAGTTTTTTATGATCAATATCTACAATATTTTGACATACGCACGAGCAACACCGGGATTAAAAAACTTGTTCTCTATTGCCCAAACATGTAAACGTTTCTTTATACCAGCTCAAAATAATGCCTTATATGGGATGCAACGCTGGACCAATGAAGTGCAGGGACAATGCACGATCCACCTCCCTTGGTACCAACCCAAAAATCCTCGTAATATTTCTATCATCACATCAGTACCTGGAACACTCACCCTCTTGTACGAGGGAGTGACACAACAAATACACTCAACAAAAAAAGTACCTTTTATCTTTAATAACAAAAAAGTTACTGGTTACCTATATCAATCTACTCTTCCGCAACACACAAATCGAAATCTATGTTTTGTGCTCAATCATGTACAATCACCGTGGCACCTATATTCATTACTTCCTGAAACATAACCTATGCACACATACAATCGAATCAATTGGGCAATTTTTCAATCATTCCGTTGGTATGTACAACACGCTCCGATCTCTCGAGGTAAAGGTTTTTTACAACGGTACATCATGAAACATATGCTTCCCACCGAAACAACCTTTACCGTATATCGGGCTGGTATAACTCTATCGTTATATACAGATAGCACCTTGGGAAACTACACCCTCTTTCAAGGGCCCTTCGAACAAAATGAGATTTCATACCTGTGCCATTACCTAAAAAAAGGAGACATTTTTATGGATATTGGAGCCAATGTGGGCATCTACACCACTCTGATTGCAAAAAAAATTGGCCCAACCGGCACCGTGTTTGCATTAGAGCCTGAACCACGAGCATTCACATTACTCACACAAAATATTAAACAGAATAATCTATCTCAAGTAAAAACATTTCGAGCCGCGGCAGCTGACCAGCCCGGAACAGCAACTTTTATAACACCCCGAGATAATGCCTTTACTACACGAGCAAAAAAAGGCATAGAAGGAACAGCAATAACGGTCAATACAACAAGTATTGATACCCTATGGAACATACACGACCACTTACCTGTTCGAGCTATAAAGATAGATGTTGAAGGTGATGAATTGCACGTACTCCACGGGGCACGAAAACTTATAGATATGTGTCGGCCAATCATCCTTATTGAAGCAAACAACGCACAACAACATGCAATGATTACTCACTTCCTAAAAGAGTATAATTATATTACTACACAACCACCAGGATTTTCAGCTTGGAATTATCTTTTTATACAAAATCTCTAAATGCTTGCTTTTTTAAAACAAAAAATCTTACAAGTATATACTTCACTTGGATATACTATCAAAAAAATACACCAAATTCCTGCCCCAGGGTGGCAGTTTATTTCTCATATTCCGATACAAACAGTCATTGATATAGGAGCGAACGAAGGCCAGTTTGCAACACACATACGCACACTCTTTCCCCAGGCGACACTCTTCTGTTTTGAACCGCTCCCACACCCATACAACATACTCAATATGTGGGCACAACAACAAAAATCACCAACACACACCTTCAATGTAGCCCTTGGTAACCATACTGACCAATCGTCACAGATGTACTACCATACACAGCACGACAGCTCATCATCCTTTCTAAACAGAACATCTCTCACCACGACACTTTATCCAATGACTAGTCAACAAGAAAAAATTACGGTCCCTATAACAACACTTGATTCTGTGATGGAAAAAGAGCACCTAAAAAGCCCGTTGCTTATTAAGGTCGACGTGCAAGGTTTTGAAAAATATGTACTCGAAGGAGGTAAAAAAACATTCTCAAAAGCAACTCTTGTTATATTAGAAGCAAGCCTTGATACCTTATATGAAAAACAGACAACGTTTGAACAATTGGTATCTTATATGAGTGACCTTGGTTTTTATTACGCTGGAAACATTGAACAAATATATGCACCCGATGGACATGTCATATACATAGATTGTCTCTTTCAAAAAAACTATGCTACTGAACTTTCGGAGCGGTAGCGAGAATATTTTGCCAATAGGCAACATGCATACTAATATCATCCTTAGATGGATCACCCGGGAACATCAAAGATTTTGTATACGGTTCATACAAAGAAAGATTTTCTTTCGCCAATGAGATACCTTCTATAACCATATGACGATCAACAAATAGAGAAAGTAGTCGAGAACGTTCAATATATGAACCCGCCTTGTTATATGAAATTGATTTTCTGTAGAGAGCAACAGCAGATTGGACATCCCCGCGCCGCAATGCCAACTCAGCCAAGTAAAAATATGGGGCACTATCAAACGGACTATATTTCTCAACCAAAGCAAATTCTCTCTCGGCATCATCGATAAAAGATTCGTCACCTCTCATGATCGCATTCATAAACCCAACACCTCGTTCAACTCCAATACGAGGATCCATCCAATAAAATAGGTAAGGTGGTTGTGTGTGTGCGACCATCCCAGATGCAACATTAGATTTTGTTTGCCTCAACACCACAAGCGATGTAAAACTCACAAAAACGCCAGCGATGAGCACGCCACTTATTACTATCACAACTTTCGATGCCATCATAAAACGAGGAATGACAACATACAACCCATTCTCATTTCTACCTTCAAAACCAACAGTGACACTCATTGTAAGGAGACACAAAGCAACAAGCTGAGGATACGACCAATCAACATCAACACACGAGTGTGCCAATACTGCGAGCGCCCCCGCAAGCACACTTCCAACAATAACCTTATCTCCAAGCAATGCATCTTCGTCTCGCCTTGATCTTACTGCAATAAAAAGGTACACCAACAGTACTCCAACAAAAAAATATAATCCGAGGACAAAAATGCCATACTCTAATAAAAAACGAACGGGTCCGTTATGTGGATCAACAGTCCACCCCTCAAGATTTTCCTTATGCAAACGCATAACCTGCTCATATGAACGACCCCCCGCACCAAACGGAAAATAACTTGGAACATATGAAAGCGCGTCTTTTGTATACATCTGGCGCAATACATAATTATTTATTGTTTTTGTCTCACCTGGTCGTACAAAAAAATTTACCCACTGACGCTGATTTTCAGTCGGTGCCCAGTGCGGTATATAAGCAAAAAAACTTAGCCCCGTTATAATGACGCCTACACAAATAAAAAATAATAATTTTTTGAAGCCAATTTTTTTTATAGTAGAAAGCCCAATAAGCAAGAAAAAAGAGATAAGACCACCTATAACTGCAACCCATGATGCACGGGAGAAAGTCAGCACAAGCGCGGTGCCAAGAAACACAAGACACCCCGCCCATATAGACTGATGTCTAAAATTATTTTTCGAAATTAAAAATTCACGAAACACCATACCCAGAGATAAAAAGAACGGCATTATGAAAAAACCACCATTTACATTTGGCAAGCCAAATGGAAAAAAGAGTCTTGCTGAGACAACATTAGTATTTACAAACAAATAAATACTATAAGCAGCCAGTCCTGCTGACACAAAAACAACTGTCGCGATGTACACAAGTCGTCCATTTTGTGAATATGCTGCATGTATATACCCAAGCACGACTAATGAAACAACAAGAATCCATGCGAGGCCCTGCATCGCTGCATGTCCAGGTATATATGCCCACAATGAAGAAAGAACCGCCCACGCGGCAAAAGTAAACAATCCAACAAAGGCATACCCAATCCAATAATTCGTATGAACCGTGTGATACTCTCCTCTTAAAAACCACAGACCTGCCAACAACGCCACACCGCTTGTAAGAAAGAAAAATGGTATATCAATAGCACTCCCAGAAAATAACGTTCCCATAACTACCAATACCGCCATAAGTGACAGCGCTACACTATATCGCACACCCTCTGTACTATATTCACTCAACATAAAATGTTATATCCTGATACACGCTTTTAAAAAAGCAGTAAACAATGGGTGCGGAGAAAGAGGGCGTGCCTGAAATTCCGGATGAAATTGAGTGCCGAGCATAAAAGGATGCGTCGCGTACGGCAACTCAGCAATTTCCATCAACATCCCATCCGGTGATCTGCCAGAAAATACCATACCAGCAGAAATCAGTTTCTGAATATATTCCGGATTTACCTCATACCGATGGCGATGACGTTCAGATATACGCCCAACACCATACGCCTTATGGGCTAACGTTCCATGATCTATATGTGCTTCAAACGCCCCCAAACGCATACTTGCGCCGTACACCCCAGCTGCAATTTTTTTCTTTTGATCAGGTAAGATATCAATAACTGGATATGGTGTAGTTGAATTAATTTCTGTTGTATGTGCGCCTGGAAGTTTTGCAACATGACGCGCATATTCCACAATCATAAGTTGCATACCATAACATAGTCCAAAATAAGGAATATTATTTTCTCGACAAAATTTAATTGTTGCAATTTTGCCCTCAACACCCGTCTCACCAAAACCACCTGGGACAATAACTCCGTCGAAATCTTTCAAGTTAGAGATACTCTTTGGTTTTAATTCAAAATCTTTACTATCTATCCACGATAAAACGGGCTTCACTCCCACAACATGTGCAGAATATTTAATAGCTTCTATTACCGACACATACGCATCAGAGAGCACAAAATCACCGGTATCAAAATATTTACCTACTACGCCAATACGAACTTCTTTTTTTGCACCTGAGACTCCCGCGGCAAACTTTTTCCATCGAGACAACAAATTATTTTTAGTCTTTTTTGGTCGCAACGAAAGCCCATCAAGAATACGCTCACCTAGCTTATCTCGTTCAAAATTAAGAGGTACATCATACACACTCTTAATATCCGGAGCCGAAATAACGTTCTCGACAGGAACATTACTTGATACCGCAATTTTTTCTTTACGCCGATGATCGAGAGCGACCGGTGCGCGAGCAATAATAATATCTGGCTGAACTCCATATGAATTCAATTGTCGTACCGCATGCTGCGTCGGACGAGTCTTCATTTCTCCAAGTGATGATGGTACGGGTAAAAACGAAACCATAATGAACATCACATCATGCGGGTGTCGTAATTTCAACGTACGTGCAGCTTCAATAAAAAGAACATTTTGATAATCTCCAACTGTGCCACCGATCTCAATAAGAGAAATATCAGACTGCGAAACCTCTGCCGTCCGAACAAAACGTTGCATAATCTCATTGGTAATATGAGGAATTGCTTCAACACATTTACCTTTATAGCCAAGTGCTCGTTCTTTATCTATAACAGCCTTATACACCATACCGCTCGTTATATAATCTTCAGGACCAAGATTAACCTCCAAAAAACGCTCGTAATTCCCCATGTCCTGATCGGTCTCCAAACCAGAATTTAAAACAAAAACCTCACCGTGTTCGGTGGGGTTCATGGTGCCCGCATCGACGTTTAAATAGGGGTCAACTTTAACCGGATTTACTCGATACCCTTTGGCTTGCAACAATGTACCGATTGCGGAAGTCGCAATACCCTTCCCTACACCCGACATCACACCACCTACAACAAAAATATATTTATGAGTTCTTTTCATGCCCGCACCATTAAAATGATGCTCATTCTACCGCAATACCGTTTAGACAGTCGAGCAAAAGCATGCTTGCAAAACAGAAATACTAGACCGACAAGTAACGGCGCACAGCCAAAAAACTTGAGACCGCCCCGAGAACAATACCTGACACAAAAATAATCAATGTTATTTCTGCAAAATTTTCAACAAAATATCGAAATAAATATCCTTCTTCGACAGCACCATTCAAAAATAGCGGGAGCGGATAAAAGAGTGGTCCAAAATAATAAGTGACTGGATAAAAAATTGCCAGCGTAATTAACCCCGCGACAACCCCATACAACATACCTACAATAATGAATGGCCAGCGTATATATCCATTCGACGCCCCAACCAACCGCATAACTGAAATTTCCTCGCGAGAAGTGTAAATTGCCAAACGGATTGTATTAAAGGAAACAACCAAAGCCACAATAAGTAACACGCCCATACGAAAAAAATTTGACCGTTCAGTCGAAGTGATAATCATCGTTAATCGATCAATGGCGGTCTTGTTTTGATAATAATTTACCCGATCAATAATGGAGATATTATTCTGATTTACTGATCCTTCTTGTTTCAAATAATTGGCAACACTTTCATATTGTGAAGGATCCTTTGCTTTAATATTCAGCGCTGCGCCAAGCGGATTACCATCAAGCTCTTCGAGTGCTTGAATAGTTAAATCATCATTGACATGCCGCTCTTTGAATCGAGCGAGGGCCTCTTCGCGTGATACATATTCAACCATTACAACCTCCGGAAGCGCCTCAATTGTTTTTTTCATATCTAAAATTGCTTGCTCGGTGGCCGTTGTTACAAAATACACGTTCACATCGACTTTATCTTTCAGTTCGTTAAGAGATTCTTGCAACAATGCATTATTAAATACCACTGATCCTGCAACAAAGAGCGCAATAACCATAACCAAAATCGAAGCCAGAGAAACAAAACCGTTTCTCCAAAAACTCACTAATCCAGTACGTATAACTCGTTTGAAGTGTACAAAAAACATACGATAAGTTTAAAGCATATACCGTCCATTACGATCATCCCGAACCACGCGACCTTTATCCATAGTAATGACTCGCTTACCTACAGAATCGATAACTCCTTTATTGTGCGTTGTCAAAATAACAGTTGTCCCTAGATCATTCACCTTCTGGAGGATCTGTACTACATCATACGTATTAATAGGATCGAGATTTCCTGTCGGTTCGTCAGCAATAATAATATCGGGTTGATTTACGATAGCACGAGCAATGGCAATACGCTGCTTCTCGCCTCCGGATAACTCATGAGGAAAACTCCACATTTTATGAGGCAAATCAACCAAATCAAGCACATGAGGAACGTCTGCCTCTATCTCTGCATCAGTTTTCCCAGCAGCCTCCATAGCAAACGCGATATTTTCAAAAGCAGTCTTGTTTGGCAATAAACGAAAATCTTGGAAAATCATCCCGATACGACGACGTAACTTACTAATAGCCGACCGATGCAATTTATGGACGTTTGCTGATTCAAAAAAAACATTACCAGAGGACGGTCGTTCTTCGGCCAAAATCATCTTTAGTAATGTCGTTTTACCAGCTCCAGAATGACCTACAATAGATATAAATTCCTTTGGCTCTACAGTAAATGTAACATCCTGTAAAGCAACAGAATCGTCTGTATATACTTTTGAAACGTTATCAAAATAGATCATTGACACAACATGGAAAAGAAAAAGCAAACACCATTCTTCTCCAAGACACTGCTATTATATCATTCTCCAAAATGGGCACCAACAGATCACCTATGAGAGACTCCGCTCTGCTTCAATAAATGCATCAATATCACCCTCATTCAAAACTGCGTCAACCTGAGACGTCTCGATATTCGTCCGATGATCTTTCACCATTTTATACGGATGCAACACATAAGACCTGATCTGATTACCCCACTCAACTGACGTAGTCTTACTTACATACATACCCTTCTCCTTGGCGACGCGCTCTTCTTCTCGCAGCTTGTATATTTTCCCTTTCAATAACTCAAGGGCTTTCTCTTTATTTTGTGCCTGACTTCGCTCTGACGTCACATGTACAGATAGTTTCGTTGGTATATGAACCATACGAACTGCCGTTTCTCTTTTATTAACATTCTGACCGCCCGGACCACCAGATCGGGCAATTGACACTTCGAGTTCACTTTCAGAAATCACAATATCAGAATCAGTCTTATCAAATTTTGGGATTACCTCTACCATTGAAAAACTTGTGTGTCGTAGCTGATTGGCATTAAAAGGCGACAGGCGCACAAGTCGGTGTACCCCCGATTCATTCTTCAACGTACCGTACACGTTCTTGCCACTTACTTCAATAGTAACATTACGAAATCCACCATGATCATTTTTATTTTCATGAATCAACCGCGCAATCCACCCTTTTTTCTGAAAAAATTTGAGATACATATCAAGCAACATACGAGAGAAATCCTCAGCATCATCACCCCCAGCACCGGAAAAAATAGTCATCACCGCATCTCCACGATCATACCGACCCCCTGGCCCTCCAGAAGCAATATCATTCTTTAACTCATTAAGCTCTTTGATGAGTGTTTGAGCACGTACCTTATCATTCCAAAACTCACCTCCAAGCATGAGAGTCTCAATTTCAGCTACACGCATCTTCATGTCATTAATAGTCGTTGCCATTGTATTTTGAGCCACCTCCCGGGCTTGAACCGGGGACCTACGGTTTACGATACCGTCGCTCTACCAACTGAGCTAAGGTGGCTTTTAACATCAAAAAACGTACCCTGAGCCGATGGCCAGAATTGAACTGGCGACCTACCCCTTACCATGGGGTTGCTCTACCAACTGAGCTACATCGGCATGTATGACAGACAACCGCACCACGCATCATACTATGCAACATAGGGTTTTTCAAACAAACTCTTTCAATTAAGGACATTTGCCCCCGATACAATACGCCGGATGGGTAACTGGTCGACTGATATGTGCCCTGCATAAGCCCTGAACACAATAATACGCCGAGCTATATCCATCCCATCCCCCAGTCACCCACGGCTCTGAGGGAAATGTACAATCTGATGGAGGAGATGCGGACAGTGGACAAAAACGCACACTAATTTGTCGAACTCCAATATCCCAATTATCCCAATCATAAAATGCCCCTTCCCATGGCGGTACCGGCCACCCACGAGACGACATGTACGTTGAGAGACCTACAGGCATCACATTACGAGCAACATCAACAGGATAATTGCCATCATTATCATCAGCATACAGCTCCAACGCAAGCGCGATCTGACGCAATTCTGTTTTTACTCGAGAAAAACGCCCTCGTTCTCGAGCGGTATTTGCTGCAGAGACTGCAACAGAAGAAAGAATACCGATAATCGCAATCACCACTAACAATTCCAGCAACGTAAACCCTTCTCTTCTTAACACAGAAAGTATTATACAAGAAATCTCAACTAAAATCTTAGCGCGGCCTGGTGGACGATATTAGAACTGTTTTTGAACAGAAAAATATAACCTGTATCTACTTTCCTATCCTTCAAAATAGGGACTCCATGAAAAAAAACTGTGACTACTGAACTTCAAACACAGAACGGGTAATACGTTTTGCACCAAGTATATTATCTGGATCAACAACTGCGACAAAGTAATACTTTCCGGGGTTAGTAATACTTCCGGACCACAAAACGACATACTTCCCCCCTCGTTTCAAAACAGGCACAGAGATACTCTTTTCAGAGTACTTTAGGTTTGCTTTAGCGTCATCAATACCATCATTTGGATACCAAGGAGTAACATAAACGAGAACAGAAGCTTCAGGAGAAGCACTCTTACACTGTTTGCAAGAGGTAACATTTTCGATTGTGACATTCGCCTCAATTGAGCCAGCTTTTACTTTAGATGCGGGACCGCCTGAGGCCTGGAGGATAAGTGTTGGTTCAGTTGGTAACTCAGGGGCGAGTTTTATATCCACTTCTTCATTAGCGAAGGTTACAGTAACAGTTGATTCTGTTGTCTTCCCTTCCTCATCATAGGCACGTGCTGTGAGAGTATGAACTCCATTTGGTGTACCAGTTGAATACCACCCTTGAATAACATAGGGTTCCTTAAACAGTGGCTGACCAAGTTCTTTTCCATCGAGAAGGAATTGAACACCTGCCACACCAGTCTCTTTGTCTGAAGCCTGAGCAGAGATAGTAATAACACCAGATACCGTTTTCTCACCCAAAGGTGATGTCATAGAAACATAAGGTGCTGTATTGGTGGCAAATGGATCAACTACCTTATCTACAACCAATTCAATAGCTTGAGTTTCTCCACTACTCTCCGTATTGCTTATAACCTCAGACGTTGTTGCATTTTCTTCTGGCACATCTTCAATAACTGGATCAGAAAGAGTCTCAGTTGTTGTCGCAGAATCAACAACTTCTTCCGCTAAAAGGTTATCTTCCGTGATTGTCTCAGGTGTTGTTGTTTGAGAGCTCACCACACCCGCAACACCTATAACGAGAATAGTTAGGGTTAATACAATAGTTTTGGAGAAAGTATTCATATACCTTTATTTTACTCCTTCAATGACTTTTTTAGGATAAGTTACGCACATCTAACTGGATTAGCTACGGTGTTTGTGGGAAGTTTTTGAGTTATTGTGACAAAAATTTCAGCACTTAATTTGGAATATTTCCTATTCTCTTCCAAAAAACGATACCTAAAAAAATAACAACTAGATACGCTACCAAAACTGAAACTAAAAGATAGCTTGGTAACATTTCCGACAATAATAATGTGAAAGCATGAGCCACAACAGCCAAAAATATGACAACCTTTTTACTATTCAAGAGCCCCCTATTAAAAGAATGAGCAACATATAACATACCGACAAAAACTATTGCGAGAATTAATGTATATAAAAAATGCAACGTAAAACCTTCCCAAGACTCATTTCCTCCCCCATTAAAAAAACGGTAAATGGCTAAAACAAATCCAACAAAATTAAAAGAAAGATATGTTATAAGAAATGTTTTGAAAAAAGTTTTTATATTATTTTGCATAGTAATAATTTTGGGCATTGGGATTTTGAGCTTGATTATCCCCTCAAATACACGCAAGGGAACAAGTACAAGTTTTTTTCTCCATACTACACACAGGTGAACCATTTTCGTCACAGAACCATTTTCCTTTTCCAATACCATTGCAATCCAAACTGCTACAATCAGCGTTAACGGTACAGGAAATGTTTGGACCTATTCCCGTAACATAATCGTCAGAGGAAGTAGTGTAAATAAAGAAAAAAATTAGAACGATTACTATCACGACAACAGAAAGAAAGATAACTTTTTTATTTTTACTAAACATGTAATTACCTATTACTTTTAACTGAAGCAACGACTGCTGCTGCCGCGGCAATTATAAAGGGATTCTGTCCACTTGCATCACTCAAAATCTGCTTCACTAGTTATAACGTGACCATTACGAACTGAGATATGGCAACTATTACCATTATCAAGACTGAGGGTATAAACTGTTATTTGTGTTTCTGGAATATATAAATCAGTGAAGTTATTATTATATTTTTGCATTATTTGTGCAACATCATCTTGCGTCATTCCGGAACGAACAGATGAACATATTCGGTAAAAATCGGTGAAATATGGATATACATACACAAATAGAAGTGCAAGAATAAAAATGAAAGTGCCAAAAAAGATAGCGACCGAGACGGGGCGAATGACTTTATTTTCGATTGATATTTGTGTCATATCTTTATAATGAGCTTAGTAAATGAACTATAGTGGCTAAGGTGTTTACAATTGATGTTAACTGTTTAACAATACTCGGTCCACTAGCTCCAGCGCTTGCACTAACCCTTTCACCATATCTCTGCGCGTGTGGTCCAGCTCCGTTATTGTGATGAGGTGAGGCTCCGATTAGCCCAATGCAAAGACTTTGAGAGCTATCGGCAATTCTTCTTAGACTTCGTCGACCATGTTGTGTACTACAAAAATCTGGTTGAGCTCCATGGCTACGTAACGATTAAATCGAAGGAAAAATCTGATGACGAACAGGCCGATGTAAAGATCGAATACAAGATTACTACGGAGATTGAGTGGGCGGAGCGAATGGTAAAATATTGGAAGAAGGAAAACGGAACGCGCATCAGTGTTATGGATTTCAATAACCTGATAGGATCAAGTAAAAGAAAGATGCGAGACGTGCCGCTATTTTCTAACAAAGAGTGAAATCAATGTTGCTTTCTTTCCAAAACTCTTTTTGCATGAATAATGGCATCCTTACCATATGCACTCTCTCCAATGCTGAAATATTTATTCCCGCCATTTGCGGTTGTCTCCCAACCTTTCAGTCCTTTACCTACACCAAGTCCTCCAAAACGAAAGAGATTACCATATTCCAAGACTTGAATATTTGAGGGATGAAGTTCTCTTAATCTAATGCCAAAAAATGATGTCCGAACGAAGTCGTCAGAAACTTCCAATTTAAATCCTAACGGCAGTATTGTGAGTGCAATTCCTAGTAGCCAAAATACGCTCAAGCCAAATATTTTTTCGCTCGGAACAGGTAGGCCGGCAACGATAAGCGGGAGTGTAAGTCCGAAGAAAACTATTGCAAGTACAACTAGTCCTCCTCCAGTCATCGATTTTTTCGATTTATAGATTTTTATACTCATACTTATTTTTTAATTGTAGCAGGAGTAGATTGCGCTGTAGATACCCAAGATCCTTTACCGAAGTCATATGTTCCTATCCCGGGGCCGAAGTTGTAAGTTCCAACAAATGTACCACCTCCTGTATTACCTATACCCATTGCCTTCGCTGCACTTTGAGCACCACTAAAGTTGAAGTTGCCGACTGCCTGATTTGTATAGTTTGATATTGACCCTACCCCAAGCTGCATTGCACTTTGCTGGGTATGTTTACCTGTGAAGAATGCACTCGTTCCAAAATTCGGTAAACGCCCAGGAACTCTTGGTACTGCGCCAGCCAACCCAAAGGTAGCACCTCCAAAAATAACATCTGTTGCGACTGATTGAACAGTTACAGATTCACCAAGATATGCGTTGGCTCCCGCTCCAACAAGTCCCGACGCCCCGCCCATAATTGCCGACTGACCCAAAAGTCCTACTCCTGTTAATGTCCCAACAGCTCCGCCAGTTGCACCTAAAATTGCTCCCTGCGTTGCTCTAGTCAAATAGGTTTCTCCGCTTGAGAAATTAGAGAAAGCACTACCCCAACCTCCGGCTTGGACATTACTATAAACATCGTAACCAAACTGCCCGACTATACCTGCACCAGCTCCGCCGATAGCAAGAAGGCACATCGGACATCTGCCATCTGGATCTTTATTTATTATAGGATTATCTCTCGCGTAGCTGTAAGAATTTTGTAGCTGAGGATCACGTAGCACTGCTTTTCCGTCAGCTGTTATTCCAACCTCCCAGAAAACAGGATCTTGAGAGATGAATTGACCGCGGGACCCCTCGTAGTAACGCGCCTTCGCATAGATCAGATTCGTCGGTGCATCTTGGAAGAGGCCAATATACTTCTTGGAAGCGGTGGTTGTAGTGCCATAGACATAGGAGTCAGTAGAGGTGGATACTCCTCCCTCTTGTCCTGTTTCAAAGGGTACATCAGTTGAGAAGGAAGGAGTGTTAGAAGCGGAAAGATCATTGTTGTTGGACGTAGCGTCATCGTATGTATTGTTCATCTTCCAGTACCCAATGAGGTTTGCTTCATTGCCGATGAGTTCTGCTTCGTCTGAGAAGTCGGTGATGACAGAGTTCCACATACGGACATCGTCTATGAGACCATCGTATTGGTGGACCATGACACCGTCTTCATATGAACAGCCTATGCCGGTGAGGAAGTCGTTATCAAAGAGGTTGCCTCCCCCTCCAAGATCAGAGAACGTTGGGGTTTGTTCAACGTTGTCTATGTAGAGCTTGATGGCTCCGTTTGATGAGTTGTATGAAGCAGAGACTCGGGTCCAGACTCCATCGGGGATGAGTTCAAGAGCAGACTGAACGATGACGTACTTGTTATTTGAACCTGACGGTGAGGTCCAGAGTTGAAGGCGGTTGTTGCCTCCTGATTTGGCGTATGAGAGAGCAAAGGAACGTTTGGCACCTCCAGGATATGCACCGTTATACCAGGCATCAATGAGACCCCAGAAGTCACTGCCCGTGAGTTCGTGTTCGGGTTTGACCCAGAGGTCAAATGACATACTGCCAGTGGGATGGAGGGTGCCGTTATCAGGAGCATAGACACAATGGTTGCTACCTACTTCGAGGTCGAGAGAATATGCATTGGTGGAAGTAGCGGATGAAGTACTTGAGACATTGGTTGTAATACCATTCGCTGCATCGATACGAACGGAGCCGAAGGGATAGTAGTCAAGGGAACGAGCAAGATTGCTTGCCTGGTCGGAGATAACGTTAGTGGAGGAGAGGTGGTCTGGATGAATAGTCGAAGTTGTTGTTGCAGTAGATCCGCCCTTCTCTATTTGTGCCACGAGCGTACCACCGGCATACACATAGACAGTGGTCGTTGATATACCACCTTTCGTTTGTCTCGAAAAAAGATTATTGGGATACGTTGTCGTTCCAAGCGCAACCGCCTGCTGAACACGTTGCATGGCATGATCGTATGCGTATGTAGAAGTTGAATTATTTGAAGCCGCCTGAGTAAGACGATTACTGTAACTCCAAGAATAGGTAGACGTACCAGCGGAAGTAAGATTGCCGTTTGTGTCATACGCATATGAGGTTGTCGCAATACCATTTGCAATTTGAGTTACCGCGTGCGGATTGGTAGAGCCGGTACCTGAATAGGTATATGTCTGATTAATCGTCGAATCCCCACCCGCACCATATGGAATATCAGTATCAAACACTGGTGAATTAACAGCGCTCAAGGTAGGGTTACCGGCCACAGCACCGGTGTAACTATTATCAAATTTCCAATTGTAGATAAGACCCTGCTCACTTCCCGCAAGCTCAAGTATATAATTGCTCAAAATTTCCGATCCTGTCCGTACATCGCTCCAAATACGGAAGTCGTCTATCTTGCCATCAAAGAATCGGTCGGTATGAAGTGTTGCATCATTACCGATAATAAAGTTAGCAGAAGAATTGGAGAGTGCATTTCCGGCAAAATCTTCCGTATCTGACACCACCGATCCGTTTATGTATGCAACACAACGTGATCCAGCTGAAGCACCTGTATTAATAACGAAAGCGGCATGAACCCAAGAACCAGTAGCACTGTATGGAACATAACAAGATTTCAATTGGACACCATCATAAATTTGAACGTACAAATTGCTACTTTCCCAAATACCACGAACGGTCATTTGACTCGAGCCGTTGTTATCTCCAAAAATAAGCGTTGCATCACTCATATTCCAACTTTCCGGTTTCATCCACCACTCAACCGTCATCGTTTGCGAACCACCAAGAGAAATATTCCCAGCGCTCGCATACTGATCACTCACCGTTTCAAGATCTATCGCATACGTGTTGAGTGGAGAGGCGGTATCCGATTTTGAAAGAATGTTACCAATCGCATTGTATGTGTAATATTCACCATATGAATGTGAATCAGCCTCCTCTGTTACGGCGGAAACCATACGATTGAGATAATCATACGAATAGTTCACTACTCGCCCTGTTCCAACAGGAGCAATTTCCGTTATTGAAAGAATATTACCCACCCCGTCATAGGTATACGTAATATCTTGAAGCAAATTAAACTGAACAGTCGTACTCGCTGTCGTTGTTGTCGCTGTTGGGTTTGGAATACTTGCACATGAATATCCAAACGCTGTTGTACGTTTATTTGTAAGACGATAAAGCGCTGTGGAATCGTACGTGTTGCAGGTTTCTGTATTATTTCCAAAATCTTGATACGTCACTTGGCCAAGTGGTGAATAATTTGTTGCAAGTACAAGCGCATTATATGAAGAGCTGGAAGAATTTCTATACTGTGTCTTTTCTAACTGCCCGGCATCGTTATATGTGTATGCTGTTTGTGCGCTATTTGGATACGTAATCAATGTTTGATTACCAAGGCGATCATATTCAAATTGTGTAATAAACCAATCAGAACCAATTTTCTTCGTTTCTTTTTTGACACCACCCAAAGCATTGTATTCATTCACCGTCACCGCAACGGTACTTGCAGTCGTTGTTGCAAAACAAAGTTGGCCAACACCATCAGCACAACTGTCGTAGCCGTATGCAACTTCCGTGCCAGCTGATCCGGTGTAATCTTCAGTTAGCACACGATTTATCGAATCGTAGGTATAGTTTATAGTCTGACTTTTTGAATCAACAGTCTGTGTTGTATTTCCAGAAAGATCATACGTATATGTCCACGTACCAAACGTGCCATCGGCCGAAGCGTGCAAATCCTCGGCAGTTAATCGGCGACCGAGGTAGTCATACGTAAAGTTACGAACGTTCCCTAATGCATCAGTGATTTTTGTAAGATTATTAAGACCATTGTATTCATAGCTTGTTTGATACACTTCAGAACCACTGTATTCATTCACTCGAACCAAATTTCCCCGAGCGTCTTTCTCGTAATCCTTAGACCGACCATTCGCATCAGTTGTTGTTGCATACCACTGATCAAAAACTGTCGCCGTTGACCCAATAGCATTTATCGATTCAGTTACCCGACCTAAAGGATCGTAGGTAAATGTTGTGTAGAGGGTTGAAACTGACGTTGAAGCCGCGTATGCACTACTTGAAGCAAAATATGGAAGCGATTCTTTCCATAACTGTGCCTTATTGTTATACACGTAATCTTTAACCGCGTAGGTATTCGTGCCTTCGGCTTCAGCTCGTTCTTGAATTTTTCGCGCAAAGCCATCGAAGTAGGTGAACAAATCAGTACTTGTGGCACTATTCAAAGAAAGTGTCTGCTGTACCTTGGTTGGAATCGTATTATCGGTATACGTATACGTCGCCTTCGTCACCAGCGTTGTTGGAGTTGTTATATCTGGCTGTTTTTCTTCTGTCGGCCGATCGAATGGATCATAGACCGTTACAAAACTTCGTAGATTCGGTGTATACACTGATGTCACTTTTCCTGAAGAGTAATCAAAGGTGCGTCCCGTCGATTTACTAAGAGCATTTGTTGTTGTAGCTGGATAGAGGTTATACGTATCATAGGTATAAGTTGTTACCTTTGCGCGAGGATCATACTCGCTCGTAACCAATCCGTACGCATTATATGCACGAGTTGTACTTGCATACGTCGAACCATTAATCTTTTGTTCAAGTTTTGTCAGATTTCCATCCGTTACCGAACCCAACGATTGACTATCGTAATATTTTCTCGATTGCGAAACAGTCGAACCACTTTGATTTACGGTTGTTTCTGTTGCAAGAAGTGAGAGATTTGTGCCTGTCGCATGTGTATAGCTTGTTATTAATTTATCAGAACCTGTATCGGTAAATACACCGACCGTACTACTACCAGTCACCTCTCCCCACTGTGTTTTTTGAACAAGGTTTCCGGTTGTTGTCGCATAAAAGAAGGAAACCGCACTATCCCGATGATCACTATCACCATCGTATGTTTGCTCTGTTGTTGTTGAAAGAAAAACAAAATTTCGTGTATTACCCTGATCAACTTTGTCATACGTATAGAAGGTGCGTTTATACAACGTTGTTCCTTCAGCATCAAACACATCTTCTCGATATGGTTTTCCTATTTTTGAAACATGATCATTAAACTCACCAGCAGTTGTTGAAGATGTATTGCCTTGGTGATAATACGTCTTGGTAATGGCATCAGGACGTGTCTCTGTGATCACCTCAAAACCAGCCATCTTTTTATCGTATGGACCATTCCAGTACAAAGAACCTCCATCGTATGAATAGGTAGTACTTTGTGTTACCCCTAATCCATCTTTATTTGTTATTCCAGTGACTGTAAAAACAGACATCGGTAAATTAACATGTTTTGGAACGGTATCACTTCCCCACGATCTTTCTTGTTGCACTGTTGGAGTGTACGCAACTGTTGTTGAAGCACCTGTGGGATAACCAACTCCAATCAACATATCCTGACCACCATCAACAGTAATATCGCCAACTGAACCATCACCATTTCCATCAACCATTTCACTCCATTTCCAGTTGCCAACCCATTGACTACCTGAATTTGTCCCATAAACAATACGATGTGTCGGTTCAACACTCGGAATCGTTGTTGTGGCCCAACCCATACCAGTATTTAGACGATACAACCAAATACTAGCAATCTCTGGTGGATATGTTCCGCCGGCAGAACTCGTATACGCATCAACTTTGTATGAACGAACAAAATCCAAAAGCCCATCCCCATTCATATCAAGAAAACGAACACCTTTATCTTGACCATTTCCATCAACGCTTGATGTAGCAAGATCCCAATTAGTGTCAACAGAACTATTCCAACCCGCACCGTTATTCAAATAAAAATGTATACCATTATCATTTTTCATCCAATCGTCGAGACCATCTCCATTTATATCTATCAAACGATTATCCTGAGTATCTAACTGACCCTGAGAAGGAATTGCCCCTTTTGGAGAAAAAGTTGAAGTTGCTGCAGCCTCAAAACCAGTTAAACCGTTTGAAAAATAAGCCCGGTTAACGCTCGTAGTAGTTGAAGCCACTTGAAAATCAGGCAATCCATCACTGTTTAAATTACCAAAAACACCATACGGATAGGTGTTATAAAAATAACTTTGTCCAAAAAACGGTATTGTCGTTGTTGCTGCTGTAGTGGCAAAAGACCATGATAAATCACCGGTACCTGTCTGATCCCAATATCTACTTGTATTTATCAACAAACGTTTTGTACTTGTTGATGTTTCTGGATAATTAAGACTTACGAGTACATCAGCTTTACCATCACCATTAAAATCAAGAAACCGCACTCCGCGCTCACGAGGCATTGAAGGAGTATCAGTTGAGCCCCACGCATCATTAAAATAAGCATCCGCTTGCTTTGTAATATAACTTCCTAAAATATTTAACTTAATTTCATTATGAGCAATTTCACCTGGAGGATAATAAGAAAGCGATACATCTGGAGTTCCATTGCCATCGACGTCAGTTGGTATATACGCAGGTGTAGAAATGTCTGTAACCCCACTACTATAATCAACTGCTGAATTAAAATTAGGTGTATTACTTGCATATTCAAAGGTAGTTGAAGCAAACGATAAACTACTTGCACCTGATTCTACTTGAGCAGATTCCTTAACACTTGCCAACAAAGAACGTTTGCCGTTATTACCTGTTGTGTAACCGAGTACATATTTTCGAACCCAAGTACCATTTACCTTCGCTTGAATCTCACTAATTCGATAATCAGTTCTTACCAAAAAGCGTGTTTTATAACTAATGATTGGGTCAGGGCGAGACACTTTGGTAAATTCAATCTGAAAAAGTCCGTCACTTGCACCATTTCCCGTATAGTAAATCCGATATGGATAAACTTGATTCTGATCTTTTGTATACTCATAACGAACAAAGTTATCATTTGTATCCCGTACTTCCTCAAGCATCCACCGATAAACGGTTGTCGTGCTACTGGAGTCATCAAGCCGAGCTTGAGCAGTAATACCAAACGTGTATCGAGTACCTTGTTTGTCATATACAGTCCATGTAGTACTTGCTGATGCAGTAGTAAGAGTATAGTTAAGAAAAGCACCCTCCTCTACCTGTGCTCTATATGTACCTGAAACACTTGTACTTGCTAACTCCCCAGACAGCGAAGAATAAAAATAATCGTCGGTATACAAGTTGTTCGTACCGCGACGATTAATCCTCTCAATGTATGGGATATTTATCTGCCACCCATACCCCACAATCCCATCTTCTAAACGTTGACTGTTATATGTAAGTCCTACACTTGGTTGTAATCCGTTTCTACCAGGAGGAATTGCGATCGGAAGGGTTTGAACTAAAGCACCACTCGCTTTATCTACTTTGGGATTTAAATTTTGATACGTAAACGAAGGAACAGCTTGTGTTGGCGCTTCATCACCTCCCCATAACAGTGATTCCATTTGAGCACCCTCATCTATTCCTTCATTCACCGGTTCGGTTGATTCTACTGATTGCGATGATACTTCCTCCTGTGGAACGTCAGAATTAGTTAAATCAACTACATTACTGGAAGTTTCCGCAGGAACATTTTCTACAGAATCCAGATTTTGACTTGGGGCAGATTCACTCGTCGCCCCGCCCTCAGACAATACTTGTGCAAAAACTGGAGTAAACGGCAAAAAAATAAACAAAAAAACCAACAGAGTTGCTGTCGGTACGCGCATGCATAAAAATAGCTTCATAGCTACTAATTGGAGAAAATAAAAAATAATCTTACCAAACTCATCTTGTCTTCATGATAAGTGAAAATCATGAGAAAAATCAAGTGAAGTTATCAAGGTTCCCTATACAAACTGATCACAGAGGTTATCCACAATAAAAAAACGAGCTCTATAAATTTTTCCAAAAGAAATACTACAATAACCATTGAGAGTTGCGGTGGCCACCCCGTGAAGAGTAAGCCACCATCTCCTAAAACTAATTAGGAGTCGAACGGCGGTGAGGTTTTATCCGCTTGCCGTTCCTGACATAGGAGCGAACAGGGACAATTTTTTGTCTCTGTTTTCCGTATGCAGAGGTTTTCGTTTTTGCCATCGACAATCACGATTAGCTAATAATCCTGCCCACAGAGGCAGGGTGGTACTACTTGCGGATCAGGATCTATACTATCAAGGGATAGCCGCCGCAAACCTCAATGTCTTTCAATGTGCACTTAACGCAATATAAACATGTAATTTACTAAAACTAATTCAGTAAACCAACGATAAATTTCCCGAAATAGTATAAACCAATTACGAACAGAATATAGCCTAGATACTTTACAAAACGTCCGTATGCGTCTTTCAGTACATCTTTTAAAAAGTGAAAAAGAAACAAACCTACAATAATAAAAGGCTTTAGAACAACACTGAACACCCTTACCAAAAACTCTAAAATAGTCGCGCTGAAATCACTCATATAAGTTGAAAATTATAATTATAACCACTCCGCAGCCTAGTGGACGATGTTAGAACTAGGATAACAGCACATACTCAACTTGTTCCAATATTTTTTTTGAATCCTCTGATGCGATAAGCAAAAGAGATTTGTTAGCTTCTCCTTTACATTGATATTGGTCTGAAAATACACTCTTGATTTCCTCATATTGAGAATCAGACAAGTCAGTTGCAAAAGTCATATGAGGAACAAAGTTTTTTTCATATTCTTCAGTTTCTGTATTTACATAGTTTGTGTAAGACGATAATTCTTGACATATTTGTTTTTGTAAAGTTCGTATTTCATCAGACTCACAACTAAGCATAATTGTCCAACCACTTTCTTCCTTATCAAATACAACTTTATCAAAAGATAAAGTTGTAGAATTAAATTTATATAACTGAAAGAAATGTAAGAGTTTTTCTTTCAGTTTTGAAATTTCTTCATCTTCAATAAAACAAGGTTGTTTAAGAGTTATATGGAGATCAAAAGATTGGTTGTATTTTTCTCTTGCTCTATCAAACCAGTCTGGTTTCTGAACTAAGATTAGATTTGTTGTTACGGCAAAAACTTTCATATAAAAATATTATACCCGTTCTAACATCCCGTCGGTATAAAAAATAGAGCCATATTTATGGCTCTATTTTTTCCTATGCGCAGCCGACCGGGCTTGAACCGGCAACCTCTCGCGTGACAGGCGAGTGCTCTAACCAGTTGAGCTACGGCTGCATCACTAAACGAATCAAACTGTAACAGAAAAAGGCTTCTTTCGCAAAAGGTGTCGGGGGCCAGGATCGAACTGGCGACCTAGGGCTTATGAGTCCCTCGCTCTAACCAACTGAGCTACCCCGACATACACACACGACCATAACACATTGCCAAAAAACTTTGCTTTATTAGCACATCTCACCTCGCCACGCTAATACGATACGATAAAATTTACCTACTATCAAGTATGAACATTCACCAAACCATCACAACATAAATAAATCGCTTGTGATAACATTAAAAATAAGATACTATACTCTTCTGCCGCGGGGTAGAGCAGCCCGGTAGCTCGTCAGGCTCATAACCTGAAGGTCGTTGGTTCAAATCCAACCCCCGCAACACGAATAAACATGCGCCGCTTTATGCGGCGCATGTTTCTTTAAATCAACCGAAATTCTTCAAATACTCGTTTATACAACTGAATCACACGCCTGGTTTCCCGCCCTGTAATCAAGAAATCACCTCCCTCATGAGCAATGCGGTTGCGTACTTTATGAGCTTCCCACGCATCATCAAGTGTGTTGAAATCACTATGCTCAATTGCTTGCATACGCTCCCCCATTGTCTCACCGTGATATCCCATACCAATGATCATCTTATCGAGCATCGTATCCGCCTCAATAATAGAAAGCTTCCAATCTGACGGATTATCAGATTCGGAGAGTTGAACCACCCGCTGCCAGGCCACGTTTTTCTCAGGAACCAATACCTCTTCTTTTTGTTTTGGCGCAACCGCACGAGAGAGCTCATCAACAACCGCGTTAGTACGAGAAATAACAACACCAACTGTTATTATAAGAATAACTGAAAATACCCATAAAAGTACAATGGCGACGGAAAGCAACGTTGAACCAATGCGCCTGATTAGACTAGGTTCCTGATACGGCATAATATCAGGCTCTACCACCCATCCATCGAGACCACTCTCAAAATCGATAAACCAGTAACGTTCTCCTTCCATAAACACTGGTCCAGCACTCAACACACCTGGTCGATATGCTTTTTGATTTCCAATCCTATGACCCTCCTGATCAACCACTTCTGTAGTACGTTTCGTTTGAACGATTTGACCCACTGGTGTATCACCCGAGCCAAATATCTCTCTATTTAAACTTTGTAAATAAAATTCCGCCACCCACCCATCAGGACCTGTATCGAAATCGACAAACCAATAACGAACGCCCTCTTTTGAGACGGGACCATGAATAACTTCTCCCCGCGCACCAGCAGGTTGCCCTCCACTAATAACACCACCGGATTCTGCTCGAACAACAGTTGTTGTTCCAATCACAACTCTCGTACTCACCGGTGTTATTCCGGACTCAAACAAACTTCCATCAACATGAGTTAACCCCTCCTCCGCCACCCACCCATCAGGACCTGTATCGAAATCGACAAACCAATAACGAACGCCCTCTTTTGAGACGGGACCTTCAATAATCCGACCAGAAGAACCTTGAACCTGTACCCCACGCGAAGCACCTCCTGGCTCAACAAGTACCACTGCCCCGCCTTTTTGAAAAATAAAAACTTCTCTACCAACCGGCGTGAGACCAGGATTAAACGTAGGAACAAGAGCAAGTACCCCCTCCGCCACCCACCCATCAGGACCTGTATCGAAATCGACAAACCAATAACGAACGCCCTCTTTTGAGACGGGACCTTCAATAA
>CAZTRA010000010.1:0-22849 GCA_964616075.1 uncultured Candidatus Saccharibacteria bacterium
CCTCCTCCGCCACCCACCCATCAGGACCTGTATCGAAATCGACAAACCAATAACGGACACTGTCATAAGCAAGAGGTCCTCCCACAACAACACCATGGGCACTTGGGGATTGGAAACCTGCAGAGATCCCACCCAGACTATCAAACACTACGATCTTTTTTGCACTACGAACATCAGTACCTACTGGTGTATCACCTTTATCAAAAAACGCTCCATTTGAACGTTTTAATATACGTTCTGGTACCCACCCATCAGGATCCTGAGCAAAATCAACAAACCAATAGCGTTCGCCATTTTTCAAAATAGGTCCTTCAGTAATAACACCTAAAAAACTAGTCGACTGCTTACCAACGATATCTCCATTCTGATCAAATACCGTACTATCTTCTGTGATTCGAATCTCATCTCCCACAGGTGTATTACCCACCGGCAACCGTCCAAGCGCAACTGCAACACGATCACTCGCAATACCGAGAAATCCCATAATTTTTCCCAGAACCGCACCCGCAACGAACAAAATAGCGATTATTTTAATTAATTCGCCAACCGCATCAGCATGGGACGGTAATCCCTTACTCGCCTTTTTTTCTTTTTTATCGTCTGCCATTTATAAACGAGAGATGACCTGTTCAAAACGTTTTGCTATTGTAAACAACAATTCATCACGACCTTCATCGGTCATAAACTGAATACCAAGAGGTAATAATGAATCTGCTACCGCAACTCGTCCCGAGGGAACCGAAATCGCCGGAGCGCCAATAATATTTGCTGTTACTGTAAAAATATCAGCAAGATACATTTGCAACGGATCATTCACCTTCTCTCCTATTGTAAACGATGGTGAGGGTGCCGTGGGAGTAACTACTGCGTCAACACCCTGTGTATATATATTTTTAAAATCAGCCTTTATCATCGCACGAACCTCCTGTGCTTTGGCGTAATAGGCATCATAGTATCCCGAAGAAAGCACATACGTACCCAACACGATGCGACGACGGACTTCTGGACCAAATAAAGATCCTCTTGTATTTGCATAATCAGCAAACAAAGTATCACCAGGAATCTTTGCACCAAAGCGAATACCATCAAACCGTGCAAGATTTGTTGATGCTTCTGCAAACACAATAATATAGTACACTGCCAGTACGTATGGCACTGTTGGAAGTTCGATATCTCGCACCTCAAAACCCGCTTTCACAAGTAGAGAGACTGATTGTTCAAAATTTTTCATCACGGCAGGATCAATACCTTTTGCATCAGTAAAAGCACGAGGAACACCAATAACTAATTTTTTATCTTTCTTACCAAGATCGAAGGTGCCGCGAGTAGTACTATCATAACGATCAACACCTTTAATTGCCTGAAACAGCGTTTCAGCATCAGACACTGTCCGTGCGATGGTACCAATCTGGTCAAGAGAAGAACCCATGGCCATTAATCCGTAACGAGATACTGCACCATACGTTGGTTTCATACCAACCAACCCACAAAAAGAAGCGGGCTGTCTCACCGACCCCCCAGTGTCAGAGCCCAGGGAACCTGGAGCACCCCCCATAGCAACAGCAGCGGCGGAACCACCTGATGAACCTCCTGCGACTCGCGATACGTCATGTGGATTTCGCGTTACTCCATAAGCACTATTTTCTGTCGAACCACCCATCGCAAACTCATCCATATTTGTCCGACCCAAAAAAACAGCCCCTTGCTCTTTTAATCGCGTAATAGCGGTTGCATCATATGGGGCAACATAGCCCTCCAAAATTTTTGAAGCCGCGCCGCAAAGCCGCCCTTTGATCAAAATATTATCTTTAATTGCTAACGGTACTCCAAGCAAAGGGTGTCGTTCACCCTTACGAATACGTTCATCGGCCTTTTTTGCCTGCTCCACGACATCGTCATACACTTCTAAATACGCATTAATATGAGGATTTTGTTCTTCAATGTTAGATACATACGCCTCAGCAAGTTCAGTCGCTGAAAAAACTCCCGTATCTAAACCTTGACGAATCATTGCAATGTCAAGTTCTGCAACAGAGATTTTTTTTGTTTTATCTTTCACTGGCATAGTGTACTAAAGAATCTTTTTAACTTTAATGTACCCCTTTTCAGATTGGGGTGCTGCATGCAACAAATCATTTGTATACATACCACCAGATGCAGTGGAAACATCATCGCGTAGCACATTTCTCACATCTCTGTCATGCAAAAATGGCACTTTTTTTGTTGTTGCCTCCCGTAATTGATCAACATATCCGAGAATTGAATCAATATCATGCCGTAACCTTTCTTTCTCAGTCGCAGGTAACTCCATACGTGCAAGTGTGAGCAAATTTTCTATTTCTTGTGGTTTCAACATAATCGTGGCGGTATCATAACACATAATACCCTATTATGATTGCACCATGTCTAAAAAGTCCTGTTCAGTCAAAATCGAAACACCGAGTGTACGAGCTTTTTCATATTTACTACCTGGATCAGATCCTGCAACCACATATGTTGTCTTTTTTGAAACAGACTCAGAAACAACACCTCCTCGTTCCCTAATACGTTTTTTTGCATCATCACGAGAAAGTGCTACAAGTGTTCCAGTTAACACAAATGTTGCGCCCGCCAATGTCCTTTGAGCGTACTGAACCGGTGTAACCATTTCAATATACACTTCTTTTAACAGTCTAATAAGAAGTTTTTTATGTTGCGTGTCAGCAAACCAACGCACAATCTCTTGTGCCACCACAGGTCCAATCCCAGGAATTTTTTCAAGTTCATCAGACGACGCGCGTACCAATGCCTCCACAGTATTATATCGAGCCGCCAAAACATATGCGGTCTCTTCACCAACTTGAGGGATCGATAACGCAACAATAAACCTATTAAACGGTACCCGACGCGCCTGATTAATTGACGCAACAAGTGACGTTGCCAGCTTCTCTCCCATCCGAGGTAATTGCTCAAGAGCAGGTATGGTCAACTTAAAAATGTCTGCGTACGTCGTAATTAACTGGTGATCAAGTAGTGTATCAATAATTTTCTGTCCAAGACCTTTAATATCAAAAGCATGCTTACCGACAAAATGATAAAACCTGCGACGAATAACTTCCCCTGAAGACAAGTCGACGCACCGCCACGCGGCCTGACCAGAAATGCGTTCGATGGAACCATCCCCACCACACCCAGGCACAGATCGTGGCCATCGAAATGGTTTTTCTTTTCCTGTACGAAACTCTGTTAAGACTTTCATAATGTCAGGTATTACGTCTCCCGCCTTTTGCAACACAACGGTATCGCCGACGCGAACATCAAGTCGTGTAATTTCATCTTCATTATGCAATGTCGCACGAGAAACGACACTACCCGCAACCGATACTGGCAATAATTCAGCAACCGGCGTAATAACTCCTGTTCTACCAACTTGTAACACAATATCTTCAACAACGGTGGTCACTTGCTCTGCGGGAAATTTAAAAGCAATACCAAACCGAGGAGCCTTGCCAGTATACCCTAGCACCTCTTGCATAAAATGTTCATTTACTTTCACGACCACGCCATCAATAAGATAATCTTCTTTTTTTGAAAGCTGCTGCCATTTCTTCCAATACGCAACAACACCATCACTATCTAATACATGTGCGCAATGTTTGTTTACCGGACACCCTAACGTACGTAACAATTCAAGTTCTGCCTGCTGAGTGTCAGGTGTATCGTGTCCATACAAGGCAATATCATACATAAATGCAGAAAGCTTCCTTGAAGCGACAATGCGGGGATCTAACTGGCGAACCGCCCCTGCTGCAGCGTTTCGTGGGTTCGAAAAAGGGTCGATACCAAGACGCACTTGTTCACGATTCAATTCGGCAAAAACACTTTTTTTCATAAACACTTCACCCTCAATCACTACATCAACCGACTGAGAGAGTCTCAACGGGACTGATTCAATTGTTTTAATATTTACTGTCACATTTTCACCAGTCGCTCCGTCACCCCTTGTCGCCGCCTGCTCTAAAAGGCCAGCACGATACGTAAAAACAATTTTCAACCCATCAATCTTGAGCTCACACATATACGTTGGGGGCACATATACTCCGGCCTGTGATAAAAAACGCTTTACCCGATCATCAAAAGCCTTAATATCTTCCTCAGTGAATGCATCATTAAAAGACCATTGGGGTACTTGATGCTTTACTTTTTCAAAAAAGGGCAACGGCTCCCCGGCAATCCTCTGTGTTGGCGAATCAGGCGTAACAAGCTCCGGATATCGCGACTCAAGACTCACAAGTTCTCGTTTAAGCGAATCAAGTGCTTCCTGGCTAATATCTTCTTTATCTAACACATGATACGCGTACCTGTAGCGATCAATTGCTGATCGTAATTTATGGACACGTTCCACAACCGATTGTGGGGGTGTTTCTTTCATATACTATTTATAGTACCGTATGATTACGGCTCCGGATAGAACATGGCTGCGCCACGCTCAACACGATTCTTTACATTTAAATCACAGGTATTACGACCGCTTGCTCGAACAGTAGTAAACATAGAACCAGATCCATCAATGGCCTTATTTATGTAAACATCCGCACATGGACCATTCGGATACCCACCGTACCCAATCGTCACCTCCCCGGCTGGACTATATTCACGGAATTCTCCATCTGGAATTCCTCGAATACCATCACTCGGATCTTCAGTTGGGGGCGTATACGTGAGCGTCCACGTACTCGCACAGTCAAATGGTATAACCGTACTGGGTGTATCAGTACCAAAATTTCCAATACGGAGGTCTTGAAATACTACACATTCAAGCGCAGATTCGGCTGCAACAAAGGCGCGCACCGAATCTTCAGCCAGGATTGAAAGTTGTTGCTCTTTTAAAGCAATGGTATACACCGCAGCCGCAATAACTACAATTTCTGCCGCCATCACCACAGAAAAAAGTGCAGCAATTCCTTTTTGTCTCTTCTCTTTACCAACTGAAAATATGGTATTCATAGTTTATTGATCTATCCTGTCCCGACTTATTTTTCCATGAAACGGAGATAGTTGCCGTTGCATGGGTATGCAAAACTAATGAATTCTCACTAAGTGTGATAGAACGGGTAAACGGACTGACTGGATTTGAGTTATTATAATTGTATCCATATTGACCGGTGCGAGAAACTCTTAATGGCGAACATGTACCGGTACATACAGCAATTGCAGGCGTCTCTAGTCCCGTATTAACATCGACAGTACACAACACACCCACGCATTGACGAAGCGATCCTAACCAATCCGCAACAGAAAAAAAACGTGGATTCGCTAGTGACCTACCGTCACGAATCGAACGGATTGCCTCCACACCCTCAAGCGCAAGATATGCCGCAACCGTATGATCTCTTAATTCTGAAGCTGTTTGTGAAGTACGGTAGATAAGCAATAGTGGACCAACCAGTGCAAACATCAAAACAGAAATCCCAACGAGCGCCTCAATAATGGTAAATCCTTTTTTTATTTTATATGAACACGTCATATATATCATCGTGCACGTTGTGCAATACTTGTCTGGAACACCGTATAAACAGGACGACGGGGATCTGTAGTATGCCCACTAATAACAAGCGTAATAAACGTAGGAACAAAATCAGTCATACTTGACGCCCCTTTAATAGTAACTGAGAAATTATCAACAAGAAATTCTGTACGCTCAGTGAGAGGAACTATCACACCATTGGTCTCGCGCTCTATACTTTTGTTACTAGCATTATATCGATATGTCACAGAATCACCATCCTCATCAAGGAAGACAAACGAGGTCGCCCCTGGAGACACACAATCTCGTGGTGTATCTGTTGGCGACACAGAACTATCACAATGAAAATTTTTTCCCGAACGTATTTCTCTTGTTGCAAATTCAAGCCCCGTACTCACATTATCAAGAGCAGCACGAAATCCCTTAAGTCTTGCGTTCGCAGCAGTCGTGTTAGTAGCAATACCTCCAACAATAACCATAATGAAAGAAAATAAAGCGGTCGCCACTAATAGCTCAACAAGAGTTATCCCCCGATGAATATGTGCGTATTTCGAAAAATGCATACTATTGAATACTTATCTGACCTGTGTTACGAATAATAATATTTTTTGTTATTGACCCAGGAAAAGTCAAAACAATCTTAGCTGCGACATATCGCACATCTCCATTAATAACTGGTTCTGGATTTGGTCGTTGATACACAATAGAAAGATCTGTCAGCGTACAATCTTCCGGAGGTACTGCCAATGGATTAGTAGCACACAATCTAGTAACAGCACCCCTCTTTAACGTGATTCTTTCAAGAACACGATCCTCCACATGATTATATGGCCCTACCGCAGGTGGACATACTAAACCTGTCGGTCCTAACTGTGTGGTATCAGCAAAAATATTATACTTATTCCCAAAACTCAAAGTAAAAACAACTCCATATCCAATACAAAATGTTCTCGAAGTTGCACCTGTACCTGCTACGGTATGCTCACGGGCAGAGAGACCATACGATTGCGCTTGTCGTATTGATAATGCTATTTTATGGGCAACATCATCGTACAAAATACGACTAGTGTGTGTTCTATTTTGAGTAGTAACCACTGAAATCAGTAACACTGATATTGTAATAACAACCATCAATTCAAGTAGTGTAAAGCCAGACACCTTATAAAAACGAAATTTCTTACCAAAATTATTCATACATCGAATATAAAGCAAACAACTGGAGCAACGGAACAAACCATGTGAGGCCAAGATTTGTTACATATATCAGCACTACTCCAATAGAAAGAAATGGGCCGAAAGGTACTTCACTTTTAAGACTTAATCGGACCCAACGAAGACGGTGAGAAAAAACGTATTGCGCTACAAAAACAGACATCGCCCACACAAATGAAACATAAAAAGCAACCAGCAATGCAGAAATGCCCGTACCATCGCCAAATAAAAATCCAATAACCGCCGCGAATTTAACATCACCGAAACCCATAGCACGTCCGCGTGAGAAATGCCATATGCCATAAAATGGCAACGCTAATAAGAGCGCATATATACATTGCCACAGCAAATGATAAAGTACGTTTTGCTGCTGCAATAACGAAAACACAGCGCTATCAAAAACCGACACCGTCAGCAATGCACCGAGTAATCCATCAAGAATTACTCGATGACGAATATCATAAACAGAAAGTACTACCAATAAACACATCTGTAACCACACCAAACACAACTTCAAAATATCAATAAAAGATTCTGGACTGATAGCGAAAAAGGCTAACCCGAAAAGCGCACCTGTCACCAATTCAACGCTTACGTATTGCAACGAGATATATGACCGGCACGAAGAGCATTTACCCCGCAAAAAAACATAACTCAACACAGGAACAAGCTCCCACCAAAAAAGCATTTTGCCACAAGTCATGCACACTGACCGTCCTTGCACAACTGTTTTACCAGTGTGCATTCGAAAAATAACCACATTCAAAAAACTTCCGACAATCAGGCCGAGTGAAACAGAGACTAGCAGACCGTAAATATCAAACATTACTATATTGTAGCATCACCACACACGAGACTCTGCCAGAGATACAATGAAATATACTTAATTCTATCTTTTGAAGTTAATTACACTCTGCAATGTTACTACCATTTATTGCTGCTGTACCAATACCAACAAATTCAGCACCGTCGACACACCAAGATTGAGTTGGGTCTGTTTTCAAAGGCACTGCAACCGCCCAACTGGTGGCGGTACCAGCTGCTACATCACCATCATCTGACACACATACCGCTGTTCCACCACTAGTGGAAGTAGCCTGAGAAAGTGCTCGCGCAATTGTCGTATCAAGAAAAAGTCCTGCAAAACATTCAATGGAATCATCTCCATATCCACCATTTTCATCATAATACACTGCGACCTGCTTACGAATCGTATCAAGATTTGCCTTTACTGCAGCGTCAGCACCCTTACCACGGGCAACATTTAATGTTGCCAGAGTAACAGAAGACAAAATACCAATAATTGCGATAACGACGAGGAGCTCGATGAGAGAAAAACCTTTCTTTATTTTTTTTTTCATATACACAAAAATCGATTAATCAGGTAGTTATACTCCATATGGTACCTCATCTCCAACAAATATACATCGTGCATAACTCTTTTACAAAAACCCCGCATAATTGCGGGGTTTTTGTAAAACAAATATAAGAAATACTTACGGACAAACTGCGTTTGCTGCCGCACCACCACCAAATGCAAGACTTGTCGGCGCTGTTGGACTTGTTCCTGCCCAACCAGTTGAGTCAGTACACCAAACGTTTGTTGATGTTTTTAGTTCCGAACCAATCGCGTAGGTTGAACGACTGTTAAGTGTACCAATCGCACAGTGCATCTGCTTACCTGATGCCGCTTCTGCTTGGAAAATAGCCGCAGCGATAGTTGGATTTGAGAACATACCCGCCGTACATGTTTGACCTACCACTGTTGCTGGACCATAGCTGTTAGCGTTATCGTCATAGTACAACTCAGCTTGAACACGGATTGATGCGAGGTTCTGCTTCAATGCAGCATCACCACCTTTACCACGAGCAGTGTTAAGCGAAGCAAGAACAACTGACGAAAGAATACCAATAATTGCGATAACGACGAGGAGCTCGATGAGCGTAAAACCTTTTTGTACCTTCATTTTATTAATTTGATGATAAAATATGAATCCTATCTTTTGGCTCCCCTGAAAAGAATTCGACTTTCTTTTCCAACTAATAAAGAGAGCGAATATATAAGGAACTACACTATTATACAACCGTTCAACAATCTTCCTAGTTAATAAAGTGTGGATAAATAAAGACAAAAATAAATAATAAGTTTCTAGCTATATAGAACTCGACAAGTTGTATATAGGCATCAATACAGAAGCAAGTAAAACAGCGACACCTGCAGCCAAAAAGACAATCATAGCCGGCTCAATAAGACCAATAAGCGTATCTACCGAATTTTTAACTTCACGGGAATAAAACTTTGCCATTGTTTCAAGGATATTCCCTAATTCACCAGTTTCTTCACCAACACGAATCATTTGAACCATAATCCCCGGTATTTCTGGATATCGTGAAAACGATTGTGACACTGAACTACCCCCTTTCACCGAAATAACTGTTTCCTTGAGAATCTTTTCAAACGGTGCATTCCCAACTACAGTCGCTGTCACCTCAAGCGCCTTCACAATGGGAATCGCACTACCAATCATAGTATGCAAATTATCCGCAATACGAGACAATGCAAGCTTGCGATAAAGATCGCCAAGATACGGAATAGTATTGAGCGTATTATGCACGTTATAACGACCTTGTTCGGTTTTTTGGTATCTTATAAAAAAATAAATTACAACACCGAGCGCGCCGATCACAAATGCACCATAATGAACAAAAAAATCACTGGCTCCGATAACAATCTTTGTATAAATAGGTAACTCTTGTCCCGCATCGATCAAGATAGCAGAAATACTTGGTATTACTTTTACAAGCATAAGTATCATGACAACAATAAATGTCACCACAATAAACGCCGGGTACACAAGGGCATTTTTTGCCTTACTGGTCAGCTCATAGTTTCGATCAAGATAATCTGCTAAAAATGTAAATGTCTCATCAAGTCTCCCAGACTCTTCACCCGCCCGAACCATGTTTACATAAAAATCAGAAAATACCTTAGGATGTTTTGCGAGAGCCGCTGAAATAGAACTCCCTGCCTGTATATCGTCAGCTGCCTTTTCAAGATGTTGAGATAGGATCTTATTTTCCCCTTCTGAAGAAAGGAGTCGAAACACACGGAGTGCCGAAACTTGAGCCTCAAACAACGTTGCCATTTGACGAGAAAGCATCACGATTTCTTTTGCATTCACACCGCCAAAAATAGTTTTGAGATCTATTTCAAGAAGAGGTTTTTTATCGGCAGATTTAATCGAAGAGATAATAAAACCTCGGCGCTGCAAAGATGAAATAGCAACATCAATGTTTACTGCATCAATGGTACCCTCTGCAGCTTGTCCCTGTTGATTAACAACTTTGTAAGAAAAAAGCATAATACGCGCGAAATTGTATCCCTGTTAGAGATACTTCTCAAGTAATCGGGTGTTAATGGAATGATTGTATGCATTTTCCACTGTAATATCACCCGATCGTACCAGGTTAGCAAGCGTACGATTCATATCAATCATGCCACCTTCCATACCTGTTTCAATCACCGTATCAATTTCATGTGTCCGTGCTTCACGTATTAAATTCGCTACCGCATTATTTGCTACCAACAACTCATATGCAGGAACAAGTCCGCCAGATATACGTGGAATAAGACGCTGAGAAAAAATACCAGTTAATGATGCAGACAGCTGAAGACGAATCTGTTGCTGCTGTGATGAATCAAATGAATCAATAATACGATCGATAGTTTGAGCCGCATTATTAGTATGCAATGTTGAAAAAACAAGATGCCCTGTTTCTGCCGCAGTGACCGCAGCTGCCATTGTTTCTGGGTTACGCATCTCACCAATAAGCACCACATCAACATCTTGTCGAAACATAGATGTGAGCGCTGTCTGGAAATCATTAGTATCGTTACGAACTTCTCGCTGATCAATAAGAGATTTAACTGGTGTGTACACAAATTCAATCGGATCTTCAATAGTCACAATATGTTCTGCTCTTGTCTCATTAATCAACTGAATAAGTGCAGCGAGTGTTGTCGACTTTCCGTGACCAGTCGGACCAACTACCAGAAAAAATCCCTGCTGTTTTGAAGCAAACGTTTCAAGTATGGTAGGTAAATTTAATTCCACAATCGTACGAATCTTTGTAGGAACCAACCGCATTACAATACCAACCCCTCCTTGAGAGACAAAAGCGTTGCCGCGAAAACGAACTTTTGATTTATTTTCGTACGAAAAGTCAACTTCTCGTCTCTCTTTAAAAAGAGCCTGATTTTCTGGAGTAAGCAATACTTTAAGTAAACCTTCAATATCAGCACGAGTGAGTAATTGATCGGCACCAATAGGTACCAAAAATCCTGACACACGAATAATTGGGCGATACCCCGGGGAAAGGTGCAAATCAGACGCACTTTCTCCAATCACAATTTCTAACAATCGATCAAGTTCTTTTTGGTACTCTGCACTCATATGTTTTATTTTTTTCTTGCGGAATTTAATACTCGAATCGTCTCAGAAAGCACCTCTGATGGAATCGTGCTTGCTTTAATAATATATCCATGTACCCCTATCTTCTTTGCCCGCTCAATATCTGTCTGCTGACTCTGGTTAGTTAACACAATAATAATAGCATCATCAGCTAAATGATCCTTCCGAACTATCTCAAGATACTCGAGACCATCCATGTTCGGCATCACCACATCAACGAGCATCAAATCAGGTGTATACCCTCCACGAAGTTTCTCGAGCGCGACCGAACCACTCGATGCTGTTTCAACCATAAACCCCTGCTGTTTAAACTTGAGTGAATACATATTGATGAGGAAACTATCATCATCAACAATAAAGACATTACCCTTACTTCCCTCAGAGTGTGAAAGAGGGGTTACCGATACGTCTGGTGTAACATCGCTCATAATGGTTCTTATAATTAGACAGTAATAAACTATAACGTTTCAACCTCCTCAAAGGGGATAACTCGATCAAACGCCTTCAAAATAGCGTCCTCCTTCATAGTTAACATACCCTGTGAACGAGCTAATTTCATAATGGCAGGCTCAGTAGGATCATGCAAAATGGCACTTTCCAGCTCTCTGTTCATTGAAAGTAACTCCATTACCGCAACTCGACCACGCGTACCAGTCGGACATTCGGGTGTCGGTTCGGGTTGATACACATATTTTCCAAACGGAATTGAATTACGAATTTCAGGTGGTACATCGTTAAAATAACGCTCAAGCATGAGCTTAATACTCCCTTCGACTGGTAACTGAGTGCCGGTATTTGGGTATAGACGCTTCACTAAACGTTGTGCAATAGCAAGAATCAAAGTTGGTGCAATCAAATACGGATCAACACCCATGTCGATTAAACGTGGTATCACACCAGTGGCACTGTTGGTGTGAATGGTAGACAACACCAAGTGACCAGTGAGTGCTGCCTGAATAGCGAGCTGAGCAGTTTCTTTATCACGAATCTCACCCACCATAATCACATCAGGGTCTTGGCGCAACGTGGAACGCAGTCCACTCGCAAATGTATATCCAATTTCAGGATGAACTTGTGACTGGTTCATACCAGGAATGTTGTATTCTACCGGGTCTTCGAGAGACAAGACATTTTCTGAATCACGATCGATTTCATTCAACATTGAATACAACGTGGTTGATTTACCAGAACCAGTTGGACCAGAAATAAGAATCATGCCATATGGTCGGTCAATTGCATCACGGATGAGTTTTAAGTTGCGTTCAGACATACCCAAAGAATCAAGAGGATAGACACCCTTCTCTGTATCCAAAATACGCATCACCACCTTTTCACCAAAATACGCCGGAAAAGTAGATACACGAAAATCTACTTTTCTACCACCAATACGAGCCGAAAAGCGCCCATCTTGTGGCTTACGTTTCTCATCGAGACGCATACTACATAAAATCTTGATACGGGCAACAACCGCAGCGTGCACCTTTGCAGGCAACGTCAGTGATGTATTTAATACACCATCCACACGAAAACGAACTCTGATCTTTTCACCAAGGTGCTCAACGTGAATGTCTGACGCTGCACCCTCAACAGCATAATGAAGAATAGTTGCTACAATTTTTGTGACAGGCGCATCCTCAATAATTTTCGTATCAATTTGCCCTTTAGCCTCTTTATCCTCTTTCTTTTTTTGTTTTGAAAGCTCCTCCTCTTCATTTGAAATTTCACTCTCTAGCTCAGAAAGTGCTTTGGTTACTTCACCCGAAAGCCCCCGGTATGTTTGCAAAACTCGATCAAAATCAGTTTCTGAAATTAGAAATAGCTTAAACGGCATCCCCGCACGAGATGCAGCAAACGTAATAGCGTCTCGTGCCTCTAAATCTTCAGGATCAACAATACCAACTTCAAGCGCCCCCTCCTCAACCGCAATAGGAACAAACTGGTAATGACGAGCAGATTCTTCAGGTACATATTTCAACACTTCAAACGGCACATTCACGTTCTCTAAACTACGTGTAGGAATACCAAGAGACGCACCTTTAGCGTACAAAATATCGGCAGCGCTTACTCCGTGGCGCTCAAGCACAGTTTCAACCGAATCTTTCCCACCACGAATTTCACTTTTAATAGCCTCCACATCTTGTGAGCCAAGGATTTTTTTTTCTACTAGTGTTTCAAGTATTCCCATAGTTTTTAAAATCATCCTTACAGTGGTGTAAACGGATTACGACGACCAGGCGTTACAGGGTTAATCGACACACTCAAATCTTCGAGCGACAAAAATGCGGGGTCATCAAACAGCGCAGTAGATAGTTTAAAGCCCTCAAGCGCACGAAGCGCCTCAAGTACCTCCTGCGTCTCTGGTGACGTAGTATATGCAACTTCAAGAAGTGGGCCATCTATTTCGGCAGTGTCACCACGGCTCAAATAATAAACGGCTCCAATAAGTAGTGTCACAGCAAGCGCAATAATCAGTCCTTTGTTTTGTTTTAGTCCTTCCATACTCTCATTTATTTTAGGGAATAAAACGATATACACGCATGGTCATATCATACACGTACACATCTTCATCATCTTCATTTGTGTTACGAGTATTAACCGACAAAATATCAACATCAATCAATTTTAAACTCTGCTCAAGGTCTGTAATAAACGCAATAAACGCATCATACGTTCCACTCACTTGAAACCCGATAACTGCTGATTCATACGATGACACTTGTTCCATACCTTCAACCGCAATTGGTGTCCCGCCTTCTATTGTAGCGCCGCCACGAGAAGATGCACGAGTCTGACTCATAACATCCCCAGCATTCACATCTTTAACTTCCAAATTATATCCTTCGGCCAATCGGGATACATCAAGGATGAGACGTACCACATCAATACGATCAGGCATGAGCACTTTCAATTTACCAATCTCTTTATCATCAATGGATGCATAAGCAGTCATAATTGCATCACGACGCTCAATTACCTTCTCTGCATCATCGAGCGTCTGTTGGCGTTCAGTAATAAGTTGGTTTGTCTCACCCACCTTTATAAATTGAGGTCGAATAACACCCACAAAAATCCATGCGGATGCGGCAAGCAATAAAATTGGAATGATACGAGTCATCATTGGTTTGTACTACTACCTCCCGCCTCTTTGGCCAGCAACGCTCCATAGCGCAGCGCCGAGGATGCAATCGTTCCTCTATAAGAAAACTCAACAAATCCATTACTTACCAAATCAAACTTACTGAACGAATGTCGAATAAATTCAGGGCGAGATAAAAACACGTCAGATTGGAGTGCAATTGAAGAAAAACCTTTAGCGACACCGTCCATTTCAACCGAAATACCTGCCTCACCATCATTACTCAAGCGCAACGTATAAAATGACACATCGGGAATAGTACTTTCCTCAAGTAACATAAAAAATTGAGACAATGCAATATGACCACCCAAGACCTGACTCCCGGCATCAACTCGACGCTGAAACGCTTTTACTTCATCAATTTGACCAAGCTCAAATGCTGCACGTTTCTCCTTAATTTCATTATCCAAAACCGTCAAATCTTTATTAAGCTTACCATTGTACAAATATAACCCCCCAGCAAGCGCCGCAACAATCAAAAATAAAACTACACCAATCATAAGAAATAAATCCACCGACCCTGATGCAGGTCGATAAGGTTGCCCTACTCGCGCAAGACTTTGTTTTGGGATAAATGACGTGGAAAGCTTAGGGTCCATGAAAGATATTCTCTTTTATTATACCCTGAAAGTGGTGTAGTCTCCGCACAAAAGTTATACACCATCAACTTCTCCAAGTTTACGCAATGCAACACCCAACGCAACCGCAAACTCAGGACCAACTTGTTGTAATACAGGCTCCATGAACGCCGGTGTCTGTACTTTAGAAAATGGATCACCGAGTGCCAAACTAGTTTCAAATACTGTCTGAGCAACCTCGAGAATCCCCTTCAAAGTTGAACCGCCCCCAGTGAGATATACCTGTTCAATATTCTTACCAAATCGCTTCTCAAAGTTAAGCAACACAAGGTTTGCTTCAGTAAATACGTATCGCAATACAGTATCAGTAACATCACGAACCGAGCGGCTACTATACACTCCCGCTAATCCCTCCGATCGTTTAAAATTTTCAGCTTCTGCTATTGAGACACCGTACGCAGTGGCGAGTGCAAACGTAATATCTTGTGCGCCTTTATTGATCGTGTGTGACGAACGAACCACACCATGTTCAATGATATAAATCTTTGTTGTTGCAGCACCAAAATCAACAACCATAGCCGGCTTCATACCCCCATCAGGCAATACTGAACGAATCGTACTAAAAATTTCAACTTCATAAAAAGATGATTGCACTTGTGAACGTACCATAACATCTTGATACCGCTGCAACACATCATTAAGAATAACCACCAACAATATATCAAGCATCTGCTTTGTTTCTTCACCAGATCTTGCGATCTGACTTCCCGGATCTTCCGACTTAGGAACCACCCACCAATCTAATGAAACCTCATTAATAGAAACAGGGATGTATTTACGCGCTTCAATGGGGACCATGGTCGCAAGATCCTTTTCCGTAATGGGAGGCATTTCAATCGTCGTCACGAGCGAAGAAGCAAGTGGAATGGATACCCCACATTCTTTACCAGTAACCGAAGCTTCCCGAAAAAGATCCGTCAATACTTCTGAAAGTTTCTGTGCTGGCAGTGCGGTTGCGCGACCAATTTCAATACCAGCATATGGGCCAAGGGCAAGCGCACCATACGTATCAAGCACCACACGGCCCGCCTTTCGTGATAATTGGACAACTTTAATAGAGGAAGAACCAATATCAATACCCAACGCACCTGTTTCCGCACCACGAAGCGAAGAAACAATCTTTTTTAATCTTTCTAGGGAAAAATCCATACAAGAAACAATCGATTCGCTTTGTAGTATATCATGATAGAGACACCTTCTATCTCTAACTCCTCTTATGCGATTATATTCACTCATCCTTGACTTCCTCTTTCCAAAAACTACTTTTGAACGAGCGCTCGCTGAACATACGCTCCCAACATTCCTTGCAAACGTAGACAAAACGCGCGTAACAGCACCTCTCGTCCAATCACTTTTCTCATACAAACACCCCTTCGTACGAAAAACAATCCACGCCCTCAAGTATCACGGAAACCGCGACGCAGCTAGACTATGTGGAGAAGCGCTCTTTCAACTTATACTCCTCGACATGTCTGAGATATACAGCTTTGACACAAAACAAATGCTACTCATCCCCATACCACTCTCACGTAAACGTCTACACGAACGCGGCTACAACCAAGTCGAGCTGGTCACATCAGAAATAATGAAACATGATCATACCCACCTTATGACGCACACACCACAGGCGCTCAAACGAATCAAACACCTCGAGAGTCAGACAAAAACACACACCAAAAAAGAACGTATGACGCAGACACAGCACATTTTCATCGCTGACACATCTCTAGTAAAAGGAAAAAACATTATTCTCATTGATGATGTGGTAACCACCTGCGCCACCATGAAAGACGCCCGCCGCGCCCTCCGTGCTGCGGGTGCCTCTCGTATTTACTCATACACCATCGCACACTAATGTATTTACCACTACGTACTAACAGATGAACCTGATACAACCAGAACACCGCCTCCTTCTATTCTCGCCATCATAAGTATGATCATTATCAGACTACTCAATACCTGCCTATATCTTGAATGTTCACCATCAACAAACAACACGGAAAAAAATTGAAATCTGCCTCAAATAATCTGGTGCGATAGCGCCTATTTTGTGATACATTGTCCTGTGGCTACCATTGGAGAGGTGGCTGAGCTGGTCGAAAGCGCCTCACTGCTAACGAGGTAAGCCCGTTAAACGGCTTCGCGGGTTCGAATCCCGCCCTCTCCGCCAAAATTGAAAATCGGAATTGGAAGCCGAAATAAGGACTAATCGCGTCTCGTCCGCTCCCTTTGGCCACAGCACAACAGACAACGCCAGGCCAACTCAGCCACATGATATAATTAAATTCATGAAAAATTTCTTCTCAAAAAATGAAAGTGCAGTTGATCGTATTATTCGCGTCGTACTCGGTATTGGTGTCACCATTGCAGCACTCCTGACTACAGGAGGTATCCAGATAGTACTAAGTATCGTGGCGATCATACTACTTATCACCGCCGCAACAGGTTTCTGTGGACTATATAAACTGTTTGGAATTAAAACCTGTTCAATACCTCCCCCACCGTCACATACACCTTCGATCTGACACCACACCTCCCCGTACCAATCGGTACGGGGAGGTTTTTAAGACCACACAAGAACGGTATACTGATAGTTATGGATACAGCCATTATTCCCTATCTCGTCACAATCATCACAGCACTCTCAATACTTTTATACCTCGCACTCTTTTTCATCTTACGGTATCACTGGAATCGTTTTTCTATGAACGAAGCCGTTGCACGTCGTTTCCTGCTCACATACGGCATTATCGGAAGCGGCTGCCTCACTATTATGTTGTTGAGTGTTGTTGCTTTTTTTCTGTAATACTATGATCACTCTCTCACCCAAAGAACACATCATCCTGGTCGCACGAAAACACTGGTTCATCCTAATAGTGGAAATAGCGAGTGTACTTATCGCGACCAGTATTGCCATATTCCTTGTTATCGGAGCTGAAACCTTACTCCCTGATACGATCCTGCAGGCAATCGGTACCGATCGCTTAATCGCATTCAATGCATTCTTTCTCTCGCTCTTGATACTATTTTCACTCATGTCAGTCTCAGTGATGTTCACCAATTTTTACCTTGATCTTCTCCTTGTAACCAACAAACAACTAGTCGATTGTGACCAGAGACGACTCTTTTTCCGTGATGTTGCTGTCGTACCAATACGCAACATTATTGATGTAAAAGCTGAAACACAAGGCATCATCCAAACCTTCTTACACTACGGGACTATTCATGTTCAAACTGCCGGAGAAACAAAAGAAGTAATTGTGCGGGGTGTCGCACGGCCATTTGAAGTAAAAGACACTATCATGCGAACATTTCAAACATACAGTACCGATCTACAACACCTCGTACAACCAACAGAAAAAAAGCACGCTGCTACTACCACCACAACAGCACTGTAAATATACTTTTTCAACACAACCCTTTTGACAGGCTATACAATAAGTATATGCTTCTTATTCTTGCCACAAACAAACGCGCATTATAGGATTTTATAAACTTTCTATGACCATTGAGCTTTCTGTCGTCCTTTCGGCACTCATTCTCTTCACTATCGCGAGCGGCATTTTCTTTCTCTCCAAAAAAATTGATGCCCCCTACACCATCCTCTTGGTTGCCACCGGGTCTTTATTGGTACCACTCTCACATGTGCCAGGTTTTTCTTTTATCACTGCCTTCTCGCTCACCCCATCAATTCTCTTTTACGTATTTCTTCCTATTCTCATTTTTGAATCAGCGTACAACATCAATACACGCCACTTGATGGAAAACATCCGATCAATCTCGCTCCTCTCTATTGTGTCGCTCCTTATTTCTATCTTCTTTATCGGTTTTACCATCTACTTTGTATTCAATTTTTTTGGGTTCCATGTACCACTTATCCTCGCACTCCTCTTTGGAGCACTTATTTCCGCAACGGATCCCGTAGCAGTCCTCGCACTTTTCAAAGACTACGGTGCACCACGACGCCTCTCCCTCATCTTTGAAGGTGAAAGTTTGTTCAATGACGGCACCGCGGTCGCTGCTTTTTTAGTACTCCTTGAAATTGCTCTTAATGGCTTCCACGGATTCACTTCAATCGCAGAAGGACTGTTTTTATTCACTACAATGCTCTTTGGCGGTATTGCCTTTGGTATAGTAATGGGAGTCGTATTTTCAAAAGCAATTGAGTGGACACGCAATAATGAATCTGTAAGCATCACGCTTATGTTTGTTCTTGCCCATCTTACTTTTGTACTCACCGAACTTATCTCTGAATATTTAGTACTCGGCGGATACAACATTAAATTATCCGCGATTATCTCCACCCTCATCGCCGCAATGGTCGCCGGAAACTACGGCCGCACAAAGATCTCACCACACGCAGAAGAATTTATTGAGAAATTCTGGAGCCAGGCTGCTTTCATGGCAAATTCAATGGTCTTTCTATTGATTGGCCTCATTTTCGCCAACATCAACATTCATCCTGGGGCGTTCCTCTGGTCAATTCTCGGAGCCATTGTCATAGTAGCGATCGGACGAGCACTCTCCGTTTATCCCGTCATTGGCTTTTTAAACTGGACCAAAAAAGAACAACATATACCACTTTCGTGGCAACACCTCCTCTCCTGGGGAAGCTTGCGCGGAGCGCTCGCTATCATGGTCGTCCTGCTCATACCTGACACGCTCACTTTCCCTGGATGGGAACAACCCTACACACCAAAAGAATTTATCATGGCTCTCACTATCGGCTGTATTTATGCCACGCTTTTTATCAAAGGCACTACCATTGCAACACTGATGCACAGATTAAAAGTTGATTCACTCACCACTATAGAAAAAGAAACGCGTGAAGAAAGTTTAATGCTCATCTATCAGAACGCACTATCAAAACTCGAAGAAATGAGGGAGAACGAGTTTATTGACGAATTGCTCTATAAAAAACTGCTAGCACAGCACGAAACAGCTTTCAAGAAGGCCACCGAAGCGAAAACAACATTGGAAGAAAATCCGGGACATGAGCTGATCACTCGCCAAGTACTCGAAATACAAGCAATTGCAACCGAAAAACAATATCTTAAAAGACTCTACGCGTACGGTGAAATTACCGAACCCATATATAGGAAAATTCTTAATAAACTAACTATTCAACTTGAGAGTGCTGAGGCTGGCAATACGCGCATTGATCGCGCAGTTGAACTCGATAAAAAAAATATTGTTGAACTGTTCATGGAACAAGTGAACCGCCTGTTCCCGAAACCAACGCACGAGAAATACATTGGCGAACAATACCTCTATTACCGCGCACAATCAATCATTGCGCGTAAAGCATTCATTACTCTCACACGACTCATCGAAAAACACCACGATATTTTCAATAGAAATATTGCAAATGAAGTACTCGTCATCTACCGTGGCTTCCGTGAATCATCAGAACAGAAGATAGCGTCTATTGCAAAAGAAAACACGGCTATTGTCCAGGAAATAAACGAACGTCTGGCAAATTGTGGCCTCTTTAGGGCCAAAGAATTATGTCTCAACGAACTACGAGAACGCGAGATGGTTACCCCAAAACTCTACCTGGAATTACGTAGTGAACTAGAACAGAAAGTAGTCTAAACAAAAATCACCATCCCTCACACAAAACAACTTTGTTAATCAACAAGAGGAACACAAAAGGACAATACCGTCAGTCAATACATACACCCTTTGTCTGCTATCCGTAAAACTGCGACAATACCCTCATGAAACCACTCCTCTCTGATCCACTTGAAAACCACCTACGAATCTTGGCACCTCAAGAAAAGGGGCTGAAAAAACTGGGTATCAGAACCGTACAAGATTTGCTCTTCCATTTTCCTACCCGCTATGGCAACACCGCCGAAATACAATCAGTCAGTTCTTTGAAAAAAGGAGAATCTGCGGTTATTTTCGGGCGCCTTACCGGACTTAAAACAAAAAAAGGATTTAAAACAAAAATACCGATGGCCGAGGGTCGCATAGAAGATGCTTCGCAAAGCGTGCAAGTGGTTTGGTTTAATCAACCATATATTGCAAAAATGTATCCTGAAGGCTCACTTGTGAAAGCAGAAGGAAAGGTGGCGGAACGAAAAGGTACCCTATACCTATCAAATCCAAAATTAGAACGTATCAATGCAATCCCTGACGGTGTTGGAGAATCACTATTTGGTGACGAGGGCATCGCCCATACCCTCTACCCTGTCTACCCAGAATCAAAAGGCGTGACCAGTAACTGGATGTATCACTCACTTTCAAAACTATTCGCCCGTGGACTCCTCGATGACATACACGACCCACTACCAGAACACATATTAAAAAAATACAATTTACCATCACGAAGAACCGCACTCGTATGGATCCACGCACCACAAAAAACAGACGATGCTCGCGCCGCGCGCAAACGCTTCGCTTTTGAAGAAGTATTCTTTATTCAACTAGGGCGCATGAAAGATCGTCTCGAATTAACTCACGAACAAGGATTTCGTATGCATGTGTCAAAAGATACTATGCAACAATTTACCACCCGCTTCCCCTTCACTCCCACTCGCGCCCAAGAACGCGCAATTGATACCATCCTTAACGACTTTCAAAAAGGCGGACCAATGTCACGTCTCCTTGAAGGAGATGTTGGGAGCGGTAAAACATTTGTCGCTGCCGCAGCCGCATATGCGACAGTTACTACACGCCCCAACAAAGAAACATTTGGTACATTACAAGCTGCCTACATGGCACCAACAGAAATACTGGCCGAGCAGCATTTCAAATCTTTTATCGACTACTTCGCACATCTCCCAATACAAATTGCACTTATGACTGGTAGTGGATGCAAAAAATTTCCCTCCAAAATTGATCCAACGAAACCAACCGACATCTCCCGCGCACAACTCATCAAATGGGTAAAAAACGGCGAAATCAGTATTGTTATCGGCACGCATGCCCTCATCCAAAAATCAGTAACCTTCAAACACCTCGCGCTAGCAATTATCGACGAACAACACCGATTTGGCGTAAACCAACGACGCGCACTTACTCACAAAAATGAACCGGTACCACATCTTCTCTCAATGACCGCGACCCCAATCCCTCGTACACTCGCTTTAACACTATATGGTGATCTCGACCTAACCGTCCTTGATGAACTGCCTGCCGGACGAAAACCGATCATTACTGAAATCGTGCCCACCAACCGTCGACAGACAATCTACGACCACATAAGAAGTGAATTACAAAAAGGACGCCAAGCGTATATTATCTGTCCGCGTATTAATGAACCTGATCCAAATAAAGAACTCGCTCTGTTGGCAAAATCAGTCAAAGAAGAAGCGGCGCGCCTGAAAAAAGACATATTCCCTGAATACACCATCGGTATACTCCATGGTAAACAAAAACCGACAGAAAAAGATGCGGTGATGGCTTCCTTTCAAGCTGGCCACACACATATACTCGCAGCAACGTCGGTCGTAGAAGTCGGCGTTAACGTACCAAATGCAACTATCATCGTCATCGAGGGAGCTGAACGATTTGGCTTGGCACAACTACACCAACTGCGAGGCCGAGTACTGCGCAGTAACCATCAAGCATACTGTTTTGCATTCACCAGTACTGGTAGTAACACACCACATGAACGACTTAGTGCGTTTCAAAAAGCACGTAACGGATTCGAACTTGCAGAACTTGATCTTAAACATAGAGGAACTGGTGATTTATATGGAAGAAAACAGTGGGGACTGTCAGATGTAGGCATGGAAGCACTCCAAAACATAAAAATGGTAGAAGCTGCCCGCACTGAAGCAGCTGCCCTCCTTTCTCAAGGGCCAACCCTTCCCTCATACCCACTGCTACAAGCGGCCATTAAAGAAAGCGTCGGGGAACTTCACTTTGAATAACC
>CAZTRA010000011.1:0-15297 GCA_964616075.1 uncultured Candidatus Saccharibacteria bacterium
CTTCTCCAACTCCTTCTCCAACTCCTTCTCCAACTCCTTCTCCAACTCCTTCTCCAACTCCTTCTCCGTCTTCTGCCATTCCTTCAATTTCTAACTTGACAAGATCAAACACTACTCCAACATCAGTTCAGATATCTTGGGAAACTAATGTACCTACCAACGCCCAAATCATTTACGGCCAAACTTTAAGCTACGGACTCTCATCTGCTTTAGTAGATAACTCTCCTAAAACAACTTCACACTCTGTAACACTCTCCAACCTCTCTCCAGGTACCACATATAATTTCAAAGCAATCTCAGTTGATGCGAATAATCACACAGTTTCCTCTTCTAATTTTATATTCACAACTTTAGATCCCATTTCAACAAAGTTTCTGGATATCCAAACAAGCAGTATAGTAAAAACCAGTGATGAGAGTTCACAAGTTGAAGTCCCAATAAGGTTTCCAAGAACAGTGGTAACTGACAGCAGCGACAGCTCAGCCCCCATTGCATCTTCTGAAAATGAGATTGCTGTTTACATTCCAGCCACAAACAACACATCTTCAACAGGCTGTACTCAGAAATTAACTAGAAACCTCTATAAATCGCTCAAAGGAGACGATGTGAGAATTCTCCAAAAATTCTTAATTTCTCAAAATCTTCTTCCTCTCAATACAGATACTGGATTCTTTGGACCTCTCACAGAAAAAGCAGTCCGCGTATTTCAACAATCTCACAATATCGTCTCATCAGGAAAATCTCAAAACACAGGATATGGAATGGTTGGACCAATAACCAGAGTAAAAATCAATTCTATGCTTTCAAATACTTCATGTGTATCTGAAACACAGTCACCCCCATCAATTCAATCATTGCAAGAACAGATTAAAATTCTCCAAGATCAAATCAAAGCTCTCATGTTGCAATTACAAAAGATGCTATAACACGTCGAACGAATCACATACATAATTCTTCAACCGTGCTTAAATACACCCATACATAAGATATTTATGAAACCGAAAATTATCGTTGTTGTGGGTCAAACTACTACTGGAAAAAGTGACTGCGCGGTCGTGATTGCCCGTGCGTATCAAGGCGAAATTATCTCAGCAGATAGTCGTCAGGTATATCGTGGACTCACCATCGGAACCGGAAAAATAACCAAAAAAGAAATGCGCGGCATACCGCACCATCTGCTCGACATTGCTGATCCAAAAAAACAATATACCGTGACTACCTATGTAGCAGAAGCAGAAAAAGTACTACAGGACATCATTGCGAGAAAAAAACTACCTATTATTGTCGGAGGTACAGGATTCTACATAGATGCGCTCACGTCAAATACCAAACTTCCTGAAGTACCGCCAGACCTCGAACTTCGTGCCCGTCTTACGGGAAAATCAGCAGCCGAACTATATACCATGCTCACCTGGCTCGATAAAAACCGTGCGGAAACCATCGACGCCCAAAACCCGCGACGACTTATCCGCGCAATTGAAATTGCAAAACACTACGGTTCAGTCCCGCCATTATCTCCGAATGAATCTCGCTACGATATATTGTGGATCGGTCTGAAACTTTCACCAGACATATTGCGAAAAAAAATTCACGATCGACTTCACATACGCATGAAAAAAGGCATGCTCCGCGAGGCACAAAAGCTGCACCAACATGGTCTTTCATGGAAACGCATGCACGAACTTGGACTTGAATACCGCTTCTTAGCCTTATACCTCCAGAAAAAAATTACCAAAGAGGTGCTCTATACACAGCTTGAAACTGCCATTTACCACTATGCCAAACGACAAATGACCTGGTTTAAAAAACACACCGCTATCACGTGGTTTGACCCGAGCGAGACAACCCGCATCCTCGATACGGTTCACTCGTTTCTGCAGCGTCCTTAGCGATCGTTCGGCGGCTCTTCTTTTTTCTTTTTCTCAGTACTCTTTCGTGAAAGATACACCTTTCCTTGCAACGCATCCGGCAGATGGCTCTTGGTATCGTAGTAGGTATATCCATCACCATAGCCTAATTTTTTCATAAGCTTCGTGGGCGCATTGCGAATCGTCAGCGGTATCGGCACATTGCCATACTCCTTCACATCAGCTTGTGCAGCACGAAATGCGTCATACGCACTGCGATCCTTCTTGGCGAGCGATAGATAGGCTACACCGTGCGCCAGATTAATACCTGCTTCAGGCAATCCGATCGTCTCGACGGCTCGAAACACCTCATTAGCAACCACAAGTGCCGTTGGTTGTGCTAGACCCACATCTTCAGACGCAAAAATGACCATACGTCGAGCAATAAACTTTGGATCTTCTCCTCCCTCCAACATACGCGCGAGATAGTACAGCGCCGCATCAGCGTCGCCAGCACGCATGCTTTTGATAAATGCCGAGACTGTATCGTAGTGTTGCTCACCTTTTTTATCAAAACGAATGAATGTGTGCTGGAGCGTCTCCTTGAGCGTCTCAACGCTCACACGACCATAGAGTCCTTGCGTACTCTCAAGCACTGTGAGCGCGACACGGGCATCACCATCCGCCATGGTCGTGAGCCATGCCATCGCGTCTTTTGGTATGCGAATCTTCGTACGCATCAATATCGTTTTTAAATGTTTTTCAGAGAGGGGTTGTAACACAAACACCCGGCACCGAGACAAGAGCGCGGAGATAACTTCAAAACTCGGATTCTCTGTCGTTGCGCCAATGAGTGTGAGTGCACCGCTCTCAACAAACGGCAACAAATAATCCTGCTGCACTTTGTTGAATCGGTGTATTTCATCAAGAAACAAAACTTTGGGACGTTGATCGAACATCGTATCAGGTGCTTCAACAATGGCACGAATATCATCTTTACCGGCGGAAACCGCCGAGAGTTCAAAAAAGCGCGCATTAAAAGCGTGCGCATATATTTTCGCCAACGTTGTTTTCCCGACACCCGGAGGCCCCCACAGAATAAAAGAAAAGAGGTGTTTTTCTTTGACTGCAACAAAAAATGGTTTTCCGGGAGCAACCAGATGTTCCTGTCCCACAAATTGTTTGAGTGTATGGGGTCGAATACGCGCCGCGAGAGGTTCATGATGCATAGCTACAGCGTACCATCAGAAAAACCTTGACAGAAGGTTGTCCCCATTGACCAAAAAAAATAACCCCTCCACCGCGGACACAATAGTTTAGATGCTCTCTTTTCTCAATAACATCTCCCACAAATGCAGAGTTATTTAAAGCAAGCGGGCCCACCAGGACTCGAACCTGGAACCTCGGTTTTGGAGACCGATGTTTTACCATTGAACTATAGGCCCATGAAACTTACTGGCGGACCGGCCCACGTTTGAGACAGCCCTGCCTGTGTCGATAAATCTACCACACGCGGAGGTGTGCGCCAACAAAAAACCTCGTACTGTGTATTAATACGAGGTTTTTTGTTATTTCTTGGCTTCCTTGTGTTTGGTCTTTTTCTTGCACCATTTGCAAAACTTCAAAAGCTCGATTTTTCGTTCGACTTTCTTCTTGTTCTTGCTGGACCAGTAGTTAATACGCTTACAGGTTCCGCAGGCGAGTTTTATGAGTCGGTCTTGAGACATAGGATTTTCTTAAACAAACGTCAGGAAACTATACCCGAAATGCTTTAAATACGCAACTTCAACGATATATACGCTTAATCAGAGGATTAATACGCGTCACCAGCTCGTAATACGACATATCAATGAGACCGGATAGCCATGGAGCGGTTACCGCGGTACGTGCTTCTTCGCCAATAAGCGTTACCACATCACCAACCACAACCTCACCCACCTCTGTAAGATCCACCGTGATCATATCCATTGACACGCGACCGAGCACCCGCGCCTTCACCCCATGTACAATGACATGCCCGATTGCAGAGAGGGCGCGCGGATACCCGTGCCAGTACCCAATAGGACACACGCCAACCACCGCATCACGCCACAACACTTCCGTACAATCGTAACCAATCTTATCGCCCCTCTTGAGGTGCTTTACCTCAGACACGAGCGTCTTCCACGACAAGACTGGTTGTAACGTCACCCTCCCCTCACAGGCAGCTTTTGTTTCTGCCGATGGCCACAATCCGTACAACCCGATACCAATACGAACCATATCAAAATGGGCTTCGGGAAAAAGGAGTGTTCCTGCAGTTGCGCTCGCATGCGCGTAGGGTGTGTAGCCTGCAGCAATCAACGCATCACGCCATTCCACAAACACAGCAATCTGCTTTTTCGTGTATTCAGGAAAAGCTGGATTCTTAGCGGAAGCAAAATGCGTATACACCCCCTCCACAACCACACGTGATCCCAAGGCGTGGAGCACCTGCAGCACTGCTTCTTTCTGGTCAGATAGGAATCCTTGTCGGTGCATACCGCTATCAACCTTCAGATGAATCTTGAGCGGTTTCTCTGCCACATGCGCACGACATGCATCAAAATGATCCTGGTTCGATATGCTGACCGCAATATCATGCTCAATTGCAGCAGAAAGCATTTCAGGCAACGTATAACCAAGTACCAAAAGAGGCCTACGAATTCCTTCTTTACGCAACGCGAGCGCCTCAGTGATTGAATCAACCGCAATCATGTCAACCGCTTGTGTTTCTATCACCTTAGCAAAATCAATGAGACTGTGGCCGTACGCATTCGATTTTAATACCGCACATAGTTTTGTTTCTTTTTTCAAAAGAGAACGAAAAACTCCCACGTTGTGGGAAATAGCTTTGGTATCGATATCAATCCACGTCCGTAATCCATCCGGACGGACTTCTCGTGACATATTGTGATGGTACCTCATTTTGAACCTCGCCGCAAAGAACACCTCTCATCCGCCACAGCTGATTCCAATATAAAAGACTTATGCCGAATCTCCCACATCTCGTACCAATACAAAACTTTATATCCACTCAAAAATCCGCTTTCGCGGATTTTTTCGTGTGCGACCTAGTGGACGATGTTAGAACTAATCTCGTCTCTTATTTCCATCCAAAGACGACCAGTATGGTTTAACCCCTTACCATCCTCTCCATCATCCCAAAAACCATCACCAAGCGGATAGGTAACGATATGCTTAACAATTTTCTGTTTACCAGATTCAATTAATGCTTGTTTAATCTCTTCGTGTTGTAGAGCTTTTAATCTCATCAGGTCTTTCATTACCTTGAGCTTATATTCTTCGCTTTTAAACTCAGGTATCTGAATATGTTTGTATTTAGAAGATATTTCCCAAGCTTTTACAGGACTGTGAGCATTTCTTATTTCCTCAATGATTGCTGAGTCAGTGTATCTCTTACACTGATATGCGTGTTCAAGAGTTGGAAAAACTAGACCATCAATTTCAATTGCATGAGCTGTGTAAGGAGAGAAGAATATATAAAATTTTTCTAAGGGATAAATCTTATCCATTTTGTTTTTTAAGATAAATTAAAGTGTCGTATCCATTTCTTCTTCTATCTCTCTATAAGCAGCATCAAGTAGTGACTCATCACCTTCTAATCCACCCCCAGGAATTACAAAAAATTGTGGTTCAAATGATGCTAAGTTTACAAGCAAAAATTCCTGTTTTTTATTTATTATTAAAGCAGAAACTCCTTTACGATACATAATCAGAGTATATCAGTTCCAACCTCAGAATGGAGTAAGAAAAAATCCCTTATTTCTAAGAGATTTTTTCATGGTGCGTAGGGAGGGATTTGAACCCCCGTAGCCCATAGGGCGACAGATTTACAGTCTGTTGCGATTGACCACTCCGCCACCTACGCATCGGTACGCTTCATCAAGCGTTTCCGTATTTGTTTTACCACACGGAACAACCGGACAGAGAGCAGTATAGCGGAAAGCAGCAATCTCGCCAAACCAGTACGCTTAGGCGGCTGTGTGTTCATTGGTATTCACAAGTGACTCATCGATCAATACTCCCTTTTTACCGCCCTTTTTGACATCAAAGACAAATTCACCATCTTTCATTCCTACGGACACCGTACCCCCCTTCATAACATTTTTACTGATCATGTATGAAGCAACCGCATTTAAAATCTTGTTCTGAATCAAACGTTTTAGTGGCCGAGCACCATATTGTGGGTTATATCCTTCCTTTGCCAGATAATCGAGTACCTCTTTTGAAATGACGAGTTTAATCTCCTTGTCTTCAAGGCGCTTTACCACAATACCAACCTGAATATCCACTATTGTACGAATTACTTCCGGCGAAAGAATATCGAAGACTACAATCTCATCGAGACGATTCAAAAATTCCGGACGGAAAAACTCTTTCAGTGAGCGCATCACCTTATCTTTCGCCTCTGAGTAATCAGCCGCATCGCTAACATTTGCAGAAAAACCAAGACGCTGCATCTTATCAATGTGCTGACTGCCAATATTAGAGGTCAAAATAATGATCGTGTTCCGGAAATTAACTACCCGACCCTTCGCATCAGTTAACCGACCATTATCAAGCACCTGCAACAGAATGTTGAAGATTTCCGGGTGTGCTTTCTCGATTTCATCAAATAGAATGACAGAATATGGACGATGACGAACCGTCTCGGTGAACGAACCACCTTCTTCATGTCCCACATAGCCCGGCGGAGAACCAATCATCTTACTAACACTATGTTTCTCCATGTACTCACTCATATCAAGACGAATCAAAGCCTTCTCATCATCAAACATAAACTCTGCAAGCGCTTTAGTAAGCTCAGTCTTTCCTACACCGGTCGGACCCAAAAAGAGAAACGAGCCGATAGGACGGTTGGGATCACTAATACCTGCACGAGATCGTTTGACCGTATCAGCAATGCGCTTAACCGCCTCATTTTGCCCCACAACTCGTTTCTTAAGTTCACCCTCCATACGGGAAAGCTTTTCGGCTTCAGCCTCCAACATGCGCGTCACTGGCACACCAGTCCAACGCGAAACAACTTCAGCGATATCTTCCTCAGCAATCTCTTCTTTCAAAATACGTCGCGAGCTCTGCAACCGTTTCAAACGCTTTGCCTTCTGTTCGAGCTCCTTCTCAATTGCAGGAATACGTGCGTAACGAATTTCTGCCGCTTTCGCTAAGTCTGCCCGGGCTTCAGCACCCTCAGCCTCGAGGCGAAGTGTTTCAAGTTCTTTCTTGGCAGCTTTAATTTCAGTAATCGTTTCCTTTTCGTTCTTCCACTTCAACTCAAGCTCTTCGGTCGCCTCTTTCAAATCAGCAATTTCACCGTCAATCTTCTTTACTCGATCCTTCGCTTTTTTTGAAGTCTCAACTTCTTTCTTGAGTGCCTCTTTTTCAATTTCAAGACGCATTACTTTACGGCGAGTCTCCTCAAGTAATGGAGGCATATTTTCAAGAGAAATTTTCAATGATGATGCCGCCTCATCGATCAAATCAACTGCTTTATCAGGTAGAAAGCGATCAGTAATATAGCGCGCAGAAAGATTAACTGCCGATACAATGGCATCATCAGTAATACGAACACCATGATACAACTCGTACTTATCCTTCAATCCACGCATAATTGCAATCGCATCATCAATAGACGGCTCTGATACATGTACTGGCTGGAATCGACGTGTTAGTGCCGGATCCTTTTCAATATGTTTCTGATACTCCTTGAGCGTTGTTGCACCAATTACTCGCAACTCGCCACGAGCAAGAGCTGGCTTCAACATATTTGATGCATCCATCGATCCTTCAGCAGCACCCGCACCTACCAATGTATGAATTTCATCGACAAACAAAATGACTTTTCCCTCAGAACGTTCCACCTCTTTCATAAGTGCCTTCAAGCGCTCCTCAAATTCACCTCGATACTTTGTCCCCGCAATCAACAAACCAAGATCAAGAGATACGAGCTCCTTATCTTTTAATGATTCAGGAATATCTCCTTGCACAATACGCTGGGCTAATCCTTCAGCAATCGCGGTTTTACCCACACCTGCCTCGCCAATGAGAATAGGGTTATTTTTTGTACGACGGGACAAAATCTGAATGAGCCGACTAATCTCTATATCACGACCAATAACCGGATCAAGCTTATTTTCAGATGCGAGTTTAGTGAGAGACCGAGTAAATTTCAATAAGGTACGAAATTTTTTACTATTCGACCCATCAGCAACTTTTGCAGTTTTTAATTCTTGCAACACGCGCAAAACTGACGCCTTATCAATTTTAAATTTGGCGAGTAATTCACGCGCAGCACCCTGTACCTCAATAAGTGCAATAAACAAGTGCTCAGTAGACACAAATTCATCTTTAAAACTCGCCGCAATGCGTGTCGAAGCCTCGATCGCCTGTGCAAGTTCCGGTGTCAGATAAATCTGATATGACGGTGAAAGCACATTGCCCCCCTGCGCTCCCTCAATTGCCTCCACAATAGATTCAGTAAGTAGCATGACATCTACTTCAAGCTTCTCAACAATTGAAGCAACCATGCTCTCCTCCTGCATGACTAATGCTGCCAGCAAATGAAGTGGATTAACGTGATTCTGTCCACGCTCAATAGCGAGCTCATGAGCTCGACGAATTGCTTCCTTTGCTTTTGTAGTGAAATGGCTGAATGGTGGCATAAAATGATTATGACGCTTATTGTTTCCTATACACTGTAAAGCATTTGGCTGGTTATGCAAAAACCGCCTTATACATGTGCAACTATACAATAATTAATAAGGTAGTCAATATTCGTAAAGAATATTTCAAGGAAGAGTGGGTACTACTTTTATATCATCAACTGGTACAAACACACCCGCACCAAGAGCATATTCTTTATCTGGTAACAATAAACCCACCACATGCCCCGAAAGCGAGATCAAAGGTGTACCTGGCAATGACGCGCCCACGTTTGTCTGAATATGTGTAATTGTTGTCGAAGAAGTATCAAAAGACGTAATAATACCAATTGAAACTTCATTTTGGTCACCGCCGCCAATAGCAATAATAGTCTGTCCTAACCGCAGTGACGACACACGTCCAAAAGTAACCGTGGAAAATTCAGGACTACCAACCTTACGATCAAACGACCACAACGACAGTGCACCTGAACTTGTTGCAAAAGATAACGAGCGACGTATACCATCAGAAAAAAGACCTGTGACCGTCACATACGGCGAAGGTTCCATACGAGGTGTTATAAGTGAAGTACCTTTCCCTACCACCAAACCAACCGAAAAAAATTTTTCTTGAGCACCGGCTTCAGTTCCTTTGGTATACACCCGCACAATGGCTGTGCCATTTTTCTCTACCGCAACAGGAACGAGTTCATCTTCCTTAACCACCACCGTCTCACGCTCAACAATTGTTTTTCCTGGTTTTAATTCAACAACCTGTGGAATAACCTTCTCAACTGTACGTTCCACAACACGATTTACCGTCTGAGTTACTACCGGTGGAGCCTCTTGAAGCAACGAAACGGTCATAATTCCTGTCGCAATTGATGTCACAAATGAAACCAAAATAGAAAGGAGGACGATTTGCTGTTTTGAAAGATTCTCCATAGTACTACTATATCACGCACACCCCTACACTGTTTATCCCACAAGATTTCCTGTGCGAGCATACTGTACCGCCTCACAATAGGCACGTGCCACGTATGCAATATCTGCCTTTTTTGTCTGCGGACCAAGGGTTAAACGGACCGCAGATGCTGCTCGCCACGTCTCGTGTGGCGCAATCGCGGCAACAACATTTGAAAACGACTCTCCGGCAGCACACGCAGTACCAGTCGAGGCCGAAATACCCAGCGTATCAAGCTTTGCAACGACGAGCTCCGCAGGGGCACCTTTAACCGACACATTTATATTATTTGGCGAACGCTTGTCGCGAGATCCATTAACAACCACGTCAGGAACTGCTCGAATAATTTGATCGATCAGCATATCTCGCAACACACACACAGAAGCAGCATACTGAGACCGCGCACCCAGTACGTGTGCAACTGTTGCTGCAAAACCAACCGCACCCACCACATGCTCCGTACCTGCGCGCATACCCTGCTCTTGGCCACCACCAGTAATAAGCGGTGTGAGTACCGTGCCTCGTTTAACCGCTAACGCCCCTACACCACGGGGCCCTCCCATCTTTGAAGCATCAACAGAAATGAGATGAGTACGCAACGTATCCTGATGAATGGGCATCCACAACGCCGCTTGACACGCATCTGTATGGAAACGAATCTCAGAATATGCCGCGAGCATTTTGCCTATCTGCGAAATAGGTTGTATGACCCCTATTTCACTATTCACATATTGAATACTCACCAATACGGTTGATGGAGAAATTACTTTTTTTATATCTTCAACCGACACAATTCCACTTGGGCGAGGAACTATATAAGACACAGACACACCTCGCTTTTCGTATGCACGAATAGTTGTCAACACTGATGGATGCTCAATACACGTCGTAACGATTGAAAGGTGCGCGTAGCCACCCTTCTCTAATGCTGCCTTTTCAATAACGCCAGTCAATGCGAGCACATTCGACTCTGTACCTGAAGCGGTAAAAATCACCTCATCACTCTTGCTATTAAACAACAAAGCTACGGCCGCACGGGCACGATCTAAAACAGCTCGCGCCTGCCGACCTTCCTCATGAAGAGAGCTCGGATTCCCATGCAGCGCATATGTGGCAATCATTGCTTTATGGGCAACAGACCATAGTGGTACTCCAGCTGCATAATCCATATATATCCGTTTCCTCTTATTAAACATAAAAGCAGTATAGCCACAAATACAAAAGATAATCAATGATAGATGTTGCGCTATGAGCAATCATATTGTACGATGATGCAACCATGATGTTTACCTCGGACACTATTGCAGTGGGCTTTTTAGTTGTTATCTTGCTTATATTTCTGACATGGATTGTGCGTCTTGAAATAAAAGTCCGAAAACTACTCCTTGGTAAAAATGGTCGCTCACTTGAAGACACTATCCTCTTTGCAAAAAATGAACTTGAACGACATGGTGTGTGGAGAACTCACATAGAACAATACCTTGCCCAAGTCGAACACCGATTAAGTCACATGGTGCATGAAGCAAAAACAGTCCGCTTCAATGCATTCAAAGGGACCGGTGAAGGGGGTAACCAAAGTTTTGCAACAGCCCTCCTCTCTGAAGAAGGAAATGGAGTAGTCATCTCAAGCGTATTTACGCGTGATCGAGTAAGTGTCTATGCTAAACCAATAGAAAACAGATCATCGAGTTTCGATTTAACAGAAGAAGAACGACTTGCTATCGAGCACGCGTCATCAGCCGCCCATACTATAAAACAACAAAAATCATAATGAAAAAAAGTAATTCACCAGCGCCCACAATAACGACGGTAACTTCTCGACCGCCAGTTGTTGCTATCATGGGCCATATTGATCATGGAAAATCAACACTTCTGGATTATATTCGAAAAAGTAACATTACTGCACAAGAAGCTGGTGGCATCACACAACACCTTGGTGCATATGAAATAACCCACAAAGGATCTGATGGTGTAGCTCGCCGCATCACATTTCTTGACACCCCAGGCCACGCTGCTTTTGACGGAATCCGCGAGCGTAGCGCTCGAGTCGCTGATATCGCGATTCTAGTAGTATCAGGTGAAGAGGGAGTAAAACCACAAACGGTTGAAGCGTATAAACACATACAAGCAACTGAGCTTCCCTTTATCGTCGCAATCACTAAATCAGATAGTCCAAAAACAAACATTGAACGAGTACGACAGTCATTAGCTGAGCATGAAATTTTTGTGGAGGGATACGGCGGTGGTGTATCCTCCCTACCCGTCTCAGGAAAAACAGGCGACGGCATACCCGAGCTTCTCGAACTCATTCTCCTTGCTGCTGATATGGCAGAAATTACATACAACCCTCATGCAACCGCACAAGGAGTGGTTATCGAAGCTAGACGAGAAGAAAAAAGAGGAAACGCCGCAACAATTGTTATTAAGGAGGGCACGCTACGAATCGGCACCTGGCTCTCATGTGGTGAGGCGACAACTCCAGTACGTTTTATAGAGAACGATCGTGGTGAACAAGTCCAAAACGCGACAGCCTCACAACCTGTACGAGTAATTGGCTGGTCCATGCTCCCACCTATTGGGATGCCTGTCTTCATGCACTCCGACAAAAAGATGGCTGAAGCTGCGGCAACTCTCCACAGAAAGCCAATGACGTCACCAAAAGCAGCTATTCCCACACCCGCACCCGAAGGTACTCCTCGTCATCGTCTCGAGCTCATCATTAAAGCCGACACAGCAAGCTCAGTAGAAGCAATTGTGAATGAAACACACAAACTCAGCACTCCAGGAGTATTAATCACTATTGCATCAGCAGGCGTCGGTGACGTGACCGAAAACGACATTAAATTGGCACAAACACGCGGTGATTGCACAATTATTTGTTTCAACGTTTCAATAAAACGACCGCTCGTTGAAATGGCAGAAAGACAACACACACCCATACTTTCCTTTGACATTATCTACAAACTTGTTGAAACAATCGAGGCTTTGGTTAAAGATCGCACACCAAAAACAGCCCTGACAACGACCGATGCACGCCTCAAAGTACTTAAAATATTCAGTGTAGAAAAAGACAAGCAAATCATCGGTGGGCGTATAGAAGAAGGAACCCTCACCGCAGGCGTACCTATTACTATTATCAGAAGAAACGCACCACTTGGCCCGGGAAAAGTGCGCGGTCTTGAACATAACCGTCAAAAAATTACGGAAGTAACAACCGGTATAGAATGTGGCGCAATGATTGAGTCAAAAATACTTATTGCCCCTGGTGACATACTCGAGGCAACAACCACACAACTAGTATGACCGATACTATCAAAGACAACCGAGTACGCTCAATCATTACTGATGCTGCTGCCTCTTTCATAGCTACCGAATCAAATGGCCGATCGCTCATTACTGTTACCAATGTGATTATTGAAGACCGTGGTCGTGGTGCAAATATACTTGTATCCATATTACCTGATACTGCAGCTGCTAACGCAATTGAATTCTTAAAGAGAAAGCGTGGTGTATTTCGTGATTATTTAAAAGAAAAAACGAAACTAGGACGAGTTCCAATCGTCGACTTCAACCTTGATATTGGAGAAAAAAATCGCCAACGCATTGATGAACTGACGCTCAACAACTAGAGACTCTTCTTGCTTTCTGGTAGGATAGAGCCCATACAGTAATGCATGCGGTGGTGGCGAAGTTGGTTAACGCGGCGGTCTGCAAAACCGCTATGCGCCGGTTCGATCCCGGCCCACCGCTCCAATACAAAACTTTTTGCAAATTTCCCTTCGAGAGGGATTTTAATATAGGTTGCATGAGCTTGACGTAGATTATATATTATGATATTACACAGCAAGTCCAAACCACCGTGGTTTGCTAAAAAAGCTCATTGAGAAAGGAGGTCCAAAATGGACAAAACGGAAGAAATAATCAAAAAAACGGACGAAATCCGCGAGCCATGCTTCTTATACCAGACAGAAACGTCGAGGAAGTTCTGGAAACCGAAACTGAAGGGGGATGCGCTCATTGTGCGTTTCGGAAAGATCGGCACACAAGGGCAAACCCACACGAAGACGTTCAAGTCTCCTACGATTGCAGAAGCCGCGTACCGGAAGATGGTTTGCACCAAGCTTGCCCAAGGCTACAAACCTACGGCGAAAACCATACTAGTGCTTCTCGAGGAGACCGCGCCAGTTCTGCATCCCAAAGCAATTGCCGCGCTCCGTGTTGCGGAACACATCAACCCTGAGGTCGCCGATGATCTCTCCGGCTATCTCACTGCTTGCATCCGTCACGGCATGTCTCCAACGCAATTCAAGCGTACATGGGACCAGTTTGAAGCAGGGGATGAGCAGCTCTGGGATGCGTTCCATACCAGACCTAGCCCAGATGAAGCTATTGAATGGCTCGATGAGCTTAGTAACCATCCATCCGCTTCTTATGAATTACCTACTCTCTACGAGAAAGCAACCACCGACGGAGCTGATCGATTCGTGTGGTTCGATGACAATGGATTCGTGTCTTTCGTCGCACTTCATGGTGATCCGGGCGCGAACGCCATCGAGAACACAGTGGTTGCAAGCACGGATGTCGCCCTTGCCGCCGGATCAACACCATGGCCGGAAGAACTCGGTCCGGGCACGCCAATCCAGTCCCTTGGCGTGACAGTTGCTACACTTTTATGCTACGGTACTCTCCGTACCGGACAGAAAGTGACGATGGATGACACATTCGTGAGTGACCAGAAGGCATCCCAGACGCGGCACGCCACCGTCAACATCAACGGAGCCAAAGTGCGAGAGTATAACTACGACATAGTGATCAAACCCGAAGATCGACCAGAAGCAACAGTACAGGATGCTCTCAATGAGGCGGTGAAGTTGCACAAGCAACACAACACCGACAAGTTGTGGAGAATTCTCGATGTAGTTGCTATCTTCATCCCGTACGTGGACGAATCCGAGCGAAAGCCTCTCATCTCCCAAGTGGCAGAGATATTGTCTTGGGAGGAACTAAAGCTATCTCCGGTTGATCGGTCAACGAAAGTTATCATACTTCAGATACTTGCATGCTACGGCGACGAGGATGTGGTCTCGGCCATCGAAGCGTTCGCACATAAGGCGTCGGCCAGCCTGGAAACGAACAAAGTCGAGAATCAAAATCAGAACTTGTGTATTGCCGCACAGCGCGCGATCGAAGTCATCCGGTACCCAGGAGGTCGACATAAACACCCTTGGTTTCATTCTCTCAACTCCTACATCAACACCTAGGACAAATCGTCAGCGCCTTGCGGAAATTCGGAAACAACAAACCGATCCGCAAGGCGCTTTTTCTTTTTCTCACAATTTCAAAGAACAAATGATTGCAAAACAAATTTTTTCAGCTATGATTTAGTTGTATTTGTTTTCGCAATTTTCTGTCGGTGCAAACGTAAGGAAGTTCGAGCCTTGTTGTAAAGATACTCACTAAAACAGCACACAAGCTTGTTTTAGCAAATGCCCGGGTGGCGGAATTGGTATACGCAGAGGACTTAAAATCCTTCGCCATTTAAACGGCTTGTGGGTTCGAGTCCCACCCCGGGCACCAAAATTAAACTTCCTGATTTTTGTCCGACCAATTCAGCCACACAGGACACGGAAAGGTAGCAACACAAAAACGATTATGCTACAATCCCGCCATACATCTACGTATAGCTATTTTGATGGATTACAGAGGCAATAAAGAGATCCTTGGTCCTCATAATCACCCACCCCATAGCTGTTTGGTAGATATACGCAGAATCAGTTGTTAATGAGAGTAACCACCCACCTAG
>CAZTRA010000012.1:0-10849 GCA_964616075.1 uncultured Candidatus Saccharibacteria bacterium
TACAGATGCCGTTTAGTCTGTCAAATGGCTCTATTACAAGAAAATGTGGAGTTTATGTGTATAAAAAACCCCTAAAAAAAACAAAGTGAGGCAACATACCCACGAAACCAAAAAAATGTACTCGAAAAACTACTTCACAGAGACCTCTCGATCATTCGTACAACACCTTATATGACACAAAATATAATGTGAGAAAAACATGCCTATTAATGCACCTCCTTTTCTATTAAATCCCGCACACAATTCATTCCCAGTAAGATCCGCTTGTAAGGAAACCAGCCCATCAAAACTGACGGGCTGGTTTCTATCTCGTGGTTCTAGGTACACACAAACCTGTGACAATTTTTTGAACAAGAAACAAGGATGCTTTTGTGTGTTTAAAAAACAAGTTGACGTATCAACTAACGGAAACACGTCATACCACAAATAAAATCTGGGTCATTCTGCCGTTGACCATGGATACGCCATGTTCCATTACTATTACGATCAATCGCGCAGTACGAACCCGGATAATCTGAGTTCGCAAAATCGGGACCAAGGCGTGTCAACCCACAAAACGTATATGCAGAAGGTGTAGTCAATGATTGTGTAGTATTACGTACAACATTGATTGAATAATAATCATAATCAGATACCACAAAAGACGCCGTCGAGGATGCCCAATATGCAGTTCCATCGGCATTCGAAGTGAGTATTCTGCCCGCCGATTGGGTCCCATCCTGAATTTGAACATTACCTACCACGTGCAACTTTGCCGTTGGTGTCAACGTACCAATACCAACACGCCCATATCGCACAAGAAGACCATACGTATAAGGATTCCCTCCAGCATCAACAGCATTTAATTGCAAATTACCTGTTTTTATTTGAGCCTCAGCACTCACGTTCAGTGGAGCAGCAGCATTACATCCTGGTGGCGCACACGGAGCTGGAAATTGAGCCAGAGCTGGTAGTGAGAATGTGATAATGCCTACAAAAAGCCCGAGTGCAAAGGAAAGAGACCCTCGCATCAATACGTCCTTTATCACTTGGCTCACCTTTATTCGTTTCAACATATTTAGTACGTGTCTTTAATTAATAACGATTACTAACTTTTTATCAAACCTATTCAACAGATACTTTGCTTAAATTATCTAACATTTCCTTTTCAGTCATACCACCACTAACAACAGTTTTTTTTGTATCAATCTTCTCAAGATTTTGTTGATACCCCTCAATGGGTGGCGCAACTCTATCAGGGATACTCTCATCAATCTTTTGCAGATTAACAAGTTGCTCTTCATGAGAATCGATTGGTAAATCACCGCGGGATAATGCGATAATCAAAAACCACCCGAGCAACAAACCACACAGTGCAGCAAGGAGCACCGCAACAACTGACATTCGATACCTGTTCCCTTGCACAGGCGGCATATAAGCATCTGGGATGTACTCTGACATACAAAACAATTATACCCTTAGCACCTCACAATAAAAAGCAATATATGTGCACGACTCTTCCCCTGACAGCCACCCCTTCTTACTTCAGAGGTTGTTTTTTAGTCCATTCATACACAGTCACAAGCAATGGAGAAGCGATACAAACAGAAGAATACGTCCCCACAAAAATACCCATCATGAGTACTAGAGAAAACGACTTTGTTGATTCTGGACCAAAAAAATACAGTGCAATAACAGATAGCAATGTTGAAAATGATGTATTAATGGATCGAATAAACGTCTGCGAAATACTCGCTCCCACAATAGACGCGAATGGGGTCTTCCCTCCTAATTGAGCGTCTAAACGAAGATTCTCCCGAACCCGATCAAACACCACAATAGTGTCATGTACCGAAAACCCGAGCACTACTAGTAACGCAGTTACAAAAAGTGTATCAACCTCAAAACCTGCGATGTAACCAAGAAACGCAAATGCTCCTGTTGGAATAAATACATCATGGAACAACGCCACAACTGCTATAACCCCATACTTCCATGAAGCGACCGGCTTACTGACCTTACGAAAAACAAAAGCAACAAACATAACAATCGCAATAAGCACCAGACCAATTGAAATGTATGACTTTTGAGCAGCTTCTTTACTTAAAATAGGCCCGACTGAATCAATACGCCCAATCGAGGCATATTGAAGCGTACCAAGCACCGCTGTCACTTGAGATCGTTCATTATCAGACAATGTTCTAGTACGAATGAGATGTCCTGTATCAGTAGTACGAATAGAAATATCTCCCAAATGAAACGGTTCAAATATTACCTGTATTTCCTCCACGGTTGGTGCAGAAGCAGTAACTGTTTCTGGTATTTGATATATAACTTCAATAAGCGAGCCCCCTTTAAAATCAATACCCAATTTTAATCCCCACACAGAAAGAGCCGCAAAGGTTGATACAATGAGCGCCACTGAAATCCCATAAAACCACCGCCGATGGGTAATAATCCACATAAAATTATTTATTAAAAAAACCGTTTCCGAATAAGAAATCCGCGTATTTGCCACTTGTTCGCGGAACAATCACCTTAAGAAGCGTGCGAGACATTGTTAATGCAGTAAACATGGACACCAGGACACCTAAAAGAAAGACAAGTGAAAATCCACGAATAATATTTGATGACGCGAAGAAAAATAAAATGACTGCAGTAATGATCGAGGAAAGATTACTATCTCGAATCGAAAGCCATGCTCGAGAGAAACCATGATCAACCGCGTCTTTAATACTTGCCCCTTTCTGACGCTCTTCCTTCATACGCTCAAAAATCAAAATATTTGCATCAACCGCCATACCCAAAGAGAGCACGAGGCCAGCAATACCGGCAGCAGTGAGTGTTACTGGTATGACCTTAAAGAGCGCTAAGTTGAAAATAATATACGCAAATAACGCACCTGAAGCAATCAAGCCCGGCAACCGATACCACACGATCAAAAATAATGCCACAAGCACAAATGATACAATGCCCGCCAGCACACCGGCATTCGTTGCTTCCTTACCAAGAGTTGGACCAATTGACTGAGTAGAAAGAAGTGAAATAGGAAGTGGAAGCGCACCAAAATTAAGATCCCGAACCAACTGACGTGCCTCTTCAGGAGTAAAACGACCGGTAATAACTGCTTCTCCGCCCTTTATTTCTTCATTTATATTTGGAGCACTTTTCAAATCCCCATCAAGGAAAATGGCAAGTGGTTTACCGATATTTTCCCGAGTAATTTTTGTAAATAATGCTTCACCTTCATCAGTAAACATTAAAAGAACTTCTGGAGAATTTGTTTGGGGATTAAAGGATAATTGCGCTCGCTTTACCTGCTTACCCGACAGACCAGTCGCGACTGGATATAACGTCGCGGGTGTTACACTTGCCACCGATGTAGCAGAAAGAGATGAAAAAACTTTCTCATCACGTAATTTAAATTCAAGAGACGGTGTCTTACCGATCATCGCTACAGCCTGCCCAATATCAGTCACCCCTGGGAGTTCCACAATTAAGCGATTACCGCCCCCTGTTCCTAATACACCCGAACGCTCTACTTGGACTAGTGGCTCAGAAACCCCAAATAGGTTTACTCGTCGTTCAATAACGTCACGCAACGATTCCATCGCTTGAGGTATATCAGATGGTGTTGTTAATGACGTATCTGCCCCATACACAAGATGTGTTCCCCCATCAAGATCAAGGCCTAACCGAAAAGGAAACGACGATTCCGGCGACTGTGTCGCTAACACAAACCATCCTACTAAAAAACTACCAGTAAGAACCAACGCAGCGCCAATAATTCTCTCTTTCATAAAGTGGGGCTTATTATATCGAGTTTTAAAGATGAAGCAAATAAAAAACCACCTACTCTACATTTGGCGAGGCTACATACTTATAAAAATTTCCGTGAAGGAATACACTTTCTCATACACGATGAACACACAGATTTGATTATATTCACACACCTCTTCGAATTTGGAAGGTTTCTACAAAAACTGACCTAGGAGGTTTTGAATTATTTATAATTTTTAACAAAGTAAAACTCTATACCTACACTACCTTGTATATCTTTTTTAATTCACTAATCCCCTCCGCAAATGTTACTTCTGGCGTCCACCCGAGGATCTTTCTAGCAGCTGAATTGTCAGCAAGGGTATCATGTGGCTCTAATCGTGCCGGTATATATGTCACTGGCCCTCCAATCGCCTTTGCCACATCAAGAACAGAAATGTTTTTCCCTGCACCAATATTGAATACCTCCCCTTTACCCACACGAGCGCTTTTAGCTGCAAGAATATTAGCCTTCACCACATCGCGGACATGTGTAAAGTCGCGCGTCTGTCGACCATCCCCAGTAATAGTCATTGGTTTTCCTTCCATACGTTGCTTCAAAAAACGTCCAATCACTAGGGCATATGCCCCCTCAGGATTAAGTCGTGGACCGTATACATTAAAATAACGAAGTGACACAGTCTCTAACCCATATACTTCATACCACAACCGCATATACAGCTCACCAATATACTTCTGAAGACCGTATGGACTTTTTGGTGCTGCTCGCATTGTTTCAACAAGAGGAAGTATTGGTTGATCACCATAAGCAGAACTCGAGGCAGAATAAATGACACGCTTGACTCCCGCTTGTTGCGCAGAAATCAACACAGAAAGCGTCCCGTCAACATTTGCCACATGCGTATTAAATGGCTGTTCAATCGAAAACTGCACACGTGGCAATGCTGCCAAATGAAATACATACAACGCTCCTTTCATAACATCAAGAAGACGGGGCTGATCGTTTACATCAAATACATGCAGTGCCGCTTTCTTATGTACCTGTTCCCTCTTACCATATGAAAGATTATCAACAACACTAACCTCATATCCTTCCGCAACTAATGCATCAACCAATGTACTCCCAATAAACCCTGCACCTCCAACCACAACCACCTTACCTTTTACAGCACGACCTTTCTTCATAATGGTAGCTATTATTTCCCAACGCGCATCACTAACGTTTTTAATGTCTTAAGACCGATAACAATATCAAGTACTAGGGAACGATTTTTAATATAATATAGATCATACGAAAGTTTTTCTTTTGTCTGGTGCACCGCCACACCATGATGCGGATGGTTTTCATGATAGAGCTGTGCCCATCCAGAAAGTCCCGGTTTAATCAGATGGCGAATATTGTAATAAGGTATCTCCTCTTCATACAATTTTACAAGCGCTGGCAACTCTGGACGTGGACCAATAAGTGACAAATCTCCTCGCAAGACATTCCATAACTGTGGCAACTCATCAATACGAGTCTGACGAAGAAATGCTCCAACACGAGTAACACGATTTGTATTATGCACACCATACCGTCCCCCATCATCAGTGAGCATTGATCTAAATTTAATAATACGCACAGGAACATTGTTCTGCCCCACACGTTCTTGAAAAAGAAAAACCGGTCCACCATCTTCAAGTTTCAATGCCAACGCCACCAACGGATAGGCTGGCAACGAGAGCAGGAATAACAACCCTCCTATGAACAAATCCATGATGCGCTTAGCGGTATCATAAGCAAGGTGAGGTGCATTCGAAATGTTTTCCAAGAACCAATTGTATTGAAGCAACGAAATAGGAACTCGATCAAAAATGTCTTCATAGAGACGATTAGCGTCAGCAAAACGAACCTTTGAAAAAATAAGGTTATACAGGTGTGGCAAAATACGCTCAACTTTACTATTACGCAGGTCAACGGCCACCAATGACACCTCTTCGGCATATACCTGTTTTGTAATATCTTCGGTCGCATCAATGCCATCAATTTTTTCTAAATCAATGGATGAAATAAAACGAAAACGGTACCGACTATTACCGTTCACCTCATCTCGAAGTTCGCGCATTTCTTCTCCCGAACCAATAAGAATCGCGTGTGCCTTCTTACCAGCCGACCACATGGTCGGCGCAAATGTTCTCCACGCCAAAATAAAAGGAAAAGAAATGACCAAATACATAAAAAGAATTGTTTTGGGAGCAATACCAAACAACGGGAGAAGGTAGAAGAACGTCACAGCAAACATCGCATTAATAACCTGCGCGGTAAACACCACCGTCGGTAGTCGCTTGCGAAAGAGAGTCGTATGTTTTTCGTACAAACCGGCAGTGAAAAATACCATCACCCAAACAGCAAACAATATAGCGAATGGCTCAATGTGCAAGAAAAATAACGCTCGATCCGGAACTCCTTGGTATCGAAAAAGAAGCACAAACCAAAGAGACAACACAAAAATGACGATATCTCCTATAAATAGCAGGAGCGCCTCACGGCGACTCGAAAGATTCATGGAACAAGTATACCCACGGCACAAAGAGCCGCAACATGAGCAGAGGTCTTTTTATTTTTACAATTACGTGGTATAATTTTACTCATGTTACACACCCAGAACAGACAACGCACCATCCACCTCGTCATTACAAAGGGAAACTGGGGTGGCGCCCAAACATACGTGTTTGACTTAGCGAAAAAACTGCACGCTGACAACTACAACGTACTCGTACTACATGGCGCAGGGACCGACCTACCAGAAAAACTCGCCGGGTGTCACATCAACACCAACCGCCTTCCTCACCTTGGGAGAGATATATCACTTTTTGAAGACATACAAACTCTTATCGAGCTCTACCGTATATTCGCCAACAAAGATACTAAACCTGATATCGTACATCTCAATAGCTCAAAAATTGGGGGCATTGGCGCCCTCGCGGCAAGAATTGCTGGTATCAAAAAAATAATTTTTACCGCACACGGTTTCGCGTTTAATGAAGATCGTCCCCACTGGCAACGTATGCTCCTTAAAATCCTCACATGGATTACTCTTATACTAAATACAGACACTATTTGTATTAATAAAAAAGAATACACTCAGGCAAAAAAATTCTGGTTTACTAAACAGAAACTTCATTACATACCTATCGGCATTGATGTGACCGAACAACATGCCCCACTCTTTATTCAAACCAAAGAAAAAGCGGTTGAGGCACTCGAACAAAAAATAGGCACCTCTCTACCAAAACATACGCCAATAATCGGAACCATTGCCGAACTAACTAAAAACAAAGGACTTGTGTATGCAATCAATGCTATGCAACACATACCTGACGCACTATATATTATTATCGGAGGAGGTGAAGATGAAGAGCGATTACGCCAGGCCATAAAAGAAAAGAAGCTTGAGCACCGAATTATCTTGACCGGCTTTTTACCAAACGCCAAACAATACCTAAAAGCATTTGACATATTTCTCCTACCCTCCCTAAAAGAAGGCCTCCCCTACACACTGCTTGAGGCGGGAAGCGCCTTTTTGACCGTTGTAGCCACAGATGTTGGTGGCATACCAGAACTTCTTGGCAACAATGAACGCGGAATGATCATACCACCAAAAAATAGTGATCGTATCGCTAAAACAATAATCACACTTCTTGCGCACAAACCTCAACGCGAACAATACGGAACGGCATTAGGAACGTACATACAAACGTACAATTTTTTAAATACCTATACGAAAACAGTATCTGTATATAACACAACACGGCTACGTCGGACCAATAAATTCATTGCGCACTTCCTCGCGATGAATGACCCGTCGGTATTTACCCATACCAGAAAGAATACCGAGCCCCGCAAATTCAGTGAGCAAATGAGAACCCCCATAACTCATGAAAGGGATAGTTAACCCGGTCACAGGCAGTAAGCCAATATTCATGCCGACATGCACCATAAACTGACTGATTAAAAAAATTGCAAAACCTGCCGCATATAATGTTTCAAAATTAGAAGCACCAAAATAACTTGCGCGGAGTATTCGCCAAAAAAGAACGCCATATAACGTAAAAAGAAGTATGACTCCAACAAACCCCCACTCCTCCGCAAATGAAGCAAAAATAAAATCGGTCTGATACTCGGGTAAAAATTGCAAACGTGATTGAGTACCAAAACCAACCCCCTTACCAAATACCTGTCCGGAACCAACAGCAATCGTCGACTGATATGCATTGTATCCCGCACCTTGGATATCAGTTAACGGAGAAATAAACGTCATAATCCTTTGCTTTTGATACGGTACAAATACGCTAGTCCATAAAAAAATAAAAGCCCCGACACCAGTTGCTGCAACAAAAAAGAGATGCCGTTTATTCATACCGGACAACAACACCATACCGAGCCATATTGCGCCAATAATAATTGCCGAGCCAAAATCAGGTTGTAATAATATAAGAAAAAAAAGAATACCCGCATATATACTTGAAGTTACAATATGTCCCCAATGACCAATCTCAACATGGCGACGTGAAAAATATTTTGCCAATACTAAAATAAGTACAATTTTTGCAATATCAGATGGTTGAAAAGAAAACCCACCAAAAGAAAACCAACTTTGTGCGCCTTTGACTGTCACACCAATAACTGAGACAGCGAGCAATAATGACACGATCACACTATATAGAGAAATCAAAACCCATGTTTTCCTAAAAGACCGATAATCCACCTGCGCCAGTAATACATATACGCCAACAGAAATGCAGAGCCACAGCACTTGCCTAAAAAATACTGAGCTCTCGCCAGTAAACGAATACATAGTCACCAGACCAGCACCAACCAACACGACCGCCACAACTAACGTTGTCCAATCAACAACCACTCCTACTGTTTTCAAAAAAGTTGAAAAAAAACGAACACCCATAGAAACAGCCTATCAGTAGTGTTCACCTGGAAACAAGTGGACGTTAATATCAATGCCAGATGTGCTTGTTTTTCGACAAATCGACGTTGCAATAGCACGATAAATGTTTGTGAGGGTGTCTGGAGTTGCCGCGGGGTAATATGAAGCATACCCGGAAGCAACCTGCCGCAAAAAATAATCATTCACCTCACTACCTAAACCAATGGTGTAAATAATAACACCTCTCGTTTTTAAATCATCAGCAACCGACAATGCGTAACGTTCAGCGTATGCGGGATCCCCTTCTTGTTTCGGATAATTTGCAATACCATCAGTTAACAATACTACTACTCGCTTAGAATCAGGATTATGTCTCTCTGAAAAAAGTTCATCACGCGCATACTCAAGACCTCCACCAATATTAGTTTGCTGCACTACACCATCGCCAATCGCAATCCTTGTTACAGCACTTTTTGCTTCATCTCGGTTTATTGTTAAAAATTGATCAGGCGGACTTGAAGCGGCCGTAGCAAAAGATATAACAGAAGCTTGATCTCCAGGTGAAAAAAGATCGAGAAATGCCACCGCGGCACTCTTTACATCAGTTAATGGTTGCGGGGGCGTAGTACCATCATCATCCATGCTACTGGAACGATCTAGAAGAATTACCACATCAGCCGGTGACTCACAATAACCAATCTCGACCGGAAACGGTTGTGGCCACGTAAACATAACCGGCGCAGATTCATTCGCCTCAAGCGTTTCTATAATTGTGCGTGACGCACCAATCGCGTTGCCTCGTTTATCAAACACTACCGCTGTTACGGGAACATCTTGAAGTGTTACCAATGCATTATTCCGTACCAACGCCTCAAGGCGAGGACGAAATTCTTCGCCTGACAAAACACGATTCGATACTATAACATCCGGAACTGTAGTATCCATTTTCAAGAAAACTGGATCAGCCGTGAACGAAAAAGAAACATGCGTAGGATCCCGTTCAATATAAAAACCCCCTTCAAATATGATCAGACTTTCCCGAGGACGAACACTAACGAATCCGTGCCGTTGTGCAAGCAACACCCCCCCTTTATCAAATAATTGAAATACATAGGGAACATTTGCCGCACCTGAGTTTTGATTTGGATTCTCTATACGAGCAGCAACACTCCACAAAGAGTCGGTGACTTTAAATTTCTGTGTCCACTGTACAATAAAAGGTAAAGAGTCACTCGGACATAACAACACACATGGACCGCCGCAATCTATACCTTCTTCTCCTTGATTTCTTTTTCCATCCACACAAGAAGGCGGTTCGTACAAATACAATACTGTTGGTATGCCAACCATCAAAAAAACAACGAAGCTCAGGGCTGACACATACATTGCCCGTCGACGAACTGACCATAAAATCATACACACAGTATAGCGCGTATTAGAAAAGCAAAAAAAGCAGCGTTACCCTGCTTTTTGCGAACTACACAAAAACCATTTCAATACTTTGTGTTGGCGACTACCTACTCTCGCCCTTACGGACTACCATTGGCACTACGATGCTTAACTGCTCTGTTCGGAATGGGAAGAGGTGTACCCATCGCGTCAAATCACCAACACAAAAAATTCAAATGTCACTTTATGTACTATGTACCTTGTTTCAAACTAACTCGATCTACCTCACGAGTCTTAATCCGAAACATAACACACAAGAATTATTATGAAGAATGCATATTTTCTTTGAGAACGTATATTTCGCGCAAAGCGAAATACGTGATTACCACATTTCCTAATAGGAATCGGCTAATTAGTACTCCTCGGCTAAACGCATTACTGCGCGTGCACCTAGAGCCTATCAACGTAGTCATCTGCTACGAGCCTCAAACGATTCCTCATCTTGGGGACGGCTTCTCTCTTAGATGCTTTCAGAGATTATCCGTTCCGGACATAGCTACGCTGCGATGCTCCTGGCGGAACAGCAGCCACACCAGCGGTCCGTTCGTTTCGGTCCTCTCGTACTAGAAACGAATCTCCTCAAGAATCAACGCCTGCAGTAGATAGGAGACCAACCTGTCTCACGCATGTTTCCACGAATTACTTCGTGCATTGGACTATAATATTCGAAAATCAAAACTTAAAACTCAAAATGCAAAAGTTCAACTTAAAATTCAAAA
>CAZTRA010000013.1:0-7496 GCA_964616075.1 uncultured Candidatus Saccharibacteria bacterium
GGGAGTAGTCGGGCCGCTAACGCGGCCTGACGGATCCCGGGGAGGAGGTCATTGTTAAGCGATAAATTGCAATTCGGAAGTGGAAATATTGAAAAAATATAATTTGCCTAAAATAAGCAACTTTTTTCAATTTCATCCAGCTTGATACCCCAATATGGCTCGAATTTTACATGCAAAATGGTATACTTAAATGACAGTTATTTGAATATTATGAAAAAAAATATTTACATTGGTTTCATTATTCTTGGGCTTGCGATTTTAGTCATTTATTTATTACAAGATAGAGATTCGTTGGTTTCTCTACCTCAAACAGAATACACCAGTGCCCAAACAAGTGGTCTTAGTAATGCAAGTGCTACAGAAGTGGTAGAACTTGCGAATGGAGATTCCTATACTCTTACTGCTAGCTATGTTAAAAAAAATATTAACGGTAAAGAGTACAAAATGTTAGCCTATAACAATTCTATCCCAGGTCCGCTTCTCAAAATTCCCCAAGGGGCAGGTCTAACGGTTCACTTTCAGAATAATTTAGACATGCCAACTCTGCTGCATTCACATGGCGTGAGAATGGATAATGCGTTTGACGGCGCACAAACATCTCAAAAAGAGATATTGCCTGGCGAGTCTTTTTCTTATGAACTTAAGTTTCCTGATGTAGGTATGTATTGGTACCATCCGCATGTGCGTGAGGATTTCCAACAGGAACTTGGACTTTATGGTAACTTCCTTGTTGTGCCGTCTAATGCAGACTACTGGTCTCCAGTGAATCAAGAAGTCGCGCTTTTTTTAGATGATATCCTTATTGAGAATGGTTCAATTCCTTTGAGTAAGGGAAAAACTGACAGAACGCTTATGGGAAGATTCGGTAATGTCATGCTTGTAAACGGAGAAACCGACTATTCACTATCAGTAAAAAAAGATGAGGTGTTACGTCTATACCTGACCAACGCGGCTAACACCCGACCATTTAATTTTTCCATTTCTGGTATCCAAATGAAATTGGTTGGTGGCGACAGCGGTGCATATGAAAAAGATCAATGGGTAGACTCAGTTATGCTTGGGCCGTCAGAAAGAGCCATTGTTGAGGTATTATTTGACACAAGTAAAACATTTGAAATTCAAAACAAAACACTAAATAAAACGTACACACTTGGTCATGTAAATGTCAGTTCTGATTCTGCCACTACTTCGTATGCTTCGGTATTCAATGAAGAAAAGACACATAGCGAGACGATTAAAAGCATAGAATCATTTCGTAAGTATTTTGATATTGCACCTAGCAAGCATCTCGCGTTAACAATAGACATGGGTAAAAATATGATGAGTATGTCAGGTATGGGGCATGGTAAGCATGTGATGTCAAATGGTGCTATGATGGGAGGTTCAATGATGGATGCAAGCCCTGATGGGGTTGAATGGGAAGATGATAATAGTACTATGAACCAAATGACAGATACTGATTCAATCAAATGGAAAATAGTTGATCAAGATACTGGTTTTGAAAATATGGATATTGACTGGTCATTTACCCGTGGAGAGCCGGTGAAGATTCGTATCTTTAACGATCCAAATTCAATGCATCCAATGCAGCACCCTATGCACTTTCATGGTCAGAGATTTCTTGTTTTAGACCGAAATGGTAAAAAAGAAACAAATTTAGTTTGGAAGGATACCGTTTTTATCCCCTCTGGTGAGACCATTGATATTTTGCTCGATACTTCAAATCCTGGTAGATGGATGGCTCATTGTCATATTGCCGAGCATTTAGAAGCAGGGATGATGATGTCTTTTATTGTGAAATAGTATTGCATGATAAAAAGTTCGGAAGTTGCCCAAGTATGCGAGTAGACATATACACCCCACCATTGGTGGGTGTATATGTCTTTTCATCAATGGACTCGAACCTAGGGAAGGGTGAAACCGTGAGGTTTCACTTGGTGAGGAAGAGGGTTGAGAAACCCGTTATGTGTCTCAAAGAGGAGCGCTAGCGACGAGTGAGTAGTCCTACTGGGGGAGCATTTTCTTTGTCGCCGTGGTACAATTGGAATTAAAGTATGAATACATACAACATACGTTCCAGTGTTTTTTTGTGGCAGGGTAAGTCCGCCTGGCATTTTATTGGTATTCCAAAAAAACAGTCAGAAGAAATAAAAAAAAGATTTGGGGCAAACGCAAAAGGGTGGGGTTCATTGCCAATGGTGGCAACAATTGGTAAAACAAGTTGGAAGACATCTATATTCCCAGATAAGAAATCGGGAACCTATCTGTTGCCTCTGAAAGCCGAGGTACGCAAAAAAGAGGGGTTATTTAGTGGTGACAAGGTCACGGTTCTTTTGGTTTTAGGGCGATAAGGTGTTGTATAGAATATGCTGGTATGGCCGGTAGATTTGTGGGCATGATGTCGGCTGGGAATTAAAAATTAATAAATAGTACAGGTAATGAACTAGAACCCTGTTTTATTCGTGACAAGCTTCTTTGTTTTCTGTTATCGTATACACGTATATACTATTTATCTGCTTCAAAAATAAAGTAAGTGGGGGTAGGGTAGTACTGTGCTTAAACGTTTATATTGATTTACGTGGCTATGGAAGATAATCACTGGCATACGAAGCAAATATCACAGGTCATTGCAGAGCTTCGTTCAAGCGAAAATGGATTGCGAAATGACGAGGTTATATCGAGGCGTGCCGAGTACGGGCCAAATAAGTTGCCAGATACAAAGGTTGATAGTTTTTTTATTATTTTTTTGAGGCAATTTCAAAGTCCACTTATTTATATTTTACTTGCCGCAAGTGCTGTCATATTTTTAACCGAAGAAGCAGTTGATGCTCTTATTATTTTAGCTATTCTTTTCTTTAATGCCATCGTCGGTACTGTCCAGGAGGGAAAGGCGCAAAACACGTTATCGGCATTGAAAAAATTCGTCTCGACCAAGGCTACCGTCCTTCGCGAAGGAGTGGAAATGATTATTTCGGATGAGGAGTTGGTTCCCGGTGATATTCTTATTCTTCAAGAAGGTGAAAGAATCGCGGCAGATGCCCGTGTTATGGTTTCGCACACTGTAATTGTTGATGAGGCTGCGTTAACCGGGGAATCACTTCCCGTTCACAAAATTGCAGGATTGGAACACGGTGACGACACGCATGCTCAGTACAAAAATATGGTGTATAAGGGAACGCATGTCGTGTCAGGTAATGGTATGGCCGTAGTAGTGGCAACCGGTGTGCATACCATGATCGGAGCCATAGCGGGTTCGGTGGCTACCGTAAACACAGATATTCCATTAAAAAATAATATCCGGGATTTGTCGCGATTTATCATTTATATTGCTGTTGGTATTTCTGGTGGTGTATTTGCGATCGGAGCTCTCTCAGGGAGACCTCTGGGGGAAATGTTTGCGGTTATTGTGTCGCTCCTTGTTGCAATTGTACCTGAAGGTTTGCCAATTGTAGTAACTCTTATTTTGGCGTTTGGTGTGCGGCGAATGAGTAAACGCAACGCGTTAGTAAAAAAACTTCAGGCGGTTGAGGCTTTGGGTCAGGCTCGGATAATTGCGGTGGATAAAACAGGTACAATTACCAAGAATGAGCAGGTGGTCGAAACTGTATATGTTGATGGTCAGACGTTCACAGTTGAAGGGAATGGGTATGAACCGGTGGGGCGAGTTCAACTTGATGGACGCGTAATTGATGCGGTGAATCACCCAGAGCTACTTCTTGCTGGCAACATCGCAGCTCGTTGTGCTGGTGCCCGCGTGGCATATGCTGACAAAGAAAAAAGATGGTTTATTACAGGTGATCCTACTGAGGCGGCATTGTTAGTGTTTGCTCAGAAGATTGGATTTCATAAAGAAGATTTGGAGCGTGAATCGGTTATGCTTGGAGAAATTCCTTTTGACTATCAAAAAAAATATCATGCCACCCTTCACCGCAGTGAAGGGCATAGTGTTCTGTCAATCGTCGGGGCGCCCGAAGTCATTTTGCAGTTATCACGTACGATAAGAAAGGGTGGTGAAGACGTGCCACTTACTGCTGAAGATCAGAAAAAAATGGAATCAGTATTTTTTAAATTTTCAGAGCAAGGGTTGCGTGTCGTAGCGTGTGCCACGATTAAACATAAAGGCGACTTGCGTATTGAACAAGCGGTTCGCAATCTCACCTTTGTCGGTTTTTTTGGGATGAAAGACGGCTTACGACTTGAGGCATTGTCAGCGATACAAAAGGCTGAGCACGCTGGTGTAAAGGTGGTTATGATCACTGGCGATCATACGGTAACAGCGCGAAGTATAGCAAAAGAGATTGGTATTTGGCATGAGCATGATGATGTCCTTACAGGAGCCGACGTGGATGCTCTTACTGATATTGAGCTTTCCAAAAAACTTCATCGTGTTTCAGTGTTTGCGCGAGTCACACCAACCCATAAGATGCGGATTATAGACGCATATCGCGCGCGTGGGGAAATTGTCGCTATGACCGGTGACGGAGTGAACGACGCGCCCTCTCTTGTGGCCGCTGATTTGGGTGTAGCTATGGGGAACATCGGTACTGAGGTGGCAAAGGAGGCGGCAGATATTGTGCTGCTTGATGATAATTTAGAAAGCATTGTTTCTGCAATCGAAGAAGGGAGAGGTATTTATAAAACAATAAAAAAAGTTATTTTGTATCTTTTCTCTACAAATATGGGGGAGGTGCTGATTATTATCGGTGCTATTTTTTTGGGAATGCCGATTCCAATGCTCGCCGCACAAATCATTTGGCTTAATTTTGTAACCGATGGATTCTTGGATGTGTCTCTTGCTATGGAGCCAAAGGATAGAAACCTTCTCGAAGGGACATTCAAAAAACCAAATAAATATCTTGTTGATAAGCTTATGTTGAAACGTATGGTGCTTATGTCTGGTACAATGGCTGTTGGCGCACTCTATGTGTTTAGCCGGTACTACGAAGCTGACATTGTAAAAGGGTGGACAATGTCCTTGACTACACTTGCTGTTTTTCAGTGGTGTAATGCTTGGAATTGTCGTTCGGACTCCATATCTCTTTTTGCTAAAAACCCCTTTTCAAATATGTATCTTGTGGGTGCTACCGTGGTGGTAGCAGCGCTCCATATGGCGGCACTTTACACTCCCTTTATGAATAAAGTGTTGAAAACTGTACCACTTACTTTGCGTGACTGGGTGTTAGTATTTAGCGTCGCAAGTACCATCATCGTGGTTGAAGAAGTAAGAAAATTTTTTTTACGCAAACAGGTCGTGCACGCACAGGTGACTTAACGTATTCCGCGCCTTATTACGTTACGAAAAAGGTAGCACACATCTGTGTGACCTGATTTAATCATACGTTCTATGAAACAGTATGTCGGTGTGTCAATAGGATGTGTCCTTGCAATATGTGTGGGTATTTGTGTTTGGATATATCAAACACAATCTAAAGATATTTTTATGACAATCGATCCGTCTGCTTCAGTTGAGACAAAAGAATTGACGACCGTAACACCGATATCTCACGCTACTATGGTGCTTACGTGGGGTAACGAAGTTTTGTATACCGATCCGGTAGGGGAAGCGAGTGTGTTTCAGGGGCAACCTAAGCCCACGCTTATTTTGGTAACCGATATTCATGGTGACCATTTGAATGCAGATACGTTGAGCGCCGTTGCAGGTGACGCGACTGTGATTGTTCCTCAAGCCGTGAAAGATGTGTTACCAAATGAGCTTGCAGGACGTGTGGTTGTAATGAACAATGGCGAGGTTAGGATGTTCAATGACATGCGTATTGAAGCTATTCCCATGTACAATCTTCCAGAATCTGAGAAAAGTTTTCATACCAAAGGGAGAGGAAATGGATATGTGATTGAGCGTAATGGGTACCGTGTGTACGTAGCAGGAGATACGGCCGGTATTCCTGAAATGAGGACGTTAAAAGATATTGATATGGCATTTGTGCCTATGAACCTGCCGTACACTATGAGCGTGGAAGACGCGGCCGATGCCGTACTCGCGTTCAAACCAAAGCAGGTGTATCCGTATCACTATCGCGGACCAGGCGGTCTTTCGGATGTGCAAAAATTCAAAGAGTTGGTACAAACAGGAAATTCTGCTATTGATGTGGTACTTCTCAACTGGTATCCGTCATCATAGTTTTTTGTCATGTCGTGTTTTCATTTATATGAAACCAGTTATTACTGTACAAACAACAATCGACGCGCCGATAGAAAAGATTTGGGCGTGCTGGACTGAACCTGCTCATATTATGAAATGGAACGCAGCCTCTCCCGACTGGCATACACCACGTGCCACAAATGATTTGCGGGTCGGTGGAACATTTATGAGTCGTATGGAAGCAAAAGATGGAAGTACCGGATTTGATTTTGGTGGTACGTATACCAAGGTAGAACCAATGAAAGCTATTTCGTATACTATGGGTGATGATCGTAACGTGGATATTGTTTTTGAGTCACACGAAGGCGGGGTAACTATTATCGAGAGTTTTGAGGCTGAGGGCGAGAATTCCATGGAAATGCAAAAGAGCGGGTGGCAGTCTATTTTGGACAACTTTAAAATGTACGTTTTGTCAGTATAGATGTGTGGTCTCGTATTGCGTGAAAAAAAACTGTGCCGCGCGAAACGCAACGACACAGTCGGCGGCGGCGCTTGGTTACCAGCGCCAGCCTTTTCTCTTCTCTTCCTGTATGCTCCCCATCCAGGGTGGACGACTGTCAGTGATAAACATGTATGTGAGTATTTCTCGAATTGATAGATCAAAATCTCTCTTGAGAAAGTGTGCCATCACTACGAAGTAGACGACAGTGACGACGTGGCAGATGGCGATGTAGGGGCTGTTTTTACCCCAGTCGAGCAGAACGAGATATGAACATGCTATGAAGCAGATCGCCATGATCCAGTTGAAGAGTACGGCCGCTATTGATTCAAGTCTCATCAAATCCTCCTTGTGGTGTGAGACAGTGCCATGGCATTGGTAACATACATCGTGACATTTGTCAATACGTGTGTACGGAACAGACTTGATTTTTCTATCGAAAAAAGATATACTTATAACAATTATTTTTCTTTTATTTATGAATTTTCGCAATCGGAAATTGGTCATGGCGGTACGCATTTTACTTGGGCTTTTTATGCTCATGAGCGGGGTGACAGGCATGATGGCAGCAATGAACCCAGATTTGAAGGGTATCCCTCCGGAAGCAATTCCCACCATGCGTGTCCTCATCAATACAGGATTGTTTTACATGATTAAAGTAACAGAAGCGGTGGTTGGTATTATGCTTATCGTTAACTTTCTTCCAGCGTTGGCTGCGATTTTTCTCGCCCCTGTTTCTATTGGTGTGGTCGTGTTTAACATGAGTGCGCCATCACTTCCAGCCGGAGCTATTCCAACGACTCTTTTTCTTGTGGTGTTAAATGCATATCTCGGGTACGTATACTGGGACAAGTACAAAGCGCTTTTTCAGAAAGGATAGATAAACTCTTCAAATGA